>DGTC01000069.1:15888-31371 GCA_002394205.1 Lachnospira sp. UBA4346 | reverse complement strand
TGTCACATCATTGACTAATATACACATTCAAAATTCCCCTTTACAAATATCTCATTTCATCAACCATATCTGCATATTTCTTAGCTGCCTGCATTGCCCGATTATGGTTTCCATTTACAACATTAATATCGACATCTGTCTTTGTTGCATTATTCGTATCATTCCAGCGTTTCTTCTCCTGCTGTGTCTTTAACTCCTGCATCATCATTTCTTTTGGGATAACACGCAGTCGTCTACGCCGCATATACATTTGAGGCAAGCCTTCCCCCTGTTTATTTTCTTTTTTCTTTTCCTGCTCTTTTTGCTGAAAGGATTCCCTAAACTTGCTCATCGCATCGCCACTTGCTCCGTTGCGAACCACGGATGCCTGTGGTGTAATCTGTCTAATCTGTGTTCCTGAACCTGATATATTCTGTATCTGCTGTATACTCATAACAATCTCCTTTCACCAATTTTTAATGCTGTTACTTTAATAATCCACCTATAACAATCATTATTACAGTTCATATAAAATAATCCCATTTATTTCTATATGTGTTTTAATCATATAATGACTATTTATAAACTTTATATCGGTTATTTCCTACTTATGATAAAGAAATAATTTGTAAAGTATTTCTAAAATTTTCCATTTTCATATATCATACGCTCAATTTTTGGAAACTACAATCTATTTTTTTCGTTTCCATAATAAAAATATTTTTTCTATATCCATATCCCGACTTATTTTGACACACAAACATCATCAATACTGTAAATTTCATTGTTTAAATCACACACTTTGTTAGTTTATTAACAATATCTTTTTGTTTGATATAAAATACATCATTTACTCTTCTTTTTTTCTCATTTGCGTGTTAAAATGAGCCTATAAAGAATCTTAGGAGGTATAAAAAATGGCATTACACGTAATGGATGAAGCAAATCGCTGCCTTCAATGTAAGGTACCTCGTTGCCAACAGGGATGTCCAATTCATACAAACATTCCCGTAGCAATTCGTTTACTAAAAGAGAATAAACTTGATGAAGCAGGCAAGATGCTTTTTGAAAATAATCCGCTGACCACTGTATGCAGTCTTGTCTGCAATCACGAAAAACAGTGTGAAGGTCACTGTGTTATGGGAATCAAGGGGGCTCCCGTACATTTTTCAACCATCGAACATTATATTTCATCAACCTATGCATCTAAGATGACAAATGGTCCTGCCAAATCAAACGGCATGCGTGTTGCAATCATTGGCTCTGGTCCTGCCGGAATTACCATTGCAATTATTCTTGCAAGATATGGATATAAAGTTACCATTTTTGAAGGAAAAGATAAAATCGGTGGTGTCTTACGTTACGGTATTCCTGAATTTCGTCTTCCGAAAAGTGTCTTAGATGATATTGAATACCGTCATCTTGAATTAAAAGGCATCAAAGTTCGTCCAAATACAATGATTGGCGGTGCAATTACAATTGAAGACCTGTTCCGCGATGGCTACAAAGCTATCTTCGTTGGTACTGGTGTATGGAAACCCAATGCGTTACACATTAAGGGCGAGACACTTGGAAATGTTCACTTTGGTATTAACTACTTAAATAATCCGGACAGCTATCGCCTCGGCAAAAATGTATTGGTAATTGGTGCCGGTAATGCTGCCATGGACGTTGCAAGAACTGCGCTTCGTAAAGGCGTTGAAAACCTTACTTGCTTTTCTATTACAAAGGAAGTTGCCGCAAGCAAATATGAATTTGAATATGCCAAATTGGAAGGTGTTCATTTTGAATACAATAAACGCCCTGTCGAAATCACAGATGATGGTGCAATCTTTATTAACGTCATTGAAAATGAAGACGGCTCATTTACAGACATTGAGGGAACAGAACAGCTTTACCCTGCTGATAGTGTTATCATCTCAATCAGTCAGGGACCTCAGACAAATCTTGTTAATACAACAAAAGGACTCAACGCAAATACACGTGGTCTGCTTGATGCTGATGAAACAGGTCATACATCCCGCCCTGGAATCTTTGCATCCGGTGACGTTGTAAATGGTGCAAGAACCGTTGTTGAAGCGGTCGCACACAGTAAGATTGTAGCAGAATCTATGCATGAATATATGCAGAGCTTAAAAGACTGAACATAAATAATTGAATAAACACATATGTCCTCCGTAAGTATATATCACAAACGGAGGACATTTCTATTGCTAATATTACTTCTGATTATAATTTCTTGCCTTGACTGTCAATAATATCCCGCACTTCCTGTTCTGACAATTCAACAAGTTCCGCTATATCCTCCAGCGCATACTTCTTGTAATAGAGTTTTAATGTCATCTTTTCTATTTCTATGCGTTGACCTTCTGTAAGTCCTTCTTGTACTCCTAACTTATGTCCTTCTTCTACTCCTAATCTTCTTCCATCTTCCTCTGCTTTCTTTTGTAAATCTTCTACGATTGTGCACATACTTACAACATCTCCCTTCTCCAATCTCTTATTGATTCGTTCTTTTGCTTCCCGAAAATCACCTTTACTAAAAGCTCCTAAGAAATCTACAACTTCCTGTGGATGCTGTAATTTCTCGCCGCCTTGCTTTGTAGTTATTGTACCATATTTAAAAAAGTATGCAATCTGTTTAAAATCCGATTGAAATTTTTCTATTACTTCATCTTCCAACCGATGAATATCTATTACATTACAACGATAATCTGATACAAATGGTTGTATTGCCTGTGGCATATCCAACCAATCATACAACGTCTTAGGTGCGTCCCAATCTTTTTGTGATAAATTCAACACCAATGTAACCGTCGGTATTCTGTTAGATTTTGCAATCCCATCTAACTCCTTATCACTCTTTCCTTGTTTTTGAATCTGGCTTCTATAACTTGCATAATCATATCCCATTACACGCACTGGCATATCGGAATCCACTTCCGACTGATTCTCCAATCCGAAACTGGCAATTGTAAGATTTGCATGCTTCCAATGCTTAAATACATCTCTGCGTTGTTCCCGATACTTCTCTCCTGCCGCCTTATAAATCGATTCTGTTGGTCCATTTACAAGCTCATCTTCCTGTATTTCTCTCTTACGAAATACGAGTACATTGACAATATCCGCAAACACATCATTGTAATCCTCTAGTATCTTTGCTGTCATATCTTTCTGTCCCATCAAATACCTCTCCGTCTTTTGTATTTATATTTATTGAAAATATATTATATATAGTATACAGCAGTTGATTAAAAATATCAAATACTTTTTATTGGAATTTTAACATTTCTCACATCGTAGCAACTGTATCATTATCATACTATCACAATAATTCAAAGATAAATACTATCTGTTACTTTCATCATTACATCTGTAGCCTCCTCTTCTCCAAACCAAGTAGTATTTTTTTTATTAGCAATCTCATACAATACATCCATAAATTTATTTATATAATCATAATTAAATACTATACTACTTTCTCTGCTTTCATATATGTAACTCCACTTCATAAATGCATCTGCATTTCTTTTCAATATATTATTCAATGTTTCTTTTTCAATTTTATCTAATACTATCTTTTTATATCTATCAGGCAATTGATTATACAATTTTTGCAAATCATGACCTCTAGGAATATCAATACTATTAACTGTTTCATCCTCTTGTATTCCACTCACACATATCAAAAATTTAATAAAAAGTTCACATGCAAACGATGCTAATGTCACGCAATATGGTATTGGAAATTCATCTTTAACATATTTACGATATTTTTCTGTTCTAACTTCATTTACTTTATGTTTAAACTCCTTTTTAAATGTATTTGCTTCAAAAAATATCATCAAAACATTTGATTTTTTTATTTGCATATTCTCAATTTTCATATATCTCCCGCCCTTATTCTTTCTTCTTCAATCATACTAAATTTCAGAAATATGTTCCAGCTCCTTTGGAAAATATACAGATTCTTTCTTTGGTGTTCTCATCATCATCTTCTCTCCTCTAGTAATTCTTTTTTGTAATATACGGAGTATGCCCCTCTATATGCTATGGAATCGCAGATATTGGGGTTCTGTCAATAGAAAATGTAATAGTTTTAGAATTGTTTTCTGCACAAAAAAGGAATCCCCCTATGGAGATTCCTAAGAATGAACAGTTGCTCTGGTGTTGCTGCTGCCAGGGCATGGGGTTATTGTTGGTTGCTCTCTGCTTCTAATATTTCCATTTTCTCTTTTACTGCTGAATACACAAACTCATTTACACTTTGTCCGACAGCTGCCGCCTTTTCCTTTATAACCGCCTTTTCCTTTATAACCGCCTTTTCTCCTTTCTCGCTTGCCCATTACTCGTTAAGTTTGTGTGCCTCTCTTAACTGTCTTTATTATATTACATATTCCATTCAATAACACATATAATTATATTTTTATTAGCAAATATAATTATATGTGTTATTATAATAGTGTCAGGATGACAAGATATGAAATCATATTCATCAAGAGAGATTATAAAAGCTCTCCTCTGGCTTTTCCCTCTTGACATCACTAATAATATTTTGGAGACTATTATGAAAAAAATTGAACGTTACATTTATCCAGCAATCTTTACCTATGAAGATGATTCAGAGATAGCGGTTGAATTTCCTGATTTACAATGTGCTACAAGTGGTGTTGATGATACAGACGCACTATTTTCTGCGCGTGAACTTTTAGGAATTACTATGAATGGATTAGAAGATGATGGGGAAGACATTCCTACTCCCACACCACTTTCTCAGATTCAAACAGAAGCCAATGAACAAGTTATATTGGTTGATGTATATATGCCTTCTATCCGAATGGCGCACAATAATCGTTCCGTAAATCGTACTGTAACGTTGCCAGCTTGGTTAAACGCTGCCGCACTGGAACGAAATATTAATTTCTCACAAGTTTTACAGGAAGCACTGAAGTCTATGATTGAACGTGAATAATAAGAATCAATGAATTATTGCAAGAGAACAAAAACGAACGACTTTAAAAAATATAGATTATGTTGATTCATTTGTACACTGGTATGCGTGTCAATGCATTGCTTAAAAATCATTGGACATGCAGCCAAAGGAACAACTGCACGTGAATTTGCATTGATTTGCATAAATAATCCACTCATACAAAAAACGGCGAATCCGCATATTTCCTGCGAATTCGCCGTTTGATTATGTTAGAAAACTTGTCCT
Organism: Lachnospira sp. UBA4346; assembly: GCA_002394205.1. GTDB lineage: Bacteria > Bacillota > Clostridia > Lachnospirales > Lachnospiraceae > Lachnospira. The sequence continues at coordinate 26,174 of DGTC01000069.1, read as the reverse complement.
AAATTATACTCTAGACATATATTCTCCTGTACGTGTATCAATCTTAATTGTATCGCCCTGGTTAACGAATAATGGTACATAAACTGTAGCACCTGTCTCTAATACAGCTGGCTTTGTAGCACCTGTTGCTGTATCACCCTTAACACCTGGTTCTGATTCTGTGATAAGAAGTTCAACGAAAAGAGGTGGTTCAATAGCGAATACATTGCCATTGTGTGAGCAAAGTTTAACCATTTCATTTTCCTTAACAAACTTTAATGAATCACCAACATCATCTGCAGATAAAGCAATCTGATCATATGTTTCTGTATCCATGAAGTTATAAAGATCTCCATCAGCGTAAAGATACTGATATTCCTTCTTTTCAATGTGAGCAAGTTCAAACTTCTCTGTTGGTCTGAAAGACTTTTCAATAACACCACCACTGACAATGTTCTTTAACTTAGTTCTTACGAAAGCAGCTCCCTTACCAGGCTTAACATGCTGGAATTCGATAATCTGCCAAATGTTATTATCCATCTGGATTGTTAATCCATTCTTAAAATCTCCTGCGCTTACCATTCTTTGGTATACCTCCTATTTCATCAATAACTCATATAATTTTATAATAAATATACTGTTTTGGCAACAGTTTTTTCCTTTATTTCAATAATTTTTATCAAAATCATCAATTTTTATCGTTGTACTGATTGATTAATGCTTCCATTGCATACAAATATCCCTTCAGTCCTAGTCCCACTACCTGACCGTCACACACCGGAACCGTTACCGATGTATGACGAAACTCTTCTCTGGTATGTACATTGGAAATATGTACTTCAATCTTCGGAATCGCTGCAACCGATGCAAGTGCATCACGAATCGCATAACTGTAATGTGTAAACGCCCCCGGATTAATCACAATACCATCTACCTTATCATAGTAAGCCTGCTGAATCCTATCAATGATAGCACCTTCGTGATTGCTCTGGAATACTTCAACATCCACGCCGAGTTCCTCAGCCTTATCCTTGATAATCTTTTCTAAATATGCATAATCCTGATTGCCGTAAATACCTTTTTCTCGAATCCCAAGAAAATTAATATTCGGACCGTTCATCACCAAAATCTTCATATTCTAATTTCCTCACTTTCCTACTTTTATACAAATCTATTTGTTATATTGCTATTTATATCTGCTGAAATGACATCCAGCATTATAAATTCTCACCATACGATACAATTTCTTCATACATTTCTGTAAAATTTTTCTCATCCGTCGATAATATAAGATGTGCTGTCTCTTCGTAAATCAACCGGCGTTGTTCCATCAATGTATCAACCTTCTTCTCAATATCGCCTCCGGCAAGCAACGGTCTGTTTTTATCATTTCGCAATCGTCTTACAAGCTCTCGCTTTGATGTATTCAAATATACAACTGTTCCCAATTCACGCAACAAGGCACGATTTTCTTCCTTAACCGGAAGTCCACCGCCAACGGAAATCACTTTTCCGTCCTCCTGTTTCAGAAGTTCTTTCACTGTTTCCGTCTCTAAATTTCTAAAATAATCTTCTCCATTCATTTTAAAAATATCATTAATGGTTCGTTTCTGTGCACGCACAATACAATCGTCAGTATCCACAAATTTATACGGATAATGTCTTGATATCCATTTGCCAAATGTAGTCTTGCCACATCCCATAAATCCAATCAATACAATATTATTCTTCATTGATACCAAGCTCCTTTTTCATCAATGTATAAACTTCCTGTGCCTGCTCCGCTGTAACTTGTACATCATTCCATAATTCAAAGGCGGATACTCCCTGATATAAAAGCATCTTCAAGCCGTTATATGCCGGCTTTCCCTGCTGTTTCATCAACTTCATAAACTTTGTTTCAGCTGGATTATAAATGATATCCACACCGACAGCTGCCTTCTGGTAAAACACTTCATCCTCAATCAGTGTCTTATCCGAATTCGGATACAAGCCGACACTTGATGTCTGAAGCACAATATATCCTTCCTGTGTAAATGTCTTATAAGCATCAATTGGCTGTGCTTCTACTGTCTGTGTCTGAAAATGTGCATTGACATCCTGAGCGATTGCCTGTGCTTTCTCTACGGTACGGTTTAAAATCGTCACATGTTTTGCACCTTTCTCTACACATAAAAACGCAATGGCTCTCGCAGCACCACCGGCTCCTAACAAGACCACTTCTGCGTCTGCTAAAGAAACTCCTTCCTCTTCTAATTCTCTTGCAAGTCCTAAGATATCCGTATTATACCCCTTATATCCATGTGCTGTTCTTACGAGTGTATTGACCGCACCAATCGACTGCGCAATTGGATCAATATCCTCCAATGCTGCAATCACTTCCTGCTTATGTGGAACAGTAACATTCATTCCTAAAATATTTAATGCATGTGCCCCTTTCACTGCACAATCCACATTTCCAGCTTCTACACGAAATGTTGTATACACCATATCCAATCCGCATAAATTTGCAAGTGTATTATGAATCAATGGCGAAATAGAATGTTCCACCGGATTTCCAATCAAGCCACATAACTTTGTTGTTCCCTTAATCTCATTCATGCTCCTACTCCCTATTGTGCTATTTTTTAACCGCTTTCTGACACAATATCTGCATCAGTCTATTATTGGGTCGTTTTACCGCTCCCTTTCGCAGCTTTTTCCAATAAAAATGCATAACAATCCGTTCCAAATATCTTTTTAAAACAATCTGAATTTCCTCATGCTTTGCAATCGGCGCTACCAAAACAGTCATAACACCTGCGCGATTACCACCCCAGACATCTGTAAACAGCTGATCTCCTACAAAAATAGTATTTGACATGTCTGTATGCATTTGTTTCATTGCCTTTTTATAATTTACAGGCGATGGCTTCTTTGCTTTGCTAACATATTCAGATTGTACCGTCTTTGCTAACGGTGCAACACGTTCTTCCTTGTTATTTGACAGAATACATGTCTGAATCCCCATTTTATGTAACTGCAAAAATAACTGCTTCGCACGTTTATCCACCGGCGCATCATGCTCTACTAAGGTATTATCCACATCATAAATAATCCCACGACATCCATTGTCATATAATGCCTGATAATCAATATCATATGCCGATTGATAATATGCTGTTGGGTAAAATCTCTGTAACATTTTTCTATCCTTTATTTATATATTCCTATTGTTCATTACAACAAATGTTTTTACTTTTAATAATCATTGATTTACTTTTATTGTTTGTTAAAATAATATCAATGTCATTTTAGAATCTTCTTAATTTCTTCGATAAATGTATTTACATCCTTAAATTCTCGATACACCGAAGCAAAACGCACATATGCTACTTCGTCTAATGCTTTCAGCTTCTCCATAACAATTGCGCCGATGTCACTTGTCTTAACTTCTTTCGTATCCAGATTGAAAATTTGATTTTCAATTTCATCAACCGTTTCCTGAATCTGTTCCATAGATACTGGTCTTTTGTGACAAGAACGTACAATTCCTGCTACAATTTTCTCTCTGTCATACGGTTCCCTATTATCATCTTTTTTAATAACACACAACGGCATTGTCTCTATTTTTTCATAAGTTGTAAATCTGCGATCACAACGTTCACATTGTCTTCTTCTTCGAATCGAACTATCATCTGTCGGTCTTGAATCGATTACCTTTGTATTTTCATTTCCACAAAAAGGACATTTCAAAATCGTTTCCTCCTGTCATTCATCGGATTTTTGTTCTGTTGATAAGTTCTGTTGAAACCTATAATTTCATAACATATCCTTATCTAATCTATTGTATCGAAATCTTGTCATTCGGTCAAGAAAACCATTTAAAATATATGAATATTTATATCATTTTTTCTCTTTATTTATGTATAAATATCCTTTTAATCGGCAATCCTTATAAATGTAAATTTTTTGACTGCAAGGAGGTCTGATGTGTCTGGATATAAAGTTGAAATTTGTGGTGTAAATACTGCAACACTGCCCCTTCTCTCTGCAAATGAAAAACAAGAACTCTTACAACGTATCCAGTCTGGTGATAAAGCTGCCCGAGATCAATTTATCCGTGGCAACTTACGACTGGTTTTAAGCATTGTACAGCGATTTTCCCAAAGTAATGAACATATGGATGATTTATTTCAAATTGGCTGTGTCGGCATGATTAAAGCTGTCGATAATTTCGACTGTTCACAAGGTGTTCAGTTTTCCACGTATGCCGTACCTATGATTCTAGGCGAAATTAAACGTTTCTTACGTGACAGCAGTCCCATCCGTGTCAGTCGTTCTCTAAAAGACACCGCTTACAAAGCGCTCTACGCCAAAGAACATTATATCAAAGCACACCAGAAAGAACCGACAATTAATGAAATTTCAGAAGAAATCGGAATCAGTCCGGAAATGATTGTTCTCGCAATGGATGCTATTGCCTCTCCGGTATCTTTGTACGAGCCTGTCTTTTCCGATGGAGGGGACACGCTCTATATTATTGATCAGGTACGTGATAAAAAGAATAAAGAAGATACCTGGGTTGAACATCTTGCCCTGTCTGATGCACTGCGCCACATTACCCCGCGAGAACGTCAGATTATCCGCCTTCGTTTCTTCATCGGCAAAACCCAAACAGAAACTGCGCAGGAAATCGGCATTTCTCAAGCACAGGTAAGTCGACTTGAAAAATGTGCATTAAGTACTATGAAGAAATATTTAAGTTAAATTCCGATTTAACGAGCAGTGCCAAAAAGAAATAACAAATACTCGATGGGAGCTTGCTCTCAAGAGAGTATTTGTTATTTCTTTTTGATAGTACGTCAACGGATAAGCAAGGAGCGCAGCGAATTGCGAATCGCACTGCGTAATGTAGTAGCTCTCAATGAAATACAAATATTCGATGGGAGCTTGCTCACTAGAGAGGATTTGTTATTTCTTTTTGATAGTGCGACTGCACGGATGAGCAAGGAGCGCAGCGGATTGCGAATCGCACTGCGTAATGTAGTGGGATGCTACAAGGAAACTTTGACCTAACGGACGGTCAAGAGCCATATCATTATTGACAAACATGCTTCATTTCCTGCTCGCTTCCTCGCACTTATTATGGGCAGTCGCTGGGCCTCGCCTGCGGCTCAAACAGTTCGCTTTGTGCCCATGCGACTCGAAAGCTCCCAACGGAAGCCTCGCAACTGTTTGTCAACAATGAATGTCTCTTTCCCTGTGTATCTCAGAATGTAAATGGTCGTTAAATCTTTCACCATTGTACATTCGATTAAAAACAAATACTTTCCGAACACAGACGTATACTAAAAATTACACGAATGAAATGACACTCAGCAAACGAACAATTAAAAAGAAAAATTTATATCCGTTCGAATGGCAATTAAATACATTCGTCAGCGATACCCCTTCGAAATCCCAACATCCTCCCGTCATCACCCACGCCCCAAAGGTTTGTGGCGATGCCGTAAGTAGATACGCATCAGAGAATACCTTGATTAAATGAAACTCAGCATATCGGAAAAATAATTTATTTTGAAAAGCGCACTGTTTGAGCCGCAGGCGAGTTTTGCGTTTCTACCAGAATTCATCTTTCCATCTCTTCGTCCGTTAAAGCAATCCACTAGGAATAACCAATACAGTCCAACAGCCACCACCCCAAAAGGTTTGTGGCGATGCCGAAAGTAGCTATGCACCGGAGAATACCTTAATTGAATGAAACTCAGCATATCGGAAAAATAATTTATTTTGAAAAGCGCACTGTTTGAGCCGTAGGCGAGTTTGCGTTTTCAAAATAAATTTATCTTTTTCGATATGCGTCCGTTCATCACGAATTCCCGTCCATCTATCAGGCAGAGTACATCCACAAACCGGAACTTACAAATTATTCCCAAAACTATGTCATTTATGCATTTTGCGCATATATTAATAGTATCAAGTTCTAATTGTAAAGAACTTATCTTTCATTTTATAGGAGTCTTTATGCGTATTTGCGAATTACGAAATAAGCAGGTTATTTTAGTATGTGATGGGAAAATTCTCGGATACACCGCCGATATTAATTTTGACGCATGTAACGGCTGTATTCAGTCTATTGTTGTTCCCGGTCCGGCCAAATTATGTGGATTATTTGGTCATGACATTGAATACATTATTCCATTCAAATGTATCAAATGTATTGGAAAAGATACCATATTGGTAGATGTGTGTTTAGATAAAGTCAGTCAGAAATGTTCAGAATGTAAAACCTGTTAGATTGTCTGTACATATAATAACGTTGCACGTGTTACCTCTGCCCAATTCTTCACAGTTCTGTCTTGAATTGGAGTTCTTAAATTCTGCAATTCCATAACAATATCTTCTGTTGTAACCGGCTTCATCAAATAACCACTCTCCCCCTCTTATGTATTTCATTTACTGTACCGGCTAAATTCGGATTTTCTCCTTATTCTCTCTTCTCTAAAAAGCAAAAAGGCAACCTCATTCATACTTTTGAAAAATATACAATATCTATGGTTACGAATTAGATACGATTTGCTGTTATTTGTCGATTTCTTGAAAATCTACTGAATTTTCATTAAATTTTAATGATTCATCCATATGGTAATGCATTATTTATCTGAATCTATATCCATCGGAATTCGAATCGTTACTTTCGTTTCCTTCCCAATTTCACTTTTCACAAATATCTATCCTTGCACCATATATTCAATACGTTTCTTTACATTTTCTAATCCTATATGGTTTCTGCCATCCACTTTCTTCTGCGTTGTATCAAACCCAACACCATCGTCTTCTATATATCTAAGCAACTATTTTACGTTATTTCAATCGTTTTCTTCCATCTCTTTAATATTCTATATTTACAAACATTGACAATCCGTTACAAATGACTGATAATTTATGTTATAATATTTTACATACATAAATCAAATATTTTCAAAATAATATTTGATTTTCGTGACACAATGTAATTTTAAATAGAAATGGGGAAAAATATTATGGACAAAAAGTATGTAGCTTATGTAGGTGCTTATACCAGCGATTCTAATGCTGGAATTACAATCATGGATATGGATACCGCAAAAGGACGCATCGTGCCTAGAAAAGAAATTGAACTAGACAACGCTTCATTTATTGCACTGTCTCACAATGGACATTTCTTATATTCTATCTGCGATCAAGGCGTTGCTTCCTTTGCAATTCTTGAAAATGGAGATTTAGAAGCAATCAATGTACAATCTATCAATGGTATGCGTGGTTGTCATATTACAATTACCAAAGATGACCGCTTCCTAATTGTATCCGGTTACCATGATGGCAAAATCACTGTATTGCATATTAATGATAATGGTTCGATTGGCATCATTGCTGATGAATTATTCCACAAAGGATTAGGAAGTATTGCTGAACGTAATTTCCGTCCACATATCAGTTGGTCTGTTTTTACGCCTGATGAAGAAATGTTATGTGTATGTGACCTCGGTATCGACCAGATTAAAGTCTACGAATTCAATCATGTTACCGGCAAATTAAAATTATATGATATTATTCGGTCACAGCAGGAATCTGCTCCTAGACAAATGGTATTTAGTAAAGACGGGCGATTTGCTTATGTTGTGTGTGAATTAAAGAATTATATCAATGTATATTCCTATGCCCCAAACAAAAAAGAACGATTTGAACTCATTCAGAATATCTTTACTGTACGAAAAGGGCATAAATCAAACAGTGCCGCTGCCAATTTGATTTTCTCAAGCGACGGTAAAAATGCCATGTGTTCCAATGCCGGAGATAACACAGTTACTGTATATCATGTAGATACCGAAACCGGACTGTTAAGCAGTGTTTCTTCGCTTCCAATCAGTGGAGATTATCCAAAATATATAAGTATCTTTCCAGATGATGCACATATTATGGCAATGAATAATGAAGGAAATTCTATTACAATATTCACTGTTCATTTTGAAAAAGGGTTGATTGTCATGAATGGTCCGGAAATCAAAATCAAACATCCAAACAACATGGTAATCAAAACATTTGAATAACACCCAGTTCTAAAATAACAAATATTCGATGTGAGATTGCCCTCCTGCGAATATTTGTTATTTTTTTGAAAAAAGAATTGTACAATTATCTTTTTAATAGTAGAATATAGTACAGTATAAAAAAGTTGGAGGATAAATACATATGAAACACTTACTTAGTCCGTTGGATTTCACTACTGATGAGCTGGAACAATTGTTAGATTTAGCGAGAGATATTTCTAAAAATCGTGATAAATACAGTCACCGTTGTGATGGCAAAAAAATAGCTACTCTTTTTTATGAACCAAGTACACGTACCAGACTTAGCTTTGAAGCTGCAATGTTAAATCTCGGTGGCTCTGTCCTTGGTTTTTCTTCTGCCAATTCAAGCTCTGCCGCAAAAGGCGAAAGCGTATCAGACACCATTCGTGTCATTTCCTGCTATGCCGATATTTGCGCTATGCGCCATCCGAAAGAAGGTGCTCCTATGGTCGCTGCTGCAAAGTCTGGAATCCCAATTATTAATGCAGGTGACGGCGGTCATCAACATCCAACACAAACTTTAACTGACCTGATGACAATTCGTGAATTACGTGGTTCACTAAATAACTTTACGATTGGCCTGTGTGGTGATTTGAAATTCGGTCGTACGGTTCATTCCTTAATCAATTCTTTAATCCGTTACGAAAATGTTAAATTCATTCTAATTTCGCCGAAGGAATTATGTATTCCTGATTATATCCGTGAAACATTGATTGATAACAATATTCCATTTGAAGAAGTTGAAAAACTCGAAGATGTTATGCCACAATTAGACATTTTATATATGACACGTGTTCAAAAAGAAAGATTCTTTAATGAAGATGATTATTTAAGAATGAAGAATTTTTACATCTTAGATAAAGAAAAAATGGCTCTAGGCAAGAAAGATATGTATGTACTCCATCCACTCCCTAGAGTAAATGAAATTTCTGTCGAAGTAGATGATGACCCACGCGCAGCTTACTTCAAACAGGCTCAATTCGGTGTCTACGTACGTATGGCATTAATACTGACCTTACTGGGTTTAGATAAAGAATAACTTTATTTGACAAAAATTCTTTATCATTCATACGATAACAAAATCACTATTAGCAAATCGCACCTTGTGCAGAAATGAGGAATTACAATGTTAAATGTTGGACAATTAAATGATGGCTTTGTACTTGATCATATTGAAGCCGGAAAATCTATGATGATTTATAACAAATTGGGATTAGACAAGCTTGACTGCTGTGTTGCCATTATCAAAAACGCGCGCAGTAATAAAATGGGCAAAAAAGATATTATTAAAATCGAAGGCGGTCTTGATCTTGTTGATTTAGATGCTTTAGGCTTTATCGACCACAATATCACTGTAAATATTATCAAAGACGGGGAAATTGCCGAAAAGAAAACATTAAAACTTCCGAAGTCTATTAAAAATGTAATTCAGTGTCAGAATCCTCGTTGTATCACATCCATCGAGCAGGAGCTTGACCAGATATTCATTCTGACAGATGAAGCCCGTCAGGTATATCGTTGTAAATACTGCGAAGAGAAATATACACGTCAGAGCCGCTATAACGCCTAACTATTTCAATCATTATATAAATAGCAAACCACACATTACAACATTGTAACGTGTGGTTTTTTGTGTGCAAATCTATATTATAGGAACGAAATTTCCTATAATAGGAACAAAGAGTCGCTTGCGACTCTTTCGCGCCCGAGCGGATTACGAAGTAATATCTTCCTTACCGCGAGGTGCGCATCCCGCGTGGAACGCTTTTTATGTAATAGGAAATTCGAGGAATTTCCTATTACATAAAATAGCGCATAAATATGTTCTCCTTTATAACACATATTTACACGCTGTTCTTTTATTTCAAGATTCTATTCTAATAAATATACATATGAGCAGTACTATAAGCCGGGTTATGTATCAAACAATCATCTATCTAGTCCTACTGTTGCCAGCAGGCTCAAGCGACCTACCTAAAGGCACGACGGGCCGCCGTATTACCTTTGTTTTGGTCTTGCTTCGAATGGGGTTTACATAGCCATCATTGTTACCAATCATGCGGTAGTCTCTTACGCTACCTTTCCACCCTTACCCTTCACATCTTTACAGATGCTCCTTCTGTATATTCCATGCAAAGCACTTCTTATACAGAAACGTTTACACGCGGCGGTATATCTCTGTTGCACTAGCCTTGGAGTCACCTCCACCGGACG
>DGTC01000069.1:0-15830 GCA_002394205.1 Lachnospira sp. UBA4346 | reverse complement strand
CGGACGTTATCCGGCATCCTGCCCTATGAAGCCCGGACTTTCCTCACCTGCGGTCTTTCGACACTTGCAGCCGCGATTGTCTGTACTACTCATATCTATTTATTTTAACAACATCTCTTTTATTTTGCAATATTTAATTCAAAGTTCTTGTATTTATTTTTTAACATAGCTTCAGACATATACTTCTACTGCTGATTTGCCTGACTTTCATTCTGATTTTCAATCTTACTTTCCTGAACCAAACGGTACACATTCAATCGAAACTTATCTTCTGTATTCATTCCAACAAATTCACACCCATATACATAGTGATTTTCTTTTGACTCTTCTTCATCAAAACGTACGATTCGAATAACTGCATGAACCGTTCCCATTCCATCAAAATGAATATTTGCATCAAAAAAAGTATCTTTCTCAAAATGAACCGGACTTGCAAATCCCATTCCTGTTTCAGAAATATCTATAACATCCACATCAACCGGCTTCTTTTTTTCTATTTGCTGACCTTCATGTATTACTTCTAATTCTTTCAGTTGGATGGTCGCACTTACTGCAATACGTTTTGCACGTCTGTTTTCTATTCCCATATACTTAGCCCCCTGCTATGTTCTTGTGTACATCTTACTGAATCTTATCCATGCGTTACTGTATTTCTTTTTAATACGGTAATGCAATTTTATTCTAAATGATTGAAGCTACTTTACCACATCTGATGCAATATACATGGCATCACCAAAACTAAAGAACCGGTATTTCTCTTTAACTGCTTCTTCATACGCATGCAAGACATGCTCTCTGCCTGCTAATGCAGAAACTAACATTACAAGCGTGGATTCCGGTAAATGAAAATTCGTAATCAAAGCATCTATTGCCTTAAAATGGTATCCCGGATAGATGAAAATCTGTGTCCATCCACTTGTTGCCGGAATTGTACCATCTTCTCTTGCAACCGATTCAAGTGTACGTGTACTTGTTGTACCTACCGCAATCACACGATGTCCACTCTTCTTTGCTTCATTTATCTTATCAGCTTCCTTTTGTTCCACCATATAGAATTCTGAATGCATATGATGATCCAATACATTCTCTTCTTTGACTGGACGGAACGTTCCAAGACCTACATGCAATGTAACTCTTGCAATCATAACACCCTTCTCTTCTATCTTATGTAATAATTCTTTTGTAAAATGAAGCCCTGCTGTTGGTGCTGCTGCTGATCCTTCATGCGTTGCATAAACCGTCTGATAACGATTCTTATCTTCCAGCTTATGTGTAATATATGGAGGAAGCGGCATCTGACCAAGTTCATCAAGAATCTCTTCAAAAATACCTTCATATGTAAACTTAATCAAACGATTCCCTTCTTCAACAATATCAATAATCTCACCAACAAGTTTACCATCACCAAAACTAATCTTTGCACCAATTCTGGCTTTTTTACCTGGTTTTACAAGAACCTCCCAAGTATCCTGCATATCCTCTTTCCGAGTCAGCAGCAATACTTCAATTGCTGCCCCCGTTCCGATCTTTTCACCGATTAATCTGGCAGGAATTACCTTTGTATCATTAATTACAAGGCAATCTCCCGGATTCAGATAATCAATGATATTACGAAATACCTGATGTTCTATTTTACCAGTTTCTTTATCAAGTACCATAAGTCTTGAACTGGAACGATCTGACAATGGATCTTGAGCTATCAGTTCTTCCGGTAAATCATAATAAAAATCATGTAAATTCAAAATATCAACCAAGCCTTTCTTAAGAACGTAATTCAATTCCGATTTCTGATAAGTCTGAAAGAATCTTCTCCATAATATCAGAAACATCTTTATCTTCTAATGTACGATCCTTTGCTCTGAATGAAATAGAGTAAGCGACTGATTTAAATCCTGTCTTAATCTGTGCACCTTCATAAATATCAAAGAGTTCATACTTCTCTAAGAGTGCTCCGCCACGCTTCTCAATAATCTTTTCTACTTCACCGACAAGAACGCTCTTTGGCATTACCATACTAATATCTCTTGATACAGCAGGGAATTTTGCGATGCCCTGATACTTACGGTCGAAGTTTGCAAATGCAAGAATTGCCGGCAAGTCAACAACTGCAAGATATGCACGTTCACCAATTCCATAAGTATCTGCAACATCCGGATGAACCTCACCAAGATAACCGATTTCTACACCCTGATAGCTCATCTTTGCCTGACGTCCCGGATGTAAGAAATTCTTACCTGCTTCCGGATTATATTCAACACGTTCTGTCATTCCTAACTTCTCAAAGAATTCTTCTACAACACCCTTCATTGTAAAGAAATCTCCATCGCCAAAGAATCCTAATGTGAACTGCTTTCTTTCATCCGGTAATTCTTCTGGATTCTCAGATGGAAGATAAATTGTAGCAATTTCATATAATTTAACATCTTTGTTTCTTCTGTTATAGTTCGTTGCAAGAGATGTCAACATGCCATTGATTGGAAGTGTTCTCATAATCGAGAAATCTTCTCCTAATGGATTCGAAATAACAACGGTCTTACGAAGTGCATCATCTTCTGCAATCTTTAACTTATCAAATACCTTAGGACTTTCAAATGAATATGTCATTGCCTGTGAGAATCCACAGAACTGTGCGATTTCTCTTGCTACATTTTCAACTGTATGTGCAAATGAAATACCACCCATTGTTGTATTGCCTGAAGGAAGCGTTGTTGGAATATTTGCATATCCAAAGAATCTTGCTACTTCTTCTGCAATATCAGCTGTTCTTAATAAATCCTGACGGAATGAAGGAATTACTAATTCGTTAGAAGCCTTATCATATTCAATCTCAAGACGACCGAAGTATTCCATCATCTCTTCAACGGATACATTTGTTCCTAATAATTTATTAATCTTTTCCGGTTCAAATGTAATGCGCACCTGTTCTTTCTTCTTAGGATATACATCAATCACACCACCAACAACTTCACCGGCACCAAGCTCTTCTACAAGCTGACATGCACGGTTCATTGCTGCAAGTGCATTTTCCGGATCTAAGCCTTTTTCAAACTTACCGGATGCATCTGTACGCATACCTAACTTCTTTGTTGACTTACGAATATTTGTACCATCAAATGTAGCAGCTTCAAATAACATTGTCTGTACGTCATCTGTAATCTTAGAATTCTGTCCGCCCATGATACCTGCAAGGCCGATTGCCTTATCAGCATCACAAATCATTAACATAGAATCATCTAAGATTCTCTCCTGCTCATCTAAGGTTTCGAACTTTTCTCCCTCTGCTGCACGTCTTACAACAATCTTCTTCCCTGCGATTGTATCTAAATCATATGCATGCATCGGCTGACCATATTCTTCCATAACATAGTTTGTAATATCTACAATGTTATTAATTGGTCTGATACCTGCTGAAGCAAGTCTTAACTGCATCCACTTTGGTGATGGAGCCAGCTTGATATTCTTAACAACTCTTGCTGTATATCTCTTGCAAAGCTCTGTATCCTGAATATCAACGGAAATATAGTCTTCTACCTTTTCATTATTCCCTGTTTCTGTAACAACCGGTGGATGGAATTCCTTCTTAAATGTAGCTGCTGCCTCTCTAGCAATACCAATGACACTATAACAGTCAACACGGTTATTTGTAATCTCATATTCATAAATCGTATCATGCAATCCGAGATATTCAATTGCATCAGAACCTACGACTGCATCATCCGGTAAAATATAGATTCCATCTTCTGCTGCATCCGGATAAAATTCTCTTGATGAACCAAGTTCTTCAATAGCACACATCATACCAAATGACTCTACGCCTCTTAACTTGCCCTTCTTAATCTTGATTCCATTTTCCGGTAATTCACCGCCATCGTGTCCGCCTGCAACACGACCGCCGTCTAATACAACAGGAACCTTCTGACCTGATGAACCAACCGGGATATTTGGTGCACCTGTTACAATCTGTACCGTCTCTGTTCCTACATTGACCTGACATACAACAAGTTTGTCCGCATCCGGATGCTTCTCAACTGATTCTACCTGTCCAATCACAATCTTTTCAAGATTCTTATCTAATGATTCAAATGATTCTACCTTTGTACCTGAAAGAGTCATCGCATCGCCAAATTCCTGTACAGATACGTCCTCAAGACCTGGTACCATTGCTTTTATCCAATTTAAAGATGTATTCATGATAATTTATATCCTTTCTGACTTTCCATTTGTTAAATATCTGACAAATCAGATATTCTATATTTGTAATATTTTCTATATGATGACATTAACGCTTTCTACATCCTATAGAACTTTAGAACTGCTTTAAGAATCGAATATCATTTTCGTATAATAATCTCATGTCATCGATTTCACGCTTCAAATCTGCAATTCTCTCTAATCCAATACCAAATGCAAATCCAGTGTATTTATCTTTGTCAATTCCACTCATCTCAAATACATGAGGATGAACCATACCACAACCTAAGATTTCAATCCAACCTTCACCTTTACACATACGGCAGCCCTTACCACCGCACTTAAAGCAGGTAACGTCCATCTCGGCACTAGGCTCTGTAAATGGGAAATGATGTGGTCTGAACTTTACCTTTGTATCCGGTCCGAAATACTGTCTTGCCCATTCTGCAAGTGTTCCCTTTAAGTCTGCAAATGTTACATTTTCATCAATAACCATACCTTCAATCTGATGGAAACATGGTGAATGTGTCGCATCTACTTCATCGGCTCTGTATACACGCCCCGGTGAAATCATCTTGATTGGGAGCTTGCCCTTTTCCATCTCATGCACCTGTACAGAAGATGTCTGTGTACGAAGTACAATTTTATCATTGATATAGAATGTATCCTGTTCATCCTTTGCAGGGTGATTTGCAGGAATATTTAATGCTTCAAAGTTATAATAGTCGAATTCTACTTCTGGACCTTCTACAACTTCGTAACCCATACCGATAAAAATCTTTTCTACTTCTTCAAGTGCAATTGTGTTTGGATGGCTGTGACCTACGTTATTCTTCTTTGCCGGAAGTGTAACGTCGATTACTTCACTCTTTAACTGTGCCTCTCTTAATGATGCTGCCAGATTCTTCTTTGCCTTTTCTAAGACTTCTTCAATGCTCTTTCTTGTATCATTAACAATCTGTCCAACGGCAGGTCTGTCTTCCGGTGCAACATCCTTCATTCCCTTTAATACTTCTGTCAGTTCACCTTTCTTACCTAAGAAAGCAACTCTGACCTCCTGTAATTTTTCAAGGGAATCTGTGGCATTAATCTGTTCTAAAGCCTTCTCCCTGATTTCCTGTAATCTTTCTTTCATCATTTCCTTTTTCCTCCATCTGAAAAAACCTAATTTTCATTTTAACATATGCATATTAATTGGCAAGTGAAAATTTACGATTTTTTTAATAATTTGATGTTTTTTTCACATTTCTTGCCTGATTTCGACGTTCAAAGTCCTTAATAATCGCCAATGCTTCATTCATATGCTCTGGATTATTATTCGTAACTTTCATAATATTTTCTTTTGCTTCTTCCATTAAATCTTCATTATCCTGAATCAGTTTTCGAAGCTGCTGCCGTCTCGTCGTCAGATTATGACGCACTTCTACCATCTCATTTCGGTTATATAACGCTTTAATTCTTGTAAGCCAGATTTGTGTATCATACACACCCAGCTGCTTTAACACTGACTGTAAATCTTCTTCTGCTTCATTTAAATGCGATGTCAAAAGCACTACTTTTTTCTGTTCTTCTTTCATTTCAAGGTATGCATTGAACTTCTTTGCCAATTCATAAGAACTTTTCACGGCATACTTTGCATAGCTGTAATTTAAGGTATTCGCTGCATTAATATATTTAATCTTAACTTTATTCAGCAAGGTGGTCGCCCTGTTTAATTTCTTTTCTACAACAAGTACTTCCCGTTCTGTCATTCGCTGAATTGCAAACATCCCAACAGCAATGACTGCACTTAAAAATGTTACCACCAGAAACAGTCCGATATTCTTTGCATCATCCATGACAATCGTTGCCATCGTAAACAGTCCAAAAATAATAACCAGACCAACTAACGATATTCTTGATATCTTACGGACATGCAGCTGTCTTTTTGTCAAATCCTGTGCATCAATCCGAAGCGATAACCGCTCTCCCTCTAAGATTCTCATATCTCTTTTGACTGCTTCATAATAAGATTCTTCTTTTTCGAGGTACTTGAGATTCTTATCAAACTCATCCTCTATCATCTCCATCCTATGATATGCACTCGCCGACAGACGTTTCTCGTCAGACTTATACATTCTCCTGTCAACCGTCAGATTATCTACACGTTCTGCAGCCTGCGCAAGCTGTTTTACCATATATTCCGGACCTGCTTCAATCATTTGCACATCGGAGAATTGTCTCGTCACCTGATTATATTCATGCATTGCATCTTCAATCCGAAGGGAAGCATCTTCCATCTCCTTGCATTGATTTTTTATGTAATTACTAACACCGTCATCTAAACGTTTTGCCTTTTTTGCAGTCTTTGCTGTTTTTTCCTTCTTTGGCTGCTGTGCTGCAATATGCGTTACGTTTCCAAGCAGTTCATTAAAGTATTCCTCTTCATTATTGGTCGTAGACATTTTATCTGTCTGATTGGCTGCCCCGGCACGTTCTTTTGATAAATTATTACGCAGATGCTTTTTTTCAATCTCTAATTGTCTTTCCTCATCTTCCATCTCTCGTTGCGCAAGTTTTCCGGAAAGTCTCTCTCCTTGCTGCGTACTTTTTGGCATATCACTGCGGTTAATTTTATCTACCGCATCCATAAGATCTTTTGCCTGTACACTGTTTAACAGCTGGTCAAATCGCTCTTCTTCTTCCTGTGCACGCTTTTTCGCTTCATATGCCTTATCATAACTGCTGAGTGCCTTTTTCTTTTTATCGTGAATATACACATCCGGATCTTTCTTTCTGACCTGATGGTTGTATAATTCATATTTTCTTTCAAACTGATTCACAAGATCTGTGACGCTCTGATCCTGAACTTGATTTTGCTCCGTATCTTCTGTATCGTACTCTTCTTCCTGAAATGACAAATCTTCCAGATTATCTAAATCATATTCTTCATCGTACGAACGTTTTATACTCTTAAAAATCCCCATCTTATTCCACCTATGATGTATACTTTCTATAATTTTGCTTCCAGATATCAAGCAGTGCATCGATGTCTGTATAATACTGTGCCACCTGTCCTGCATCTTTTTTCTGTGCTGTCACTTGAATGTTTCTGTATATATCCTGATATCTTGCATTATCTACCGCATGGTGATACTCCTGCTGTAAAACTTCTTCCGTATGATTTGCATCCGTTTTTTCTATCTGCTCCTGACCTGCTGCAAGACGCTTTGCATGCAGCTGTGCCTTTTTCGACACTTCTCTCTGTCCGATGCGATATGCCTCTGCAAAACAGTCTGCTGCCTGTTCATAAAGAAACATCCTCGCATATGCCACCCCCATATTGTGATGAACATCCGCATAAAATGCCCCCGGCAACGATACATCCGCCTGTCCTTCTATAATCTTTGCATATGTAGCAATCGCTTTGTAATAATTTTCATTTTTTAGAAAGGAATCTGCTCTGGAACGAAACCGCTCATGCGTATTTTGTGTATTAAGTGTCTCTAATATATCTTTTAACTGCGTTATTTCTTCATCATTATAGTAATCAACATAATTTAAAATCGTAACAATAATCTGTGCAAGTCCTTCTTTGTGAGACAACATATAATCAATACGGTCTGCCAGTGCATATTCTCCCACGCCTTCCCGAATAAAACGTAATAAATCATCGTTAATAAAATCCATTTCTATCAGATAAATATTATGATATATATAATAACTCAATTCTTCCAGCGAATATACTGATATGCCTGCACTTTCGATATAGAACGGTTCTGTTGATTCTTTCGTGCGGCACAGAATTAATCCACTCATGATATCACTTCCTCTTTTCCATCCTGTTTATCCTCTAATAATATTTGCTGCGTAATTACCTTTTGGGAACTTTCTGCAAATTGTCCAAATCCTCTGTCTTCAATTGTAATCTTCACAGCCGTTGCATCTGCAAAAGCAAGTGTCATGCGAATTCGTGTCTTTTTATCTTCCCGATACGGAATCTCACTAAGATCTATCTGTGATTCTAAAACCACCTCGTTATTCCATAAGCGCAATGTATATGGAATGACACGAATATCATCAACAATAAAATCCAATGTTCTCTCAGACATATACCAATTTGTTCCGGCTTTTACAAGACGCATAATACGTTCCATTCCGCGTTCTACAATCGGAATATCCATTCCCACCTGAATTCGATTTGTACAAGCTAACAGTACATGGTCAAACACATCCTGATGAACGTCTTCATATGCTCCCAAACATGCACCACGTACAAATAAATTCTGTCCTGAAAATGCCTTTCTTCCCGTGCACAGCATCTGTGTAAATTCTTTTGAAAATGTATTTCCTAAAAAAACTTCTCCGGTCAGATATATCGCAGACTGCGTTCTTGGTGGAATTGCATTTTGTATACAATCTATCAACTCCGCCTCTACTTCTGCAAATGAAATCTCTTTTCTTGCCGCTGCCATGAGACGTTCACTGTCTGATACCGTACATTCTTCTAATATCAGTCCATCCTGTCCGCTGCGCTGTGTATAATATCTGTGTATCCGAAGTCCCTTTCTGTCATATTCTATCAACGCTACTCCCGATACATATAATTCCTGCTTTTGACTGTACGCATAATAGGCACAACTTTCTTCATGGCTGATAAACATCCAGCTTTGTTTCGGCATAAGCAGCCGTTCCATCGCCTGTCGGATTACATCTAAGATATTCTTTGTAAATGGTGCAACGGTAATGCCTATTTTTTCGATTTTCGTTCTGCCTGCATGCGTTTTGGCTCTATCGAGCAATTCCTCTAAAAAACGTGCTAATATCAACACATCCACCTGTTGTGGCCTGTCTGAAAATAATTGTTCGACTCCCTGAGGCAATGCATATTCTGCAACATTATCATTCGGCTGTACCTGTATACATCTGCTTTTTTCCTGATTTGAATAATAACACATCTGTACACCAGCCGCCGTCAAATCAATTCCTATTATCAGTCCTTCATTTGCATCTTTTTGTGATTGCATTACACATTTCCTCCCTATAATGGACGGAATAATTCCCGCACTACATAATCCTGTATACAATAACTTTCCATCATCTTCTTTAATGATACCATATCATGCAAATCTTTACTTGCAAACATTTCATTCATATAATCGTATCTGTTATCCACTGATATCGATGCACAATTATCACAGGTAAGATTATGCACTTCTGTCTGCTGATCCGTATTCCCATCTTCTGTAAAATAGAACCGTAGTGTTTCTCCATAAAAAAGTGTGAATACCTGTGTAAATACACCGCCAATTGCGCTTTTCATCGTTTCTGTTTCGTAATTTTCTGCATTTTCTCTGGCATAGTGTATTTCAACCTGTGCCCGTGGATTGGTCCGATATTCTATAATTGTTTTATCTATGAGATTATACGGAAGCTGTATTTCTCCTCTCAAATTCTGAAAGAATGCATACAAATGATTCTTTGCACACAATTCATCAATATATTGCTGTGCAAATTCTTTCTGTTCCATCGTCAGAATATTTTCTTCCCGACTGTGCTCTTTATGCTGCTCTTTTACCAGCTTCGCATAATGTCTGACTAAAGCAAGCTGACACACCTGTATCAACGGTTCTCCATACGATGCCATACGTTCCAATGCAAAATAGACCTGCTCATCCTCCTGTCTGTCATGTACAAATGCCTGATAACAACGGTAATTGACATACGCACGCTGCACTTCCTGCTGCACACCATGCAAATGATACCCTGTATACACTTGTGACAATCTGTCTGAACATTCTCTAGTAAACAACATCTGCGATATAAGACGTTCTTCAAGCTCCCGTCGTTCCACATCGAAACTGTCGCATGCCTTCCATAAAACATACATCTGTGTATTATCTGCATTATAATATTTTGAAAGATATGTTAATACTTCCCGGTCATATTTACGTAATTTTAACAGATATACACACAGTTCAAGCAGTAAATCATCCTGCTTGTCCTGTTCATTATATAACTGCGCAAAATGGTGTACCAATCGGAATAATACAATCGTTGAAATTCCTTTATAACCATATTGAGAAACATAAAACAATGCCGCATCATATTTGTAATTCTGTACAAATAACTCTGCCATCTGCATAGCTGCCGCCCTCGTGCAATCTTCCATGCGAATATCTGCTGCAATATCCATAAACTGTGCATCCCGATTTTCATAGAAATACTGAACAAGCCAGCTTGTAAGCTGCCGACGGTAAAACATACTCAAACGCTCATATGCCAGAACCCTTCTGCAGTTTGCAATCGTCTCTGCATCAATATAGGTCTGCTCTTTTGCCTGTTCCTGCAAATAAATCTGAATGTTGATATTTTCCTGATTTGCTGCAACAACTTCCTGTCGCAATTGTGAATCTTTTAACACACGTTCCTGTTCATACGGTACATTTCCACAATGTCTGATTCCATTCTCATCTTCAAACGTAATTCCGCAATCCGTTGTATACATCTGAATATATGCAACGGAATGTACCAGCGGATAGACCATTTCCATATCAAATTCCTTATGTTTTACAATAACACGGCAAACGGATGCATCATAGCATGTAATTTTATATGCAAAAGAAAGTCTGCTGAAAAACTCTTGATTTTCTTCTGACAATGTAAGTTTCTGACTGAAATAGTCATAGATTCGAATCAGATTGCCATCAATATGACGCAGCTGCATTTGTTCTCTTGCAAACTGTTCAATTTGTGCTGCATATGCCTTCATAATCTCTGTATTATTTGCTTCATTTGTTAAAATATTGGCATATAAATATGCTCTATTTTCATAGTCCAGATTCGCCTCATACGCAAAATATCTCAAAACCATCTGTGGAAGATGATGCATCTTTGATTTATCCATACTTGCAATATAATATTCATACAATCTGGTAATACGTAATTTGCGAAGTACTCCCTTTTCATAAACCGTGAAATATTCAGGTCCAATAAGTTCATTCCGTACCATATGTGTTACCAGCACATTTAACATTGCATCATCACTAAATAAACTGTTAAGTTTTTCCAGAAGCTGTAACTCACGATAAGGAATTACCTTTTCTGATTCCATCCGTTCACAGATATATTCTGCCAGATTTTTATGAATCACTCCGTACTTACAGCCAAAATGCAGAACTTCCAATTCAAACGTATTAAATACACGAATCAGCATTGGCTGCTCATTTAAAATATTTAACGCTTCATAATACATGACCGGACTGCGGTGTCCATTATGAAACATATCCTTGATTCTTGCCAAACGCAGACTCAAATTCTTCTCTCCTGTACTATCCAAATAGAATAACATCCACAATAACTGCCAGTTATCATTTCCATTTTCATAAAGATGTAATACTGTCTGGTAAGCCTGTTTCGTTATTAAAATATCTTTATGATACAATGAATCGACATACAGATAATAACAATATACAATTACATTCTGCTGCATAATATCCGTAATTTCGCCCTGTATATTATCCAGAATCCAGCCTGCATCCTCTGTTCTTTGCTGCATAATATATAATTGTGCCTGCATCAGTTTAAATGTTATATCATCCGGTGCAATCCCACGTACACGTTCCAAAATCCGGTTTGATTCCTCTAACCACAATTCAACCGGCTTCTTTAACATTCTGTATGCCAAATATCCCTTTGTCAGTTCATAGCGTGCCTGCATAATCTCCCGATGTGATAACAATTGTTCTTCCTGATTGTCTGTGCAAACCACTTCTACTTCATAAACAAGTTCCTGTGATGCTGCATGAATATGAATCGCAGCCGTATTGATACCTGCATGCAGCTTCTCTTTTTCGATGACATAATCTACAATGCATTTGTTACCCGTAAAATCCTGCTCTGTGAGTCTCTGCTTTGCAAGATGTACAAACGGTGCATCAGCTTCCATTGTCAACGCAAAATGTCCCCAATAACTCTTATTTATGAGTATCTGGTCTTTTTCATTTTGTGTAATACGTCCAAATTCCTTGCGTGACTCTGCTAATTCAAAATGAACGGCACTCTTTTTCTTTGCTGCAATCAAAAATTCTTCCATTGCAACCGCAACGTCATGATTCTTTGACAGCAGTAAGTACATATTAGAAAGATATGCATTATCTCCTAAAAATACATTTGTAAACTGTTCTGACAAGAATACCTGTTCTGCTTCTTTCGGCGCAATCTGCAACAAATTTGCAAACTGCAGCAAATTATGAATCATACCTATACTCGTATGATACTGTGCCCTCACAATATGAAAACAGTAAGGCACTTTATATTCTCCCGCACTCGTTACAAAATAAAATGCCCCTTCAATCTGTTCATCATCCTGTAAATCTTTTGCTGTTACCTGATAAGAAATCACCACATGACTTCCCGCAAAATAAGGTTCTGCTATTACAACTCTTGCATCCTCTGAATATACCACGCCTTTAAAATAGGCAGATGCATCCAGTATCACTTCTCCCTGGAAAGAATCTCCGCAAAGAATTTCTTCCTGAATTTGTGTTTTATCGATTTTGACTTGTGCAACTTCATATATGAAATTCCCTTTCGCAAGTCTCGTTATATTATCTTTCATCTTAAGCATCAGCCTCCGATTGTATTCTGTGTAAATGTGCCCGTATCTGCTTTTCATAGCCATTATCTACCGGTTCATAGAATTTGGTTCCTTCAACGGCATCCGGAAGATACTGCTGATGCACATAATGATTCGGATAATCATGTGCATACTTATAGCCTTCTCCGTGTCCTAACTTCGCTGCTCCTTTATAATGTGCATCCTGTAAATAGACCGGAATCGGTGCTGTCTTCTGTGACTTCACAATATCTAATGCACGGTCAATTGCCAAATATGCAGCATTACTCTTTGGTGCACACGCTACATATGTAGCTGCCTGTGACAGAACAATTCTCGCTTCCGGCATACCAAGCCTTTCGACTGCCTGTGCACAAGCCGCTGCAACCTGAATCGCCTGCGGATCCGCATTTCCAACGTCCTCACTGGCACATATCATAATCCGTCGTGCGATAAATTTAATATCTTCTCCTGCATATAACATTCTTGCCAGATAATATACAGCCGCATCCGGATCGGAACCGCGCATACTCTTGATAAAGGCAGAAATGGTATCGTAATGATTATCTCCGGTCTTATCATAACGCATTACACGTTTCTGAATACATTCCTGCGCAATCGCAAGCGTTATATGAATCACTCCGTCTGCCCCTGCCTGCGTCGTAAGCACTCCTAATTCTATTGCATTCAAAGCATTTCTTGCATCTCCGTTGGAACAATCTGCAAGAAACTCTAATGCATCCTCCTCTATTTGGGCATGATATGCCCCAAGTCCTTTATCCGTGTCTGTTACTGCCCGAAGAATTAATTTCTTAATATCTTCTTTCTCCAACGGTTTTAATTCAAATATAATAGAACGTGAAATCAAAGCACCGTTGACCTCAAAATATGGATTTTCCGTCGTTGCCCCAATTAAAATCAATGTACCGTCTTCAACATAAGGCAATAGAAAATCCTGCTGTCCTTTGTTAAAACGATGAATCTCATCTATAAATAAAATGGTTTTTTTCCCATACATGCCAAGATTATTTTGGGCTGTTTCAACCACTTCTTCCATATCTTTTTTGCCTGCTATTGTCGCATTAATCTGCTGAAACTCTGCACTGGTTGTATGTGCAATGACCTTTGCGAGTGTCGTCTTACCGGTTCCGGGGGGACCATAAAAAATAATAGAACTTAATTTATCTGCCTGAATGGCACGATATAACAATTTATCTTTGCCGATAATGTGTTGTTGTCCAACCACCTCATCTAATGTTACCGGTCTTAATCTGGAAGCCAGGGGCGACTCCTGCTTCATTGTATTTTCACGCATATATTCGAATAAATCCATCTACTTTCACGCCTCTCTGTATTGTTAACTTTTAATATACCACATTCTTTAACAAATTACACTACGAAAATCAGCTTCTTCTTTAAATAAAGACAAATCTTTTCATTACATTTGTTAAAATATCTACAAATCTTGCTTTTTCTATGGTTTCCAATGAGACAATATTTACTGTTCCAAGCGTATTTCCCTGATAGCGGTATGTAATTGTTCCCACGACCTGACCTTTTGCAATGGGTGCCTGTAAATTTTTTTCATAAGCAATCTCCTTCTCGATCTGATTGGAATCAATATCGTTGATAAACAGATAAGAAAAATCATCCTCATATTCGCAGGAAATACGATCTGTTTTCCCACCAAGAACTGCAATATCTTCTAATTGGGGCCTCTCTTCATCCGTGTACAGATGACTTTTACGAAATCCATAATCCAGTAATGTCTTTGCATCTGCAAAACGCATTTTGCTGTTTGCTGCTCCCATAATGACAGCAATCAATTCTACGCCGTCTTTTTTGGCAGTCGCAGACAGGCAGCATTTTGCAAGTCCTGTAGAACCGGTCTTCAAACCGGTTGCCCATTCATATTGTCGTATCAGTTTATTGGTATTTGTCAATCCAAATTCTGTCGTACCTTTTCTGGTTTTATGCGTAATGGTATCCATCCAAACCATACTGTATTCATGAATCTTTGGATATTTTTGAATGAGTTCCCGACTCATGAATGCAACATCTTTTGCGCTGGATACATGACCATTCGTATCTAACCCACAACAATTGACAAAATGTGTCTGTTCCATTCCAAGTCCCTGTGCCCGCTCATTCATACGCTGTACAAATGCATCTTCACTTCCTGCAATATATTCTGCCATACTCACACATGCATCATTCGCACTCGCCATACTAATGCACTTAATCATCGTATCTACCGTCTGTGTTTCCCCTTCTTCTAAATACACCTGACTGCCGCCCATCGATGCTGCATGGGCAGATACAGTAACCTCATCCGTCATCCGAATCTGACCACTGTCTAATGCATCAAAAATAAGCAGCAGTGTCATAATCTTTGTAATACTTGCCGGTCTGAGAACCTCCGTGGAATTCTTTTCATAAATAATCTGTCCTGTCCCTGCTTCCATCAAAATGGCAGACGGTGTATCTAACTGTAGCTCCTGTGATTGTGCTTCAGTAGCATATACCGGTATAAACATCTGTAATACAGCAATCACAAATACAAAACTTACGCATCCTATTTTTTTGAAATTAATTTTGTTCAAAAACATCTGTGCTTCTCCTGCTCTAATTTAAATAATTTTACGGGCAGCATCACATTACTGTCTGTAAAATTATGCTACGTTGTTATATTTTACGCTTAAACTTACAGGATAGAACGCCTTGATTGTAAGAATTTAGAATCCATATAAAATAATTTTTTAACAAAGGATGCCACATTTTCCATTTGTGCGAATGTGCATCCTCGCAGAGCATTTTGCTTTATAGGATTCGAGTGTCAAAAGGTGCTTTTTATGTTTCAAGGTGTCAAATTGCACAAATTTAAACACAAACTCCGTTGTGAACGCACTTGTGAACTAATCTCCAAGAACTACCGACAGAATCTCAGCAAAGGCTTCGATTCTGGGAAGTTCTAGGAGCTGGATTTCACAAGATGCTAAAAACACAAAATGAGTTTGCTTATTAAATTTGTGCAATTCGCCAC
>DGTC01000013.1 GCA_002394205.1 Lachnospira sp. UBA4346 | reverse complement strand
GTGAGTCAACAAGTACAAGTATAAGCCAGAGTGAAAGTGAATCAACAAGTACAAGTATCAGTGAGGATGAACCTACTAGCACGAGCACAAGCATCAGTGAGAGTGAGTCAATTAGTACAAGTGAATCAATAAGTACGAGCATCAGTGAAAGTGACTCAACGAGCACAAGCATTAGCAACAGTCAGTCAACGAGTACAAGTGATAGTGAGAACGAATCAACGAGCACAAGTATCAGTAACAGTCAGTCAACGAGTACAAGTGATAGTGAGAGCGAACCAACAAGCACCAGTACAAGTGAACCGACAAGTACAAGCGTCAGCACGAGTGAGTCGATATCAATTAGTACCAGTGACAGTACATCAACATCACTAAGTAATAGTACATCAACATCACTAAGTAATAGTACATCAACATCACTAAGTAATAGTATATCAACATCACTAAGTAATAGTACATCAACATCACTAAGTGACAGTACATCGACATCACTAAGTGACAGTACATCGACATCACTAAGCGACAGTACATCAACATCACTAAGTGACAGTACATCGACATCATTAAGCGACAGTACATCAACATCACTAAGTGATAGTACATCGACATCATTAAGCGACAGTACATCAACATCACTAAGCGACAGTACATCGACATCACTAAGCGACAGTACATCAACATCATTAAGTGAGAGTATTTCAACGTCATTAAGTGAAAGTACATCGACATCATTAAGTGAGAGTATTTCAACGTCATTAAGTGAAAGTACATCGACATCATTAAGTGAGAGTATTTCAACGTCATTAAGTGAAAGTATTTCAACATCACTGAGTGATAGTGCCAGTGTATCAACATCACTAAGCGATAGTATTTCAATTGGTATAAGTGAGTCAGAATCTACAAGTCAGTCAGAGTCAAGAGCAAGTTCAAGCGATAGTACGAGTGCAGCAGAGAGTGAGAGTAAATCAGCATCAGCATCGACTGCAGCTTCAGAATCTGAGACAGAGAACAGCAACAGTATTTCAAACAGTGTTAGATTATCGCTATCCGATTCACTTAGCGTAGCAGCGAGCACAACAGCGATGAGTAGCAATGATACTGTTGTTGGAGAAAATATAAGTGCAGCGAATACGGCACCTGTAGCATCAGATGTAACCACTGGTGAATCAGATTATCGTTCAGAGCTAGATTTTGTAGGTGGAGAGGTACAGTTGCAAGTGAGACGTTAGCAACTATTAACATAGGATAAATTATGAAAGGAAAGTTCAGCATGGAAATTAAAAAAACGCATAAACTGCAAAAAAGAATAATTTATACAATTTTTATGCTGGCAATCTTCATGTTAGGAAAGTGCATTCCGCTCTATGGCGTTCGTGGATTAGAAACCGGAGCGGAGGCACAATCCATGGTGACATTGATGCTGAGCGGTGATCGCTATCAGACAACGATGATGGCACTCGGTATCATGCCATACATTAATGCATCACTTCTCGTGCAGGTTGTTTCTGCATTTAGAAGTGCGAAAGAGAGAGCAAAGATTTCTAAGCAGAAGTCTGAACGCTGGATGTTGATTGCCACAGTAGTGATTGCAACGATTATGTCCGTTGTGCAATCAGGAGACTTGACATATAAAGATGATGTCAAGTATATGGCATTAGCACACCTTGTTGTTATTATTGAAATGTTAGGTGGAGCAATGCTGATGTATGTATTATGTAGATTTAATGAGAAACGTGGAGTTGGAGCAGCAATGCCATTCATTTTGGTTAACATAATTACTTCATTAGCAGGAAAGCTAAGCGTTAATCATTTCTTGAGTTATACGAGTTTAATCTACATATGTGTAGCTGTTATTTGCATTACACTTATAATGGAAAACGTGTTAATTAAGTTACCATTACAGAGAGTATCAATTCATAATATATATGCTGACAAGAATTATATGGCATATAAGTTGAATCCGGTAGGAATTGTTCCTGTTATGTTTGCAACAGCAGCTTTTATTGCACCGAGTTATTTGTTTAGATTGTTAGCTGCGTTGTTCCCGGATAATTCTACAATTACATATATTAACAAGAATATGGTTATGGATAAGCCGATAGGTATTGGTGTTTATCTGGCGATTATAGTCATGTTGGCAATTATATTTTCATTTATTATGCTGACACCAGGAGAAAGTGCACGTCAGCTACAGATCAATGGAGATAGTATTGTTGGTATTTATGCAGGTAAGAAAACAGTGCGATATCTTGTAACATTAGTATTAAAGCTAAGTCTGTTGAGTGGTATTCTTCAGGCGGCGTGTATGTCAATTCCTTTGATTTTATCATATCGGGAAAGTATTCCGGCAGAATTGGCACTTATTCCAACATCTGCGATGATATTAGTCAGTATTATATGCAGTTTCATTCAGGAAATTGGAAGCTATAGACGTTACGACGCATATAGATTTTTCTTTTAATGCAAATGTGATATGAACAAAAAATATAAAAGGGGGAATATATATGCAATATTTTATCCCTGCCTGGTATAACGGCAATGATTGGAAAGAAAATGAACAAGTTTGGTATAGGTCAAGAGCAGTAACAGAATTTGATGATACTGTAAAACAGATTCAGTTATTTTTTAGAAATCATGTAGCTCCATTTCATATTTTAGTGTTAGGATTTTCACCTAATTTTCGGCATTTTCTTCATAGGCAAGGTGTTTACCATGCATCATATGCTTCAATATTTGATATGATGCAGGGAGTGTCAGAGGACAGTATGAAGCTATTCTCATATAAAGATTTGGAATGGCCGGATGGTGTGGAATTTATTTATTCACCGTTTACAATTGTTGTAATGCACAATGGAGTTCAGTATGCACAGATAGAATTTGCAGAAGATGGAAATATGTTCCGAGTTGATATGTTTGAAAAGGGACAAATGCATTGCCGCAATTATTATGATGATCGTGGTTTTGTGTCCTGTCAGGTGATATATCAGGATGGACAGCCTTACTGGGAAAGATACTTTAATGAGGATGGAGTATGGAAATTCGCCCGCTCATTAGAAGATGAACACGTTATTATTAACCCGGAAAGTAATTTTTACATTCTTCAAGCAAATGAAAAGAGGAGAAAGGTTACTTATCAGAAAGAGAGATATAATAAAATTGATGAAGTGATAGAGGAAGTATTGCAGGAATTTCTTATGGAAACGCAGGAGAACGATAAGTTTATTGTTGCGATGCATTCACTTCATTCTGGTGTACTTGGTCATGTAATGAAAGAACGAAAGACGATTATGTCTCTGTTTGAGAGAAGATTTGCGGATAAAGGTATGACAGATGCAGACATAGATTTGCTGTTATCAGCTGACTATATTGTAGCTGATAAGCAGGTTACGGCAGATTCTATTCAGCAATATGCGAAAAAAAATAATATCCCAATGCGGGTCATTACACCTTATGATTCGAGAGTTGAGTTTAGTAGTGGTCAGCATTTACGTGTTCAGAATGTGTTTGTGCCAGTTGACAGAATCAGAGATGATATTTTTGATAAGATGATTGTGGAACTTGCAAACTATGTTAAAGAGAGAAATGACAGGGCGAGAATAAACCTGATTATACAGTCACTTCGATATAATGAGAAGAGAAATATGATTAACAAAGTTCGGACGGCACTTTTCAATGCGGGGTTAGATCCGGATTATGCAAGGGAAGAAAGTGGCGTATCTGAGAATTTAGTTGATGAATCAGATAAGGCAGATATCATATTCTCTGTGATACAGTGTCTGGATGAAATGTCCGTAAGTAAGGAATTACAGAAACAAAGAGTAATGGTTGATTTGAGAGAAGTACCGGAACAATTTATTCAGATTTCAGCAATGAGTATGGGAATTCCTCAGGTTACAATGAAGGAAACGGATTATCTTGTGGACGGCAAGAACGGAATTGTTGTACATGAGATTTCGCAATTATCGGATGCAATAGAGTATTATCTTAGTGATATTGCACATTTTAATGAGGCACAGATTGCATCTTATGATTTAGGAAGCAATTTTACAACAGATAAACTTGTAAATGCATGGAAGGAGGTCATGGCTGAGTGATGAATGTAAGAGCACTTCAGCTGGGAAGCATTGATTATTCTCAGCAGTATAAGATGGATTCCAACGTAGAATGGAATTACGAACCGGAATTAGATGTGAATGATCTCGAATATGATATTGCCTTTATATGCCGAACATTAACAGATCAGGAAGTGGATATTCTTACTAGAATGGTGCGGGCGCATTGCCTATTTATTCTGGAAGATGTCAAGATGAATGATAAACTGAATTTTTTAATGAAGAGCAGATGTGGCAGGAAAATTGCAGATACAGATATAGAAACGTTTTTACAGACGAAACTTCGAGATTATTATACAGTTCCGTATGGAGAAAAATTTGATCCACATTCTCTGACACCAGCACCGGATTTCCATGGAAAAGTGTATTGGCATGGATATACAGAAGCTGTATTTGAAGGGAATTTTGGCGATAAGATGAAACAGGCAGTGTTGTGGAGAGGCAATATTCCTGTGGAGAAGGATCAGGCGATTGATTTTTGGTTAGAGTATGAAACAACAGGAAGTGTAGAGATTGAGCTGCAGATTGTTCAATTCTTAAATGGAAGCGTATCAGTGATACAAAATACATGGAAATTTAACGAAGAGGATTTAAAGCAGCCGGTTACAATTGACAATGATAAGGAAAGTGGCCCGGTATTTGTATGGATTAATGCAAAGGGACAGGGAACACTTAAGATTGTTTCACTACACGACAGATATTCCAGACATGATGCAGGTGCATTTCTTCCGGGCAGCAGGAGAATTGTAACAGATAATAGAGAAGAAATTTTTGCATATATGGATCCAGGGGATTTAAAACCGCCGTTATGTGTATATTTTTCAGGTTATAAGACAATGGAAGGATTTGAAGGATACCGTATGATGAGAAGAAAAGGGTGTCCGTTCATTCTTATCAGTGAACCACGTCTGGAAGGAGGAGCTTTCTATTTGGGTTCACAGGAGTATGAAAATAAGATAAAAGAAGTCATAGAAGGGTATATGACAGAACTTGATTTTACGAATAATGATGTTGTATTTTCAGGGTTATCTATGGGAACTTTTGGTGCTGTTTATTATGGAACAATGATTCGTCCTGCTTATATTATTGTCGGAAAACCGGTATTGAGCCTTGGAAATATGACAGCAGCAGAACGTATTGACAGACCTGGTGTATTTCCGACAGCTTTCGATTTGATGTGGAAACAGTATCAGAGTCTTGATAAGGAGGCTATTGAGAAACTCAATCGTCATTTTTGGGACAAATTTGATCAGACAGATTGGTCAGACAGAACATTTTGTGTGGCTTATATGTTAGAAGATGATTATGACAATGGTGCTTACCAGAATCTGTTATCGCATATTAAGGGAAGCAATGCGAAAGTTATTGGAAAGGGACTGCATGGTCGTCATAATGATGATACCTCGGGAATTGTCAGCTGGTTCATACGACAGTACGATCGTGTGCTGCGGGATGAATATAATAGGGAGTAGGTAGGATGGCAAATAAAATTAGACAATGGAAGATTTATTGGAATGAATACGTCAATGAAACCTATTTATATGGAACGGAAATAGATTTTCATGCAAAAGATGACGTAGAATTTAAGAATTTGCTGATGCCACCTGGAACGATTATTAAGAAATGGTATTCTAGAGTGAATTTCCAGGCAGGAAGGGTGGAGCCGACATTACCAATTATTGATGGAGAGGGGCACTATCATATATCAGTAAATGTTGAAAGTGATGTTAAAGAGGGTATTTTTCTAAGATTATTGTTTTTGGATAAGAATGGTGAGGAAGCAGGAAGTTTATTCGTGGATAAGCCTGAAATGGAGTTTACCTGTCCGAAAAAAACGAATAGTTATGAAGCTCAATTGATATGCGCAGGTGCACATTCTCTACATTTTCATTCATTTACAATTTCGGAAAGGATGGAATAATGATAGCAGAAAGACAAATATACAAAATATTAGATTCTGTGAAATCTTATGCCAGACAAATGAAACAGATGTCAGATCAGGAACTTAAAGGTAAGACGCTTGAATTTAAGGATGCATTGAAGAAAGGAAAGACATTGCATCAGATTCTTCCGGAAGCATTTGCAGCGATTTGTGAAGCAGACCGCAGAGTTATCAACAAGTTCCCGTATGACGTACAGATATATGCCGCAATTGCATTACATTATGGATATCTGGCAGAAATGAACACCGGAGAGGGAAAGACACTAACTGCTACAATGCCATTATATCTGAACGCACTTACAGGAAAGAGTACCATCCTTGTAACTGCCAATGAATACTTGGCATATCGTGATGCAGCAGAAATGAGACCGGTATTTGAGTTTATGGGATTAACAGAGAGAGCCGGAGTAACACACACATCAGGAGAAACATTAACCAACGACCAGAAGAGAGTGAACTACAATGCTGATATTTTATATACAACACATGGAGCACTTGCCTTTGATTATTTGCTGAATAATCTGGTTAAACGGGCAGAAGACAGATTTTTACGAGAATTCGATTTTATTATTATTGATGAGGCAGATTCTGTTCTTCTTGATGCAGCACAGATGCCATTGGTAATATCAGGTTCACCTCGTGTACAGTCTAATTTGTATGGAATAACAGATTTCTTTGTTTCCACACTGAAAAAAGGATTGGATTATGAGACGGAAGATAAGTCGGTTTGGCTTACGGATCGTGGCGTTGCATATGCGGAAAGATTCTTTGGTGTAAAAGAATTCTATGCACATGAGAATTTTGAACTGAACAGACATGTTACTCTTGCATTAAGAGCACATGTTCTATTTGAATTGCAGAATGATTATGTGCTTTCAGATGAAAATGAGATTGTACTTTTGGATAATAGTACAGGTAGAAGTTTACCGGGAATGAAGTTAAGAGGTGGTGCGCATCAGGCTTTGGAACAGAAGGAACATTTGGAATTGTCGAGAGAGCAGCGTTCCGTTGCCTCAACTACATTTCAGAATCTATTCTTGATGTTTCCAAAAATGTGCGGAATGAGCGGAACGATTTATGATGCGAAGAAGGAACTGTGGGATGTATATCATAAAAAAGTATTGGTCATTCCATTAAATAAGAAACTTCGCAGAGTAGATTATAAGGATAGATACTTTAGGACAGCAGAGGAGCAGCATGAAGCAGCTCTCAAAGATGCATTGCAGCGTCACAAGACAGGTCAGCCGGTGCTTATTGTTACTGCAACAATTCAGGATACGCAGATAATTTCTAAGATGCTCGTTGATCAGCATGTGCCGCACAGTGTACTGAATGCGAATAACGCATATTGGGAGGCTGAGATTATTGCTGCTGCAGGTAAGAAAAATGCAGTTACAGTTTCAACAGGTATGGCTGGACGAGGAACGGATATTAAGCTCGGAGATGGTGTTTCAGAGCTTGGAGGATTAGCAGTCATCGGTATCGGCAGAATGGAGAATGTTCGGTTGGAACGTCAGGCAAGGGGTAGAGCCGGAAGACAGGGAAATCCAGGTTCTAGTCAGTTCTTTGTATCATTAGAGGATGAGGTCGTTGAGGCGATGAATAGCGAAAAGGTTGAAAAATACGTGGAGAACAACCATCATATTTCCTCTATGAAACTTCGTCGTCTGATTAATGGTTCCCAGAAGATTCGGGAAGAACAGAGTGTATCATCAAGAGAACAGTCCGTTCGTTATGATGAGGTTATGCGAAGACAGAGAGAAATTCTTTATGGAGCGAGAGACAGATTGCTTAATAAAGAAACATTTGGTGAAGAAGTTATCAGACAGATTGTTCAGGATAATCTTGAAGATTTTGTAAAAGAAAATCCGAAGTTGTCTGATAAAGATATTAATAGATATATACTGGATAATCTTACGTATAAGCTGGATGCAGCACAGCTTAGCGTTGAGAATATAGACAGTAGCAAGGGCAATATACTTGCTCAGAATATGGGAAAGTATGCGAAGAAACTTTATCATCAAAAGAAGACATCTTTTGACAGCGAAGATATGTTTCAGGAGTATACAAGACAATGTATTCTTCAGGCAGTGGATGAGGGATGGATTGAAGAGGTTGATTATTTACAGCAGCTTCAGTTTGCGATTATAACAAGAGGCTCTGCTCAGAGAAATCCTATATTTGAGTATAGCCGTGAGGCATATGTATCTTTCTCAGAGATGAAGAAAGAGATGAAGAAAAATATTGCCAGAAATTTCTATCTTGGAGATGCTATGATTGATGAAGATGGGGAGTTGAAAATTGTATTCCCATAGAGACTGCATTTCTACAAACAAGGAGAGTTGGGAATGATTTATAATTTTAATCTGGGAATTGGCTGGGCATCAAGTGGTGTTGAGTATGCACAGTTATATCGCGCAAGAATGTTTAGGAAAATCAATGAACCGGCAAAGTTTATATTTACAGATATGTTTCCACAGGAGAATATAGAGCATTATACGAGTAAAATTGGATTTAAAGATGAAGAAATTATTTGGTTATATACCTATTTTACAGATTATCAGATTGCTCCTGTGTCATATACGTTGAAAGATTTTTTACGTACGATTGCTCATACGAATTACAAGATGAGCAGGGATAAAAAAATTGGAAGAATTCAGTTCGCCGGAACAAATGATTTCTATACGGTGTATTTTGTTAATGAGACAAGTGAGCAGGTTCATAGAGTAGAGTATGTTTCTAAGGGACTTTTGATTAGAAAAGACTATTTTACATATGGAAAAGTATACTCAGAGTATTATGCACCACTTGATGGTCAGGCACATCTTTATCTACGACGTTTCTTTTATACAGACGGTTCTGTAGCGTATGAGGAAATCACAGATGGTGATGATGTGATGTATCGGTTTCCGGATCAGATATTATATTCTAAGGAAGCGTTTGTTGGGTATTTTGTAAAATGCCTTCATTTAACAGAAAAAGATGTAGCAATTATAGACAGAACCACGGGAATAGGACAGTCAATTTTAAAAAACTGTGGCAAGGCAAGGATAGGAATTGTTGTTCATGCCGATCATTACAGTGCTGGAAGCACAGATGATAACTATGTTCTTTGGAATAATTATTATGAGTATTCATTTGGGATGCATCGACATATCGATTTCTATATTACAGCTACAGAAGTTCAGAAAAAGACGATGGAAGAACAATTTCAAAAATATATGGGGGAAGTTCCGAAGATTCGTGCCATTCCTGTGGGAAGTCTTGCAAAGCTGAGATACCCGGATACGGTAAAAGAAAGAAAAAAGTATTCGGTTATTACGGCATCAAGACTTGCAACAGAGAAACATTTGGATTGGGTAATCGAAGCATGTGTCAAAGCAAAAGAGAATGTTCCGGAGCTTACATTGGATATATATGGAACAGGTGGGGAGTATAATTCACTGAAAGAACTGATAGCAGACCGTAAGGCAGATGCTTATATTCAACTTATGGGACAGCACGATATGACAGATTTGTATCAGAATTATGAATTATATTTGTCGGGTTCGACAAGTGAGGGATTCGGATTAAGTCTTATGGAAGCAGTAGGTGGCGGATTGCCAATTATTGGGTTTGATGTGCCATATGGTAATCCAACATTTATTGATGAAGGAAAAAATGGATATCTCATTGATACGGATGATTACACGACGATTAGGAATCGTATTGACAGGTTGGCAGATAAAGTTGTCAAATATTTTACAGAAGATGACAGAGAAGCATTTCAGGCACATTCCTATGAAGTGGCTGCGGAATATTTAACAGAGAAGGTTATGATAAGATGGGAAAAGATAATCAGAGAGTAATTTGTAAAAATGTTGAGCAGGGGGTATTACTTCTTGATCGGTATAATGATTCTGCAGAGATGCTAAAGAATTCCTTTAGAATGGCAGGTTTTGCGGGGCCGGTTATTGTGATTCAGTCAGATGGATTTCTGCCGGATGATGTCATATCGTTATATAGATGGTTTTGTTCTAGTGATGATAATGAATTGTTACCGGGGGCAGTATCAAGAACGCGCAATTTGGTAGAATCAGAAATTCAGGCGTATCGTGTGTCACATGCCGGATATAACAGTGGAAAGGCAAGATTCTTTAATCAGATTGAAGTTCCGGATTATTGGGAAATCAGCAGTAATGCATCGGCTGGACAGATACATGATTTGCAGCATTTAAGAGGACGTATATTTTATTCAAGCAGGTTGGGGAAGCGTCTGGTAAGTGATGTTGATTGGCTGAACGAAGAGGAAATTGTACGATGTACAGATCACTATGATTGTCAGGGACAATTGTATGCGAGAACTGTATTTAATAAAAAAGGAGAGCGATTCCTATGTTCTTGGTTTGATGAATATGGAAGAGAGCGTGTAACACACAATTTTGTCACAGATGATATTATTGTAAATAGAAATCAAACGGTACAATTCTTTGAGAATGTTACACAGATGGCAGTTGCGATGCTCAAAGAAATCGGAGCAAACGGAAGCAGAATATATTATAATTCCTTGTCAACGCCGATGTTTGTTACGGAAAATTTAGAACGTCCACAGAACGGAAATGTTTTATTCTGGCAAGAAGAACCGAGAATGGAGATTCCGGGGAATATGAAGATGATATTTTCAGGTAAAACGAATACGTCGATGGTATGTGTACAGAACAGGTCGAGTTATCACAATCTGGATAATCTTGGAGCACCGGAATTGATGCTTCGACCATTAGGATTTATTTATGATTTTCAGAGAGAGAATGAGGGGAGAACGGATGCGTTGATATGCACGAATTCAGATCAGATAGAAGGTCTTGCACAGCTCGTAGAACGTTTTGGAAATATTCATTTTCATATAGCTGCAGTAACGGAAATGTCGAGTAAGTTGCTTGCATTTGGCCGGTATGAGAATGTATTTTTGTATCCTACGGTTAAAGCAAACGTAGTGGACGAATTGTTTCAAAAGTGTGATATATATTTAGATATTAACCATGGAGGAGAGATTTTATCTGCAGGGAAGAGAGCATTTTTAAACAACCAATGCATTATGGCATTAAAAAATACAGTGCATAATTCCTGTTATGTGACATCAGACCATATATATAAAGACGTTAAAGAACTTGCAGAACATATTGCGCAGATAATAAAAAATCCGGGTGCAATAAAGGAGGCTGTTGAACATCAGAGAGAGGCAGCTATGTCAGAAACTGTGGAGACATATAGGAAAATATTTACATCAAAATAAGCTGTTTAAATATAAAAAATGAACGATTAGATGCTCGGACAAAGTGAATTGTCCGGGCATTTCTGCGATAGAAGTTGGAAAATGACATATATGAATTTGCTTTTCTAGGATAAATGAAAATGTTATACTAGGAAGAAGATAGACACGATAGGAAGATTGACAGATTCGTGGAAAACAGGAGGACACATATATGGAAACAATCCAATGTATCAAAGAACGTAGAAGTGTTAGAAAATTCACAAATGAACTTGTATCAGAAGCAGTTATGAAACAGATTGTAGAGGCGGCAGCTTATGCACCTTCATGGAAGAATACGCAGATTACCAGATATAATCTGATTCAGAAGGAAGAATTGATTCAAAGAATCGCAAAAGATGCAACGCTGCAGTTTCAAGGAAATATAAAGATACTTGAAAATGCAAAAAATATATTGATTATATCTTATGTAAAAGGACGAAGTGGTTTTGAAAGAGATGGTTCGTATACAACGTCAAAGGGGGAACAGTGGCAGATGTTTGATGCAGGAATTGCAACGCAGACATTTTGCTTGGCAGCACATAATTATGGAATCGGAACTGTGATTATGGGGATTTTTGATGAAAAGGAAGTCGCAAAAATTATCGGGTTACCAGAAACAGAAGCTGTCGCTGCTATTTTGGCAATTGGTTATCCGGATGAAGACCCTGCTGCACCAAAGCGAAAAGATGTTGATGTGTTGCTGCGGATAAAATAGAAAATTATTATATCGTTACAAATTAATTTCCAAACAGATACATGCCTGACTGCGCAGGGGCATTATAAAGCATATCTGGATTATTTTCGAATTGGTTATTGAAAAATCAACTTTCACCGACATCTCCCACACCATTTGCAGCCACCGCAGGAATTTCTACGTTCACAGGTTGCGCACCGTGGCTGTATGCGAAAATTGCCTGTAACGGCAGGGTGCTGCAGGCCGGATTTTAATGCCTGAACACGCTGGTATGCTTTACAGATATTGTATGTTTTTCCATCTTTGACAAATACATTGCCGGTGCCATAGAACTTAAATGGAATATCATATGTTACACATTGGTTATATAAAGATTCTACCCATTCATAGTGCAGCGGTCTGGCACCGTCATAGTTTTCGCCGTCAGCGAGAACTTCTTCAAGTTGTCCACTTGCAAGATAGTTCGTTATGTCAACCGGACCTATGAATGGCGCAACCATAATCCCCTTGTGTTTGGCAGGAACGTCAAGCAGCAAGGGGATTCTTTCGTCTGCACGCCGTTGGTTCTCTGTTGTAACATTAATAGATACATTCTCCCAACCATCTAACCAGTCCCAGGGAAGGTGGGCTGCAATTCGCTCGGCACGTTTGGTTAAGAGCCAGAAGTGAACGTCTGGACGCTGTCGGATAATATCCCAGACTTCATCACGCCAGGCATCTGCTTCTTCTAGGAAGAAGTCACTCGTCATGCATACACGCACACTAGAACCACTAGGGATTTTGAATTCACCGCTGCGTGTTTTACTAAGCGGCAATTTGAAATTGGTTTTCGTTTTGTAGATCTCATCACCACGTTTATCGCGCTGTGCATCCAGATAGAACATATAGCAATGTTCACAGCCTTCGCTATATTTATGGCATCCATGCCATGGATTCCAGATGCGGTCAAGTGGTAGTGGTTCGCTCATGTGTGTGCCTCCTTCATAACAATTTTATTGTCATTATAGAATATTTGTGCCATGAAAAACAATAAAATTCGAATAAAAGTTCTATATAGAATTCGAATAAAAGTTCTATATAGATTATGGTATGACATTGCTTGAATAGCATGTGTAAAAATGTTATACTAATAAAAAGGAAGTATGAATGGAAATATCGAAAAGAAAGGAGATGTTTTATATGAGAACAAAGTATGGAGTAATCGCGGTACTGGCATTGGGAATCAGTATATTTGCTGGTGGATGTGGTGTAGTAGAAGAACCGCTTTCTAAAAAACCGGTTATTTATTTATATCCGGAAAAAGAAGAAGAGGTATCTGTGCGCTTATCGTTAAATGGAAAACTTACCTGCTCCTATCCGAATTATGCAGACGACGATGGATGGAATGTAACAGCATATCCGGATGGTACGCTTGTGGACAATCAGAATGTTACATATAATTATTTGTACTGGGAAGGAATCTGTGCAGATTCGTATGATTTGTCGGAGGGATTTTGTGTTGCAGGAAAGGATACGGCACAGTTTTTGGAAAATGCACTTGCAAATTTGGGACTTAATCGAAAGGAAGCGAATGAATTTATTGTATATTGGCTTCCGTTGATGCAGGATAATGCATACAATATTATTTCTTTCCAGACAGAAGCATATACCAATCAGGCGGTATTGCAGATTGATCCGAATCCGGACACGTTGATTCGAGTATTTATGGCATATCAGCCATCTGAAAAATATGTAAGTTTAGAGAAACAGACATTAAATGCACCGGAAAGAGAAGGATTTACCGTTGTAGAATGGGGCGGATGCTGCGTGAATCCATAGATGTGATTCGGAGGGAGTGATTCAATGAAGATAACATGTCCATATTGCAATCATTTATTTAATGATACATTAGAAAAATGTCCGCATTGCGGTTCTCCGAATTCCGGCGTGGTAAGAACGAGTGGCAGTCAGCCAATTACAATTGAAGAACTGCAGAAATGGTATCAGGACAGAGGTCTGCCGCCATATGAAGTGACTCGTTTTTTCATTGGACAGGATTACCAAAGTCCGAGAGCATTTGGTATTTATCAGGATCAGACGACAGGAGATTATGTTGTATATAAGAATAAAGATAATGGACAGCGTGCAATACGGTATCAGGGAACGGATGAAGCATATGCAGTGAATGAACTTTATCAGAGGCTGAAGCAGGAAATTATTGAACAGAAGCAGGCAAATATCAACCGCAAAAATTCGCAGAACAATTCTAGTTTCAGGAATGGCAGAGGTACGAAAAAGAAAAGATTTAAAAACAAAGAATTGAAAATCTTTGCACTAGTTTGGGTATTATTTTTTATTATTGCAATCGTGATGAATCAGGATGTTGATCCGTCTGCGAATGGATATTACGATTATCAGGGAATGAATTATTATCATATTTATTCATCGGGCGTTTCGGAATGGTATTATTACGATGAAGATGATACGGACTGGTATCGTACATATGAAGTTCCGCAGGATTTAGAGCACGGCAAGACATCAAAGGATTTCTATTACACGCCGACATGGGACGCTTCTACACAGATTACAGACTTTACGAGCAGTTCGGCATATGCGTCATATCAGGTTCGGGAACAGCGTAGAAGAGATGAAGAAAATAGCCGCAGAGATGACCATTGGGATAATGATGACAGCGGGTATGACTGGGATTCGAATGATTCTTGGGATTCAGGTGGTTCTGACTGGGACAGCGACTGGTAATGTTATGGAAATATCGGAAAAATACGTAAATTGGAGGACAAAACGTTGAACTGGGGTATTATTGGCGCAGGAAATATTGCAAACAAATTTGCAAAAACAATCAATCTGATGCAGCAGGGCGAAGAAGATGTGAATCTGTTTGCAGTTGCAGCAAGAGAGGAAAGCAGAGCGAAAGACTTTGCAAAGGAATATGAGATTGACAGGGCATATGGTTCGTATGAAGAGTTATTGCAGGATGTCAATGTGGATGCAGTATATATTGCAACGCCCAACAATTTACATGTTAAGCACTGTGAAATGGCGTTGGAGGCAGGAAAGCATGTGTTGTGTGAGAAGCCATTTACCACGAATACACAGGATGCAAAAAAGTTGTATGCACTGGCAAAAGAAAAAGGATTGTTTATTATGGAGGCATTTTGGATTTATTTTCTTCCGGTGCTTCAGCAGATGAAAGCAATCATTGCAGATGGTGAAATTGGAGAAGTTACATATGCAAGAGCGGATTATGGATTTATTGCGCGTGGCAAGAGAAAAGACCGGAAGTTTGATGCGAGCTTAGGTGGTGGTGCACTTCTTGATATTGGAATCTATAATTTGGGATTTTTGGGAATGGTATTTGATGCAGTACCACAAAAGATTTTATCTGATGTACATATCAATGAATATGGAACAGATGATTTCAGCATGATTCAGCTCATTTATTCTGATACAAAGAAAGCCACGGTGACCACTTCTATCGGACTTGATATTCCAAGAAATGCGCTTATTGTTGGTACGAAAGGCAGAATTGAATTACCGGATTATCAGAAAGCGGAAGAAATGCACATTGTATACAATGATGGGACTGTAAAAGATATTAGAGTACCATTTGTATATACAGGCTTTGAGTATGAGATTCGGGAGGCAGTTCGCTGTATCTGTAATCATCAGAGCAGTTCAGATGTATATACTTCCCAACAGTCCTTGCTGACATTACAGTTATTAGATGATATTCGGGCACAGTGGGGAATGAAGTTCCCATATGAAGAGAAATGAAAAGCAGATGTATCTTTGAAATGATGGATTGAAACGTTTCATCGGGCGAGATGATATCATGGGCAAATGTACTTGGAAGCCAATAATTTATATTGAGATAATGTCAGACATTATTGTATTTTGAGATGGCATATCCATTTATATAGTAAGGTAGTATGTAAATAAAATGATGCAAGAAATGGAGGATGTGTATGAACAGATTCAAAAAAGTGATGACAATT
The DNA here is from genome assembly GCA_002394205.1 of Lachnospira sp. UBA4346. Taxonomy (GTDB): domain Bacteria; phylum Bacillota; class Clostridia; order Lachnospirales; family Lachnospiraceae; genus Lachnospira. The sequence continues at coordinate 36,131 of DGTC01000013.1, read as the reverse complement.
GTTACGGCTGCTGCAATGGTTGCGACTCCAATATTTGTAAATTCCAATATATGGGAAACACAAACTGTCTATGCAGCAGAAAGTTTTCAGGTAGGAAAGAATATTACTGCAACATTAGAAAATGGTGTATTGACATTGCGCGGAACAGGATCGACGTACAGTTATTTGCAGGAAGTTTCGCCATTAGAAGGTGTTAAAGATCAAATTACAGAAATTATTGTAGAAGACGGAATTACAAGATTGGCAGAACGAATGTTTATGAGATGTCCAAATCTGCAGCATGTAACACTTGCAGATAGTGTTAAAGATATCGGAGCATGGACTTTTGCGCAGAGTGGTCTTCGTACGATTCAGCTTGGAAGTGGATTAGACCAAATAGAAGCAAGAGCATTTATGGGATGTGAGAATCTTACAGAGATTACATTGCCGGAAAGTCTTACTACATTAGAGGAATTTTCTTTTGCACATTGCAGTAATCTCAAAGAATTTGTATTCCCTTCTAATATGCAAATTATTCAGCCAAATATTTTTGCTTATGATATAGCATTACAACGGATTACAAATCATTCTGAAATGACCGTATATTTACAACATGTATTTGGACAATATGAAGCAGTCGGGGTAAATCAGGGGGATTATGCGCTGAATTTGCAGGATTATACATATTACTGGGTTGGCGAAAATCAAGGAAGTTACAAAGCGATTCCACGTCAGAAATATTTTCTGGATGGAACACAGGATGCTGTAGAGGAAATATTGCCGGAACAGACGGTTGTAAACAGAGCTTATATGCAGGAACATCCGGAGAATCCACAGAATATAAATGGTCTGGCAATCGCAGAGGATGGCAATTGGTATTATTATGTCAATGGACAAATTGATAAAAATTTCACAGGTATTGTGCCCAATGAAGCCGGCTGGTGGAAAGTAACAGACAGTGTGGTTGATTTCAACTACAATGGAGTTGCACCGAACGAAGCCGGCTGGTGGAAAATCACAAACGGAGCCGTAGATTTTGGATTCACGGGACTTGCAGCGAATGAATATGGCTGGTGGTATTTAGTAAATGGAGCGGTAGATTTTACAGCAAATACAGTAGCTTCAAATGAAGCCGGCTGGTGGAAAATCACAAACGGAGCCGTAGATTTTGGATTCACGGGACTTGCAGCGAATGAATATGGCTGGTGGTATTTAGTAAATGGAGCGGTAGATTTTACAGGAAATACAGTAGCTTCAAATGAAGTTGGCTGGTGGAAAATCACAAACGGAGCGGTAGATTTTGGATTTACAGGGCTTGCAGCGAACGAATATGGCTGGTGGTATTTAGTAAATGGAGCGGTAGATTTTACAGCAAACACAGTAGCTTCAAATGAAGCCGGCTGGTGGAAAATTACAAACGGAGCGGTTGATTTTGCTTTTACAGGAGAATATGAAGGGTACAACATTGTCAATGGACATGTAGAAGCTGCGATACGGCAGGAACAGGCAGAGCCGCAAAGAGAAGAAGGAATGTTCCTGCAGATAACTGTAAATGATACGCCGCTGCGTGCCAAATTAGAAGAAAATTCTTCTGCACAGGCGTTGTATGAGCACATCAAAGCAGAGCCACTGACTTTACATATGCATGATTATGGGAATTTTGAAAAAGTATCAGAATTAGGCTTTTCATTGCCAACCAATGATACGATGTATACAACGCAGCCGGGAGATATTATTCTGTATCAGGGAAATGAACTGACATTTTATTATGATACGAATACATGGGAATTTACCAAAGTTGGAGTATTTCAGAATGTAACACAGGAATATTTGATGGAATTATTTGGAGAAGGTGATATTACAGCTGTATTGGCTGTGGAGAATTAGATATTTCATTACAGTATTTATGGATAATCGCTGTATTCGATTTTCTTATGATTAAAAATGGTTTGCAGTGTGAAATTGACACTTGACACATGGGTCAAATAAGCATATGATAAACGAAGAGTGTTGACAGGCAGAAGTCGCACAAAGGGGTACACCACCGCGGGTGTAGGTTTCCTTTGTGCGGCTTTTTTTGCTTTATGGAATTATTTTTCCATAAAATAACATGCTCCGTTAAAGAAGCGTGTCCTAAGAGGTTTTATTGCGATACAATACGGTTCGGGCATGAAAGAGTTGTAAGCAACACTTTGCGCAAATATACACAAAAACAAAAGAGAATCTATGGAGGTGGATATGGTTCAGATTAATGGAAAAATGGAGAAAGCATCGGGGGTATGTCTGTTGGATTATCTGACACAGGCTGGATATAATCTGGTTGGAATTGCAGTAGAACGCAATGAGGAGATTGTTTCGAAGGCAGACTATGATAAGGTGTTTTTGGAAGAGGGAGATGTTGTAGAAGTTGTCAGTTTTGTGGGTGGCGGCAGCAGATAAGCGTTACACGAATGGATAGGCAACTTGTCTGTATATTGTATACAACATAAAAAAGATTTAGAGTATTATGATAACGCAAAAATAGCAAATAGCTAGAACAGGAGATTGGAAAAATGGCAGATACATTTACATTAGGAGGAAAAGAATTTTCTTCCAGATTCATATTAGGTTCCGGAAAATATTCGATGGAACTGATTCGTGCGGCAGTAGAGCAGGCTGAGGCACAGATTATTACATTAGCAGTTCGCAGAACCAATACAAAGGAAAATGAGAACATCCTAGATTATATCCCGGAAAATGTTACATTACTTCCGAATACGTCAGGTGCTAGAAATGCCAAAGAAGCAGTCCGTATTGCAAGGATGGCAAGAGAAATCGGCTGTGGAGATTTTGTAAAGGTTGAGATTATGAGAGATTCGAAATACCTTTTGCCGGATAATCAAGAGACGATTCTTGCTACAAAAATGCTTGCAGACGAAGGGTTTGTTGTACTCCCTTATATGTATCCGGATTTGTATGCAGCCAGAGCGTTAGAAGAAGCAGGTGCGGCAGCGATTATGCCACTTGCAGCACCGATTGGTTCAAACAAAGGTCTTGCAACAAAGGAATTTATTCAGATATTGATTGATGAGACAGATCTTCCGGTTATTGTAGATGCAGGAATCGGCAGACCGTCGCAGGCATGTGAGGCTATGGAAATGGGAGCAGCAGCCATTATGGCAAATACCGCCATTGCAACGGCGAAAGATGTTCCGGCAATGGCAGAAGCATTTAAAAATGCAATCATTGCAGGCAGAAAAGGTTATTTAGCCGGAATTGGTCGTGTATTAGAGCGAGGGGCAAGTGCATCGGACCCACTGACAGGATTTTTAAGAGATTAAAGTACGTGTATCAATATGTGTACTCTAATAGGGAAATATTGTTGGCTACAAAGAGGGAAAGAAGGAAATAAGCGTGAATTGTGAAGAAAATAACGAAAAAAAAGAGAATTCTTTTTATGTTGATTCAGACAAATTGAGTGAAAAAGCGTTGGAAAAGAAGCATCGTCTTGAAAATGACCCTTCTAGCAGAACAGATCCGTTTGAATACATGGAAGGGATGGAACGGATTGATTCAAATATCATGAATCAGGTCATTTCGCAAATGGATTCGTATGATTACAGCAAATATACGGCACAGGATGTCCTATATGCACTGCAGAAAGAGACGTGTGATATTGAAGATTTTAAGGCGTTGCTGTCGCCTGCTGCTGCACCATTTTTAGAGCAAATGGCAAGGAAAGCAAAGTTGGAGACGAGTAAGCATTTTGGAAATACAGTTTATTTATTTACACCGTTATATATTGCAAATTATTGTGAAAATTACTGTGTATACTGTGGATTTAACTGTTATAATGACATTAAAAGAAAGAAACTTTCAACGGAAGAGATTGAACATGAGATGAAGGTCATTGCAGATTCCGGAATCGAAGAGATTCTGATGCTCACAGGCGAGAGTAAGACAATGAGTGATATTCATTACATCGGCGAAGCGTGTAAGCTGGCAAAGAAATATTTCAGAAATATCGGACTTGAAATCTATCCGGTGAATAGTGAGGATTATGCATATTTGCACGAATGTGGAGCGGATTATGTTACCGTCTTTCAGGAAACCTATGATGCAGCGAAGTATGAAACATTGCACCTGATGGGACATAAGAGAGTGTGGCCGTATCGTTTTGAAGCGCAGGAACGAGCCATTCTGGGCGGAATGAGAGGTGTCGGATTCTCGGCATTATTAGGACTTGCAGATTTTAGAAAGGATGCACTTGCATCAGCCCTGCATGTGTACTATTTGCAGAGAAAATATCCACATGTGGAGTATTCTCTATCCTGTCCACGACTTCGTCCAATTATTAACAATGATAAGATTAATCCGTTGGAAGTTCATGAAAAAGAACTCTGTCAGGTCATTTGTGCATATAGAATATTCTTACCGTATATTGGAATTACGGTTTCTTCTAGAGAACAGGAACATTTCAGAAATGGAATTGCAAAGATTGCAGCAACGAAGATTTCGGCAGGTGTTTCTACCGGAATTGGAGATCACGAGAGCAAATATACCGGTACAGAGGAAGCAAATTCAGAAGGAGACGAGCAGTTTGAAATATCTGACGGAAGAAGTTTTGACCAGATGTATGCAGATATGTCAAACGAAGGCTTACAGCCGGTGCTCAATGATTATGTATATGTATAAAATATGTGTCAGCAACAGACATCTCGTAGAAGGAGATTATTATGCACAGCTTGAAAAAGTAGCAAATAGTGGCATATCGGCGATTTTGCTGCGAGAGAAAGATTTGTCATTAGAACAATATGAAGTCTGTGCAAGAAAGGTACAAAACATCTGTGCACGTGCTGGGATTGACTGTATTTTGCATCAATTTATTCCGGCTGCGGTAAAATTAGGTGCAAAGAAATTCCATTTGCCATTTTCTGTATTTATGGATGAAACAACAGATATACAGGCACTTCATCAGGCGGGAATGTGTATTGGAACATCGATACATTCGGCAGAAGATGCCATTACAGCACAGAAACGCGGTGCAGATTATATTACGGCAGGACATATTTTTACAACCGATTGCAAGAAAGGTTTACCGGCAAGAGGGTTGGACTTTTTACGGGAAGTTTGTGAGAATATTGACATTCCGGTCTATGCCATTGGAGGTATTAACGAAGGCAATGCCGCATCTTGTATACAGGCAGGTGCTAACGGCGTGTGTATGATGTCGGCGTATATGAGGATGGAATAGGCACAAAGATACAAAAATTTAATAAAACCTTCATAGTCACCTCTTAGAAAGTATGATAGAATAACGTCTGTTAGTTTTATTGAAAAGAGGTTAGGACAAATGTTACATGTAATCGTACCCATCGTGGTTGGTGGTATTATTGGTTATTTTACGAATTATATTGCAATTAAGATGTTGTTTCGTCCAAGAACAGCGAAATATATTGGTAAATGGAAAGTTCCATTTACACCGGGAGTGATTCCAAAGAATCAGTCGCGAATCGCAAATGCAGTAGGAAATGCAGTAAGTGAGCAGCTTTTGACAAAGGAAGCAATGATGGCGCAGCTTGAAGAGAATGGACTAAGTGATAAGATTGCAGCTTCCATTGTGGATAGTATTTTAAAGGCAAATATCAATTTTGAAGAATCTGGAGAAACACTAGAAAAGGCAGGAAGCAATATTACGGACAAGCTGACAGAAGAGATTGAACATGCAGATTTGTTACCTGTGATTCGAGAAATCGGCAATCATACATTACAGGATTATTTGAAAAATCCAATGATTTCAATGTTTTTGAATGGTTCTATGCTAGAGAGTATCTATGGAAAAATCGATGTGGGCTTGAAAGCATATGTGCAGGAAAATGGGAAACAGATGGTGCAGGATTATATTGCAAAGAAAGTGGAAGACCAAGGCACGATTCAGACGAAAGAGATTGTGGAATTATTCGGAATGAATCAGATGCAGTTGACGCATACAGTGAGCAAGATTATAAAGACATTTCTGTCAGAAAAGAGTGAAGAACTTCTTGCAGTCCTGGATATTCAAGCAATTGTACAAAAACAGGTGGAATCCATGAAGGTGGAAGAACTAGAAGAGCTTGTCATGTATGTGATGGAAAATGAACTGAAAGCTGTTATCAATTTAGGAGCTGTTATTGGTGCACTGATTGGTATGATAAATATTTTTCTTTAATAAATAGTAGCAATTAACTAAATAAAATAAACTAAAATGGTTCTCTGAAACGCAAAATTTTACGTTTCAGAGAAATTTTTTTACGGAAATACTTGCAAATGAAAGTTTAATGCTGTAAAGTGTTACATGAATAAAGAAAAAGTTAATAAATGATAAAGTTTATTAAAAATACAGATAGAATATGAATAATTAGGGATTTATTTATGGATAAAAATGAAATATTGGAAAAAACGCTTAAGGCATTTCAGCGTTATTACAACATAAAAAGAGATGCAGTGACAGAACCCTTTTCAGCAGAAGCTGAATTCCATACACATGATGAGCATTATTTTTTATCAAAAAGTGCAAAGATTTTTGAATCAGAGTCAAATGAATTTGTTTTTTTTGCACTAGAAGACGAATTAGATAAAAACACGCTCCACATGTTGGATCAGAGGGCATGGGAAGAGGGACTGTCCAGAGTTGATTTAGAGGAGAGTCACAAAAGCTCAGATGTTACATTAATTATTATTGCAGACAGAGTACAGGATGAAGCTTTTCAAATGATTCCCAAATTAAAACATTACAAAAGCTATCTATTCACGTTAAGAGGCTGGAGTAATTATCGTTTGATTACATTAGAAGTATCTACAGGAAAGATTTCACACAACCGCCAGGGTGGATCTTTGAAGAAACTTCTGAGTAATATAGTGGCAGAATAATTGTCACACAACATACATATAAAAAGGAGAGAAAAAAATGGCATTAGTAATCATTATTTGTGCAATAGTCTTGCTGTTTATTGGTTATGTATTTTACGGCAATTGGCTTTGCAAGCAGTGGGGAATCGATCCAAAGAGAAAGACTCCTGCTGTTGAATTGGAAGATGGCGTAGATTATGTTGCGGCACCTCCAGCAGTTCTTATGGGACATCACTTTTCATCAATCGCAGGCGCAGGCCCTATTAACGGACCAATTCAGGCTGCAATTTTCGGTTGGGTTCCAGTATTTTTATGGTGTATCATTGGTGGTATTTTCTTTGGCGGACTTCAGGACTTTGGATCATTATTTGCATCTATTCGTCATGATGGAAAATCAGTTGGTGAAATCATCAAAGATTCTATGGGTAAGAGAGCACAGAAATTATTTATTATCTTTGCGCTTTTAGTTTTGATTCTTGTAATTGCATCGTTCGTTAACGTTGTTGCAGGTACATTCTTTACGGCAGCAGGCGGTGGAACAGGATTAAAGGCTAATCCTACAGGAAATCAGACAACTGCAATGATTTCTGTTTTATTTATTCTTTTGGCAATTATTTACGGTATTATGACGAACCGTTTTGGTGTAAAGACATTACCGGCCACAATTATCGGTGTTATCGGGGTTGTTGCCATCACAGCAATTGGTTTAAAGTGTGGATTTGCATTAAGCCGTATCGGTTGGATTGTATTTATCGGTATTTATCTGTGTATTGCATCATTGATTCCGGTTTGGATTTTGTTGCAGCCACGTGATTATCTTTCAAGTTTCTTATTATATGCAATGATTGCACTTGCATTCATTGGTATTGTTGTTTCAGCATTTACAGGAAGAGTTGAATTTACAATTCCTGCATTTACAAGTTGGACACCAAAGGACGGACAGTACTTATTCCCAACTTTATTTATTACTGTTGCGTGTGGTGCATGTTCAGGTTTCCACAGCTTAATTGCAACAGGTACATCATCTAAGCAGCTTGACAGCGAAAAGCATGCAAAGGTTATCGGTTATGGTTCTATGTTAATTGAATCAGCACTTGGTATCATCGCATTAATCGCTGTTGGTATGGTATTTGATCAGTATAAGGCTGGTAACTATGGTTCACCTTCAGCAGCATTTGCGGCAGGTATTGCAAGCATGTTCAATGGGGAAGGTTCTGTAGTATATAATACAATTTATGCATTGCTTACATTGGCAGTTTCTGTATTTGCATTGACTTCACTTGATACGGGTACACGTCTTTCAAGATTCATGTTCTCTGAACTTTTCTTAAAAGAAGGTGAGAAGTCATGGAAGGAAGCGACAGGATTCCGTAAGTTCTTAACACATCCATTGGTTGGTACATTATTAATGGTAGTTATTGGTTCAACACTTGGCTATTTAAAGTTATCTCAGATTTGGGGACTTTTCGGTGCAGCGAACCAGTTACTTGCAGGTATCGCATTAATGGCAGTTGCCGCTTGGCTTGGTGAAGCAGGAAAGAATAACAAGATGTTCTTCATTCCTATGATTTTCATGCTTGCTGCAACACTTACAAGTCTTGTTCTTACAGATATTAACAAGATTAAGATGATTTCAGCAGGTACAGCAGCATGGGGTGACTGGTTCCAGTTAATCTTTGCTACAGCGATGGCTGTTCTTGCAATTGTTCTTGTTGTTGAAGGTGTTCAGACATTCAAGTCACAGGCAAAGAAAAATGCATAATTAAAATAGTTTTTATTGTTTTGCATAATATAAACGAGAAAGGATTTTCGGATTTCCCGGAAATCCTTTTTGTTATTAGGAAACGTAGAGCTTCATTTCTATAATATGATTCGGTGTCAAAAGGTGCATATTATGTGGTGGCACAATACACATGGTTGTGTTATAATATAAATAATTCACATAAACGAATTATAACAGAGGGGAAAATTATGGATATACGGGATATTGTTGATATTGATAAAATGGAAGAAATCATGAAAGCATGGTCAACGGCATGCAATATGGCAACAGTATGTTTAGGGGCAAAAGGAGAATATATAACAGGTCAGATTGGTTTTACGGATTTTTGTACGAAATATACGCGTCAGACTGAAAAGGGAGATACCAGATGTCAGTACTGTGATAGAAACAATGAGGGGATATACTATTGTCACGCCGGATTGATGGATTTTGGATTTGATATTTTCTTAGAGAATGGAGAAAAGGTAGGAAGAATAATTGGCGGACAGGTATTGTCTAAGCCAATTGATGAGGATAAAATTATCGCATTGGCAGATGATTTGGGAATTCCAAGAGAAGAATATTTAGAAGCAGCAAGAAAGATTCCAATTCGAGATGAAGAATCCATAAAATCGTCTGCATTTTTATTAGACAGAGTATTTAATTATCTTGTCAATTCAGAGTATGCAAAATTATTACAGGAAAAAAATATTACCAAGTTAGATATGATTTCTAAATGTGATTCGCTCACAGGGTTATATAATAATAAATATTGTAAAGAATTTGTTGCCAAAAAAGTATCTGAAAATAAACCATTTGCCATGTTTATTTTCGATTTAGATAAGTTTAAACATATTAATGATACGTATGGACATATGTTTGGGGATAAAGTATTAAAAAGTTTTGCAAATATAATAGATATGCAAAAGCCAAAGGATGCAGTTGCCGGCAGACATGGCGGTGATGAATTTGTTATTATTGCTCCAATTTCCAGTGAAAGACAGGCAAAATGTTTGGCAGCGGCAATACAGAAAGTTATAAAAACGATTTCATTTGAAGAAGATTCAGATTTTTTACTAACAACAAGTATTGGAATATCGATGTATCCGAATCACGGTAGCGATGTAGCAAGATTATATGAAAATGCTGATTTGGCTCTATATGCCGTTAAAAAAAATGGAGGAAACGGATACATGATGTATCAAAATACATTAAGAAGCGATGAAGCACTTTGATTGTATTGCGATAATCTGGTAAAATTTAGTTATATTTTCAATCTCATTTTCATACCTATACTATAAAAGTACAAATAAAATACTTTTATAATAACAAAAGGAGCGTATGCGATTGATGAAGTGGAAAAAGGTAAAGTTGTGCATTGCACTTGTTGTATGTTTAACAATCATAGGGACATTGCAGGTTGTTGCGACGAATCAGGTTCATACATATACAGATAAGACAATTACAACAGCGTCAATAAAAGTTCAATTGAATATGAATCATAAACCAGCCGATGATAAGAGTATGATAGTTCTTTCATCGGCTGATTTTGCAGATGGTGTAGTGATACATGAAGTATCAGTTACAAATACAGCAAATAAGGATGCGTATATACGAGTAAAATTAACGCGTAAATGGAAGGATATGCAGGGCAATCAGGTAAGAATACCAAACGCAAGTAAATTCGATACGAATTTATTTGCATGTGTTTCAAAAACAAGTGAAGATTGGTTTACTGTTGAGGAAGATGGCGTGACGTGGTTTTATTATAAGAAGAAATTAGGTGCGGGAGAGACGAGCAGCAATGTATGTGATGCATTATTGGCATCAAAACTTCAAGAACAGAACACCAATCAATACAGTAATCTGACATTAGATATGCAGTGGGAAGCACAGGCGATACAGACGACAGCTGCGAAAGAGGCAATGCAATCAGAATGGAGCATATATGCAGAATTCACACAGCAGGGGGATTTAGCAGAGGTTGTAAAGGGGGAATCTGATGCACAATAATTGTTGTAGAAATCATGTGGTGTTAAAAAGAAAGCTAAGAACATGCAGGATAAAATGTCTGTTATTGCTTGTACTTATGGAAATGTTGTATGATATGTATCCCATAGGTGATTTGGTGCAAAAGTGTGGGTTACAAAACACGGTATATGCAGCAGAGACACAGATTCAGCTAGATGAAAATGCACAGCAGTTTTCAACAATAGAATCCGATCTTGATTTTCAGGATATGGAACCGGGAGAAATACGAAACGGAAATATACATATCCAAAATACATCTAAAAATGCGGTGACATTTTACCTATCTGCTGAATTATTGGAAAATATTGCGGCACAGCCAGACACAACGCAAAATGCAGTTTATAAAATCTTGCTGTACAGACAAAACGAGGAAAAACCGTTTTATGAAAAACAGATTGATAAACAGGGGGATTTTGCGCCGAATATCGAACTTGCAACATTAAAGAAGAATGAGGAAGTGTCAGTGCAAATACAGTTACAGTTCGATGGAAAGACTATGGATAATTCGTATCAGGAGCGGCATGGGAAAATTCGCTTTTATGTACGTGCAGTAAAAAAAGAACGTCCAAGTACTTCTATTGTTACAGTTTTAACAGGAGATTCTAAAGATATTTTTTTATGGATTTGTTTATGTGTTGCCACAATTGCAGGATTTATCTATCTTTGCAGAACTTTGTTTAAAAGATAACAAAATTGCCTTTACTGATGTAATGTGATAAAATATTGCCGTTACGTGAATTTTAGTGCGGATTTTTCTCAGTTGAGCTTTTGTATTATGAAATGCAATATGTGATTGCCGTGTGGGAAGGCATAGAAATTCAAAGAATATAAGTAACAGGAAAATGAAAAAGATTAGGAGAACAGACGTGAGTAGATTAACAATAATAACTGCTGATAAGAAGCAGCTTACAATGGAATCTCTTTACAAAGATTTAGAGCGTAGAATTGCAGCCAGCCCTCCGGGATTATGTCCTGTAGATTTAACCTGCTCTTTTATAAAGATGTGCCTTGCACAGTCATGTGGTAAATGTGTTCCATGCCGAATTGGGTTGAACCAGTTATCACAGATGTTTGATGCCGTTTTAAATGGTGATGCAACCTTAGAAACAATTGAAATTATTCGTACAACAGCAGAAGGAATTTATGCGTCTGCTGACTGTGCAATCGGTTATGAAGCAGCTCGTATGGTTTTAAAGTGTTTAGATGGATGTATGGATGATTTTCTTGCACACATCAATGAACACAGATGTACCTGTAACAGTGACCAGCCGGTACCATGTGTTAATTTATGTCCGGCAGAAGTGGATATTCCGGGATATATTGCACTTGTGAAAGAAAAGCGTTATGCAGATGCGATTCGTCTGATTCGTAAGGATAACCCGATGCCGACAGTCTGTGCATTTATTTGTGAGCATCCATGCGAAAATCGTTGTAAGCGTACAATGATTGATGATCCGGTAAATATTCGTGGCCTCAAGCGTATGGCTGTCGATAATGCAGGTATTGTTCCAATTCCGGAATGTGCACCAAAGACAGGCAAGAAGGTCGCTGTATTAGGTGGTGGACCGGGTGGATTAAGTGCAGCTTATTATCTGTCACTTATGGGACACAGTGTTACGATTTATGAACAGCGTAAGAAGTTAGGCGGTATGCTGCACTATGGTATTCCGAATTACCGTTTGGAAAGAAAGCGTCTTGATCAGGATATTGAAGCGATTCTTTCAGCCGGAATTGAGGTACATACAGAAGTAAGTGTTGGTACAGATATTTCCTTAAAAGAAATTAAAGAGCAGTTTGATGCAGTTTATATTTCTATTGGTGCACATACAGATAAGAAGATTGGTCTTGAAAATGAAGAAGTTGCCAATGGTGTCTTATCTGCTGTTGAGATGCTTCGTGCCATCGGTGATGATGAGATGCCGGATTACTCAGGTAAGAAAATTCTTGTTGTTGGTGGTGGTAATGTTGCAATGGACGTTGCCCGTTCATCTATGAGACTTGGTGCAGAGAGTGTCAATATCATTTACAGACGTAGAAAGGCTGATATGACAGCACTTCACACAGAAATTGAAGGTGCAGAAGCAGAAGGCTGTGGTGTTGTTGAGTTAATGGCACCGAAGCGTATTGAAATGGATGAAAATAATAACGTAACAGGACTTTGGGTACAGCCACAGATGATTAGTACAGTAAAGCGTGGAAGACCGGCACCAATTAATGCATCCATGGAAGAACAGTTAATTCCTTGCGATAAGATTATCGTAGCAGTTGGACAGGGTATTGAATCAAGAGCCTTTGAAGAATTCGGTGTTAAGATTACACATGGCGTTATTGAGGCATTGGATTCTAGTGAAATTAAGGATCACAAAGGAATTTTTGCAGGTGGTGACTGTGTAACAGGTCCGGCAACTGTTATTCGTGCAATTGCAGCAGGTAAAGTAGCAGCTGCAAATATTGATGAATATTTAGGATACAATCATGAAATTACTTGTGATGTTGAAATTCCTGAAGCAGGATTTGAAGATAAAGTTCCTTGTGGACGTGTTGAATTGCTTGAGCGTGATGCGATGGAGAGAAAGAAAGATTTTGAACCGGTAGAATTAGGGATGACATGTGAAGAAGGATGTCAGGAAGCATCGCGTTGTTTACGCTGTGACCATTATGGATTTGGCGTATTCAGAGGAGGAAGAATAGAGAAATGGTAAATGTAAGAATCAATGGAAAAGATATACAGGTAGAAGAAGGAACAACGATTCTTGCAGCTGCAAGAATGGCGGGATTTGATATCCCGACACTCTGTTATCTCAAGGAAATTAATGAAATTGGTGCATGTCGTGTCTGTGTTGTTGAGGTAGAAGGAGAAGACCGTTGTGTAATTTCTTGTAACAATACAGTCAAGGAAGGCATGGTAGTCCATACGAACAGCCGTAAGGCAAGACAGACAAGAAAAACGAATGTAAAGTTAATTCTTTCACAGCATGATTATCGTTGTGCATCTTGTGTGCGAAGTGGAAATTGTACATTGCAGACGGTAGCAAATGATTTGAATATTTCAGATATGCCATATGATATTCAGCCGGAGCATTATGATTTTGATAAGACATTCCCGATGATTCGCGAGAGTGAAAAATGTATCAAATGTATGCGTTGTGTTCAGGTGTGTGATAAAGTTCAGAAGATGCATATTTGGGATGTTGTCAATACAGGTGCAAGAACAACAATTAATGTCTCAAATGGCAAGAAACTTACAGAATCAGACTGTACACTTTGTGGTCAGTGTATTACACATTGTCCGGTTGGTGCACTTCGTGAACGTGATGATGTTGGTATTGCACTTGATGCACTTGAAAATGACGATTTGATTACAGTTGTTCAGGTAGCACCGGCAGTGCGTGCTGCATGGGGTGAGAATTTTGGACTTTCTAAGGAATTTGCAACAGCAAACCGTTTGGTTGGTGGTTTAAAGAAGATTGGTTTTGATTATGTATTTGATACCGTATTTTCAGCAGATTTAACAATTATGGAAGAAGGCAGTGAATTGTTAAAGCGTCTTCCGGAAATTAAAGCGTCTAAAAAGCCAATGTTTACATCCTGCTGTCCGGGTTGGGTAAAATTCTTAAAGAGTCAGTATCCGGATATGGTAACAAGACTTTCTACTGCAAAGTCTCCGCAGCAGATGTTTGGTGCAATTACAAAGTCTTACTATGCAGAATTGTTAGGCGTTCCACCGGAAAAGATTTTCTGTATTTCTATTATGCCATGTGTATCAAAGAAAGATGAATGTACATGGGATGGCGGCAAGGATGTCGATGTTGTTCTTACAACCAGAGAATTACAGAGACTGTTCCGTGCATACTATATCAATCCTGCTGCATTAGATGAAGTTCCGTTTGATGCACCGTTAGGAGCAGGAACTGGAGCCGGTGTGATTTTTGGTGTGACCGGCGGTGTTATGGAAGCAGCCCTTCGTAGTGCATATTATCTTGTAAATAACGAAAATCCACAGCCGGATGCATTTAAGGCAGTTCGAGGTATGGATGGCTGGAAGGAAGCCAGCTTTGAACTGGCAGGTCAGGAAGTAAAGGTTGCCGTAGCAAGCGGACTTTCTAATACAAGAAAATTAATCGAGGCGATTCGTTCAGGACAGGTTGTGTATGATTTTGTAGAAATTATGGCATGTCCGGGTGGATGTATTAATGGCGGCGGACAGCCAATCCATGAAGAGGGTACCCACATTCAGGAACGTGCAAATGTATTATATGGCTTGGATCAGCATAATAATTTGAGATATTCTCATGAGAATCCAGAAATTATTCAGTGCTATAAAGACTATTTAGGACAGCCGCTTTCACATAAGTCGCATGAATTATTACATGTATCTTATGAGGCGTATGAAAAGTATAATATATAAAAAATTTACAAGGTTCAAATGCATTTTATAAAAAAATATAAAATCATTGACAGCTTATGTCGAAAAAGGCTATAATCCTTTGGTAAAAGATTTGGTTCATAAGTACTAACTGGAGCTATATTTGCAAGAATGGAATCAATAAAAAAGTATGCAGATACTTTTACTTTACATGGAATACGATAAAAGTTGAAATGTGTGCTGGAGGATATTCATGCGATATGTGCAGATAGAAGAGGCGCAAGCTGGAATGATTGCTGCAAAGCCGATTTTTGATAATATTGGAAAAGTCTTGCTTAGCAAGGGCAGTGTAGTGACTGCGGATTATATAGAGCGGTTGATGAGACGAGGCATGCCCGGCTTTTATATAGAAGATGAATGGTCAAAAGATATTGAAATCGAGGATGTTATCTCTCCTGAATTGCGTAATGCGGGAATTGCTGCCTTGCGTAATAACAATATTGATGAGACGCTTGACATTGCTAAGAAAATGATTGAGCAGATTCTTAGCAGTTCTGTAGTAAGTTTGGATTTAATGGATTTGAAGTCTTATGATAATTATACATATCAACATTCTGTAAATGTGGCAATTATATCAACACTTGTTGGGATGAAGATGGGACTTACCAAAGGAAACTTACAGGATTTGTGCATTGCGGCAATTTTGCATGATGTCGGAAAAGTTCTGATTGATAACGATGTACTGAATAAACCGGGACGATTGACAAATGAAGAATACACAATTGTACAAAGACACAGTACATTGGGATATGAAATCATAAAAGATCG
The DNA here is from genome assembly GCA_002394205.1 of Lachnospira sp. UBA4346. Taxonomy (GTDB): domain Bacteria; phylum Bacillota; class Clostridia; order Lachnospirales; family Lachnospiraceae; genus Lachnospira. The sequence goes on along the minus strand of DGTC01000013.1, from coordinate 20,298 downwards.
TCTGGATATATCTGCCACGGTAAAATCAGCGATTTTAATGCATCATGAGAATGAAGATGGCTCAGGATATCCGAATGGATACAAGTCCGGACAGATACATTTGTATGCAAAGATTATCCATGTTGCAGATGTATTTGATGCCTTGACATCAAAACGAACATATAAGCCTGCTTATGCAAGAAGCGAAGCAGCAGAATATCTGATGGGAAGTTGTGGAACGATGTTTAATAAAGAGGTTGTAGAAGCATTTTTATTAGCTGTTCCAATTTATCCGAGAGGAATTCGGGTCTTGTTGTCAAATCATTTGGATGCAATTGTAGTAAGAAACACGAAGAATACATTAAGACCGGTTATACGTTTTGAGAACAATGAAGAAATTGATATGAGTGATTTAACACAGAATAGAAGTCTTACAATTGTTCCCTCAAAAAAGGTTATTGTACGTTAGATATTATAAAAGATAAAATAATGCTTTTGTTACATTAAAAATGATGTAGCAAAAGCATTTTTGTGTTATAATAAAATGTAATAGACATAAATGTATAATGTGACAAAGGGGTTGGGATTTTATGAATGAAAATAAAATAAACGAACTTTTTTGCAAAGAAAATGTAGAAAAGATTGTTGTACCGGAGATAGTAAAAGTTGACCTTTTGACAATTATCGAAGAAAAACTCAAAAAAGCAGGGTTTTATTATAGAATTGCATATCGTGTGAAAGCTGTCGATTCGATGGTAGATAAATTGATTTATAAGGATTATCGCAGGCCGGGTACCGAAAACGAAGACAAGAAAATGCAGGATTTGATAGGAATTCGTATTATGCTGTATTTTACGGATGATGTAGATATTTGCAGAAATCTTCTAGATACGTTATTTGTTGAGCCGGGAGAATGGGTTACGACAGAGAATAACGAATATGAATTTAAGGCGATGAAGGTAAATGGAATCTTTAAACTGCCGAGTTATTTGAGTAAAGCAATTATGAATCCGGTGCTGGCTGATTACGTAGATGATACGTTTGAAGTACAGGTTCGTACCAACTCATTTGAAGGGTGGCATGAAATAGAACATGATTTGCGCTACAAAGGTTCTGCATTTGGTATTGGAAATGAAGCTCTTGCAAGAAAGATGAACAGTATTCTTGCAACGTTGGAATTGTGCGATGATTCGATTGTTAAATTACTAGAAGATTTAGGACATCAGCATTATAAAGATAAGAAATGGGGCGATATGGTTCGGTGTCATTATCGTTTAAAGTTGGATAATGAACAGATGCACCCGGAGATTCGTAAGGTGTTAGATGCGGATATTAATCTTGCAAAAGTATTTTTTAAATTTGACAGAGAATTGGCAATTCGTGAATTATGGAAAGACACTTCTGATAAAGGAATTGGCCTTACGGTTAATAATATTATTCGAGTTGTCAATCAGATAGGACCACAGGATGAACGTCTGAAGGAAGCCTTTGCAAAGATTGACAAAGAATATACAAATGACCGGGAAGGAAATGGAAGACGCAGAAAGTTTGAGCCGTTTAAACTGCTTGGAGAGTATAAAGTATTTCAGGCAGATACATATATTGAAACATCGAATTTGAGTGTGCAGGAAGCGTTTCGCAAGGCGGCAGGATATATTTATTCGTGGGTGCGTTCTCGTTTTATTGAAGTTTTTCCAACGATGGGAGAAGAGATTACGCCATATTTTGCAAGTCAGCCGGGGTATATGGTGGAATTGCATTATGATGAAGAAAAATGTTATTTTTTAGAGACAACCTCACATGTTGATTCGAAGATTGCCAGCCGTATCTGGATATCAAATGCAGTGATTAAGTTAGATGAACATGGCTTGAAGTTCACGGTAAGTAATGCATATGCAGAGCCAAAGGAACGGTATCGAGATCCGGAAAATATATTATTTTCCAGACCGAATTTTTATGGTGAGATTGCAGATAATATTGGTGTTGTCGATGTTGTGCGGATGCGGGAAGAAGTCAAGCATATTACACACGCAAATATATCAGAAATGAACGAACTGATTCATCATAAAGACAGGGCATTTCCTGTTATTGTATTTATGGCAGAGGATACCGAATGGACAGATCATTTTGATGTCAATTATTTTGCGTATTTAGTAGGATACTATGCACATATTCATATGATAGATACGCCAGAGGAAAAGAAGCGTTTCGCATTGGAAAATCATTTGGATATGGAGCAGTATAAAGATTCCATTACTGTGTTTTATCCGGGAAACGAACCGATGACAAGCTATAAATCAGATATTTTAGATACGACATTTGAAGTAATTAAACTGGAGCAGAAAAAATATTGGAATGAGAATGGATGTCGTGCGTATCGCCGTCAGTTAATTTCGCAAATTCGTGAAAATAATGTAGAAGGCTGTGCGTGTCATTAGAATGATGTGTATATAATAAAGTTTTTCTTGCGTTTTTATTAAAAATGCAATACCATAGAGAATAGTTTTGAAAATAATCTTGGAGGATACAATGGATAATACAAAATTAGCAAATTTATTATTTCCCGATGTTGTAAATACACCGGATTATTATGAGGAGAAGTTCCCATATAGAAAGTTGCCAAACAAGGCGGAAGTCACAAGAATGGCACCGAGTCCAACCGGATTTATTCATCTTGGCAACTTATACAGTGCGCTCGCAGATGAAAGAATTGCACACAAGAACGGCGGTGTATTTTACCTTCGTATTGAAGATACAGATGAGAAGCGTAAGGTAGATGGTGCTGTTGAGACAATCATCAATGTATTGCGTTATTTTGATATTGAATTTGATGAAGGCGCAGGATTTGATATGGATGCACCACAGAATGCCTATGGTCCATATTTCCAGAGACAGCGTGTGGAGATTTATCATGCATATGCAAAGAGCCTTGTTGAGAGAGGTCTTGCATATCCTTGCTTCTGTACAGAAGAAGAATTAAATAAAGTGCGTGAAGAACAGGAAGCTGCAAAGGAATTGACAGGTTATTATGGTAAATATGCAGTATGCCGTAATCTTTCTTATGAAGAAATTGAAGAAAATATTAAGGCAGGTAAGCCATATGTATTAAGACTTCGTTCGCAGGGAGATCCTGAAAAGGAAATTATTTTTGAAGATGCTATTAAGGGTGAAATTAAATTGCCTGAAAATATTCACGACATCGTATTGTTAAAGAAGGATGGTATTCCGACATATCATTTTGCACATGCAATTGACGATCATTTGATGCGCACAACAGTTGTAATTCGTGGTGGAGAATGGTTAGCTTCCGCTCCAATTCATTATGAATTATTCCATGTATTAGGCTTTAAGATGCCAAAGTATGCACATACCGCACATTTGATGAAGTTTGATGAAGAAACAGGCGGTAAGAGAAAGTTATCGAAGAGAAAAGACCCTGAATTGTCATTAGATTATTATCGTAAGGACGGATATCATCCATATTGTATGAAGGTATATCTTCTTACATTGTTGAATTCTAATTTTGAAGAATGGCATGAAAAATTCCCAGATAAGAATATCAATGAATTCCCATTCTCTGTAGAGAAGATGAGCCAGTCAGGTGCATTGTTTGATAAGGATAAGTTACACAATATCTGTAAAAATGAGTTGTCAAAGCTCTCAGAAGAAGAAGTATATCAGTTCCTTTATGACTGGGCACTTGAAAATGAACCGGAGCAGGCAAAGGTATGGTTTGCGGATAAGGAAAAGATGCTTTCTATCTTGAGATTATATATGGGTGTTGGTGCAAAGCGAAGAAGAAAAGACTTTATGTATGCGAAGCAGGTATTTGAATTGATTCACTATTTCTTCGAAATGAATACACAGCAGGAAGATGAATTCCGTATGGACAGTGAAGTTGTGAAGACTGTATTGAATGAGTATCTGACATTATACAACCATGAAGATGATAATTCAGCTTGGTTTAACAAGTTAAAGGAAATTGCAGATAAGCATGGTTTTGCATCAGATATGAAGGCATACAAGGCTAATCCGGAAAACTTCAAGGGAAATGTATCTGATATTGCTGAAATTGTTCGTATTGCAGTGACTGGCAGAGCAAATACACCAGACCTTTGGACAATCGTTCATATCATGGGAGAAGATCAGATGCGTGAACGTATTGAACATGTAATTGCAGCGCAGGCATAAAATCAATTTGATGATTTCAATGGAGTTCTTGTGACGAAATGATTGAATCGGGCAATAATTTATTGTGATATAAAAATTTGCAAATGATTATGACAAAGAACAAATAAATTAAAGTTAGGACACAGGATAACATGGAAGGATAAATGAAATGTTTCCTGTGTCATTTTCATAAGAAGGATAATAAAAACAAGTATATAAAATATACAGGCAATATATAAAATGTAGAGTGTAGACATATTTGGAGTAAAATAACGCAAAAAAGAAAGAAAAAAGTGATGAAAAATATATTTAAAGGAATAGAACAACAGAATATAGATACAAACACAAGACAACAGATGAGTGAAGACGGATGGAGAATCGCCACAGGGGAAGAAGAAACCGCATTTATGGGATATTATTTGTATCATACCGGATTGACAAAGATATATGATTGGCTGGCAAGAATTAGTGTGATGTTTGCATTGTTTTTTGTGGGAGATTTTGGATTTGAATATATGTTTCGTTCCAGCGGCGAATTTCATCCAACTTCAATATACGTCAGATGTATGCTTTCTATTGCAGCATTGATTCTTTGTATCGCATTGCGCAAACAAAAGAGACGTTCAGCAAAAAAAGGCATTGAGAATCACGTTTATGTAATTGATGCATTAGCAAATCAGACAACCGCAGACCAGATTTATCTGACGATTCATCGCAATTCCTATGAACATGAATTGTTCCGTTTTAAAGAATCTGTCAATCCAATGGACTATGTTCATGACGATACCGGCAGAAGGGTAGGTTTTCGGGTAAGATTGTATTTATATATCAATCATGGAAAGGTAGTAAAGAAGGTTGTCTTAGGCAGCGACGGATACAGGAGCTGTTACGAACAGATGCGCAAGTGATAGAAATGGAGCAAATATGAAGCCGAGAACAGAAAAAAGTATGGAATTATATCAGTTGTTAATACAGAAAGGGTATCCGGAAGCCTTTGCAGAGCAGATTACGCTGAATCTGAATACGGATTTTACTGCGCAGAGAATGATAGGATATATCCTGCATTATGAGCACCTTCCGATGGAGGAAGTGGTTGATGAGATGTTGGCAATCTTAACTGACCGCAACAGGATTATGCAGAAAAAAGAAACAGAAAATGCAAATGCGGCTTATAATGCATATTTAAATAGAAGACGATAAAGGAAATCTTTTGTGGAACTGTTTGGTTTTGCAAAAGATTTTTTGATTTATCGGATTCAGATGTCAAAAGGAGAGTATGTCTATCTGTTTATGTGCAAATGGGCAAAAATACGCAAGCAAATGATATTTTATGCTTATAAATACATAAAGTTGGCAAAAATAGACAAAAATACATAAAAAATTGAATCAAAATGATTAAAAGTGCTTGAAACTGCGTAAATGATATGCTAATATACAGTTACACAAAACAGTAATCGTAAAACAACACAACAGAATACAACATTTTCAGCGTGATTTCTTAAACGTAGGTTCGAATCATAGAATATGGAGGACATAAGATGCTTACAGAAGAACGGCTTCAGAGGATTGTAGCAATTACCGACGAGGAAGGAAGCGTATCTGTACAGAGACTTGCAACACAACTAGACATATCGGAATCCACCATTCGACGGGATTTGCTTGTGTTAGATAAGGAACACCGCATTAACAGGGTACGGGGTGGAGCCGTAAGCTGTAATAAGCACTATAAAACAATTGATGAGACAGTAATGCAGCGAAAGAGTTGCAATATGGAAGCAAAGCAGGTTGTTGGACAATATGCAGCATCTTTGATAGAGGAAAATGATTTTGTTTATATGGATGCAGGAACCACAACGGAAGAGATGATATCTTTTTTAGATACGAAAAAGAATGTTACATTTGTAACAAATGCCATTGGACATGCAAAACGCCTGACACAGTTAGGGTTTACGGTATATATTTTAGGCGGTGCATATAAGTTAGAGACAGAAGCGATTGTCGGTGAAGAAGCCATTGCTTCTTTAGAAAAATACAATTTTACCAAAGGCTTTTTTGGTGCAAATGGACTGAATCCGGTCAATGGAATAACAACACCGGATTATCGGGAAGCTGTATTAAAGCGCAAAGCGATGGAACATTGTAAGAATAAATATGTTCTGTGTGATAAGAGTAAATTTGCAGAAATTTCAAGCGTCTCCTTTGCAGAATTTAAAAAAGTATGTATTATCACGGACCAAGTGGACAATGATAAGTATCAGTATCATCAATATTCTAATATCATAGAAGTGAATCGTCAGTAAACAAAAAGGATACTTTCAGAATGGAGGTATATATGATTTATACGGTGACTTTTAACCCGTCACTCGATTATATCGTAACCGTTGATTCGTTTCAGACAGGAATTGTCAATCGAACATCAACAGAATTGATGTATCCGGGTGGTAAAGGAATTAATGTATCAATTGTACTAAAAAATTTGGGTTTTGATAATGTCGCACTCGGTTTTGAATCCGGTTTTACAGGTGCAGAAATTATCAGATTATTAGAGACAGCAGGTGTTACGCACAATTTTATTCATGTAGCAGAAGGAATGTCGCGTATTAATGTTAAAATTCGCTCAGAGGAAGAAAGTGAAATAAACGGTCAGGGACCGGCAATTCAGCAGACGGACATTGAAAAATTATATGAGCAGTTAGATGCATTGAAAGAAGGAGATATTCTTGTGTTGGCAGGCAGTATTCCGAGCGTGATGCCGTCGTCAATGTACATGGATATTATGAAATATTTACAGGATAGAAATATCTGTATTGTAGTTGATGCAACGAAAGATTTACTTGTAAATGTATTGAAGTATCATCCATTTTTAATAAAACCAAATAATCATGAATTGGGAGAAATCTTTCAGATAACAATTACTTCAAAAGAAGATGTGATTGTTTATGCAAAGAAAATGCAGGATCTGGGTGCAAGAAATGTTTTAGTATCTATGGCAGGAGACGGGGCAGTTTTGGTGGCTGAAGATGGCAGTATTTATCAGGCAGAAGCACCAAAAGGAACAGTAAAGAATTCCGTCGGTGCAGGAGATTCCATGGTTGCAGGATTTCTTGCAGGTTATTTAGAATCTAAAGATTATGCAAAAGCCTTCCGGATGGGTGTATGTACAGGAAGCGCAAGTGCATTTTCGGATAAATTAGCAACGAAGCAGGAGGTACTTGCGTTGCTTGAAACACACACATTTTAATAGGGTGACAGAAAGGGGTTTGGCCTATGAGAATTGTTGATTTACTCGATGCGCGCAGCATTGAATTGCAGGGGAGCGCAAGCGGCAAGGAAGATGTCTTAAAGAAAATGGTTTCTTTGATGGCAAAAAGTGAAAAAATTAACAATCAGGATAAGTACTTGAAGGGCGTGTTTGCCAGAGAAGAAGAAAGTACGACAGGTGTTGGAGAAGGGATTGCGATTCCGCATTGTAAGTCTGATGCGGTAGATAAGCCGGGACTTGCAGCGATGGTTGTTCCGGATGGCGTGGATTTTGATTCATTAGATGGACAGCCGGTTCATTTGATTTTCTTGATTGCAGCACCAAATACGGAAGATAATGTGCATTTGGATGTATTAGGAAAGTTGTCTATGTTGTTAATGGATGAAGCATTTACGGCAAAATTAAAATCAGCAAAGACAGTAAAAGAATTCTTATCTGTGATTGATGCAGCAGAAAGTGAACGTGATGAAGCATCACAGACAGAAGAATCAAAAGATGTGGCAAAAGCTGCAAAACAGTGGAAAATCCTTGCAGTAACAGGGTGCCCGACAGGTATTGCACATACGTATATGGCAGCAGAAGCACTTCAGAAAAAAGCTACGGAGATGGGTGTTGATATCAAAGTAGAAACAAGAGGCTCCGGTGGTGCAAAAAATGTTCTTACAGCACAGGAAATTGCAGAAGCAGACGGTATTATCGTGGCAGCAGATACGAATGTTCCGATGGATCGTTTTGCCGGTAAGCCGGTCGTTGAAGTTCCTGTATCAGACGGTATCAGTAAGCCGGATGTTTTAATTAATAAGATTATAGACGGAGAAGCACCGACGTATAAGGCAAGCGGTAATGCTGCACAGGAAAGTGCGCCACAGAAAGCGACAGGTGGTGTATGGCATCAGGTATATAAACACTTAATGAATGGCGTATCACATATGCTGCCGTTCGTTGTAGGCGGTGGTATCCTGATAGCGATTGCATTCTTATTGGATGATTATTCCATTGATCCGGCTAATTTCGGTACAAATACACCTGTAGCAGCATGGTTTAAGACAATTGGCGGTTATGCATTTGGATTTATGTTGCCGGTACTTGCAGGTTATATTGCAATGAGTATTGCAGACAGACCGGGACTTGTTGTTGGTTTTGTTGGTGGTTATATTGCATCTCTGGGTTCTACATTTGCAGATCCGATGGCGAAAGCAACGATTCCTGCAGGTTTTCTGGGCGCAATGCTTGCAGGTTTTGTCGGTGGTTATTTAGTAGTAGGTTTGAAAAAACTTTGCGAATACCTTCCAAAGGCATTGGATGGAATTAAGCCGATTTTAATTTATCCATTGGTTGGAACATTATTAATTGGTATTTTTATGTGTGCAGTGAATCCATTTGTTGGTTCTTTAAATGTGGGACTGACGAATATGTTAAATTCAATGGGCAGCAGCAGTAAGATTCTCTTAGGTTGTGTGCTTGGTGCAATGATGTCAATTGATATGGGTGGTCCATTTAACAAGGCAGCATATGTATTTGGTACAGGAATGCTTGCAGAACAGTCAGAAAGCGGCTTTATGATTATGGCAGCTGTTATGGTTGGCGGTATGATTCCGCCGCTTGCAGTAGCACTTGCAACAACTTGCTTCGGTAAGAAGTTTACGGCAGAAGAAAGAAAATCAGGTCCGGTTAATTATATTATGGGTTTGTGCTTCATTTCAGAAGGTGCAATTCCTTATGCGGCATCTGACCCATTACGTGTCATTCCGTCATGTATGATTGGTTCGGCAGTTGCCGGCGGCTTATCAATGGCATTTGGATGTACGTTAAGAGCACCACATGGTGGTATCTTTGTATTCCCGACGATTGGAAATGTTGCAGGTTATGTAGTGGCATTGGTTGCAGGTTCTGTTGTAGCTGCACTTTTGATAGGACTTTTGAAGAAAAATAAAGAAGCATAATTTGTAGTTGTTAAAAATATATCAAATAAAAATCAAAATATTTCCTGTGGGAATCTAATTTTCACGCAGAGGATATTCAAATAACAATAATAAAAGAATGAAAGAGAGGAATTATTCATGAAAGAATTTACTTATGTATTAACAGATCCAGAAGGAATCCATGCAAGACCGGCAGGAGCACTTGTAAAGGAAGCAGCAGCATTTAAGAGTGCAGTTACCATTGGAAAAGATGGCAAAGATGTAGATGCAAAGAGAATATTTGGTATTATGAGTCTTGCGGCAAAACAGGGACAGACGGTTGTATTAAAGGCAGATGGAGAAGATGAAGATGCAGCAATTGAAAAGCTGAGTGCATTTTTAAAGGAAAATCTTTAAACGGTACCTTTTGATATTACCGATTCTAAAATAAAAGATTCATAGAAATCAATAACCTTCCTGACATTTCAGTGACATATGCGTGTGTATGTTATTTGAAATGTCAGGTTTTTTTATTCTAAAGTACTGAAAAAGAGGTTGAAAGTATAATATTTCTATTAAAATCCATAAGTTTAGAATTCCTACACTTGAAAAATAAATGGAAATGTTGCATTATAATATTGTAGGTAAAAATGGGAGCATTATGTTTTCCTTGAATGAAAGATGAAAAAGTAAAAGGGTGAAATCGATTTGAATAGTGATATATACACAGTGAAAATGGACAGACCAATTGGAACCGTACATCCGGATTATCCGACGTTAGTATATCCGGTCAACTATGGTTATATAGAAGGTATTTTTGCAGCAGATGGCGAAGAACAGGATGCATATGTACTTGGCGTAGATGTACCGGTAGATGAATTTACAGGTAAGCGGATAGCAATTGTACATAGGAATGATGATATAGAAGATAAATGGATTATCGTTCCGGAAAATATTATGTATACAAGACAGCAGATTGAGGAAATGATACATTTTAAGGAGCAATATTTTGATAGCCATATAGAGATGCTCAATGATGAAATGTGGGATGCTTATGATGAAAATGAGCAGCCACTTGGATATCAGATTCCAAGAAGTAAAGCGAAAGAATTATCTGATGGTGTATATCATGTTGTTGTAATGGTATATACGATGAATTCAGATGGGAAGATGCTTACGACGCAGCGTTCCAGAAATAAGACCAATCCTTTAAAATGGGAAGTGACAGGCGGTTCGATTCTGACAGGGGAAAAGGCAATTGATGGAGCACTCCGTGAATTGCAGGAAGAAACAGGGATTATAGCACCGAAAGACAGATTGATAGAAGTATACCAATATACGGATCATAGAAGACATTCGATTTATCATGGATATTTTTATTATATGGATGAAGCACATAACTGTCCGGTCGTATTGCAGGATGGTGAAACGATGAATTATCAATATTTATCGTATGATGCGTTTGAAGATTTGGTAGAATCAGATCGGTTTGTACATTCGGAACAGGAACGGTTTATTCAATTTAAGGAGCAAATATACGCGCAGGTTGAACGCCATAACTGTATTTGAGAGGAAAGTAGTAATAGAATGGAAAAGAAAAAAGTAGTTGTAGGTATGTCAGGAGGCGTAGATTCTTCGGTAGCTGCTTATTTATTAAAAGAACAAGGGTATGAAGTGATTGGTGTAACGATGCAGATTTGGCAGGATGAGGACACTTGTACAATTGAGCACAATGGTGGTTGTTGTGGTGTATCAGCAGTCGAAGATGCCAGAAGAGTTGCGAACCAGTTAGGAATTCCTTATTATGTTATGAATTTTAAGAAGGAATTTCAGGAAAATGTTATTGATTATTTTGTGGATGCGTACAAGCACGGAAAGACACCAAACCCTTGTATTGCATGTAACAGATATGTTAAGTGGGAATCATTACTCGAAAGAAGTTTACAAATTGGTGCAGATTATATCGCAACCGGTCATTATGCAAGAATTGAGCAGTTGGCAAATGGCAGATATGCGATTCGCAATTCCGTGACAGCTAGAAAAGATCAGACGTATGCGCTGTATAATCTTACACAGGAGCAGTTATCAAGAACGCTAATGCCTGTTGGTGCGTATGAAAAAACAGAGATTCGTGCAATCGCAGAGCGTATCGGGCTTCAGGTGGCGCATAAGCCAGACAGTATGGAAATCTGTTTTGTACCGGATCAGGATTATGCAGGTTATATTGAACGCGAAACGGGATATATTAGCAGACCGGGTAATTTTGTCGATGTGGAAGGTAATGTTGTTGGACGTCACAAAGGCATTATTCATTATACAGTCGGACAGAGAAAAGGTCTTGGAATAGCCTTGGGATACCCTGTATTTGTTGTGGCAATTCGTCCGGATACCAATGAAGTGGTACTTGGCAGAAATGAAGACGTATTTGCACCGAAGTTATATGCAAATCATTTGAATTTTATGTCAGAATCAGATATTACAGAGCCGGTGCGAGCATTGGCAAAGATTCGCTACAGCCATGAAGGAGCCATGTGTACGGTTCGCAAGATTGAAGAAGATGTCATCGAATGTACCTTTGATGAGCCACAGCGTGCAATCACGCCGGGACAGGCTGTTGTATTATATGACGGTGAATATGTTTTAGGCGGTGGAACGATTATTTAAAATGGAAAATGTCGTGTTCTTTGTTCTGTATGTTACATGAATAGAACCTCAATAAAGGAATAGAATAAAATAATAGAATAAAATAAAGTAGAAATGCCCTGTCGTGTTTTATGCAGATATTGTTTGCGTTACATCTGGTATGATGTGTATTCGTTTGAACAATACCAATATCTGTCAGACAGGGCATTTTTTATAAACTTTTTCTGTTTTACTTGCTTTTTTTCAAAAAATGCTTATAATAGTATTATATCCTATCGAATTAGTATGAATACAAGGAATAGGGGTTGACACGAAATAGTGATATGATAGAGCAAATAGAAACATTTGGAGGTATTTATGAAGATTTCGACAAAAGGAAGATATGCATTGCGCTTGATGTTAGATTTGGCATTGCATAATACAGGAGAAGCCGTTAGTCTGAAGGATATTGCAAAAAGACAGGAAATATCTGATAAATATTTAGAGCAGATTATATCTATCTTGAATAAAGCAGGATATGTTAGAAGTATTCGTGGTGCACAGGGCGGTTATTTATTAAAGAGAGAGCCGGAAGAATATACAGTAGGAATGATTCTGACATTGACAGAAGGAACGTTAGCACCGGTAAGCTGTGTAGAAGATGATGCTGTTTCATGCAGCAAGGAAGATGGCTGTGTAACATATATTGTATGGAAGAGGATTAGTGAAGCGATTAATGATGTGGTAGATAATATTACATTAGCAGATCTTGTAGAATGGCAGCAGGAAAAAAATAAAAATTATATAATTTAATTGTGTTCAATATTGACAAACTTGGTATGAGGTGTATAATGTATATAACATACCAAGTTACTATGAATTAAACTTGTCGGATAAACGGGGAAATAACGCCACGATTCTGGTGAGTTTTATTTTTAGAAAATAATTCATAGTAAACCTATATGATATGGGATATACAGTATGATATGGACGTGTTACAACATATCTGATATAGTATAGCATAGAGAATGGATTTATGCCAATTGAAAATATAAGAACAATTGTATAATAAGAAATACTACACAGAATTCATTTCTTGTGGTAGAATCTAAGACATAAATGCATAATAAATTTAGTAGCACAGAAAAGAGGAAAGAGATGAACAAGTTAATTTATCTTGATAATGCAGCGACAACGGCTGTTAAACCAGAAGTGTTTGAGAAGATGAAGCCATATTTTATGGAGAATTACAGCAATCCGTCTTCCGTATATAGTTTTGCACAGGATGCCAAGGCAGCAGTAGATGAAGCAAGAGATACGATTGCCAATTTGATTGGTGCGAAGTCGAACGAGATTTATTTTACAGGCGGTGGTAGTGAGTCTGATAACTGGGCATTGATTTCAACAGCTTTTGCAAAGAAGGACAAGGGTAATCATATTATCACTTCTAAGATTGAGCATCATGCGATTTTGCATACATGCGAATATCTTGAAAAGAATGGTTTTGAGGTAACATACCTTGATGTAGATGAAAACGGATTAATCAGCTTAGAAGAATTAGAAAAGGCGATTCGTCCAACAACAATTTTAATTTCAATTATGTTTGCCAATAATGAAATCGGAACAATTGAGCCAATTAAGGAAATTGGTGAAATTGCAAAGAAGCATGATGTATTATTCCATACAGATGCTGTACAGGCATTTGCACATATTCCAATCAATGTGAAGGATATGAATATTGATATGATGAGTGTCAGCGGTCATAAGTTCCATGGTCCTAAGGGAATTGGATTTATGTATCTGCGCAATGGTGTTAAGCTCGGTGCGTTTGTTCATGGCGGTTCACAGGAACGTTCTAGAAGAGCTGGTACACACAATGTACCTGGTATTGTCGGTATGGCAGAAGCAGCTGTGATTGCACACAAGAATATGGATGAGAATATTAAGAAGGAATCAGAAGTTCGTGATCATTTGATTAACAGAATCTTAGATGAGATTCCATATGTACGTTTGAATGGTGATCGTGTAAAGCGTTTACCAAATAACGTAAACTGCTGTTTCCGTTTTGTTGAGGGTGAATCACTCTTGATTATGTTAGACCAGAAGGGTGTATGCGCATCCAGTGGATCTGCTTGTACATCAGGTTCATTAGATCCGTCACACGTATTGTTGGCAATTGGTTTGCCTCATGAAATTGCACATGGTTCACTTCGTTTAACACTTTCAGAAGATACAACGATGGAAGATGTAGATTATGTAGTAGATGAGTTAAAGAAGATTATTGAACGTTTAAGAAGCATGTCACCTTTATACGAAGATTTCGTAAAAGAGAATCAGCAGTAATAGAAAGAGACTGGAGGAAACAGGATGTATAGCGAAAAGGTAATGGATCATTTTTCAAACCCAAGAAACGTTGGAGAAATTGAAAATGCAAGTGGTGTTGGTACAGTTGGTAATGCAAAATGTGGCGATATCATGAGAATTTATTTAGATATTGATGAAGAAACAAAGATTATCAAGGATTGTAAGTTTAAGACGTTTGGTTGTGGCGCAGCAGTTGCAACAAGCAGTATGGCTACAGAACTTGTGAAGGGTAAGACTATTTATGAAGCATTACAGGTAACGAACAAAGCTGTAATGGAAGCCTTAGATGGTTTGCCGCCAGTTAAGGTTCACTGCTCATTATTAGCAGAAGAGTCTATTCATGCAGCTCTTTGGGATTATGCACAGAAGAACAATATCGAGATTCCTGGACTTTCAGAGCCTAAGAATGATATTCATGAAGGCGAAGAAGACGAGGATGAGGAATAAATTTGTGCAATAATTCCGAATTCTAAAAGGAAATATATGCATTTCTAAAAAGAATCATAACAGAATATAAACAAAATATAAATTAAATTTTAAAATAGGAGAATATCAGTGTTTTATCATTGAAATTCTCCTATTTTTTTGCATAAAATCATAAATTAAAAATTGTGTAAATTAGACAAAAAATAGGGGGGATATATATAATTATACATTTTTACCATAGAAAGTTTTTTACCTATATATCAAAATTCACAAAAAACACCATGTGAAAAAAACGTGGTTTGTCATAATTTTGCATAACTGGTATCGAAAATAGAAATGAAAAAAACTTGCCATTTTTTACAAAAAGTGACATAATCTAGTCGTCTCAGGAAGATTGTGTTCCTTCTTATTATAAATGTGTTTGATATTTATTAAACAATCCCACAGGTATCACACAGCATGATAGAAGAAGCAAAATCAGAAGAAAGGAAGTGAGTATTACGGACGAATTGGTAAACTCATTGCTCGAGGAACTGAATTGTAATACCGTTTTCACAATTCCGATATTCGGAGGGATAGAGATATCAGAGGCAGTCGTTGTCACATGGATTATCATGGCAGTATTGGTTCTATTATCTATATGTCTTGTAAGGAATTTGAAAGTGGAGAACCCCGGAAAGAAACAGTTGTTATTAGAAAGTGCAGTAGGCTTTTTGTATGACTTCTTTGAAGGTACAATGGGTAAGAACGGAAGACGATATATTCCTTATCTGTCTACAGTAGTTATTTATATCGGTATTTCTAATGTCATCGGTTTGTTCGGATTTAAGCCTCCAACGAAATCGTTAAATGTTACTGCGGCGCTCGCAATCATGAGTATTGTATTGATTGAATACGCAGGTATACATGCACGAGGTGTAAAAGGCTGGGTAAAGAACTTTGCAGAACCAGTAGCAATTGTGGCACCTATTAACGTGCTTGAGTTGTTTATCAGACCATTATCACTTTGTATGCGATTATTTGGTAATGTACTTGGTGCATTTGTCGTTATGGAATTAATTAAGCTGGTTGTTCCGGTAGTCGTTCCAGTCGCATTCAGTTTTTATTTTGATATTTTTGATGGTTTGATTCAGGCATACGTATTTGTATTTTTGACGTCGCTTTTTATTAAAGAAGCAATTGAAGTTGAATAATTAAGTAATTGAAGTAAGGAAAAGAAAAGGAGATTAACATTATGACAACACTTATCGCAATCGGAGCAGGTATCGCTGTATTTACAGGTATTGGAGCAGGTCTTGGTATTGGTGGAGCAACAGGAAAGGCAGTTGACGCAATCGCAAGACAGCCGGAAGCAGAAGGAAAGATTAGTAAAGCATTGTTACTTGGTGCAGCACTTGCCGAAGCAACAGCTATTTACGGTTTCGTAATCGCATTGTTAATTATCATGTTATTAAAGTAATCATAAGAATAAAGAAAGGCAGGCGTAAAAGATGCTTAGATTAGATTATAATCTTGTCTTTACTATAATCAATCTGCTGATTTTATTCGTATTGTTGAAGAAGTTTCTCTTCGGTCCGGTTATTGAAGTTATGGAAAAGAGAAAGGCTTTGATTGATGAACAGTTTTCAAGTGCTGCAAATGCGCAAAAACAGGCAGAACAGATGAAGACAGAATATGAAGCTGCATTCAAAGATGCAGATGCGAAGGCGGCAGGCGTTATTGCAGATGCAAAGCAGAGTGCACAGGCAGAATATGAGCGTATCGTATCCAATGCCAATGCAGAAGCAGCAAGAATTGTATCCCGCGCGGAAGAAAATATTGTTGCAGATAAGCAGAAAGCATTGCAAGATATGGAAAGTGAAATTGCTTCGATTGCAATGCATGCGGCAACACAGGTAATTCGCGATCAGGCAAGTGGACTTGATAATGTGAAACTTTATGATGAATTTTTGAGTAAAGCAGGTGATGCAGGTGACACAGATATCCATTAATTATGCAATTGTTTTGTATGAATTGGGAATTGAAAAGCGTTTCCTTACAGATACGGTAGAGATTTTTCAGGAAACAGATGCGTTAATGGAGAGTCTGACAAGTCCTGTTATTCCAATGCATACAAAGGATTGCATTATAGACAAGGTATTTCCAAAGGAAATACATTCATTTTTGAAAGTTTTATGCCATTACCATAACATAGATGAAATCTATGAAATCGCAAAGGCATATAAAGCGTACACAAATGAAAAGAACGGTATTTTATCTGCAACTCTTCGCTATGTCGATAAGCCGGATGAAAAGCAGGCAGAAGGCATGAAGGCATATTTGCGCAACCGTTTCCACAAAAAGGAAGTGGTATTGCAGTATGAACATTGCCCACAGCTTATTGGTGGTTTCGTATTACAGGTTGGCGATATTGAAATTGACAGAAGTGTAGCAGGTAAGATTAAGCAGTTACAGGAAAAGATAGTAAAGAGGTGATATTTTGAGTTCGATTCGTTCAGAAGAGATAATCTCTATCTTAAAGAGTGAAATAGAAAATTTTGAATATGATACATCGGATAAAGAAACAGGTACGGTCATCTGGGTAGGTGACGGTATCGCAACAGTCTATGGTATTGACCATGCGATGTATGGTGAAATCGTTGTCTTTGATACAGGTATCAAGGGCATGGTTCAGGATATCCGTAAGACAGAGATTGGATGTATCTTATTTGGTAAGGACACCGGAATCAGAGAAGGTTCTAAGGTTGTTCGTACCCATAAGAAAGCAGGTATTCCGGTAGGGGATGCATTTATTGGAAGAATTATTGATGCACTTGGTGCCCCAATCGATGGCAAAGGCGATATTGAAAGCGTGGATTATCGTCCAATCGAACAGGAAGCTCCCGGTATTACAGATCGTAAATCGGTTGATGAACCATTACAGACTGGTATCTTGGCAATTGATTCGATGTTCCCAATCGGTAAGGGACAGAGAGAGTTGATTATCGGTGACAGACAGACAGGTAAGACATCTATTGCAATCGATGCAATGTTAAACCAAAAGGGGAAAGATGTAATCTGTATTTATGTTGCAATCGGTCAGAAGGCTTCTACGGTTGCAAAGATTGTGAATACATTAACAAAAAATGGAGCGATGGATTATTCTATCGTTGTATCTGCAACGGCCAGTGATCCGGCACCATTACAGTATATTGCACCTTATTCTGCAACAGCGTTGGCAGAATATTTTATGCACAATGGCAAAGATGTATTGATTGTATACGATGATTTGTCAAAGCATGCCGTTGCATATAGAGCATTATCATTGTTGTTAGAGCGTTCACCGGGACGTGAAGCATATCCGGGTGATGTATTCTATTTACATTCAAGATTATTAGAGCGTTCAAGTAAGTTAAATGATGAACTTGGAGGCGGTTCTATTACAGCATTGCCGATTATCGAGACACAGGCAGGCGATGTATCTGCCTATATTCCAACCAATGTTATTTCTATTACAGATGGTCAGATTTTCTTAGAGAGTGATTTATTCTTCTCAGGTATGCGACCAGCCGTAAATGTTGGTTTATCTGTATCCAGAGTTGGTGGTGCAGCCCAAACAAAGGCAATGAAGAAGGCATCAGGAAGTATTCGTATTGATTTGGCGCAGTTTCGGGAAATGGAAGTATTTACACAGTTTAGTTCTGATTTGGATGCGACAACAAAGGCACAGCTGCAGTATGGAAATTCTTTGATGGAATTATTAAAGCAGCCTTTGTGCAGACCGCTTAGTATGGCAGAACAGGTTATTACACTGTGTGCTGCGACAAATAAAGTGATGGTGGATATTGAGAAGAGCAAGATTAAGAAGTTCCAGATGGATTTGCTCGCTCATTTTGATACAATGCACAAAGATGTCATTGAAAAGATTGAGACAGAAAAAGTCCTTACAGACGCGTTAAAGGATCAGATTCTTGAGATTGCAAATGCTTACAAGAAGACGTTTCAATAGAGTAAGGAGGTAGACATATGGCAAATGCCAGAGAAATCCAGAGCAGAATGAAAAGTATCAAAGATACGATGAAGATTACAAATGCTATGTATATGATTTCGTCCTCTAAGCTCAAAAAAGCAAAAAAGACACTTGCTGATACAGAACCTTACTTCTATGCGATGCAGGGTGAAATCAGCAGAATCTTAAGACACGTACCTGAAATGGAACACAATCGTTTCTTTGATCAGCGAACAGAAGTTGCAGCTGACAAAAGAAAGGTTGGTTATATCGTTGTAACAGCAGATAAAGGTCTTGCAGGATCTTATAATCATAATATTTTCAAAGAAGTAGAAGATTGTATGTGCAATAACCCAAATACAAAGTTATATGTTGTAGGGGAAATGGGACGACACTATTTCCAGAAAAAGGGGTTGGAAATCGCACACCAGTTCCACTACACGGCACAGAATCCAACAGTCGGAAGAGCAAGAAGTATTGCAGATGTTATTCTGGGAGCTTTCTTAGATAAAGAACTTGATGAAGTGGTTATGATTTATACAAGAATGGTAAATAGTATGCAGGTGGAAGCAGAACGTGTAAAATTACTGCCGCTTGCAACAAATGATTTCTCTCATTCTAAGATTCCGGCAGGGGTTCGTCAGGAAGAATTGGTTCTTTCACCATCTGCGGATGACGTTATTAATAACATTATTCCAAATTATGTTCAGGGATTTATATATGGAGCACTTGTAGAATCATTTTCAAGTGAACAGAATCTTCGAATGATGGCAATGCAGGCTGCGACAAACAGTGCTCAGGCGATGTTACATGATCTGTCAATTCAGTATAACAGAGTAAGACAGGCGGCAATTACACAGGAGATTACAGAAGTCGTTGCAGGTGCAAAGTCACAGAAGAAAAAGAAGAAACGATAAGAGAGGAGGATAACGATGAATAAAGGAAGAATCGTACAGGTCATGGGACCTGTAATCGACGTAGAATTCGAAAATAATGATCTCCCATACATCAAAGATGCCCTTGAGGTAGATAACAATGGCAAACGATGTGTGATGGAGGTTGCACAGCATATCGGAAATAATACGGTTAGATGTATTATGTTGGCATCCAGTGAAGGCTTACATCGTGATATGGAAGTTATTGCAACAGGTGCAGGAATTAAGGTTCCTGTTGGTGATAAGACACTTGGACGTTTGTTTAACGTGCTTGGAGATACCATTGATGGCGGTGAATCACTTGACAATGAGAAGCATTGGGTTATTCACAGAGATCCGCCTACATTTGAAGAACAGAGTCCGGTTGTAGAAGTATTAGAGACAGGTATCAAGGTTATTGACTTATTAGCACCATATGCAAAGGGTGGTAAAATTGGTCTGTTTGGTGGTGCCGGTGTTGGTAAAACAGTATTGATTCAGGAATTGATTCGTAATATTGCAACAGAACACGGTGGATATTCTATTTTTACAGGTGTTGGAGAACGTTCTAGAGAAGGAAATGATTTGTGGTCAGAAATGAAGGCATCCGGTGTATTAGAAAAGACAGCCTTGGTATTCGGTCAGATGAATGAACCACCTGGAGCACGTATG
>DGTC01000044.1 GCA_002394205.1 Lachnospira sp. UBA4346 | reverse complement strand
TTGTTACACCTTCATCACAGATTGTAGGTACACAGGCTGTATTAAATGTATTACAGGGTGAACGTTACAAGATGATTACAAAGGAATCTAAGAAGGTTCTTGCAGGTGAATTTGGTAAGACAGTTAAGCCATTTAATGAAGAAGTTCAGAAGAAGGCAATTGGTGACGAGAAGCCAATTACATGCCGTCCGGCAGATTTAATTGAACCACAGTTAGAGAAGTTCAAGAAAGATCCGGTTGTTCAGGAATACAAGCAGCAGGATGAGGATATTTTATCATATGCATTGTTCCCGGCAGTAGCAACAGAATTCTTCAAGTATCGTGAAGCACAGCAGACAAAGGTTGATCCAAAGACTGCAGATACAGAAAATAAGGCTTATCCGGTATAAGAATTTATAAAATGAATGTATGAAAAGGTACGTATTATGAATGAAAATGTGTTCATAATACGTACTTTTTATTTGGGATAAAATTGTGGTAAAGAAGTAAGATTTGATGCGGAAAGTGTAAACATTTACAATACAGCATAAAAATGTTACAATAACTAATTAGAAAGAAAGTATGTACGAATGTACAAGACGTTTTGATAGTCAGCTTTTGCAGAAAACAAGATATGAAAGTTTATTATTTTGTGTTATAGAAAAATGCTATGAAAACAATTTAAAATAATGACAGAAAGAGGATTACAGATGATATCAATGGATTATGTGCCATGGAAAGACTCTACAGATGGAGTGCCATTGCATTTGGAATATTTTGAAGGAACAATGTTTGAAGGAGTAGAGCGGATTGCAAAAGCGTATCCGGATAATATTGCATTTGATTTTATGGGACGTGGAACAACATATAAAAAGTTGGTAGAAGAAGTGCATAAGTGTGCAAAGGCATTGCGTACAATTGGAGTGCGGGAGGGAGATCGTGTAACGATTGCACTGCCAAATTGTCCACAGGGAATTTATATGTTCTATGCAGTGAATTGTATTGGAGCAATCGCAAATATGATTCATCCATTATCTGCTGAGAAGGAAATTGAATTTTATTTGAATGAATCAGAGAGTGTAACAGCGATTACATTAGATCAGTTTTATGGGAAATTTGAGAAGATTCGTGCAAATACAAAGATTGTGAATATTATTATTGCAAGTATCAAAGATGAATTATCACAGCCGGTTAAGGCAGGATATATGCTGACAGAAGGCAGAAAGATGAAGAAGATTCCAGCAGATGCGCCAGTTATTCGCTGGAAAGAATTTATGAAATTGTCCAGATATTGTTTTTATAATTATCAGGTCAAGCGAGAGAAAAATGACCCTGCGGTTATTTTATATTCCGGTGGTACAACAGGAACGACGAAAGGTATTGTGCTGACGAATTTAAACTTTAACGCACTAGGAGCACAGATTGTAGCAACCAATCCGATGTTTCAGCCGGGAGATAAGATGTTAGCTGCAATGCCGATTTTTCATGGCTTTGGATTGGGCGTATGTATTCATTCAATGTTATTTAATGGTGGACGTTGTGTATTGGTACCACGATTTACAGCGGCGAGTTATGCCAAATTGATTACAAAATACCGCTGTAATTTTATTGCCGGGGTTCCAACATTATACGAAGCACTAACACGTTTAGATTCGATGGATAAAGCCGATTTGTCTAGTTTGAAAGGCGTATTTTCAGGCGGAGATTCATTATCTGTTGAGTTAAAGAAGAAACTGGATATATTCTTACAAGAACATCATGCGACGATTCCGGTTCGGGAAGGATATGGAACAACAGAAACAGTAACGGCATGTTGTCTGACACCGCAGATTCATCACAAGGAAGGTAGTATCGGTGTTCCATTTCCAGATACATTTATTAAGATTGTAAAGCCGGGAACAGATATCGAACTGGAGTTTGGTGAAGAGGGCGAAATTGTTATCGCTGGACCAACGGTAATGAAAGAATATATGAATCATCCGGAAGAAACAAAGGATACACTTCGTACAGATGATGCTGGTATGACATGGGTATACACAGGCGATTTAGGATATATGGATTCTGAAGGATATGTATATTTTAAAGGACGTGCAAAACGTATGATTGTAACATCAGGTTATAATGTTTATCCGGCACAGATTGAAAATGTACTTGACGGAATGGAAGAGGTGGCAATGAGTTGTGTCATTGGCGTGCCGGATTCATACAGGATGCATACAGTTAAGGCATTTATTGTTGTAAAGCCGGGAACACCACAGACAGAAGAAACGAAGCGTGTAATTTTATCTAAATGTGCGAAGCAGGTTGCAAAATATGCAATGCCAAGAGAAATTGAATTTCGAGATGAATTGCCGAAAACGTTAGTGGGAAAAGTCGCTTATCGTAAATTAGAAGAGGAAGAAGAAAAGAAAAGGCAGGATGGAACGAAATCATGAGAAGAATCGGTGATAGAAAAGATGGAACGCTTATCCGTAAAATAGATTCAATGCATTATATTATGCCATTAATGTATCCAAATCGTTGTGATAATGAAGCATTTATTCATAAAAGAATTGATTTGACGAAAACGCAGGAATATTTGGATAGAAAAAATGCAGAAAATCCTGAATATAAATACAATTTATTTCAGGTTGTATTGACGGCAGTATTGAAAACCATTGTACTTCGTCCGAAGATGAATCGTTTTGTGGCAAATCAGAATATGTATCAGAGAAAAGAGATTACAGCAGCATTTACTGTAAAAAAGATATTTTCAGATGAAGGCGGCGAAGCACTGGCACGAATTGTTGCCAAAAAAGATGATACGATTGATACCATTCATAATGAGATTTACCGTCAGGTTTCTTTTTGCAGAAGTGATAAAAAAGACAAATCAACAGCTAGTATGGATATTTTAATGAAAGTACCGTTTAAGCACTTGCTTGGCAGATGTGCAAGATTTTTAGACAGACACGGTTGGATGCCGTATTCGGTCATTGCAACAGATCCTTACTACTGTTCGGTAGTACTAACGAACTTAGGAAGTATTAAATTAGATGCAGCATATCATCATATGACGAATTGGGGAACAAATTCGGTATTTTGTGCGATTGGATTAATAAAAGACCGACCATTTTATGATAAAAATGGAACAGTTACCATGCGAAAAAGTGTAGATTTGGGATTTACAATAGACGAAAGAATTGCAGATGGATATTATTATTCAAAGACAATAGCGATGATTCAGAAATTGATTGAAAATCCGGAATTACTGGAAGAATCGCTAGATACGTTTGTCACTGATTATTAATGAATGATGGGGAAATATAAAAGTATAAAAACTGCTTTAAACAGGAAATCGGAGGGGAATCATATCTGAAAGGAGTCGTAGGTATTACCTATGAGTGTGTGTCAAATAAATGGATATAATACAACGAGATACAGATGAAAAACAGCAGATAGAGAGACTGCCGAGAGAGTCAATTACATCATTATTAGAATACATAGGAAACTATTTTGAATGTGAACGAATTTATATTTTTGAGAAAAATCAAATCGGTGGATATGACTGTACACAGGAATGGTGCGATGATAAAACATGTAAAAAGAAAGATATGCTGCAGAATTTATCGTGGAAGGATGTACAGTATTATTATAGCTATTTTCAAAAACACAGTAATTTGGTTATTCGGGATATAAAAGACCTGGAGCGGGATAATTTATTGCTTTATAATATTCTTGAACCTCAGGGACTGCAATCGGTGATTGCCGGTCAGTTGCTTTATGAAGGAGAAGATTATGGGTTTATGGGAATAGATAACCCCAAAGTGGAATTAATTGATGAATTGGCCATTGTATTTGAAGTTTTTGGATATTATGTTGCGTCTCAATTACATAGTATTCGCCTGATTAAGCACCTTGAGCAGATTGGGTATCAGGATAAATTGACAGGCTGCGGCAACCGACATGCTTTGTATGAACGTGCAAACAGACTGCGTATCAATCATTCGGTTGGTTTGTTAAGTTTGGATGTTGTCAGTTTGAGGAATGTAAATAAAGAAAAAGGACATTCCGCAGGAGATGAACTGCTAATTCGAATTAGCAGAATACTGATAGAATTATTCGGTAAGCCACAAATCTTTCGGTTAAGTGGTGATGAATTTCTTGTGTTGTGCGAGGATATAACACAACAAAGCATGCAGGAAAAACTCTCGTATTTATATGAAAAGATATATAGTGAATCTGTTGATGTGGCAGCAGAGATTGTATATCGGAATTCTTATGATGGTGATTTTTCGAAACTCATGGAAGAGGCAGAACAGAATGTATATATGATTAAGCATCGGTATCGGCTGGAGTATGGAAATAAAGATATTCTGTCTAAGAATGTACAGGGATTTAACGAATTGATAGAGATTCATCCACAGTCTGATTTTTACAGATTGATATATAGTGATTATAAAAAAGAGGATGATATTGTACATGAAAAATTTTATGAATCTGTTCGAAGATTAGAAGAAACATTCATTCATCCGTTAGATCGTCTGAATTTTCACAATTTTTGGGAAAATACAAGACATCCGAAAAAAATGTTGAATCAGGAAAAGAATATGTCTTTAAAAGGCATTTTTCGTGTAAAAAGCAGTACGGAAGAGTGGCTATATATCAAAGCAGAAATTATTGCATTTGAGGATATTTATAATGCGCCTGTGCTCATGTGCTTTATTAAGAATATTCCACCGGAGAGTTTTGAAGATGATATTGTTGTATATTCTCCGAAAGAAGAGGAATTGACAAGAACACAGACATTTTTCCATGATACAGATATTTGGATACATAATATGAATCCCGATTATATCGTAACGATGGCGGTGGATTTGAATAATTTCAAATTATACAACGATATTTTTGGATGGCAGGCGGGAGATGAATATCTTGCAATGCTGAAAAATGAGTTGGCAAAAATTGCAAAGGAACGCAATGGCGTATGGAATTATATGGGAGGAGATAATTTCTGCCTGATTCTGACATTTGAAAAGACATCGTCGGTAGATGTTACGAAAAAAATTCGTGAGATGGTAGAGGGTGCAATTCAAAAAGTAGAGTTTAAGGATGGATTTATGCCTTGCGTAGGAATCAGTATTTCATGCAATGCAGATGAGTATCAGTCGATGCGCTACGATCATGCATTGGTTGCTCTTTCCAGTGTCAGAGGAAGTTTTACGGAGCGAATAGCTTTTTATGATGATTTCAGTTATCAGAAGACTCGTCATACGCATATGCTTCTGATGGAGGCACCTAAAGGGATTCAGAATGGGGAATTTATTTTCTATTTACAGCCAAAGGTGGATTTGTTGACCAAAACCATTATTGGCTCAGAAGCACTGGTTCGTTGGAAGCGAAATGGGAAAATTGTACCGCCGGGTGAATTTATTGAGGCGATGGAGCAGAATGGATATATAGCGGCGATTGATCGTTATGTATGGGAAAGTGTATGCAAATGGTTAAATAAGTTGGAATCACAGGGGATTGCGCCACTGCCGGTATCTGTAAATGTATCCAGAGTAGATATTCATTTTATTGATATTGAAGAGTACTTTATGGAATTGATAGAAAAATATGTTATAAAACCGGAATGGTTGGAAATAGAAATTACAGAGAGTGCCTATATTGAAAACGAAGAAAAACTAAAAGATACATTGAGCAGACTTCGACAAAAAGGATTTCGGATATTATTAGATGATTTTGGAAGCGGATATTCTTCTTTAACAACATTACAGGATATGGAAGTAGACGTGATTAAGCTGGATCAAAAGTTTCTGGCAAGAGGAAATCAAAATCAAAAGCAGAAAAAAGTAATGAAATCAATTTTTGAAATGGCAAAAATGTTAGATACAGAAGTTATAGTTGAGGGTGTAGAAACACAGGAACATTGCGATATGCTGTTAAATTTAAACGAACGGTATTGTCAGGGATTTTATTTTTACAAGCCAATTCCTGTAGAGGAGTTTGAGGCGTTGGTATACCATAAATAATAAACAAAATAAATAAGAATCGGACATCGTATGCAGGTGATTTTCCACGGTTAAATAGAAAATTATCAATATGCGGTGTTCGATTCTTTTTCATTCCTATGAACGATTTTTCTTGACTTGGTATAAATGTTCATCTGCTGCATTAATAAAATCCAGTACACGATGATATTCAGGAACATAAGGGGCATAGCCAATGCTTAATGTGAGCTTGTATTTCGCATTTGCCTGAATATTTTCTTCTTTAAGCAGATCCTGAACGGTGTTTATATAGGATTTGACCTGTTGCTCATTTTGAAACTCAAGCAGAGCAATAAATTCATCGCCGCCAAAACGACCGAGCATAGGGCGTTTGCGAAGTGGAGTTGTGACAGTAGAAAGAACATAAGACACACGGGATAATGCACGGTCGCCTTCAATGTGTCCATAAGTGTCATTAATCTGTTTAAAATAATCAACGTCCATCATTAACAGATACAGGGCTTCATCAGAATCTGTTGATTTCATTTTATGGGAAATGATTCGCATAAAATTTCTACGGTTATTTAAGCCGGTCAGTGGATCAATAAAAATTAGTTCGTCAACGCTGTTAAAATAAATCAAATATGTTGAAATCGTGATACAGATGCAGGCAATGGGCAGCTGTGGATAAAAATATTGGATTATACCGGCGATGGCAGGCATTACAGGGAATAGCACCAATGTAATGACGTAACTTTTATCCAGATAATTTGTCTGAAAAATAGCGATATACAGAGAACGTATAATTGCTACACCAATAAAAAGATAACACAAAAAGTATAATGAAATAAAATCAACGCCTCGATGATAAACACCGTCCGCTGATATATAAAAGAAGAAGCCATGACGAAGATTTGCTATAATTGTAATTATTTCAAATATAACAATGACTTGTAGGATTCGTTGTATCTTTTTTGCCTGGTGTAGAGGCGTATTTGTCTTCTTTTCAAAATATAATAACCAGAAATAACTCATTAAAGTGGCGGATGAAAAGTAAATAGATTTGATGAATAAAATCCAACCCTTATTTGCTGGCAGATATCCTTCAATCATCAATGTGGAAATGGCATCCGTGCTGATGAAAAGAATCATAAAAATAACAGAATAAATAAAATCCTTATAAGTTCGGCTCTGACGAAATTCTCTGGATTTAATCAGTAGTAATCCGATTAATACAAGGCTAATGCAATTTACTTCTGTATATAATAAATAGTAGTCGTTCATATCCCGGCTCCTTTGTTTGATTTAGTACTTGATTATTATAGCATAAGAAATTAGTACTAGGAAGTGATAAATTATAAAATTTATGAATTTCGTTATTATTGTAACATTCTTATTTGATAAAATCTATTAAATAGAAATAAAAAAGATATGCGTAATAAAACAAAAATTTGTGAATGAAGGGATGTGAGATGTATTGCAAAATTATATTGAACACAATAAAATAATATAAAGTTTTTCTAAAATGCATTGACTTTGTTTGAAATAGTGATATAGTAAGATTAAATATAAGATGGCTTCTGAAAAGAGGCTTTTTTTTCACAAAAAGTCTTAGCACTCATTAAAGATAAGTGCTAACAATGTAAATAAGAAAGGGGTTATATATGAGAATTATACCGATATATAGCAGTTTGGTATTGCCGAATACAAAAGTTCAATTTAATAGAAGTGATCTGGATGAATTGGGAATTGAAGATATGCAGACAGAGGAAGAGGTAATCTTTCTTGTGCAAAGAAGCGCAGATGCTTCAGAAAATTTAACCATGAAGGATATTTATCCGATAGGAATTGCCGGAAAGGTTAATTATATAGATGAGCAGGGAAATGTCATAATAAAGGCAGAGCACCGCATAGATATTACTGATGTACAGATGGATGAGGAATATGTCGAAGCATCCAATCGTGACTTTGAAGATGATGTTAATAAGGAAGAATCTGAGAAGAAGTTTCAGGCAATCAAAAGACAGCTGATTGATTATCTTGGGAAATTTCAAATGGCTTTTTGGGCAAGAAGATTTATTAATTCATTGGCGAATTGGGAGGATTTGGCAGTGCGTACAGCACCATATATGAATTTGACTAATGAGGAACGCTATGAGATTCTTCGTGTTGACAAGAAGAGTGAACGGATTGAATTGATAACAAAGGCAATTCAGGAATTTTTGAAGATAGCCGAAGTGACGCAGGAAGCCAATGATGAGCATACGGAAAACTATCAGAAGATGTATCGGGAAGATGCATTAAAGAAGCAGATTGCTTTTTTACAGAAACAGCTGGATAATATGCATCCGGAAAATAAATCTCAGATTCAGGTGCTGCAGGAAAAAATCGAAAAGTCCGGAATGAATGAAGAAGCAAGAAAAGAAGCAGATAAAGCATTGAACCGTTTGAAGCAGGAAGGTCCGGACGGACATGAATATGGTTCCCTGTATGATTATTTGGATTTTGTAACCAGCTTAAAATGGAAGAAGAACCGCATAAAGAATATCGATTTGAAAAAAGCAGAAAAGCTATTAAATGAAGAGCATTTTGGACTGGAAAAAGTCAAGAAACGTGTTATTGAGCAAATGGCAGTGATGAAACTGAGTAAGAAACAGTCAGGCTCGATATTGCTTTTGGTAGGTCCTCCTGGAACAG
>DGTC01000045.1 GCA_002394205.1 Lachnospira sp. UBA4346 | reverse complement strand
CCGCCATTTTTTTGGTTCCATAGCTCAGTCGGTTGAGCAGAGGACTGAAAATCCTCGTGTCACTGGTTCGATTCCGGTTCTAGGCACTTTGCGGGTGTAGTTCAATGGTAGAACACTAGCCTTCCAAGCTAGATACGTGGGTTCGATTCCCATCACCCGCTTTTTTTGTACCCTAAAATGATATGGTGCGAAAGTACCA
This sequence comes from Lachnospira sp. UBA4346, assembly GCA_002394205.1. Taxonomy (GTDB): domain Bacteria; phylum Bacillota; class Clostridia; order Lachnospirales; family Lachnospiraceae; genus Lachnospira. The sequence goes on along the minus strand of DGTC01000045.1, from coordinate 15,526 downwards.
CTAAATGCTGCAAATGGGGAGTACTAGATTTTTATGATTTACCATAGCAAATTGTGAACATTTTGTGCAAAAAATTTTATGGAATAGCCGTGTTTACTGGCTTTTACTCATTTCAAATTATTATTTTAGGGTACTAGAAAAAAGTTCGGACTTGTCGGTCAAAAGTATCAATATTATACTATAAACTAGATGGCGTGTAGACGCATTGTTACAAAAGGATTTCGTAAAATAATTGGGTGAGTAGGAATGGTAAAAGAAAAAAAGTTTGCGAAATGCAAGGTAGTTATTGATAGGGAGTTAGGAATTAAAAACGGGGACCAGAATTTCTTTTCTTTTTTTGGAGAGAATGTGATTTATTCTTTAGCAAGATCAATACATCCAGAAGATATGCACCGTTTAGAAGAAGCTATGAATTCAGAAGAGGGTGTAGATGTTATTACATTAAGAATGGTGCGATACGATGGACAATATCGTTGGATGCTTGTATCAATTCTGCGAGGTGAAGGGGATCTCCTGGAGTTGCAGCTTCAGGATATTGCAGAGTATCAGAATGCATTAGAAGATCTGAAAGGAAATAATGACCGATATACAGAGTATTTTAGTCTGATGGAATCACTGATGATGTCGTATGATATTGATACAGACAGACTTAAGATTTTTATGCTGGGTGGGCATCAGCAGATGAATTTTTATAGTGGTACATTAGCAGATTGGAAATCGTATAAATTAGAAAGTGGCGCAGTTGACAGCAAATGTATTTCGGAATTCAATAAGTTATGTGAAGATTTTCAATTGGGAACGATGACATTTGAGCATGAATTGAATATCAGTCTTATGCATGATGGAGATAGAAGACAGTGGTGCGTAATCAAAGGAAAAACGTTAAGTGGAATGCAGCAGCGTTCACAGGTTATTGCAACAGTATCTATTATTAGTCCGATTAGCAGAGGAGAAAGAAGTGTATCATTCTTGCCGGATGAACTTGATTCTGGTACCAATTTGCTTAATAAGCGTGCGATTACGAATTATGCACAGCGTTTAATTGCTTCGAAACCAAACAATACAGTAACCATTGCAATTATTGATATAGATGATTTTAAGTCGGTCAATGATGGATTTGGACATATGTTTGGAGATGAAGTTATTACTAAAGTTGCGAATTTGATTCGGGAAGCAGTAGATGGAAAGGGAATTTCCGGTAGAATTGGCGGCGATGAGATGTTTATTGTATTGGAAGGATATTCCACAGTGGATTCTGTGCGGACTGTACTGCGTTCCATTCGAAGTAATGTAGAGTGGCTCTATGCAAATGATGATTCGAAGCCGGATATTACCTGTTCAATTGGTTCTGCAACGTATCCAAGAGATGCATCGGATTATAAATCTCTATTTGAGATTGCAGATAAGATGCTTTATCTTGCAAAAGAAAAAGGAAGAAACAGATATATTATTTATCAGAATGATTTACACAGCAATTACATCAACGGAAAAGGCGATGCGAAGGAATCAGATATTTTTTCTTATAAATATCGTAAGAGCAGTGTTGTAAATGAAATTGTCAATCAGTATTGTATTCGCAAAGACAGTACGGCAGAGGCGGTCGCAGAAAAAATTGCATTGACATTTGGAATAGATAGTATATATTTATATGAGATGAATGGTGCAAATTATCATCGATATACATTGTATGGTGATGACAGGACATCAGCTTGTGATGGTGTTTATTTGTATGAAGATAATTATATGACAGAATTCCGTGAAGATAATACCATGGTAATTAATAATATTAATTCTTTTGAGCGTAAGACACCGACCTTGTTTCATGCTTTTACGGAGATGAATATTAATCAGGCAATACAGATTGATGTTAAGAAAGATATTCGTATGCATAGTATTGTATCATTTAACAGAACACTGAGAAAACGCCAGTGGGAGGATAATGAGATTCTGTATCTTTCTATTCTTGGCAACATTTTAGGAATGAGATTTGAGCATTAATGACAAAGAGAACGAAACAGATATTGGATTTGTTAGATACGTATTATACAACAGAATACAGATGTAGTCTGAATTATAAGACACCGTGGGAATTATTGGTGGCGACGATGTTGTCAGCACAGTGTACGGATGAGCGTGTTAATATTGTTACGAAGGATTTATTTCAGAAGTATCCTACCGTAGAAGCATTTGCAAATGCAGATATAGAAGAGATGGAGCGTGATATTCATTCCATCGGTTTCTATCATAGTAAGGCAAAAAATGTAATACGCACGGCACAATTGATTCATATTGAATTTCATGATGAAGTACCGGCAACATTAGAAGAACTGACATCACTACCGGGAGTTGGAAGAAAGACGGCAAATGTCATTCGTGGTAATATTTTTCATGATCCGAGTATTGTTGTAGATACGCATGTAAAGAGAATATCAAAGAGACTTGGATTTACGAAAGAAACAGAACCGGATAAAGTAGAACAGGATTTGATGAAAGTACTTCCAAAAGATCATTGGATTCTTTACAATATTCAGATTATTACATTTGGAAGAGAAATCTGTACGGCGAGAAATCCAAAGTGTGCAGAATGTTTTCTGAGCGGTATTTGCAAGGCTGCGGATAAAACAATTGGATAATGACATAGAAAGAAAAATATATTACGACAGCAAAATATGGAACAGAATCATGGCTTTATGAATGTAAGGTCATGATTTTTTGACCTAACGGACGGTCAAGAGCCATAACGATCAATGTCCAAATGAAACGAAGGTAAAACATTCGCATCAGAAATATATTAACGAAATACGAATTCGAAATTTAAGGATGATAATATGATAAATACATATATTGCACTGGATTTAGAAACTACAGGGGTAAATCCGGCAAATGATAAAATTATTGAAATTGGAATGGCAAAGGTCGAAGAAGGAAAAATAACAGCGAAGTATCAGAAACTGATTCAGCCACAGAGAAGATTAGATAATAGAATTGTACAATTAACAGGAATTACCAATGAGATGCTGCAAGGTGCACCGGTAATTGAAGAAGTGATAGATGAAATCTTAGATTTCATTGGAGATGCACCATTGCTTGGACATAACATTATTTTTGATTACAGCTTCTTAAAGAAAGCAGCACTGAATCAAAGTAAATCATTTGAAAAAGACGGAATAGATACATTAAAACTAGCCAGAAGATTATTGCCGGAAGTGGAGCATAAGAATCTGGAATATTTGTGTGAATATTTTGAAATTGATGCCGGAAGCTCTCATAGGGCATATGATGATGCAGTAAGTGCAATGAAATTATATCAATTATTGGCAGACAGATTTCCGCAGGAACAAGGGCTTAATCAGGTACAGGCATTAAATTATTCGGTGAAAAAAGATACGCCGATTACACTGGCACAGAAACGGTATTTGACAGCATTAATGCAGTATCATAAAGTGGAATTAGAGGAAGAAATCGATGGTATGACCAAGAGCAGGGCATCGCAGCTTATTGACGGAATTATATCAGAATATGGCAAGATGCCGTACCAGCGTTATCGTCGCTGATGAGGCATCTTCATATATGCAAGAATAGGCTCTTTGGTAATAGACTGCAGCGCATTTGCATGTGTTAATAATTTATCAAATGCGTCGGTATCGTCTATGGCGTGATAGAAATCTGTGAGCGTTGTATATGTACTGCGAATATCAGAACCGATTGAAACCGCATATTCTAAAATCTGAACACCTTCTAGCGGATGTTCTTCTTCGAATGTTAAGCGACCTGCGATATCAAGTGCACGGATAAGCTGCGTGAAGCGATCATCACATTCTGTTAATGTGTTTAGGTTGGCAACGCCGTAAGCGAGCTTTAAATCTGTATTACTCTGATTAGAAAGATTGAGAATCCGATGCTCTTTACAGTGGGTACGCAAAGTTTCAATGGTATGCTGTGCCTGAAGAAGAGCATGATTGTCTGTTGTTACCATTGGAAGGTCATTTGGAATGGTAATATAGTCTAATTGGGAAATGTCCTTTCGACGGACAGAATTCGCTTCTTGTTCCCGTTTCCAAAAGGTATCCAGACTGTCTTTTCTTTTTTTGGTATTGTTGCGTAACAACACCTGAAAAATAATAATTAAAACAATAAAATAAGGTAATATAAAATGCATAAAATCTCCAATCTCACCAAATTGTAATGGCAAATAATAAAGAATGTGTATAAAATATAAAACTTTTATACAAGTTTTGCAAAGTGACAGGTTTTGTAGTATGATAAGCATAAGATTATGCAATATATCTATATAAAAATGAAACCTGCGATTAATGGATTGCAGAAAGGAAAATCATGATAAATTTTCAAAACAAAAAAACAAAAAAATTAATTTCATCTGTTATTATAATGATTCTGATTCTTGCAATGGTTGTACCGATGGTTGCATCGGTTTTTCTTTAATAATAAACGAATTCATGGCAAGTAGCAAGTAAGAATCTAAGAATATTGTAGGAGAAATTATGAATCCGGGAAAAGTATCGAATTCCATATTGAGCCGGTCAGTGTTAAAGTTGCTCAAAAGTAAAAATGAAAGAGTTGCCAAACCGGCAATTGGGGTAGACTGCGGGATTGTGTCATTAGAAGCACAAGATCAGGAGATTCTTAGCAGTACAGAAAGTGGATTGTGGCCGGTATATCATGTAGCAAATAATATTTATGCGTGTGGCGGAACGCCACTTGCAGCAAGTGTATGTGTGATTATGCCGCGAAACTTTAATGAATATAATCTGAAAGAAGAAATACGGAGTCTTAACGCACAGTGCGAGACATTAGGAATGAAGATATCAGGTGGTCATACCAGAATTAATGATATGGTTAAAGAACCTGTTGTTACTGTAACGGGAATTGGCGTTACAGATAAAGCGATTACAGCAAAGAATCTAAGGGCAGGTCAGTCCATTGTGATGACAAAGAGAATCGGTATTGGCGGTATTCAGAAGATTATTGACAACAAGCAGGAAGAGATTCTTAGTAAATATACGCAGGAATTGATTGATAAAGCGTATGGAATACAAGAGGAACGCTCTGTTGCAACAGAAGCAGTTTACGCACGTCAATTTGGTGTTACAGCGATGCATGATGTGTCAGAAGGCGGTGTATTTGCAGCACTATGGGATATGGCAGAGGCTGGACATGTTGGGCTGGAAATTGATTTTAGAAAGATTCCTGTCCGACAGGAGATGATTGAAATTTGCGAAATGTTTGATGTAAATCCATACAAGCTGGAGTCGAGCGGAGCATTATTAATTGCAACAGACAGACCGGATGCTTTGGTACGCGGATTACAGCAACAGGGTGTATCAGCAACGGTAATTGGAGTTGCGACAGATCGTAAAGACAAAATATTGTATACACAGGAAGAAGAGCGTTTCCTAGAAACGCCGCAAAGGGATGAGATATATCGTTTCCTTTAAAAGAAAATGAAAAATAAACAACACCGCGAATGGTGAATTTAGGAGGAAGATATGGCAGATATCAGTGTAGAATATATTAATCCGTTTTTGATGGCGGCAACAGGAATTTTAAAGGATGCATGTCAGACAGATGTGCAGATCGGTAAACCATACGTTAAGACAACAGCATTTGCAGATGAATCAGCGATTATTATGATTGGTGTTACAGGTGAAATGAGAGGACAGGTATTGCTTGCATTTCCGGTAGAGAGTGCGATGACTGTAGCATCAAAGATGATGATGGGAATGCCGGTAACGGCACTTGATGATATGGCGAAGAGTGCAATTGGAGAACTCGGTAATATGATTATGGGAAATGCGGCAACAATTCTTTCGACAAAGGGTGTTGGTATCGATATTACGCCACCGACATTGGTAGTTGGTTCGATGAGCATTTCAAGTATGTATGCAAAGAATGTTTGTATTCCACTCAATGGAAGTGATGTATCTTTAGAGTTGGATATTGCAGTAAAGATAGAAGGATAAGGGGCAAATTGTGTTAAATATAGTATTACATGAGCCGGAAATGCCGGCAAATACAGGAAATATAGGAAGAACGTGTGTGGCAGCAGGAGCCAGATTGCATTTGATAGAACCACTGGGATTTTTGTTAAATGATAAAATGGTTAAGCGTGCAGGATTGGATTATTGGGATAAGTTAGATGTGAGAGTCTATAATAATTTTCAGGATTTCTTAGATAAGAATCCGGGAGCTAAGATTTATATGGCGACGACAAAGGCGACACAGACATATACGGAAGTGTCATATGAACCGGATTGCTATATTATGTTTGGCAAGGAAAGTGCAGGAATTCCGGAGGAATTATTGGTAGATCGTGAAGATACCTGTATTCGAATTCCAATGATTGGAGATATTCGTTCATTGAATTTGTCGAATTCTGTTGCGATTGTATTATATGAAGCATTGCGTCAGAATCATTTTGACCATATGAATCTGGAAGGTCATTTACACCGCTTAGAGTGGCATCATGATGCATAAATTTATTTAAACAAAATGAAGAAACAGAAGAAACAGCTGTATGTATATCAGGCTATGATATACATACAGCTGTTTTGTTTCTTTTAAGAAATATTATGATTTTGCTTTCATTCTGTTTGATTTTAAGTTTCATTCTAATCGAATCTGTTTTTATCCGTCTGTCTTAATCTTATGTAATAGGAAGATTCTTACCATTCTTTGTTTTAGGAAGGGAAAATGTAAATTCCGTTCCAACACCTGGTGTACTAACAACATCAATATGTTCCTTATGGGAGAGAATAATTTCCCTTGTGATGGATAATCCAAGTCCGGAGCCTTTTTTATCACGCCCTCTAGAAGTGTCGGATTTATAAAAACGATCCCAAATTTTATCGAGATTCTCTTTTGGAATACCGATGCCGTTATCTTTAACGGATATGTAGGTTTTTTCCCCTTTATCACGAACCTGAATATAGATAAAAGAATTATCCTGACTGAATTTAATGGCGTTATCAATGAGGTTGTAAATTACCTGTGAAATCTTTCCTTTATCTGCACGGACATATTGAACATCACTAGAAAAAGTAAGCTGAAATTGAATTTTCCGTTTCTTGCAGGCACCTTCGAAAGTTTCAATTGTGTGCTTGATGATGCCATTGATATCAAAGTCTGTCATATCGAGTTGGACAGTCTTAGGATCAAGTTCATTCAATGTTAAAATATTGCTGGTTAATTTGGTTAGGCGGTCGGTTTCAAATAGCAGGATATCAAAATATTTAGGCATCATTTCCGGTGGAATGGTTCCGTCGGACATTGCTTCTAAATAGCCTTTGATGGAAGTCAACGGTGAGCGGAAATCATGAGAAATATTTGATAAGAACTTCTGTTGGTACTGTTCGGATTCATTGAGCTTATTTGCCATATAATTGAGAGACAATGCCAAGCGACCGATTTCATCATTATATTTTGGCTGAATCTTATAGGAAAGATTCCCTTTTCCGTATTCAGTGATTGCCTTTGCAATGTGCTTTAATGGGCGGTGAATATGAATGACATATAATAAAATGAAAGAGATTGATAAAAACATAACAATCCCCAGTGTAAAATAATTGGTATTAAATACAGTGTATACCTGCTGTGATATTACGCTTTGTGGAACATTTACAGCGACATATCCTTTGGTCGTGAAGGAATTAGTAATCGGAGCAAATACGCTGATATGCGGTGTATCGAATATACCATAAAGCAGACCGGTCTGCGCATGACTTGTACCAAAAGAGGTGTAGTCAAAATCAGAAAGCGTATAAAGTACCGACAGTTCTTTATCATAAGAAGATGCTGGATAATCGGTATCTAACAGGACCTGACCGTCAGGGTTAATAAACAGAATCCGTGAGTGGCTCAATGTGGCAATTGTGGATAATTCGCGTTCAATGATTCGTAAATGTTCACTGCTGAAATAGTCAGAAGCATATTCGTTTGCAATTTCATTCGCCTGTTTATAAAGTGTATCGGTATATTCTGCGTAGACTTTGTCATAATCCCGTTGATAACTAAAAAAGGTAACACCTAAAAAGCTGACAATGCCGACGAGAATATACAGAAATACGAATTTTTTAAAAAGATTAAAATTCATGTAGAAAGCTCCTTTAAATTAGCGTGTTACAAACTTATAACCGATGCCCCAAACAGTCTCAATTGCCCAATGGTCATGGTCTTTGATTTTTTCACGAATTCGTTTGATATGAACATCGACGGTACGTGTATCACCGATATATTCATATCCCCAGATGTGGTCGAGAAGCTGTTCTCTCGTAAATACCTGATTAGGTGAAGAAGCAAGAAAATAGAGAAGCTCCAATTCCTTTGGCGGCATCACAATATTTTTTTCGTTGTATAATACAGAATAATTTCCAAGATTAATTGTTAAATCCGGATATTGTACGCACTGTGCATCGCTGTCTTTATTTCCCATAGATTGCGGTAAATGATAGCGACGAAGTACAGCTTTGACACGGGCTACGAGTTCCTTTGTTTCAAATGGTTTAATCATATAATCATCAGCACCAAGTTCAAGGCCTAAGACTTTATCAAAGGTTTCGCCCTTTGCTGAAAACATAATAATCGGAACATTGTTTGTCTTGCGGATTTCTCTGCATACCTGATAACCGTCAATTCCCGGCAGCATTAAGTCAAGGATAATCAGGTTCGGTTTAAATACGGTTAGTTCGTGCAAGGCACTTTCACCGTCATATACACTTTTTGTTTCGAAACACTCTTTGTTGAGATAGAGTGCAATTAAATCGTTGATATTTTCATCATCATCTACAATTAAAATACGTTGTTTTGTTGCCATAGAAAATCTCCAATCTGTTAAAATAATTCCCCTTTGTGTTCAATCATATAAAATATGAAATATAAAAATTAAATTGATAAAATATAAAATATTCCAATGATTAAAACAATTAAACTGCTAAACGCTTGAAAATAGAAACGTTTGAAATAAATATAGAAATAATTTAGGATTCATTTTAAATGTATCCAATCAATTATTTGAAAAGGTTTATTTAAAATCTACAATCGTAACGCCAGTGTCACCTTCGCCGATTTCGCCGAGACGGAAAGACTTAATATAAGGTACACCATATAGGTAAGAAGTGACACCATTTCTTAAAGCACCGGTACCTTTGCCGTGAACGATACGCACCTGTGGGATGCCTGAAAGATAGGCATCATCCAAATATTTATCCAGACGAGATACAGCTTCATCCACAGTTAATCCTAACAAGTTGATTTCGTGTGAAATATTCGAAGACTTACGCATCTTAATCTTTCCGGAACCGCCGGCACCTTTCGGTGTTGCAGACTTTTCTTTTGGCTCCTGATAATTATCAAGAATTTCTAGGTTTGTAATTTTTGTTTTGGTACTTAAACTGCCCATTTGGACGGTTAATTCGCCCTTTGTATTTGGCTTTGAAGTGACTTCACCAATCAGATTCATACTTAGGACACGCACATGTGTACCAATTGTAAAATCAGTAAGATTGTGTGATTTATGTGCCTTTTGAGAAGGCTTTGTTTCCAATGTGAGCTTTGACTGGTTCTTTTTCATCTTATCACGAACGGCAGAACGCTGATGTTCTAATTCTTTAACAGTCATACCGTGCTTATTCATAGTCTTAATCGTTTCATCAGCAAATTCTTTGGCTTCTTTTAAGATTGCAGCAGCCTCTTCATTTGCCTTGCGGATAATCTTATCGGTACGTGCATCCAATCGTTCGGATTTCTTTTGTAACTGACTCTTTAATTCCTGAATTTCAGCTTTGTAAGCATTGATGGCTTCTTGTTCCTTTTCAATGGTAATTCTGCTGTTTTCAAGGTCTGCAACCAAATCTTCAAAACGAATATCCTCAGAATCCATACGTGCTGAAGCATCCTCAATTAAATATTGCGGAAGTCCGAGCTTCTTAGAAATTGCAAAAGCGTTACTCTTGCCCGGAATACCGATTAACAAACGGTAGGTAGGGCGTAAGGAAGCAACGTCGAATTCACAGCTGGCATTTTCAACGCCGTCTGTCGTTAATGCATAGACCTTGATTTCACTGTAATGCGTCGTTGCCATGGTTGTAATTCCTCTGCGGTGTAAGTCATTTAAAATAGAAATGGCAAGCGCAGCACCTTCTGTCGGATCTGTACCGGCACCGATTTCATCAAATAAAATCAGACTGTTTTCATCGGCTTCTGAGAGAATCTGTACCGTATTTGTCATATGAGAAGAGAATGTACTAAGGCTCTGTTCAATACTTTGCTCATCCCCAATATCAGCAAAAATATTATCAAATACGGCAATTTCAGAATGTTCCAATGCCGGAATATTTAAGCCGGACTGTGCCATAAGCGTAAGCAGTCCGACAGTCTTTAAGGAAACAGTCTTACCACCCGTATTTGGACCGGTAATAATGAGTAGGTTGAAATCTTTACCAAGATAGATGTCAATTGGTACAACCTGATGTGGTTCAATCAGAGGATGACGGCCTTTTTTGATATTAATATAGTGATTCGTATTCATAACGGGGCAGCTGCATTTGTAGAAGCGTGATAACTGTGCCTTTGCAAATACAAAATCAAGCGTTGTTAAAATGTCAAAATCTGCCTGTAAAATATCAGTATATTCGGAAGCTGTAACACTTAACGTTGCGAGAATTACTTCGATTTCAGCCTGTTCTTTTAATTCAAGTTCACGAATATCGTTGTTTAACTTTACAACAGAAGCAGGTTCGATAAAGAGCGTAGAACCTGTGGCTGACTGGTCGTGAACCATACCCGGAACCTGAGATTTATACTCTGCCTTGACTGGAAGACAGTATCTTCCAGAACGTGTTGTAATGACAAAATCCTGCAAGCAGTTGCGTACACTTGAAGAATTTAATAAGCGGTTTAATTCTGTGTGAATTTTATCATTTGCCTGCATTTTCTGACGGCGGATGGACTTTAGATTCGCACTTGCATCGTCGCTGATTTCTTCTTCAGATATGATACAGCGTTTGATTGCGTTGTTTAGCGGCGTGGCAGGCTCTAACATTGTAAATAATTCAGACAGAGAATCTTCACTTTCTTCATAATAATGCTTTACATGCGCAGTTGTTGTAAGCAAAGAACTGATGTTTAGGAGTTCGATGATATTTAATGAACTGCCGACAGCAAGACGCTTCACAGAAGCACGTATGTCACGGATGCCGGATAATTCCACACTGCCCTTGGCATAAAGACGGCGAAGAGCGTCGTTGGTTTGCGTGAGTGCGTCATTGATTTCAGAAATATCTGTCATCGGTGTTAAATGGCGTAATCGTTCCTTTGCAACTGGTGAAGCCGCAAAAGAAACAAGTTTGTCTATAATTTTATCGTATTCGAGAGTCGTAAAAGACTTTTTATTCATAATGCCTCCAAGTTTGTGATTATTTTCACAGATATAAGAGAGGATGTCCTCAACAGGTATGCGATATCAATCACAATAATTTATATATAGTTTATTTTACACGATTTAGGTGGAAAATTCCATAATATGTATATATTTTTTACAGCTATGTCATAAAATGTTCATAACTTTCCGATATACTAAAATCCATATGTAAAAGAAGCACATCTATTCAGGGGTGTATGAAAGATATGCTTATACGGGATAAAAAGAATGGGAAGAACGTGACTATGATGAAAAAGACAAAGAACCAGAAACAGAAAAATCATACGGCACAGGATACACAGTCAGGGGAAAACTATGCACTTTATACGGAAAAAATAGAACCGCGTCTGACAGTTAAATATCATAAATGGTTTCGGTTACTTGAAATTATTGTTTCGGGTATACTCTTTGGTGCGATGGCAAGTATTGTTATGGTATTGTGTACGCCAACGCTTTATGAAAATATCAGACAGCGTGAAGATGAACGGGCAGCGCTTGTTATAGAACGGGATGAGTATCCACAGGATGCGGCAGATGATGAGAATGAAACTGTAGAAATAGAATCGACGACAGCAAGTGATAAATTAGAGGAAAATCTGCAATTAGAAAAAAGTGGCGTAGAACTGATACAGACAGAGGATGTTGTGTCATTTACACAAGCCCTGCAAAAGATTGTGGAAAGTGTAAAGAAATCGACGCTGGTTGTGGATATTTACCGGAAGGATATGGAAGACTTCATTCAGGACAGCAAGAGCAGTACACAGACGGTAGGGGTATTTGTTGGAACGGTACAGAATACAGATACGGAATATATTATGCTTACGAGTTATGAAGCGGTACAGAATTCAGATTCCATTGTTGTTCAGTTTGGAAGTTCGACTGAAGTGGAAGCACAGGTAATTGGAAAAGATGAACAGACAGGAATTGCATTATTTAGCGTGAAAGAGAGTGCGATTCCGGTTGTGGAGAGAGCACGTTTATCGAGTGCAAAGCTAGGCAATTCCTATAATGTTAAATCAGGAGATATTATTGTTGCAGTGGGCAGAATCGGTGGCAAGAATGAGTCTGTTGATTACGGAACAATTACAAGAGTGATTACACATAGTGGACTGGATAACTCTTATGATATTTTTGATATGGGATTTGACAGTGAAGAGGGAGATTTTGCGTGCATTTTCAATAGTCAGGGAAGCCTGATCGGTCTGGCATCGTATCAGCCGGGAATATCAGGAATGACAGCATTGGGAATCTCAGATGTAAAGGGCGTGATTGAGGCATTGTCCGGTGGAAAAGGAATCACATATATGGGGATTCACGGTCAGAATGTGACAGGTTCAATTGCGACACGGTATGACCTTCCGATTGGTATTTATGTAACACAGGTAGAGGTGGAATCTCCGGCATATGAAGCAGGAATTCAGCCGGGAGATGTTATTGTCGGATTAGATGAAAATATGGTTTTGACAATTCAGGCGTTTAGTGAGAAACTATATAAGTATGACGATAAGCAGCAGGTAATTGTAAAAGTGAAAAGACAGGGAAAAGAAGGATATAAAGATTTAGAATTTCCAGTGAATGTGCGTGTACGTTAAGTATGTCGGAATCATAGCAGTTACCAGTGCGTATTTCTAAACAAACAGATACAGTTCAAACCGCTGTATAATAAGGAATTATCGCAGTGTTACCAATTACAAATGGCAGAAAAGAAGAAAGATGAAAAAAGAAAAGAGAGGCAAAGTGTATTTATGCGTTATATAGAGCAGTTTCAGGATGGCGACAGAATTTCAGATGTATACTTATGTAAGTCTAAATCAACAGCACTTACAAAAGCAGGAAGAGAATATGAAAATGTAATTCTACAGGATAAGACAGGAATAATTGATGCGAAAATCTGGGACCCAATGTCAGGTGGAATCGGTGATTTTTCTCCGATGGATTATGTGGCAGTTACAGGTCAGATTAGCAGTTATAACGGATCTTTACAGTTAAAGATTGACCGTGCAAGAGTGGCACAGGAGGGAGAATATATTGCTTCTGATTATGTACCTTGCAGTCGTTTTGCAATCAAAGATATGTATGAAGAACTTTTAGGCTTTGTAAAGAGTGTGAAGAATCCATATATTGCGGCATTGTTACAGAAGTTTTTTGTGGAAGATACAACATTTATTAAGAAGTTTCAGAATGTTTCCGCAGCAAAGACGGTTCATCATGGATTTGCAGGAGGCTTGTTAGAGCACAGTTTAAGTGTTACAAGAATGTGTGCACATATGGCAGATAATTATGATTATCTGAATCGTGATTTGCTCATTGCGTGTGCAATGCTGCACGATGCGGGTAAAGTTCGTGAACTTTCAGAATTTCCTAGAAATGACTATACCAACGAAGGTAATTTTATCGGACATATTGTTATCGGTTATGAGATGATTATGGATAAAATTAAGACGATTGACGGATTTCCTGAAGAATTAGCGGCACAGATTGGACATTGTATTCTATCTCATCACGGCGAATTAGAATATGGTTCGCCAAAGAAGCCATCAATTGCAGAAGCATTGGCATTGTCTATGGCAGATAATATGGATGCGAAGATGGAGACATTACGTGAAGTACTCGTATCGAAGGAATCCAACGACTGGTTAGGTTATAATAAGTGGCTTGATGCCAACGTAAAGAAGACATTAGTATAGGAAACACACATGGGAAAAGCATTACAAAAAGAAGATCGAATTACACTGACAATTGAAGATATGAGTACCAATGGAGAAGGCATCGGTAAGGTAGACGGATATACATTATTTGTCAAAGATGCCATCATTGGAGATGTGATTGAAGCCAAGGTTATTAAGACAAAAAAGAGTTATGGATATGCCAGACTGATGCAGGTAATTACACCGTCAAAAGACCGTATCCAGCCGGCATGTCCGGTTGCCAAGCAGTGCGGTGGTTGCCAGATTCAGGAAATGGATTATCAGGCACAGTTGCAGTTTAAGGAAGAATTGGTACGCAATAATCTAGCAAGAATTGGTGGCATTACCTCATATGAGATGCAGCCAATTATTGGAATGGATGAACCATTTCATTATCGAAACAAAGCACAGTATCCAGTGGGATTAGATAAAGATGGCAATATCGTGATGGGGTTTTATGCAGGAAGAACACATCATATTATCGACCAGATGGATTGTTTGTTAGGAAATTCACAAAATAAAAATATTCTTGCAATTATCAAAACATATATGCAGGAGAATCATATTCCACCCTATAATGAGCAGACACAGACCGGTCTTGTACGTCATATCTTGATTCGTGACGGATATCATACTGGCGAGATTATGGTCTGTATCGTTATCAATGGAAAGCGTCTGAAGAATGAAGCGCAGCTTGTAGAACGTTTGCGACAGATTGAAGGAATGACATCCATTCAGGTAAATGTCAATCAGAAGGATACAAATGTTATTCTGGGAACAGAGAATCGTACGTTGTGGGGAATGGATTCGATTACAGATTATATTGGAGATATCAAATATCAGATTTCACCATTGTCATTCTTTCAGGTCAACCCAAGACAGACAGAGAAGCTCTATGGAAAGGCATTAGAATATGCCGGATTGACAGGAAAAGAAACAGTATGGGATATGTACTGTGGTATTGGTACAATTTCTCTTTTCCTTGCGAAGCAGGCAAAAAAAGTCTACGGCGTAGAAATCGTTCCGCAGGCAATTGCAGATGCAAAGGAAAATGCAAAGCGCAACGGCATTGACAACGCAGAATTCTTTGTTGGAAAGGCGGAAGAAGTTGTTCCACAGTTCTATGAACAGTTAAAGGAAAAGGCGCAGACCGGTGATATCGAAGCACAGGAGGGAACACATCCGGATGTTGTGGTCGTAGACCCACCAAGAAAGGGATGTGAAGAGTCTCTTCTTGCGACTATCGTAGCGATGGCACCGAAGCGTATGGTCTATGTCAGCTGTGATTCAGCCACGTTATCTCGCGACTTAAAGTATATGCAGGCACATGGATATCAGGTGGAGAAAGTGCAGCCGGTGGACCAGTTTGGGCATACTTATCATGTGGAGAGCTGTGTGTTGCTAT
>DGTC01000001.1 GCA_002394205.1 Lachnospira sp. UBA4346 | reverse complement strand
GCTTTGAATACAGCATTTCCGGATCTTTGATTCTTTTCAAAGATTTCAGGATCTGCTGTTGTGCATCTTGATGAGTAATAGCTGAATGAGATGAAATCAACAGTGCCTTCTCTTAAGATTTGTTCGTCTTCCGGTTTCAGCGAAAGCTTTACGCCCGCCTCTTCCATCCTTTTCCATGCCCATACCGGATAGGTGCCTCTAGCCTGTACGTCAATGAAGAAATAATTATCTCTGTCCTTCTGCAGTCCGTCCCATATATCCTTCGGGTCAGGGCTGAAGGGATAGAATTGACCTGCTGCCAGCATGCATCCTATACTGCATTCAGGCATTATTTCATGTGCAAGCCTGACTGCCCTGGCACTTGCCAAAAGTTCATGATGAGCAGCATTGTAAAGGATTGTCTGTCTGTCTTCACCCTCTTTAAACAGTATTCCTGCTCCCATAAAAGGCATATGCAGAAGCATATTTATCTCATTAAAGGTGATCCAGTATTTTACAAGATTTTTATAACGGGTAAATATCGCTTCACAATACTTCATATATGCATCGATCATTCTGCGATCTTTCCAGCCCCCATATTTTTTTATAAGCTCGATTGGAGTGTCAAAATGGTCAATAGTTACCAAAGGTTCTATACTATACTTTTTGCACTCTTTGAATATTTCCTCATAAAACCGTAATCCTTCTTCATTTGGTACGTCATCATCGCCTTTTGGCAGGATTCTCGTCCATGCTATAGACATCCTGTAGCATTTGAATCCCATTTCCGCAAAAAGCCTTATGTCATCTTTATAATGATGATACATATCAATTGCTTCATGTGAAGGATAACTATAGCCTTCCTGACAGGAAAGCATCTCCTTATCCCCGCGCGCGACAGCCATACGCTCAGGTCCAAAAGGAATTACATCAACACTGGAAAGTCCTCTTCCACCTTGATCATATCCTCCTTCACACTGATTTGCTGCTGTAGCTCCACCCCACAGAAATCCTTCCGGAAATCCCTTATTACTCATGTCATAACCTTTCTTTTCATTACATATATAGTGAAATGAGTGTCAAAAGTATTTGCTACTCACTGTTTATCACCAACTTACACATTCGTGTTCGGGCGATACTATGTGCCGCTATAGTTTTATAATATATTTTTCGCAGCACTATGTAACGTTACATATTATTTTCTTTTCGTTACATTTGGATTTTAAAATTTTATTTGTACAAATTCAACAATTTTATCTCTTTAAATCACAATTTCGTTATTTCATACAAATAATAGATTTGTAATTTATACATTTGTAATATGTAACGTTACATATCAGTGCTATAATACTATTTATAGTGCTTTTGTTGATGAAAAGGCTCTATGCACACTCCTGGCAGATGTACTTTTAGTATTGAATCTGTTTTCATCTTCTGATAAAAAACTGTCAGAATGACTCGAAAATGCGCAGAAACACAATTTTTGCATCTTTATAAAGTACTGAATTTCAGGTAAGTATTGTAATATTTATCAGTTTAATTTTGAGGTAATCCTATGGCAAAAAAGAAATCCGTATCTGTGAAGTTTATCGCCGAAAAATGTGGTGTTTCCACCGCAACCATTTCCAGAGTTCTTAACGGAGACAGTAAAGTGTCAGAGAGCACTCGTGAAAAGGTGCTTTCTGCGTTTAAGGAATATGAATATAAGCTTCCCGTAAAGGCATCAACATTGTCCCGTAAAAAAATCGGGGTAGTCACAACCGTAAGTAATCAGGATTATTTTGCAAGTTTGCTGCATGAAATCATTAATTACATGTCAGAATCCGACTTTACGGTCATAGCCTGCAGTATGGGCCAGGGAAAATATAGTCTCAAGGATGCTTTGGAAACCCTTTATGATTCCAATGTTGCCGGAATCATAATAATAAGTGGCGACTACGTTTCAATTAAGGACTTCATATTGCCATCCATACCTCATGTATGGATTGATTGTAATGATTCCCCCGAAGAAACTGTTGATATATGTACAGTTCAAAGTGACCAGTATGTTTCCGGTTGTCTTGCGGCAAGAGCTCTTATCAATCAGAATTGCAGGTTCCCTATCATGATTATGAGTGCAAGGAAAAGCATTCGCAGAGAAGAACGTAAACGTGGATTTTTTGATGAATTCAGCCGCGCAGGAATCGAGTTAACCTCAGATAATATCGTCGAAGTAGAAACCAGCAAAGACGGATTTACCGATAGTCGCGAGACAATCCGTTATCTGATTGCCAAGGGTGTCAATTTCGACAGCGTTTTTGCCATCAGCGACTGGCGTGCACTTGGAGCCTATACCGGTGCCATAAGTATGGGAAAGCGTGTTCCGGAAGACATCTGCATCATTGGCTTTGACGGAGTTTCCCTTGCCTGCAAGAGTGTAAACATTACCAGTGTACAGCAGAATACCAAGCGGCTGGCTCAATGTTCCTGCGACCAATTGCTTCATCTTATAAGAGGTGAAAATGTTCCGGAAAAGCACATAGTTATACCTACCGACATTCTGCCCGGCCAGACTTTGCTGCAGACTAATCAGATTTAAGTACTTTATGCAGACCGCTTACAGTGAAAATTTCCGTATAAAAATCTTTGATTTTGGTTACTATATTATCTTGATGTGTTATTACCTGAAAATACTCGGTGTCACCAAGACCGAGATAAAAACCTTTATTCGCGATTTTGAGAAAATG
>DGTC01000002.1 GCA_002394205.1 Lachnospira sp. UBA4346 | reverse complement strand
GTGTCACATCATTGACTAATATACAATTTTTTAACTTTTCCAAATCTGATTTTCGGTTTGTGATGGAACTCACCTAGAATTCCCACACATATGAAACACCACAACCCCCACGACTGCCAATGCCAATCCTCCTAATTTCACAAGTGAAAACGATGTCTTATTTCCACCGAATAATCCAAACAATTCAATCAAATAAGCAACAGCAACCTGTGTAACAACAATGGTTACTTCTGCTCCGGCAACCCCCATCGCAGAGACCGCCTTAATAACCGTAAATGTAATAAAGGCACCGATCACACCGCCAAGCAACGAATATTTTGGCTGTGTCTGCCACAAACCGACAAATTGAGGTCTGCCGGAAAATAACCACATTAGAACACACACCAAAAAAGCCGTCACCTGAACAAATCCAGTTGCCACCCAAATATTCGTCTGCTTTGTAACATTTGTATTCCACACGCCCTGTATACTCATTAATGCACCAGAAATCATCGCAATTAAAAAACCTGCCATTGGAACTGCCTCCGTACTATAAGATAGTACTAGTATTGTCCCCATGACAGGTTTTTATTCATTTTATTTATTTTGTTCTAACGTATAATAATCTGGTTCTTCTGAATCATATTCATAAAATTCGTTACAGATGCATCCACACCTTTTTCCGCCCAAATATCATGAATCAACAATTCGTAACGCAAATAATATTCGTCTGCTCCGACAAACTTCGCAATCGACTGAGAATCTGCATAAATGTCGTGCAGCGTCTTATACTCATCTGAATGACTCGTTTGCTTCAAATCATTTCTGGCACTGCTGCATCCTGAATAACTGTAAAACGCATCTGCATAGTCATAACTAAATGCCTGTGCTACCGCTTTTGCTGAATCAACCTGCTTTGCGTAAGGATTCACAACAAACATATCCGTTTCAGATAATGCCTGTGTCGGTAACTGCTGATTCATTGCCGGAATCGCACAAATACCATACTCTATTCCGGATTGGTCTAATTCCTGCAATCTGTCTGAATCAATAATCGTATATAGCAGTCTTCCCTGTGTAAACTTATCCACACAGTAATTCTCATCAACCTGCGTATCATCAAGCCCATATGCACCTTTTAACTGATAAAATCCCTGCATATACTGCTGTAATAATGGCTGATTGCTTTCCATAACAGATGCATCTTCTCCATTATCTCCACCGATATTTATCGCTTTGGCACCAAATGCATAATTTACAAACGGATCTGAAACATCCCAAGTCGTAATCAACTGTATATTCTGATTGGCATCATTGACCTGATACTGATTGCTATACTGTGTCAGTTCTTCAAATGTATTCATCTGCGAAGCAAGTCCTTTATTATAGACCATTACCGATGTATGGAATGTCAATGGATATCCGTATAAAGTCCCACCATAAGATGCAGCAGATAATGCCGCTTTTCCATATACTTTTTCTGTATACTGTCCGGCATACGTGTCATTTTTTGTTATAATTCCAGACAAATATGCCTTCTGCATATCCTTACCATGCAACAAATACACATCAGCCGCTGTTGTTTCTTCATTTGGATGAACGCTATTCTGATAAATATCATCCATATAGCCTTCTTTATCTGTATACACCAATTCTACATCCAGCAACTCATTTGCTTCTTCTAACTGCTGTTCTACATATTCCATATAACTTGTATAACGGCTGTCATCATACCATACATGAATTGTCGTCTTCTCTTCAATTTTCAGATTCTTTACATTCTTTGCAGGGTCTGCACAGGCAACACTGAGTACAGACATCAACGCTGCCATGGATACTGCTACTGTTTTTTTGATTATTGTACTATATTTATTCATTCTCCAATGCTTTCTTTAACTTTCCTATCATTTCATCCACGTCGGACTTCGTAATAACAAGTGGTGGAACAAATCGAAGCACATTGCTTCCTGCTGAGAATAGAATTAATCCCTGCTCTAATGCCTTTGCAATAATGCCTGATGGAGCAACTGTCAATTCTAATCCCTGCATCAGTCCCATTCCTCGACGCTCTTTGATAGTATCGTACTCTGCAACGAGTTTGTCAAGCTGTTCTTCTAAGTATGCAGATACTTCTTTGACATTATCTAACACATGAAGTTTCTCAAACAGTGTCAATACTTGAACTGCTGCTGCACAAGCAAGCGGATTTCCACCATAAGTTGTACCGTGGTCACCCGGAACAAGTGCCTTAGCAACTTCTTCTGTTGCTAAAAATGCACCAATTGGCACACCACAGCCTAATGCCTTAGCAACCGTGATAATATCAGGCTTTACGCCATACTGCTGATATGCAAACATTGAACCTGTTCTGCCCATACCACACTGGATTTCATCTAAGATAAGTAAAATGCCCTTTTCATCACAAAGTGCTCTTATCCCTTCAATAAATTCTTTTGTTGCAGGATAGATGCCGCCTTCCCCCTGTACCGTTTCAAAAATAATTGCGCATGTTTTTTCATTGATTAATGCTTTCACACTGTCTAAATTATTATATTCTGCAAAACGGATTCCCGGAATCATCGGTCCAAATGCTTCCTGATAGTGCTTATTGCCTGTTACCGCAAGTGCTCCCATACTTCTTCCATGGAAAGAGTGCTGCATTGCAATAATTTCATGGTTCACACTTCCTGTCTTTAAATATGCATACTTCTTCGCAAGTTTGATTGCACCTTCAATAGATTCTGTACCACTATTTGTAAAGAATACCCTATCCATACCTGAGGCTTGCGTTAAAAGCTGTGCAGCATGTACGGCAGGTTCATTATAAAAATAGTTGGATGTATGAATCAGCTTATCAATCTGTGCCTTCAATCCATCATTGTATTCCTTGTTGTTATATCCCAATGCAAATACCGCAATACCTGCACCAAAATCAAGATATTCCTTGCCGTCTGTATCGTATAAATGTGTACCGTTACCGTGATCTAATACAATCTGATAACGGTTATATGTATGAATCAGCTTCTCTTCTGCTGTTGTGATAATCTGCTGTGTATTCATTCTGCTCTACTCCCTTCTTTCTTTGCATCAACATCCAATACGCTTTTGTCCATAAATATCCATAAGACAAAAGCGTATTTCTATTTGTAACATTTTATAACATCCAAATTTTATAAACGAATTATGCTTCTTTATCAAAGAATCTCTCAGCTTCTTCACTCAAAATAGCTGTACCAACACCCTTATTTGTAAAGATTTCAAGTAACAGGCAATGTGGAATTCTACCATCTAAGATATGCACTCTTGATACACCATTTTCAATCGCATCAATACAGTTGTTTAACTTTGGAAGCATACCACCACCAATTGTACCACCAGCCAACAATTCTCTTGCTTCTGTTGTTGTCAATTCAGAAATCAATGAAGATTTATCTTCATAGTCCTTATATACCCCTTCAATATCTGTTAAGAAAGCGAGTTTTTCCGCATTCATTGCTCTAGCAATCGCACAAGCCGCATCATCTGCATTGATATTGTATGCATGATAGTTATCATCATAACCAATTGGGCAGATAACTGGTAAGAAATCGTCCTTTAATAAAGAGTCAATTAAAGTTGTATCTACAGACTTTACTTCACCAACATAACCGATGTCTTCGCCCTTTGATAATTTTTTGTCAACCTTTAACATGCCGCCATCTTTACCACTGATACCACAAGCCTTTACACCGAGTTCCTCAATCATAGATACAAGGCTCTTGTTGACTTTATTTAATACCATTTCTGCAATTTCCATCGTTGGTTCATCTGTCACACGAAGACCATTTAAGAAACGAGGCTCCATGCCTGACTTCTCAACCCATTTACTGATTTCCTTACCACCACCATGAACGATAATTGGCTGGAACCCTACTAATTTCAACAATACCACGTCCTGAATAACTTTTCTTTTGAGTTCTTCATCTACCATTGCGCTTCCGCCGTACTTTACAACGATAATCTTCTTACTAAATTTCTGTATGTATGGCAACGCCTCTACCAAAATCTGCGCTTTGCGTAATTCTTCCTGCATATCCATGATTCAATTCTCCCTAATTCTCATATTTTTATTTATATCACTGTTCTTAACAATTCCCTAACTGTTTTATGAACGATAATCTGCGTTAATTTTTACATAATCAAATGTCAAATCACAACCCCAGGCAGTTGCTTTTGCATCTCCCTGCTTCACATCCACGATTGCAACAACCGGATTCTTTGATAAAATCTCTGTTGCTGTATCTTCACTGTAATCTGTTGCATTTCCATTTTCTACAATCTTTAACTTACCGGCTTCACTCTCAAAATAAATATCTACCAATTCCGGAGCAAAATCTGCGCCGGAATATCCCATCGCACACAGGATTCTTCCCCAGTTCGCATCATGTCCAAAGATTGCCGCCTTGGTAAGATTTGATGTAATAATAGACTTTGCAAGTACCTTTGCCTGTTCCTTGCTTGCTGCATTGATAACCTGTGCTTCAAACAGACAAGTACAGCCTTCTCCGTCTCCTGCAATCTTTTTGGATAATTCTGTGAGTACATAAGACAATCCATCGTAAAATGCCTGATAATCCGCAGACTCTTCTGTGATAATGTCATTTTCTGCAAGACCATTTGCAAGAACAAGTGCAGTATCATTCGTGGAAGTATCTCCGTCTACAGAAATCATATTGAAGGAATCATCAATAATCTCACGCATCATCTTCTGTAATACCGGCTTCTTAATACAAGCATCTGTTGTTACAAAACACAACATCGTAGCCATGTTCGGATGAATCATACCAGCACCCTTACACATACCGCCGATTGTAACCGTCTTACCTGCAATATCGACAGTAACTGCAACCTGCTTATCCACAGTATCTGTCGTCATAATTGCCTTTGCCGCTTCTGTTCCTGCTGCATCTGTTGCTGCCAATTTTGCAGGAAGTTTGTCAATTCCTTCACAAATTTTATCCATTGGCAACTGCATCCCAATTACCCCTGTTGAAGCAACCAATACTGCTTCTGCCGGAATCTCTAACTTTGCTGCGACTGCATCTGCTTCCTTCTTACAAGCCGCATCGCCTTCTGCTCCTGTACAGGCATTGGCAACACCACTGTTTACAACAATTGCCTGTGCAAATGGAGACTGTTCTACCACTTGTCTGTCCCATTTTACCGGTGCTGCAAATACACGGTTCGTTGTAAATGTTCCTGCTACAACACATGGTGCTGTACTATATACCATAGCCATATCTTTCTTATCTGAATTTCCTTTGATTCCTGCGTGTAAACCTGCTGCTAAAAAACCCTTTGCAGAAGTAACGCCACCTTTAATAATATTCATACACATTCTCCTTGTCGCAAAATTCTATTCTATTACATTTTTTATCACATTCTTATGGGAACATTGGTGCCATCATAAGACCTTCTGTCTCTGGAAGACCAAATAACAGATTCATATTCTGTACTGCCTGTCCTGCTGCACCCTTTACAAGATTATCTAATGCACCCATCATAATCAAACGGTTCGTTCTAGGCTCAATTACGAATCCAATATCTACAAAGTTACTGCCTTCAACCCAACGTGTCTCCGGGCATACCCCCTGATCCAACACACGAACAAACTTCTCATTTGCATAATATTTATCATATACAGCCTTGACCTCTTCATATGTTACATCCTTTGCAAGGTTTGCATATGCTGTTACTAAAATACCACGATTCATTGGTACAAGATGTGGTGTAAAGATTAACTTCAAATCATCCCTGCCGCATGCATATCCTAACTGTTCTTCAATCTCCGGTGTATGTCTGTGTGTTCCAACACCGTATGCCTTCATACTTTCATTGACTTCACAGAATAAGTTATTAATCTTTGCTCCTCTTCCGGCACCGGATGTACCACTCTTTGCATCAACAATAATCGTATCCGGATTAATAATTCCTTCCTTAACCATTGGATACATTGTTAATATAGAAGTTGTTGTATAACAACCCGGATTGGCAACAATTCTTGTATCCTTTGTAATCTTATCTCGATTGATTTCGCACAAACCATATACTGCTTCATCAATAAACTGTGGTGCTTTATGCTCTAACTTATACCACTGCTCATAAATGCTTACGTCCTTCAAACGGAAATCTGCACTCAAATCCACAATCTTTACCTTAGAAAGAATCTCTTCATTTACAAGGGATGCACATAATCCCTGTGGTGTTGCTGTGAAAATAACATCTACCTGATTGGCTAATTCTTCCATATTATCATCCATGCAGACTGCATCGACAAGCTGGAACATATTTCTATAGACATCCGCATACTTTTCATCAATGTAACTTCTTGAACCAAACCATACAATCTGTGCATCTTTGTGTCCAAGCAACAATCGGACAAGTTCATTTCCTGCATAACCTGTTGCGCCAATAATTCCAACTTTTACCATACAATTCTCCATTCCGCATGAATTCATAACTTATATTTTTGCATCTTTTATTAATATTTATAAGATGCTTCATGCTTAATATTCTTCGTCATTCGCAGTCACTGTCACGTCACAGTGATAAACTACGTATGTATTGCATTATAACAACTTTTTGGCTTATGTAAAGAGAAAAATTGAAAAACTTTATATTTATGCATTATTTTTGCATATTTTTGCATAATATTCATTTTTCCTATTGCATTTATTCTAAAATTAGAGTATGATAAACATACATTGGTTTTGTAAAGTTTTTATAAACTTGTGCATAAATATAACCAACTAGGAATACATTCAGGAGGATTACATTATTATGAAAGAAAAAGTTATTTTAGCTTATTCCGGTGGACTTGATACAACAGCGATCATTCCATGGTTAAAGGAGAATTTTGACTACGAAGTTGTCTGTGTATGTGCAGACTGTGGTCAGGAAGAAGAATTAGACGGACTTCAGGAACGTGCCATCTCTTGTGGCGCTTCTAAATTATATATTGAAGATTTAACAGATGAATTCTGTGATGATTTCATCGTTCCTTGTGTACAGGCACACGCTGTATATGAGAATAAGTATCTTCTTGGTACATCTATGGCTAGACCGCTTATCGCTAAGAGACTTGTTGAAATCGCTCGTCTTGAAGGTGCTACAGCAATCTGCCACGGTGCTACCGGTAAGGGAAATGACCAGATTCGTTTCGAACTTGCAATTAAGGCACTTGCTCCAGATTTGAAGATTATCGCTCCTTGGAGAAATGATAAGTGGACATTACAGTCTCGTGAAGATGAAATTGAATACTGCAAGCAGCATGGTATTCACCTTACATTCAGTCCGGATTCAAGCTACAGCCGTGACCGTAACATCTGGCATATCAGCCACGAAGGTCTTGAATTGGAAGATCCAGCAAATGAACCAAACTACGAGCACCTTCTTGTTCTTGGAACAACTCCTGAAAAGGCTCCTGAAGAAGGCGAATATGTAACAATGACTTTCGAAAAGGGTGTTCCTACTTCTGTTAATGGTAAGCAGATGAAGGTTTCTGATATTATTCGTGAATTAAACCGTCTTGGCGGCAAGCATGGTATCGGTATCATTGATATCGTTGAAAACCGTGTTGTTGGTATGAAGTCTCGTGGTGTATACGAAACTCCTGGTGGAACAATTCTTTATGAAGCACATCAGCAGCTTGAAGAATTAATCTTAGACCGTGATACAACTGCTATGAAGATGGAAGTTGGCAGCAAACTTGCTCAGGTTATTTATGAAGGTAAGTGGTTCACACCTCTTTGCGATGCTTTAAATGCATTTGTTAAATCAACACAGGAATATGTAACGGGTGAAGTAAAGTTCAAGCTCTACAAAGGTAACATCATCAAAGCCGGTACAACTTCTCCTTATTCATTATATAACGAATCTATCGCATCATTTACAACTGGTGATCTCTATGACCACCACGATGCAGAAGGATTCATCAACTTATTTGGTCTTTCATTAAAGGTTCGTGCCATGAAGCACAATGAAAATGAAAAGAAGAACAATAAGTAATTCGAATTTCATTACGGTTGTCTAGTTTTTAACTAACAATACATATCTAATTTTAAGAGACTGACTGTTCCATTGCCGGGGCGGTCAGTTTTCTTGTTTAAATTTATACAATTCGCTGCCAATTTATGTTTTGAACCATCTGCTCATCACGCAAATCCTAATAAAAAATGGGTACTGTGAATTCACAGCCCCATTCTTTAACTCTTATTCCATTATATTTTCCTATCAATTCATCCATAATAGACGTATCAATTCCATAAATCGTTTTCTGCTTATGATACACAACAGAACCTTTACGCATCATATTTCTTCACAAATCCTACTCCCAATGGATATGGACCTGTATGTACACCAACCGTTGCACCAATCTGATACATATCAATCTGCGTCTTATTTGAATACTCTTTCATAGATTCTAACAGACGATCTCTGAAATCCTTCGCTTCTTCGTAATCATATCCATAACCTACAACGATTTCGTAATCATCTGCATTTAAATTATTCTTCTTGAAATAATCTGCAATCTGTACGAATAATTTATCAATCGACTTCTTTCTGCTTCTGGCTACACCACTTGAGAAGATTTCACCCTCCTGCATCAGAATCATCGGCTTAATTCCTAAGATATTCACAGCTCCGCCAAGAACCTTACCTACTCGTCCACCGTGAATGAGATAATCCATACTGCCGATTGTAAAAATAATTCTGCCTGTTGACTTAATACGCTCTAAGTTTTCTACACACGCTTCATAAGATAAGCCATCTGCCTTCATACGTGCTGCTTCTCTAACGTATACACCTTCTTCTACCGTATTGAGTGTCGAATCAATCACTGTAATCTTCGCATCCGGATAATCTTCTAACAGCATGTTCTTTGCATTGACTGCAGAATTATAAGAACCACTGAACTTCGTTGTAATACAGATACACACAATTCCTTCTCCTGCTTCTACAACCGGCGTGAATACATCCAAATAATCCTGTACAGACGGCATTGAAGTCTTCGGAAATACTGTTGGATGATCTACCATCTCCTGATAGAATTCACGAACGCCAACCTCTGCACCCTCCTTCTTATAAGTTGTCTCATCAAAGGATACATAGAACGGTACAATTGTAACACCAGCCTTATCTGCTGCTTCTCCATACATATCACTTGCACCATCTGCTATAATTCTATATTCCATCATTACATCTCCATTCTATCACATCTACATCACGTAGTTTTTATAACCATATGATATATATACTACTATATTTGAAAAGAAAATGCTACTATTTTCTTATATTATTTTCAATTTCTTTCTATCTATTTGGAACAATCTGTCATATTTCCTTTATCAGGATGTAAATTTATTGATCATTCAAAATGATTTAAAATTGATTTATGACTAAAATTTACGAAAACGATTATAACGATTCTCTATCAGCTGCACGTCATCTTTTTCCATATATTCAATTAAAAATTCCGCTATTTTACGCTTCATATAGAATGTAATATGATTGATATTCTCTTTCCCGACAACTGGAAATTCCGGAATAATCCGTTCAATAATTTCTAACCTCTTTAAATCTCTTGCTGTCATTTTCATCTGCGCTGCTGCTTCTTTTGCCCGTGTTCCATCTTTCCACAAAATAGATGCATAACCTTCCGGAGAAAGAACAGAATAGACAGCATGCTGCATTGCCCACACTTCATCTGCAACAGCCAGTGCCAATGCACCACCGCTTCCTCCCTCTCCTGTAATAATCGAAAGAATCGGTGTGCGAATCGTTGCCATCTCATATAAATTTCTTGCAATCGCTTCTCCCTGTCCACGTTCTTCTGCACCAATTCCGCAAAATGCTCCCGGTGTATCCACAAATAACAAAATCGGTCTGTGAAACTTTTCTGCCTGCTTCATCAGCCGCAATGCTTTCCTGTATCCTTCCGGATTTGCCATTCCAAAATTTCTTGTAATATTTTCTGTTGTATTTGCACCTTTCTGATGCCCTATTACAGTAACCGGCGTTCCTCCAAACATTGCAATTCCACCAATAATTGCTCCATCATCCCCAAACAGCCTGTCGCCACTGCATGCAAAAAAATTCTTTGTCAGATACGAAATATAATCCCTCGTTGACGGTCTGCTGCTTCTTGCAAGTTCTACTTCTTCCCATGCTGTCCGTTCATTTTCACTATTTTCCCGTGTCGTCTGCCACGCTTCAATTTCTGCATCTTCCTGTGCAATATCTATCTTTTTTGCATAAATTTCATCTAAATATTTTAAATATCTTTTCACAAATGCAACTGCTTTTTCTTTGTTCTTTAATGATTCTTTCATTCCTGTATTCAAATCTGTTCCTATATTTGCCTTCGGTGTTTGATGCATTTTTAACAATCTTGACAGTGTTTGTTTCATATCCCACCTCTGTACAATGGCATCTATAAATCCATGCTCTAAAAGAAACTCAGAACGCTGAAATCCTTCCGGCAATTCCTGTCTGATTGTCTGTCGAATGACGCGTGGTCCTGCAAATCCGATGAGTGCCTGTGGTTCTGCAAGAATAATATCCCCTAACATTGCAAAACTGGCGGTTACTCCTCCTGTCGTCGGATGTGTCAGCACTGTTATATATAAATTTCCTGCATCACTGTGTTTCTTTAACGCTGCTGAAATCTTTGCCATCTGCATCAATGAGCGGATTCCTTCCTGCATCCTCGCTCCACCGGAACACGTAAAAATGATTAACGGAAGATTCTCTGTCGTCGCCTTTTCAATGGCTCTGGTTAATTTTTCACCAAATACACTTCCCATACTTCCCATCAGAAACCGTGTATCACAGATACCTAACACCACTTGTCTGCCATCTATCATTGCACTTCCTGTTATAACAGCCTCATCTAATCCTGTCTGCTTTTGTAAATCAGATAATTTATCTAAATATCCTGCACATTCGCAATAATCCTTCTGTTCAAGTTGCGTATCCCATTCTGTAAAAGAGCCTTCGTCTGTAATCTGAGCAATACGTTCATAAGCATTGAGTGCATATAAATGCCCACATTTCGGACAAATATGCTGATTTTTCTCAAAATCCTCCGTCAGTATCATTTCCTGACAATACTGACACCGGGTAAACAGACCATCTGGTACATATGCCATTGTCTGCACTGCATCAAACGTATTTTTTTGTTTTTTAAATACATCTTTTAATCGCATCTTCTACCCTCCACATAATTTGCTATAAAATCCGTATCTATTTCTCCACTCCGAAATGTCTTATCATTTAACAAATCGTACTGAAAATCCAAATTGGTTGTGACACCTTCAATCACAACTTCTCCCAACACGCTGCGCAGCTTATTAATTGCCGAACTACGGTCTGCATCATACGCCATCACCTTTAAAATCATAGAATCGTAAAATGGCGGAATTTCATATCCTGTATACACCGCCGTATCCACCCTAACACCATTTCCTCCCGGAATGTGCAAATCTGTTATTTTCCCCGGACATGGAGCAAAATTTTTTGCCGGATTTTCTGCATTGATTCGGACCTGAATTGCATGTCCGCGCAATTGAATATCTTCCTGTTTGAAATGTAATTCTTCTCCTGCTGCGATACGCAGCTGTTCCTTAATTAAATCTACGCCGGTAACAAGTTCCGTCACACCGTGTTCTACCTGTATTCTGGTGTTGATTTCAATAAAATAAAACTGATTCTTTTTATCTAACAAAAATTCTATTGTCCCCGCATTGGTATAACCCACTGCTTTTGCTGCACGGATTGCCGTTTCACCCATTGCTTTTCTGGTTGCTTCATCCAATGCGACGGACGGAGATTCCTCTATCATCTTCTGATGCCTTCGCTGCACGGAACAATCCCGTTCTCCTAAATGAATCACATTTCCATAATCATCTGCAAGAATCTGAAATTCTATATGTCTCGGGTGCTCTACATATTTTTCAATATACATTGCATCATCACCAAATGCCTTGACTGTTTCGCGCTGTGCCTGTGCAAATAACGTCTCGAATTCTTCTGATTCATACACCACCCGCATGCCCTTTCCACCACCGCCAAGTGCTGCTTTTATCATAACAGGATAGCCGATATTGTCAGCGTATTTTCTGCCTTCCTGTGCATCATATACCGGTTCTTTTGTCCCCTCTACCACCGGAATTCCTGCCGCAATCATTGTATTGCGTGCTTCTGATTTATTTCCCATTTTTTCGATAATATCTGAAGACGGACCTATAAATTTTATGTTACATTTTTCACAAAGTGCAGCGAATTTACTATTTTCAGATAAAAAACCGAACCCCGGATGAATTGCTTCTGCACCTGATGCAATCGTCGCACTTAGAATCCGTTCCATATTCAGATAACTGTCCTGTGCCTGCGCTTTTCCAATACAAATGCTTTCATCTGCCAGTTGGGTATGAAGTGCCTGCTCATCTACTTCTGAATAGACAGCAACCGTCTGTATTCCCATTTCTCTGCAGGCACGAATAATACGAACTGCAATTTCTCCTCTATTTGCAATCAAAATCTTGCGAAACATTTCATTCTCCTTGTAAAATTACTCAATCATAAATGTTAATTCTGCCTCTAGGGCAACGTTTCCCTCCACACTCGCCGTTGCACGACCAATTCCGATTGGACCTTTTCTTTTGATGATTTCACACTCCATTTTTAATCGGTCTCCCGGTACCACTTTCCGTTTAAATCTCGCAGACCGAATTGCACCAAAATAGGCAGTCTTTCCTCTATTTTCTTCCAGGGAAAGAATCGCTACCGCTCCGACCTGTGCACACGCTTCTATCTGCAAAACACCCGGCATAACAGGCTCTTTTGGAAAATGCCCTACAAAATACGGCTCATCAAATGTCACACATTTATATCCGATTGCCGATACGCCCGGCTCTAACGCTTCAATCGTATCAACTAATAAAAATGGATGTCTGTGCGGAATAATTTCCATAATTTCTGTTGTTGTAAGTAATCTATCCATGTTCTATCTTCTTCTCCATATATATTATTCTGAAATCGTCGCCCGTCTGAAACACTTCTAAGTCAAGCGAAATTTTTCTATGTGATAACAAATAATGGCTGGCCAAATTCAACCATACTCTCGTTGTCTGCAAGAATGTCTGTAACAACGCCGTCATATTCGCTCTCAATCTCATTCATCAGCTTCATCGCTTCAATGATTCCTAATACCTGCCCTTTCTTAACCGTATCCCCAATCTGAACATATGGCTGTGCGTTTGGAGCCTCTGCATTATAAAAGATACCTACCAATGGCGAAGTCATGATATTTCCTGCTTGTTCTACATTCTTATCTTCCTCTTTGTGACCTTCTTCTGGCAGCGCCGGCTCCTGTACTCTGTGTAAAACGTTTTGTCTTTCTTCGGATTCCTGCTGTATTTTTTGTGCAAAATCTTCTCGACTTCCATATAAAAATCTACTGCCTGTATCTGCACAATATCCCATTGGAATCATATTTCCCTTGAAATGCTCCGTTGTAAGATTGAGTTTCATATCTCCCTCTTCCAACGAAAAACTGCCCAGCTTCGAATCTGAAACTGCATTAACAATTGTAAGAATCTCTTCTAATTTCATTTTCTGCTCCTATCCAATCATTTCCTTGTACCTTTTAAGCTACGCATGATATTTGCGAACAGCCAGCGTTGCATTATGACCGCCAAATCCAAGGGAATTAGACAAAACTGCATCTACCTTCTGCGATACACCGGTTCCGCGGACATAATTTAAATCCATTTCTTCTTCTGTTTCCTGTAATCCGACATTTGGATGAATATATCCTTCTTGTATCGTTTTTACACAGGTAATAAATTCCACTGCTCCGGCTGCTCCAAGCAAATGTCCAATCATTGATTTCGTAGAACTAATCTTTACCTGATGTGCCTTTTTTCCAAATGCCAGCTTAATTGCACGTGTTTCAAACAAATCGTTATGATGTGTACCCGTTCCATGTGCATTGATATAATCTACATTTTCCGGCAAAAGTCCGGCTTCCTGCATCGCATTGCACATCGCCCTCGCCGCTCCTGCACCATCTTCTGCCGGTGAAGTAATATGATATGCATCACTTGTACAACCGTATCCTACAATTTCTGCATAA
This sequence comes from Lachnospira sp. UBA4346, assembly GCA_002394205.1. GTDB lineage: Bacteria > Bacillota > Clostridia > Lachnospirales > Lachnospiraceae > Lachnospira. The sequence continues at coordinate 146,618 of DGTC01000002.1, read as the reverse complement.
ATATGTGCGCCTCTTGCCAATGCATGTTCTAATTCTTCAAGTACAACAATTCCGGCACCTTCTCCCATAACAAACCCATTCCTGTCCCTGTCAAATGGAATCGATGCCCTTGCTGCATCTGTCGCTGTTGAAAGAGCTGTCAATGCTGCAAATCCTCCAATTCCTATCGGCGTAATACTGCTTTCTGTTCCTCCTGCAAACATTACGTCTGCCTCTCCATGCTGAATACTTCTGTACGCTTCTCCAATAGAGTTATTCCCTGTTGCACAGGCTGTCACCACATTGATGCTCTTTCCTTTGAATCCATAATGTATTGCGACATTTCCTGCTGCCATATTCGTAATCATCAATGGTACCAACAGCGGATTGATGCGGCCCGGTCCTCTCTCTAATAATTTCTTATGTTCTCGTTCCATTGCCGACAAACTACCAATTCCTGAACCCACAGATGTTCCTACTCTGTATGCATCTTCCTGTGTCATATCCAATCCTGAATCTTCCATCGCCTGTTTTGCTGCTGCAACTGCAAACTGACTGAACCGTTCCATTCTTTTGGCAGATTTAAAATCCATATAATTCGCCGGCTCAAACCCTGTTACCTGTGCTGCTAACTTTGCCTTATAATCGCTTGTGTCAAAAGCAGTAATTGGCGTAATGCCTATATGCTGTCTGCATACACTATTCCAAAATTCTTCCACCGTCAATCCAATTGGCGTAATTGCCCCCATTCCTGTTACTACAACTCGTCTCATACGATACTCATTCCTCCATCTACTGAAATTACCTGTCCTGTCAGATAGGAACCTGTTTTTGTTGCCAGCATCAGTGCAATATCCGCAATATCCTGAACGGTTCCCATTTTTCGAAGCGGGATTTTTTCTAACACCTGTTCTTTTACATGCTCAGACAGTTTTTTTGTCATATCTGTGTCAATATAACCCGGTGCGATCGCATTGACTGTAATTCCACGGGACGCTAATTCTTTTGCCGTTGACTTTGTTAATCCAATAATTCCTGCTTTAGAAGCCGCATAATTTGCCTGTCCGGCATTTCCTGACAACCCAACAATCGAAGAAAGATTAATCATACAACCACTTTTCTGCTTTAACATAATACGTGAAATATGACGTGTACAATTGAAAGCCCCTTTCAAATTCACACGAATAACATCGTCAAAATCCTGCTCCGACATCTTCATCAGCAGTCCATCCCGGACAATGCCTGCATTATTTACCAAAATGTCAATTCGCCCAAAAAATGTCATAATATCCTGAACCATTTTTTCACACGCTGTAAAATCTGATACATCGCACTGATAAATCATACCGCTTCCGCCTGCCTGCGTAATCTCCTGCAGTACATCATCTGCCGCTTTGACACTGCCATGATAGTTAATCACAACCGTTGCTCCTTCTGCTGCAAATCTCTTTGCAACAGCCGCACCAATTCCTCTTGCTGAACCTGTAACAAGTGCAACTTTCCCTTTTAATTCCATTGCTGACACTCCCTTTCCCTTTGCTTTTCAACGATATTTTTCTATCTTTTGGTATTTTTCTGATACCAGTCTGTTTATCCACCGAATATATTTTTGACTCAAAAAATGTAGATACTTTTGGAGTAAATTTATCATTTTTTTCAAAAACCCCACATTTTACTGGATATTTTGGCATTTTAACCACCTCAAGATATGCCTTTTTTCGTTCCTTGATGTCTACATATTGTTCTCTATGTGTTCAATCGTAATCTGTTCCAAATTCATATCCTTTGCTATTTTTTTCACAAATCCACTCAATGTTTTACCCGGTCCGATTTCTACAAATGTATCCACACCGTCTTCTAACAATCTTCTGACAGACTGTTCAAATCGGACAGAGGACGATACCTGACGAATCAACAGTTCTGGAATCTTCGCAGCATCGCTTACATAGTCCGCATGATAATTTGCGACATATGGAATTCTGCAATGTTTCCATGTTACTTTTTGAAGTTCTTCTCCTAACGAAATACCTGCCCGAAATAACATTGGTGAATGAAACGGTCCGCTTACCTTTAAGGGAAGTACTCTTTTCGCCCCTGCCGTTTTTAATGCATTTACAGCTTCTTCTAACTGCTTACATTCCCCCGAAATGACAACCTGTCCCGGACAGTTATAATTTGCTACAGTCACTTGTGAAAAACTATCTACTGCCTGTTCTGCTTCTTCTGCACGCAATCCTAAAACAGCTGCCATACCTCCCTGACCGTTTGGAACCGCCTGCTCCATAAAAATACCTCTGCTTCTCACAATCCGACACCCATCTTCAAATGACAATGCGCCCGCTGCCGTAATTGCACTATATTCTCCTAATGATAACCCCAAGGTCACATCCGGCAGTGAGCATTTCTGCAAAAATACCTCCATCATCGCTATCTCCGTTGTATACAATGCAATCTGTGTATATTCCGTCTGGTTTAATCTGTCATCTTCTTCAAAAATAATTTTCTTTAAATCCAGTGAAACAATATCTGAGGCTCTCTCAAAAATCTGTCTGCTGCAGGCATACCGTTCATAGAAATCTTTTCCCATTCCGGTATATTGCGCCCCCTGTCCCGGAAACATCCACGCTGTCTTTCCCATGTTGTTTGTCCCTCCTTTTTATTCCTACATTTTCCCATTCAATATTACAAACGTTTCTGAACAAAACCGATTACTTCCTTCATTTCCTGCATCAATTCTTCTATAATTTCCTGACAGGTCTGTTCTTTGTGAATCATTCCTGCACTCTGTCCTGCCATAACCGTTCCATTCATCACATCGCCCTCCACAACTGCTCGTCGCAGAGAACCTAATGTCAGACGTTCTAACTGTTCAAAAGCTACTCCTTCCTGTTCCATCTGCTGATACTGACGTGTCATTGCATTGCGAAGGGAGCGAATCGGATGTCCAAGACTTGCACCGGTAATCGTTGAATCAATATCTTTTGCAGCCAGAATCCGTGCCTTATATGCCGGATGCACGGCAGATTCTTTTGCAACGATAAATCGTGTTCCCATCTGAACCGCATCCGCACCCAACATCATCGCTGCTGCCATGGTTCTGCCGTCTGCAATTCCACCGGCAGCAATCACAGGAATATGTACTGCCGATACAATCTGCGGCACCAATGTCATTGTCGTCTGTTCTCCAATATGTCCGCCGGATTCCATTCCTTCTGCAACAACCGCATCTGCTCCGGCACGTTCCATCATTCTTGCAAGAGCCACAGATGCCACCACCGGAATGACACGAATTCCAGCTTCTTTCCATGCTTTCATATACTTTGCCGGATTGCCTGCCCCTGTTGTCACAGCTTCTACTTTTTCTTCTATGGCTACCTGGGCAATTTCATCTGCATAATCACTAAGCAGCATAATATTGACACCGATTGGCTTATCTGTAATACTTCTGGCAATATGAATCTGTTCCCGAACCCAGTCTGCCGGTGCATTCGCAGCACCAATAAAACCGATTCCGCCGGCTTTCGATACATTTGCTGCAAGCTGGGCATTGGCTACCCACGCCATTCCCCCCTGTATAATCGGATATTCTATTCCTAGAAGTGTCGTTATCTTTGACTTCATCATGTACTCCTCTTTTCTAATTAAGCAACACCTTTGTCTGCCAGATAATTACATACATCCTGAACGGTTGCGATTTTTTCTAAATCTTCTGCTGGAATTTCAACCCCATACTCATCTTCCAACGCCATAATCAATTCAAATAAATCCAACGAATCTGCATTCAAATCTTCTTTAAAACGTGATTCTAACTGAATCTTCTCTGCCTCAATATTTAACTGTCCTGCAATCATTTCTCTTAATTTTTCTAACATCTTTTTCCCATCCTTTTCTAATTTGTTTTATTTTTCACAATGTGCATTGCAGTACTACCATTCCAACAATATACTGCCCCAACTAAGGCCTGCACCAAACCCTGACAGAATCATTCTGTCTCTTTCTTTAAACTGTCCAATCCTGTTATATTCATCTAACAGAATCGGAATACTTGCCGCAGATGTATTCCCATAATTTCTAACATTTTCAAGGAAGCTCTCCTTTGGTAATTTCATTCGTTTCGCAATTGCTTCGATAATTCTGACATTTGCCTGATGCAAAAGAAAATAATTCACATCCTGCAACGAAAGATGTGCCATATCAACAACTTCCTGAATTGACTGTGGAACCATCTTCACTGCAAAACGAAATACCTCTTGCCCATTCATAACAACATTGTTACGGTCACAGGCTAACACTTCTGCCTTTTTCCCTTCACTGTGAATTCTTCCTGCCGTAAGACGGGAATCATCTTTCTTCACAAGTACTGCACCTGCTCCATCACCGAACAGCACACATACGGAACGGTCGCTCCAATCCATTTGCTTCGACATCACCTCTGCACCAATCACAAGTATCGTGCGATACTGTCCTGTTCGCACCAGTGCATCCGCACAATGTAATGCATAAATAAAGCCTGTGCACGCAGCACTCATATCCAGACACATCGCATGATTGGCACCGATTCGCTCCTGCACCTGACTGGCAACATTAGGAAATGCATATTCAGCACTTGACGTTGCTACCAGAATCGCATCTACTTCCTCCGGCGTAACTTTTGCCTGTAATAATGCCTGTCTTGCTGCTCCTGTTGCGAGGTCTACCACACTCTCATAGGTCGCAATATGCCGCTTCTTGATGCCTGTTCTTGTAAATATCCACTCATCACTGGTATCAAGTGTCTGAGACAAATCTTCGTTGGTAATAATCTTTTCTGGAACACATCTGCCTGTTCCAATGATTTTCATACCCATACTCTTTCCTTTTTCTTATTTATTTGATTTTCATATATTTTGATAATCAAACTATTAATGTTATATAAAATTTTTATGTATTTGTCAATAGTATTTTGATAATCAAAGTATTTTATTTTATAAATGAGGATTTGTATAAAAAAAGGCATACCAGAACAATTTGTCGTTGTCTGATATGCCTTGTATTATATTGATGTTTTATTTATATGAAACTGATGAAGGAATCAAGATTTGCTGTTATTTGTCCAATTTGAGATTCTGAAAATTCTTCATTTTGTGTAGTTGTTGGACATTGAATAAAAGTCTTGTTGCTTACCTTTCTCTCCGAAATTTGCTTCTACCTTTCCATTACTGCACTTAAGATACATTTTGTATAATGCAGACTGACGGCTGTGATATTCGTTTCCATAACTATCCCCATCAATCACAATCTTGCCGTTGCTGGTTCTTGCTTCTAATTCATAATCATCTACGGCATTTTCCACATTCATTTCTACTGCCCCATTCGAAGTTTCACAAGTCACATCTGCATGAAATACGCCACTTGCCTGAATCTTCCCATTAGAGGTCTTTGCATAAAAATTCTTTGAAAATGTTCCTCTAATATCCATCGCACCATTTGAAGTTCTAATATCTGTATTCTGCAATACCGTAAGATGATCAGTATCAATCTTGCCATTACTTGATTTTACAATAAATGTATTCACTTGATAGTCTGCATACGATTCAATGATTCCATTACTTGTATGAATTTGAATAGAATCCATCTGTGCATCCTTTGGAACAGATAACACAATTTTATTATCATTTTGATTTAATACAATTTTCCACAGATTCCAGAAAAATGTAATATGAAAATCGTTATCTTTTTCATTTTCAAGTACCTGAATCATTCCATCTTCCATCGTCACTTTAGGCTTTTCTCCTACCTGAACATATGAAACATGCAATCCATAACTGTCATCGTCCGATTGTTCTATATAAATTGCTGCATTTGAAACATCAATATTAATCTCATTGACATTTTTTATTGCATGTTCTAACTCCTGTGCAGAATCATATTCAAACGCAACATCATTGATTCTATAAAACGCACCATCCGAAAAAATAACAGAAGTATCTGCCCCGGAAAAAAATCCAACTGCCATTAAGATAAAACCAATTACAATAAAAATCGCTGCCGTTCCCACGACTCTTCCTGTCCAACGCTTCATATTACTGCACCCCCTTCTTACTGCGAATCCATACACCAATTCTTCGTATGATGAAAACAATCAGTTTCCATACCCAACGTATCAATGCAGCCATTGCACACATCAATAAAACGCCAAGTCCTACTGCAATCATTCCCTCACCAATCATCAGTAATCCGGTCGCCGTGCCCAATGTTATCAATCCGCCAATCCCGACACCAATGACACCTATTCCATATATAACAACTGACCCGGCAGCGATTACAAGACTTCCAAGTACTGCAACGATACTAATGAATCCTCCACCAATCAAAGACACTGCGGCAATCAAAAGAGAAATCCACAACGGTGAACCAATCACTGCCGCCGCAATCAGTAAAATCGTTACGCTACTGCTTCGTTTACGCTTGCCTTGTACATTGCCCTCCATATCTTTATCCTGACTTCTGTATGGATTCTTATCTTCATACGGTGGTGCCTGATCAAATGTCTGTTCCTGCTGTGTCGATGCTGATTGCTGTGTAAATGCATCATCACGGCGTGGTTCTTGAAACATCACCTGACCGGATTCTGATAAAATCTTTGCCGCCAGACTCTTTGGTGTTCCAAGTTCCCGTATCACATTCTGCTCATTATCAATTCCTGCATCTGCAAAATACTCTGAATAATATTCTATAATTTCCTGAATCTCTTCCTGTGGCATATCAAACAGATTCTGTCTTAACTGCCATAAATATTCATCTTTATTCATCTGCACTTCCTCCTAATAGAATCTTATCAATTTTATCTTTGTAGTCCTTCCATTCTCTGCGGTAAATATCCATCTGAAATCTGCCCTCCGGTGTAATCTGATAATACCGCCGATTTCGTCCTGAGTATGGTCTGTCATATGTTGTCAAATATCCTTCCTTCTGTAGTCGGCGCAATACCGGGTACAAAGTGGATTCTGATATATTCATCACTTCCTTGACGTTCTGTGTCAGGATATATCCATATGCATCCTCTTTTTCTAACACTGCAAGTACACACGCATCTAACAATGCTGCGCCTAGTTGAAATGTCATAAAATACACCCTCTTTCTGATTTAATATTATATGATGTATAATATATATCTGTAAATAATATATTATATGTCGTATAATATGTCAACATATATATTATAAATTTCACTCATAAAAATATTTCTTACACACTTCTACGTCTATAACGGATTCGATATAAAAACTGCCGCATAACACAATCCCCTTTGACTACTTAAAATATAAAACACAAAATCCCCAATGATATAACACGATAAATAAACTATCTTATGCATTACATCATCGGGGAAGTCCTTCTCTATTTTATTTATATATTCAGAAACTCATGATTTCAAGTCTTTTCTTTCATTTCTTTGGTTCTATTCAGATATTATAACGTGCTGTAAAATGGTGGTTCTACCGTATACTCTTTTCCTTCAATCGTAAGAGATGCGGCACACAATGCAATTTCATTTCGGTGTAAAATTCTGCGCATCGGTTTTGATTTCTTACAAATGTCATATTCTCCTATCCTCTTTGCAGCCTGCATATACTCCCATTCAAACTGCTCTTGATAGATAGACATATATTTGCCATCTCCGGCTAATGGAAGTCCTCTGGATGCAAACTGCACACGTATCTGGTGATGTCTTCCGGTAATCAAGTGTATTTTTACTACTGTATACTGCTTTCCTTCGCTATCCTCAAACACCTGCACCACTTCATATTCCAGACGTGCCTGCTTCGCACCACTCGTATCTGCCGACACAACTGCGGAAATATTCTCTTTTCCATTTTTTAACAAATAGTCTGTAAATTCCGCCTGCTTCCTTTCCGGAATACCTTGCACAACTGCATAGTACTGCTTATTAAACCTCTCTTCCTGTAAGAGCTTCGATAATCTGCCTGCCTCTTTCTGATTTTTTGCAAATAAAACAAGTCCACTGACCGGTCTGTCTAGTCGATTAATTACTGCTGCATATGCCGGTTCTTTCTTTTTCTTTCGATATGTCATCACTTCGCTTGTTAAATCAATATCAAATGAGCGTGCACTCTGTGTCAGCACACCCGCTTCCTTGTATACAATCAATTGATTATCATCTTCGTAAATAATCCGCATAATATGCTCCTTTATCTTATTTTGATATTATTCATACGAATTTTCATTCGATTTCTTCTCTTTCTTAATACATATAAGCATAGTTTTCGCAGAATTGCAAATGGTATCTTCTTTTGAATTTATGAAGCCTTTGAAAAAATAATATTTACAAAAATTTAATTGCTATTCCCCACAAAAAGAAATACAATAAATAAAATCTATTTTTACATAAGATTACAAACAAAGGAGATTTGCCATTGCGTAAACGAAAAATATCAAAAAAACGTATTATTATATCGATTATCATAACTTTTTTTGTTCTTGTATTAGCCGCTTTCTTCATCGGCAGGAACATGATAAAAAACATTTCAAATGCCTTAGAACTCGAACAGGAACTCATGACATCCGAAGCCTCTGAGGATTCCGTAAAACAATTGGAAACGATGGCGAAAAGTTCTTTTCTTCCTGCCATAATTAAAATTAATATTTACTCTTCATTAGCATCTTATTACTCAATTTCCCGTGACTATTCCAATACAATCCGCTGTTCTGTTGTTGCAGTCAGTATGTCTGATGAGAAAAACTATCCTTTCTATGCAGCTGCGAATTATTTGAATATGTGTGACGTTTTTCTTGCACTCAACGATTATGAAATTGCTGAAAAATCAATTCAACGTGCCTTGGACTATCCATTAGATGATGCTACTGAGAATCGAATCATACGGGAATTTGCCTATATGGACCTTGCTGATATCCATATGGACAATCCTGAAAAAGCAAGAGAATATTTACAGCTTTCCAGAGATTATGCAAATAATGAATCGGATGATTACGAATACAATGAATTAGACCGCAGTTTAATCGAAGCAAGAATCTTAATACAGGAACATCGTTATGAAGAAGCCAAAGCTATTGTTGATAAACTTCATACAATTGATGCCGATAATTTCGCTCTGACTTACTCATTAGACTATCCATTGATGGAAATTGAAACACAATTAGAAATATTAACAGGGGATACGGATAAAGCACTTGATATGGCAAATACACTCATTTCACATTATCAGTCCGATGATACCGATTATCTGTCATTAAAATTGATTCGTTCCATTATACCTCTTTTAGAGGAGAAAGCCCCTATGTCTGCTGAAGAATATCGAAAGAAATTCATAGACTTATATGATGAAGTTGCAGGAACTTCAGATAAATTCACATCTGAATTTATTTTTGATACATATTCAAAAGCATACAATACTTATCGCGCTACAATGGTAAGGACCATTCTTATTATTGTAATTGCATTTACAACTGTACTCATCGTTGTCCTGTTTGCATTGTTTTATGTCAATCATATGAAAGCTGTACACGATCCACTTACCGGAATATACAATCGTGGTCGTTTCAATGATGAATATAAACATTTGCAGATGCACCAAAAACAATTCTTTATGATTATGTGTGATATTGATTATTTTAAACGAATCAATGACGAATATGGTCATGAAGAAGGCGACATTGTATTAAAAAAGGTTGCACAGACACTATCAAAGCAGTTAAACCGAACAGACCGATTATTCCGTGTGGGTGGCGAAGAATTCTGTATCATTACAAGAAATCCAAATGCTCCGCAACTGGCTGAACAACTGCGTAAGAATATAGAAAACTTAACATGGGATAAAGATTTTCAAATTACAATGAGTTTCGGAATTGCAGACAGTTCCTGCTCAGAGGATGTATACAAAGCTGCAGATAAACAGCTATACCACTCCAAAGAACATGGACGAAATATGGTATCCTATTAAGAAATATTTCTGCTGATAGGAACAAAATCCCCTATAAATTCAAAAACAACCAGCAGCGTGATGATTTGATTTAAACATCTGCCTGCTGGTTGTTTTATTTATACCACGAATTCAATTCTAATTTCTTACGTATTTCCTACTTATGCGGATTGAAGAATGCTCTCCTATACAACAAGAAATCTCTCAGCAACTATCTTAGTGATGGAACAGACGCATGCCTGTAAAGCACATTGCCATATTGTACTTATTACATGTATCAATAACATTATCATCACGAATTGAGCCGCCCGGCTGTGCAATATACTTAACACCACTCTTGTTTGCACGTTCGATATTATCACCAAATGGGAAGAACGCATCGGAACCTAATGCTACATCTGTATTCTTCGCAAGCCATTCCTTCTTCTCTTCCTTTGTGAATACTTCCGGCTTACTTGTAAATACTCTTTCCCATTCGCCATCTGCTAATAAATCCATATAATCATCACCGATGTATGTATCGATGGCATTGTCTCTGTCTGCTCTTCGAACATCATCCTTGAATGGAAGATTTAATACCTTTGGTGACTGGCGTAAGAACCAGTTATCTGCCTTAGAACCTGCAAGTCTTGTACAATGTACACGAGACTGCTGACCTGCACCGATACCGATTGCCTGACCGCCCTTTGTATAACATACAGAGTTAGACTGTGTATACTTTAATGTAATTAATGCAATGATTAAATCAATCTTTGCTGATTCAGGAATTTCCTTGTTCTCTGTAACAATATTTCCTAATAATTCTTTGTTGATTTCGAATTCATTTCTCCCCTGTTCAAATGTTACACCAAATACCTGCTTTCTCTCAATTGGTTCTGGCTTGTAAGCCGGATCAATCTGAATAACATTGTAGTTGCCCTTCTTCTTTGTCTTTAAGATTTCAAGAGCTTCCGGTTCATAACCCGGTGCAATAATACCATCTGATACTTCGTGCTGAATTAACTTCGCTGTTGGAACGTCACATACATCAGAAAGGGAAATGAAATCACCATATGATGACATTCTGTCAGCACCTCTTGCTCTTGAATAAGCACAAGCGATTGGTGATAATTCTCCGATACTGTCATCTACCCAGTAAATCTGCTTCTCAACTTCTGTCAATGGAAGACCTACTGCTGCACCTGCCGGTGATACATGCTTAAATGATGTTGCTGCCGGAAGTCCTGTCGCTTCCTTTAATTCCTTTACTAACTGCCAGCCATTGAATGCATCAAGGAAATTGATATATCCCGGCTTACCATTTAAAATCTGTACCGGTAAGTCTGTACCATTTTCCATAAAAATTCTTGATGGCTTCTGATTTGGGTTACAACCATATTTTAACTGTAATTCGTTCATTGTATTCTCCATTCTGGAACATCTGCTTGAAATAATTGTTCTCCGAAATCTGCAATGTTCCAACACAGATTCCGGATGAAATTCAACCAATCATTTGATTATATACTGTACTTGTTCTTACTTATTCTTATTAACGATTCTTGTTTCATACTTACCTGTTTCGATATCAATATAACGAACAAATAAAGAAACTTTGTTATCTTCATTTAAGTTATTCCATACCATTTCTGTAAAACTGTCGATGTCTCCTGAAATCTTAACCCATGTAGGTTCGCCTTCAAAACTTGGCAATGGATTGTCATCACGCATATATGTATGGATAAATCTTCCTTCTCCTGCAAGTGGATTCTCATAAGCAAATGTATAACGGTTGCATGCAGCACCGTTGCCGTTGTTGCTCTTTAAGATAGACATTGCATAACTGTACTTACCATTTTCAATATGCATAATCCCTGAAATTCTAGGTGTATAATTTGGTGCATCCGGCTCAAATTCTCTTGTTCTTAAAGCCTGCTCAAATGTCTGCTGCTTGTCCATTAATTCATAAATTGTATCTGTCTGGTCACCATTGGTAACGATTGTCTTATTTCCTAACACACGAACAGGTGCATAGATGATAAGACTTGGATCTTCTAACTTCGAAGGATCATATGCCTGTGTACGGATGCCTTCTCCATCTTCTACAAATACACGGTTACGGCTGTTCTCACTTCTTCCCATAATGAAATATGCTGTAACAGCCTTCTTTCCGTCTTCTGAACGTCCAATCACAATTCCTCTTCCAGGATATGTTGTTGCAGATAATTCCTGTGCTAATGATACCATTTCCATAGTAACTTCTCCTTTAAATGTAAATAATAAGATTTTCCATTTGCGCGCGTGCGCTTACTTTTATACTGCCAGGCGCAAATTTTCCTAACAATATAAAAAAGACCGCCCGGGTAACCTAAAACGGTCGCCCAGGCGGTCGGCATATCATAATCTGCTGTGCTCCCTGTGGGTAATCCCACAATGCTTACGCATCTTCCGCCAGTCGCACAGAACTTATATATACCATACTATATTTTTTTTAAGATTGCAAGATGTTTTCCGGCAAATTTTTATTGTTGAAATTTTTATTGCATTTTTCTATCTTTTTCAAATTCTTTTTGATTGAAAAATTTATCTGTCTGCGTAAGCCCTCTGTCTTACTGCAACATTCCAATCTCTGCCGTTCCTTTTTCTGTGAAAATCTGATTGATAATTCCAATATTATCAATCATCTGCTGCACAAGCTGTAATTTTTGTGTACTGCTCATCTGCGTCACATCCAATGCCTCCTTAAAATCTGCCATACTTAAATTCTTTGCTTCTTTTGCACGACACTCCCTGCGTATCATCATCTGCAGCTTTGACGAATTCTGTACGTGTTCTTCCGTTAATAATTGTAATACACAAATGTCAAGCGGTTCATCTGCTCCTGCAAACGTGTATGTCATCTCTGCTGTTGCCTCTTGTGTATTATTTTGCAGAGAAACACCGACGATTCTATCCTGATCATTGACTGCAATCGAAAATGTGATTTGCTCCATATCAGACAATGCCTCCCTGATCGTTTGAAGCAAAGATTCTTTTGTTATATTTTTAACAGATGCCAATAACGACGTATACGCTGTAAGTGATGTATCGGCATAAATCTGATATATACTCTGCTCTGCCATTTCCATAAACTGCTCTTTTGAAACAGTTACCTGATACTGTTGTGCATCAAGCACGCCTTTTTCTGTTTCGACCGATACGACTTCTCTTTTCTCATATGCCGCTTTATCCCACATCTTATTTAAATTCTCTGTTATAACCGGAAGCACTTTTGTTATAACCGTTGCATATTCTTTTCTGTCATCTTCATTCGTATAATTTGCAAACAGATTCCAGACAGTTCCTGCATCTTCAATATATGTTCGATCAATATCTACCTCATCTGCGGACTGTTCCAAACGATTCTCTAACTGCTGCATTGTCATTTTGTAACTGCCTGTAAACAACTGCGGAATCTTAAAATACACATCATTTCCATTTTCATAAAAATAGACCTGAACCACCGGATTCTCATCATTTTTTGCCAATCCGAAAATACCGCGTACACTGCCATTTACGCCATCCTGATGTATATCATACTGCAATGTATTAACATTCAGATAATCCATATAATGTGTGGAATCTTCTGTCATTTCATTCATTCTTACCACTCCGGTCTGATCGTGTGACTGTGCTTTTCCATTGATATAATCTGTAAGCTGGTTGTGATATTTGTCCTGCAAACGGTTCGTCTCCGCCTTCAGCACCGTTGCAGCATGATTATCCGGCATTACCGTCCGTTTCAGATACGGATACGCAAGATACAGTGCAAGTGCTGCACAGGCTATGACAAACACTGCTGCGAGAATCCACGGCTTCTTACTCTTCTTTGGCGGCTGTATCGTCCCTGCCTGATGTTTCGCGTCCTGCTCCTTTAAGATATCTCCTACCGTATGTGAAACAATCATATGTGTACCGCAATTGGGACAAAGTATTGCATTTCCTGCTTCTGTCCCACACTTTTTACATTTCATAACAACCCCTCTTTCTAAATGAATCCAATTCTTTTCATTGCCACTCTGCTTAAATGTATATTATATTACCGGAACTTCTTTATGATTCTTTACGCGAACATACTTATCAAATTCGTATACCAAATTAAAATACGTCTTCTCATCACTGACTTCTGCCAATTTCCATTCGTCATTCCGATCCAGATTCGGGAAATATTTATCTGCATCGTACACATAATCCACCTTCGTTAAATGTGCCACGTCACAATATGGAAGAAACTGCTCGTAAATAGATTCTCCGCCAATAACATATACATCTTCTGTATCATAGTCCTCAATCATTGTGAAAACTTCGTCAAGCGAATGACACACGCAAATATCTTTCGGCACATAACTCTTATCATGTGTCAGCACAATATTGGTACGAAAATCCAATGCACCATTTGGAAGGCTCTCAAAGGTCTTTCTCCCCATAATAACGACTTTCCCAAAGGTTTCTTCTCTGAAATATTTCTTATCTTCCGGGATATCCACCAATAAATCTTTTCCTTTTCCAATTGCCCACTTCTTATCCACTGCTGCAATTAATTTCATTGTATCTTATCCTCTCTTTTCGATTAACTCGTCACTTTATCATAAATATTTTTCGGAACGTACGCTTCTACAAGAATTCCATCCTCTGTGTATTCTTCCTTCTGTAACTGTCCATATTCACGAATCAGCTGAATCTTTCCCGCATCTTTGTATGGGAAGCAGCGTTCAATATAAATTCTGTTTTCCTGAATAATTTCCTGCAACACTTTATCAAACTGTTCTAATCCGTCTCCACGTGCTGCCGAAATATTGACACAATACTGTGCCTTCAAATCTTTTGCAGATGGCGGTTCCGGCAATTTATCACATTTGTTAAACAATGTTACAATCGTTTTGCCGGATACACCCAACTGGTCTAATGTTTCATAAACTGTCTGCATCTGATAATCCATATCTGGATTGGAACAATCTACTACATGAATAATAATATCTGCATATTTTGCTTCCTCAAGCGTACTTTTAAATGCTTCAATCAGATTGTGCGGTAATTTCCGAATAAATCCTACGGTATCCGTGAGCAATATCTTCTCACCATTGGCAAGTTTTAACAAACGGGTCGTTGGATCAAGCGTTGCAAATAACTTATCCTCTGCGAGTATTCCTGCATTGGTCAAATGATTCAGCAGCGTTGACTTTCCTGCATTTGTATATCCAACAATTGCCGCAACCATCGTGGAATTCTGGCTTCGCTGCTGTCTTGTGACATCTCTGTGACTGCTTAATTCTTTCAGCTCATGATTCAGCCGTGTCACACGATCCCTAATAATTCTACGGTCGGTCTCAATCTTCTTTTCTCCCGGACCTCTCGTACCGATTCCGCCGCCGAGTCTTGAAAGCGTTGTTCCCAATCCCGACAGACGTGTCATTCTATATTTTAACTGTGCCATTTCAACCTGTAGTTTACCTTCACTTGTCGTCGCTCTCGTCGCAAAAATATCTAAAATGACCATCGTTCGATCCATTACTTTCGTATCCAATGCATCTTCTAAATTTCGCAACTGTGCCGGTGTCAACTCATCATCACAGATAATCCCTGTCGCATCTGTCTTTATCAAAAGATCTTTTACTTCTTCTAGCTTTCCCTTACCGATATAAGTTGCCGGATGAAAACTCTCTCTTGGCTGAATTACCTTTCCAACCGTCTGTGCGCCTGCTGTTCTTGCAAGTTCTTTTAGTTCATCAAGCGAACGCATTGCCGCTTCTTCGTTATTATCTAACTGTACGCCGATGAGCAGGACTCTTTCCTGTTCTTCGTCTGTATCATACATTTGTGCCATATCAATCTCCATTTTATTTTAATTTTACATTAGAATCTTTTCTAAAAATGTCTGCTAGAAAATGTTGACTCTATACAGAATAATATCTTTTATTCCTTTAGGATAATATGTCATTTAAATAGCTGACAATTTCTTTTTCTGTTGCCATTTTATCAACTTCCTGTGCAATTTTTTCAACCTGCTGTCTGTTCCAGCCTGCGATATTTTTTCTCGTTTCTAATATCTTTGCCGGTGATACACTAAATTCATCAAGTCCGTATGCTAATAACAACGGAATCATTGCCGGATTGCTCGCCGCTTCTCCACACATGCCAACTTCGATATTCGCTTTTTTTGCATTTGCAATAATATTCCGAATCGCTTTTAATACCGCCGGATTAAATGTTGAATACAAATATGCGACATTCTCATTTCCACGATCCACCGCCATAATATACTGCGTTAAATCATTCGTTCCTATCGAGAAAAAGTCTGCTTCTGCCGCTAATGCTTCAGACATAATCGCCGCTGCCGGTGTTTCAACCATAATTCCTAACTGTATCTCTTTATCATATGCAATTTCTTTGCTGTCTAATTCTCTTTTTATTTTTTCTAAAATCTGTCTGACCTGTCGCAATTCTACAACAGATGTAATCATCGGAATCATAATACGAATCCTGCCATATGCACTGGCACGCAAAATTGCACGTAATTGAACCGTAAATACATCTAATCTGTCCAGACAGAATCGAATTGCCCGATATCCCAAAAATGGATTATTTTCTTTTGACAATCCCATATATGGAATATCTTTGTCACCGCCGATATCCAGGGTACGAATCGTTAAGAAGGTATCTTTGCACAGTACTGCTGCTGCACGATATGCCATAAACTGTTCTTCTTCATCCGGCATCTTCACGCCATTCATAAACAAGAACTCTGTACGAAATAATCCGACACCTTCAGCCCCTGCCGCCATGGCTTTGGCTGCTTCTTTTTCATTTCCGATATTCGCCGCTAAACATACCGTCTTTCCATCCTGTGTCAATGTCTGTTTGTTAATATATTGACGAAGTTCCTTCTGTTTTTCTAAGAATCGCACCTGCTTTTTTTCATAAATTGCAACCGTTCTTGGAATTGGCCGAACGAAGACTTCTCCATAATCTCCGTCAATAATAACCGTATCTCCATTCTTTGCGGACTGAACGATTCCTTTCGCATTTAATACCGCTGGAATCTCTAATGCTCTTGCAAGAATGGCCGCATGAGAAGTTTCTCCTCCATTTTCTGCAACAATACCAACGACATGTTCTGTATCCATCGTTGCCGTAATCGAAGGTCTTAAATCTTTTGCAATCAGAATCGTCCCCGGCTTTAATTGTGTCAGATTGACATTTTCCCTGCCCTCAAAGATAAGAAACATATGCTCACGCAAATCAATAATATCCGCAATTCTCTGGTTCATTGCCTCATTATTCATCGAACGGAATAACGCAATCAACTGATTGCATGCCTCATCAAATGCCGCTTCCACACAAATATGTTCTTTTTCGATACACTGTTCTACCTTTTGTTGTAACTGCTCATCCTGAATCAGATAAATCTGATTATGCAATACCAATGAGGTCTTATCTTTTTCTTTTAATTTCTTCTGCAAATCTGCAATCATCTGATTCGTATGTTCAATAAATGTATCCTTCGCCTGAACAAAACGTTTCTTTTCTGCCTGAATATCGTCCTCTTGAATTGTCTTTTTTACAACTTCATATGGATCTTCATTGAAAATCACTGCATGTCCGATTCCAATTCCTTTTGATGTTCCAATTCCACGAATCATTTCTGTACCTCCTATTGGTTAAATACATACTTTGCCATATTAAGCAATGTTTCACTGGTATCTCTTGAAAGAAGTGTTTCCTTTGCCACGCCCGGTTTGTCTGTAATAATGTCATCCACACCTTTATTTGCCAAATTTCGAATCGACGATTCATTATTAACTGTCCAGGCATACACCTGTTTGCCGGAACGATGAATGGCATCCACCAGACGTTTTGACAAAAAGGAAGCATTCATACTGAAGAAATCCACTTCACTGTTATCATAAAAATCCCCATATGCCACGGACAGAATATATCCCACCCGAAGCTGATCATTGCAGGCTTTTGCCTGTTTTAATACATTCAAATCAAAAGACGTAATCACGCACTCATCAATCATATCAAAACGTTCTAACGTAGTTACAATTTCCTGCGCGATATGAACATCCTTAACACTTGTTTTAATTTCTATATTTAAGTGAATCTTCCCTTTCGTTAATGTCAGCACTTCTTCTAACGTCGGAACCTGCTCCCCTGCATAATCTGAACGGAATGAAGAACCTGCATCTAACTGCTTGACTTCCTCTAATGTCATATCAGAAATCATTCTGTCTACTCCGGTTGTACGATATGCACTGGCATCATGCATAACCACAATTGCCCCATCTGCCGTCTGTCTTACATCCAGTTCAATGCAATCTGCCTTGCTTGCAATTGCATTTTCAAATGCCACCATCGTATTCTCCGGTGCATCATACGCACCGCCCCGATGTGCCGTAACTGTCGTTTCATGAAAAATAGCCACACGGTCAAATGGTTTCTTATTAAACCCGGTAATCAGATATATAACATTTGCACAAATCGCCCCTATAAGAATCATATAGTATACGACTTTATGTATACGATGTCGCTTCTCCTTCAGATAAATAACTGTAAAATCAATCTCATCTACATTTGTATATTTATAATATCTTCTTGTAATTACAGAAAATGATACCGGAAGTGCTATACAAACCAATACGATTTTCGTTACCAAACGAACGTAACGCAATGCAGATAAATATAGCGTACTTCCAATATATGCCATATCCAAGATACGAACACCTGCAATAAGAATTCCCGAAATAATGCAATACAATGCTCCAATAATAACAAGAATCCCGAGATTATAACCGATTAAAGCGGACAGCGTTCCTTTCCAATGCTTCCGAACCATACGTACACTTTTGCAATATGACTCTTTAAAATTCTTTCTTTCCAGAAAAAAAACATGAAAAGAATATATCCCCAACACAACTGCCGCATACAAAATCAACAATGCTGCAGCAGCCGATACCTGATAATACCAAGCACCGTACTGAATTGCCGTTTTTAACAGATTCAATGTCGTTTGTGAATAAAAAACATTACAAAGTACTGTTGTATTTGTTAAAAAAACGGCAAGCACGGTCCAAAATGCAATTCCCACCTGTTTCCAGCCAATACGCTTTGTTAGAAATTCTCCCGTAGTCTTTACATTTTCTAAAATAGATACATCACTTCCACAACGATGTGCCTCAAAACAAATGCATAAAAAACACATTTCATATCCACAATAAATTGCAAATGTGCACAAAAATAACAAAATACCTAATATTACAACCGGATGTGTCAATGCAATCGCTATATATTCATTGGTAAAATAATGAATGTTGGCAACTTTCATCACAAGTTCTAACAACATCAGCATTACCGGATACAGTAATGCAATTGCTGCCAACTTATATGTTATTTCAAACAACACAATATGCCGTCTGCTGTTGTGTAACATTGCCAAATCCTGTCTCAATGACTGAAACATTACGTTGCCTCTCTTTCCCGTCATTTTCCGGTAAAAATACGTACAAAATGATAATTTATAAAGTATGCTCTTATAAATTTGTCTCCTTTTAATCATAACAAATTGACCTGCAACTGTCAAAAAAACCTGACCATAGAAAACCTATGGTCAGGCCACATTTTTACATTTTCGTCTATCTTCTAAATCTCCATAAAGAACCTATCGCTTCTCTATGTTTTCCAAGCACTTCTTCTAATGCGAGTCGTTTTGAAAAATGATATATAAAATCCATCAGATAAGAAAATGTTAATATTACACCCAGAATAGAAACTGCCCGTACATTAATAGACTTTACAAATAATTCTACAAAATCATTGAAAATTCCAAAGATAAATAACGCAAGCAATCCCCATGCTAATGTACTCTTCAAACATAAAATTCCTTTGTAGTTGAAGCGTTCATGATCGTAATTCCACCACACCTTACCAAACAGACGTAACATTACCTGTGCTGTCAGATATTCAAAAGCAGTTGCACAGATGCATCCTGCAAAATAAATTGCCATGTAGTTATGTTCAATCGGTGCAAAAATATGATAGGCAATCCACACACCAAAACCATAAATTACACAAAACGGCATCTTCGCAAATCCTCTGTTTTCCCAATATCCTAGCTGCTTGCGGATGACTACACATTCCATGCACCAGCCAAAGAAGCTGTATAGAAAAAACCACACTGCTATCTGGCTTATATTCATTCCGTGAAAGCTGTAATGTATCATATATTCTCCTTATTCTTACAGAAGTCCTTCTAATGTCACACGAACTGCTTTAATAAAATCCTGTGTATTCAGTGTTGTAGGATTCTCCATTGTTGTAATCAATGCAAGGTCCTTTGTCATCTGACCATTTTCAATTGTCTGAATACATGCTCTCTCTAACTTATCTGCAAATACACCAAGTTCCGGAATATTATCTAATTCTCCACGCTTTCTTAATGCACCTGTCCATGCATAAATTGTTGCAATTGGGTTTGTAGATGTCTCTTCACCCTTTAAATGCTTATAATAGTGTCTCTGTACTGTACCATGTGCTGCTTCATATTCATAATATCCATGAGGAGATACAAGTACTGATGTCATCATGGATAATGAACCAAATGCTGTGGCAACCATATCACTCATAACGTCACCGTCATAGTTCTTACAAGCCCAGATATATCCACCCTCTGAACGCATTACTCTTGCTACTGCATCATCAATCAATGTATAGAAATATGTAATCCCTGTATTCGCAAACTTTTCTGCATATTCCTTATCATAAATTTCCTGGAAAATATCCTTAAATGTATGGTCATACTTCTTAGAAATTGTATCTTTTGTAGCAAACCATAAATCCTGCTTCGTCTCTAATGCGAAGTTAAAGCAGCTTCTTGCGAAACTTTCAATAGAATCTTCTAAGTTATGCATCCCCTGCAATACGCCTGCACCCTTGAAGTTATGAATTAATTCTCTTGTCTCGTTGCCGTTCTCATCCGTAAATACAAGTTCTGCCTTACCAGCACCCGGAACCTTCATCTCTGAAGCCTTGTATACATCACCATAAGCATGTCTTGCAATCGTAATTGGCTTCTTCCAATTCTTTACATATGGTTCAATTCCTTTAACAATAATTGGTGCACGGAATACTGTACCATCCAGCATTGCACGAATTGTTCCGTTCGGACTCTTGTACATTTCCTTTAAATCATATTCTTTTACTCTTGCTGCATTTGGTGTAATAGTCGCACACTTAACAGCAACTCCATATTTCTTTGTTGCATTGGCTGAGTCAACCGTTACCTGATCGTTTGTCTCATTTCTGTGTACCAGTCCCAAATCATAATACTCTGTATTTAAGTCAACAAATGGAGTCAGTAACTCGTCCTTAATTAACTTCCAAAGTACTCTTGTCATCTCGTCCCCATCCATTTCAACGAGTGGAGTTGTCATTTTAATCTTTTCCATGCCACTATTACCTCACTTTTTCATTTTTTTTGATTATAAAGTATTTTGTTTCTTTTGTAAACCCACCTGATGCATATGTGCCCATTGTTCTAATGAATAAATGTCAACCGGTGCGCTATATAAATATCCCTGAAAGACTTCACAGTTTAACTCTTCTAATTTATCCCGTTGCTGCTGCGTCTCTACGTATTCTGCAATCATCGAGAATCCTAAGCTCTTAGCAAGATAAGCAATAGAAGATATAATCTGACAGTTTCGGTCATTTTCAAGGACATCTCTGGTAATGGAACCGTCTAATTTCACAACATCAAACTGATTGCTCTGCAAATAAGTAAGCGATGTATGCCCCATCCCAAAATCATCTATCAGCAGCTTATGTCCTTTTCTCTTTAAACGAAATAGCCGTTCTGTAATTTCCGGAGTCATTGCAATTGCTTCCTGCTCTGTAATTTCTATCCATAACTTACTGCGATCCACATTATATTTTTCTACTGCCTGCTCTATCATCTGCTCCAAATCTTCATTAAACAATGACTCTCCCGTAATGTTTACTGAGATTTTTGCATACGGCAGCGTCGATTTCTGGATGTATTTCAAATCCCGACACGCTCTGTTAAAAATAAACCGTTCCAACTCTGCTAGTTTTCCGGACTCTCTTGCAATCGCAATAATCAGCGGCGGATATACAAATCCTGCGACTTTATGATTCCAACGAAGCAATGCCTCTGCACCAATACATTCACCGTCTGCTCTAACCTGCGGCTGATATACCAGCTTGAACTCCTCATGTTTTAATGCATATTCAAAGTCATTCCGAAGCATTTTTGCGATATCACCTACTGCATCTTTTCTTTGTAAGAAATCACTCGGTTTTCCTATTCTTTCATATTCCTGCAATTCTTTCTGCAAATCCACGATTCCATTTTTGATTTCTGAATTGATACGTTCATCATTTTTCTTGATAAACGGTCTGTAAATTGCTACGCCAATGGCAATATTTACAATCTGCAACACCCCTGCCATATAAGATCCCGTCGCTGCATATCCACTCCATATAACCGGAAGAAACTGCGGTGTCTGATGCGTAATAATCGGCACAATCCCACTGTCAACAGCAGCATATGTTATCAGAAAGTTTACAATCGGCACAACACAAAATGGTATTATAAAAATCCCATTTCCAACAATCGGTACTCCAAACAACAGCATATCATTTATATTAAAGAAACTTGCAATCAGACTGATAAAATTCACATTTCGAACACTCCGCTGTTTCGAATATAACAAAATACCAATCGCAAGACTTAACGTCGCACCACTTCCTCCAAGAAAGATAAATGTATGGAAAAAACTTTCGCTGTGAAATCCCTGCGCTTCGGCAAAAATCGATGTACAGGCTGCTATCATACAGCTCTGTCCCCGTACTCCTGTCAAACTAAGCAGTGATACAAATGTCAAATACATTATCGAAAAGCCAAATCCTGCCGGAATATGACGAAACATCAGCACCGGAATATTTACAAATGCCTGATATGCGTTGCTTACATGAAAATGATACTGTATTCCTGTGTTCACAAACGAAGCAAATGCCATTATGGCAGTTCCCGAAAGTATATACCCATAACTATCTCTTAATGTTGCTTTAATTCCGTACAGACTTCGCTCCATCCTTAACATTGGAATCGAATAAATCTTCTGAAATAACTTAACTGTTATCATGGATATTACAACTGTTATCATCGAATGTTCAATGCCCCAGTTTTTTGTATCAAGTGTCATGCCATCGTGAAAATCTACATTCAATATCAAAAATACAACCGTTGTCATAATCATGGATATGTATGCATGTGGCAAAGATTCCGCATATTCCTTTGCATAACCATATCCGATAATCATTGCAAGATATAACGAAAAACTTCCCAATGTAATCTCAATAATATTATCTGTCAATGTCACAAAACTGCCGCCCATAAACGTATGAATAAATCTCTGGTATGATGCAACCGGAAAATCTCTAAATATTGTGACAAATGATCCAATCATAATCAATGGAATTAATATAATCATCCCTCTGATGATTGCATCCAATGTTCTTTTACTCTTTTTCATAAAACAATTCCAATCCTTTTCAATTCCCCTAACCCTTTGAACACGATACTTTCTAAAGGTATTGCTTATTCCCCAATAAGCACACGAAAGGGTATTATATACCAATTTTTTATATCTGTCAAAAAACAATCGTGAAAATGAATATTTTCATCAAATTCCAAAAAAATCATTGATAATTTTTTAACATTACAGATTGTTAAGTTTAAGCTGTCAGCGAATTTGTATCTGTTTCTATCTACTTTAATATTATAAGGAACGTCTCTGTTTTGCTTGTATTCCATTTTTTTGTCTGCTATAATCGTACTATTGCAAATTTGTGGCATACTATGAATATCTGATAATTAATTTTTCCGCAATCTTAGCAGTCATAAGATGCATATAATGTGTGCACTTTATTTGCATAAATAATTTCGGAATCAGTATAATCTGAGAATGGAGGATTTATATATGTGTGGTTTTGCTGGTTTTACAGGATATCTTGAAAATGGAGAAGAAGTACTTACGAACATGATGAACCGAATTATTCACCGTGGTCCTGACAGTGCCGGTCAACATATAGATGGAAAAGCATATATGGGATTTCGCCGTTTAAGTTTTATTGACTTAGATAACGGTACACAGCCTATGTATAATGAAAACAAGAAGATTGTTATAACATTTAATGGTGAGATTTATAATCACCAGGACCTGCGAAAAGAACTGATTGAAAAAGGACATACCTTTGCAAATAACTCTGATACAGAAGTTCTGATTCATGCATATGAAGAATACGGTGAAGACATGCTTACGAAGTTACGTGGTATGTTTGCATTTGTGATTTGGGACAGTGAAAAGGAAACGCTGTTTGGTGCAAGAGATTTCTTTGGTATCAAACCTTTTTACTATGCCATTGTTGACAATAACATTGTCTATGCTTCAGAAATTAAGAGTATTTTAGAGTACCCCGGTTACAAAAAACAGCTTAATGAAACAGCACTTGAGAATTATTTAACATTTCAATATTCTGTATTAGAAGAAACTTTCTTCAAAGGAATCTATAAGCTGATGCCTTCGCATATGCTTACATTCCACAACGGAGACTTACAGATTAAACGTTATTGGGAACCTACTTTTGAGCCTGATAATTCAACTTCTCTGGAAGATTTTATCAACCAGATTGATGCCGCTATGGCAGATTCTGTTGAACATCATAAAATTAGCGACGTAGAAGTTGGTTCTTTCCTTTCAAGTGGTGTTGACTCAAGTTATGTTGCTGCCACATTCAATGGTGACAAGACATTTACCGTTGGATTTGATTATGAAAAATATAATGAAATTGATTACGCAAAGAAGTTATCCGAAAAGATTCAAATTGATAATTACAGCAAACTTGTATCCAGTCAGGAATACTGGGAAGCTATTCCTAAGATTCAGTATCATATGGATGAACCTCTTGCAGATCCTGCTGCTATCGCACTCTACTTTGTAAGTCAGACTGCTTCAAAGCATGTAAAAGCTGCAATGTCAGGCGAAGGGGCTGACGAATTCTTCGGTGGTTATAATATTTACAGAGAACCTCTCGACTTAGCTGCTTTCCAGAAACTTCCGCTTGGTCTTCGCAAATGCCTTGCAAAGACTGTCAATGCACTTCCATGGAAGTTTAAGGGAAAGAATTTCTTAATTCGCGCCAGCAAGTCTGTTCAGGAACGCTTTATCGGCAATGCATTTATGTTTAATGAAAAAGAACGCAGTAAAGTCTTAAAGAACCCAACCGGTAACTACAATCATATGGACCTTACAAAGCCGTTCTATGATAAAGTTGCCCAGTTTGATGATGTTACGAAAATGCAGTATATTGATATTAATTTCTGGTTAATCGGTGATATTTTGCTAAAGGCGGATAAGATGAGTATGGCGCACTCTTTGGAGGTTCGTGTTCCGTTCTTGGATATGGAGGTCTTCAATGTTGCACGCCGACTCCCAACAAAGTACAAGGTGAACAAGCATAATACAAAGTATGCAATGCGTCAGGCTGCACACAGACACTTACCGGATATGGTTGCCGAAAAGAAAAAGCTCGGTTTCCCTGT
This sequence comes from Lachnospira sp. UBA4346, assembly GCA_002394205.1. Classification (GTDB taxonomy): domain Bacteria; phylum Bacillota; class Clostridia; order Lachnospirales; family Lachnospiraceae; genus Lachnospira. The sequence goes on along the minus strand of DGTC01000002.1, from coordinate 121,062 downwards.
TCCAATCCGAATCTGGCTGCGTGATGAGAAATATTATACAATTATTAAGAAAGCATTCAACAGCGAAGCTGCTAAAATGTATTTTAACACTGATGAATTGATGCGATATTTAGATAATCACAAAGCAGGAAAAGAAGATAATTCCAGAAAGATTTGGACGATTTATATGTTCCTTGTCTGGTATGAAGATTTCTTCAATGAAAATAGTCCGTTTGCTAATGTGCAGGCGTAAGTTTCGGTTTGACAAAGTAACGAGCAGTGCCGAAATGAAATACCAAATATTCGATGGGAGCTTGCTCGCAAAAGAATATTTGGTATTTTTTTCGATAGTGCGACAGCACGCATGAGCAAGTATCGAAGCGGATTGCAAGTATGGCACTGCGTAATATAGTGGAACGCAACACGGAAACTTTGTCGTAAATGTCGGGCTATAATCAGCCATAACAATCAATATCCATTGGATTTATTTACTCTACAGATAAGTTGCTCTTTGATAAAACCTTGTATCCTACAATGCAGAGGATTCCTGCTACTGCAAGACATCCTGCATAAATATAAAATACTTTCATATCCATCATCATCGTTCTTCCAAGTTTTTCATTCGTAAAAGATGTAACCTTGTTATTTGCAATCAATGTTGCGGCGGCTGCCAAAAGACCGCTTCCAATTCCTATAATTCCATAATCCAATACAGCAGAAATCTTTGGCTGACTAAGCAGACAGATAACTGCAAGTAATGCAGCACTCACAACACCAAGAACAATTTTACAAGTTGTTGATGTCAGAATATGATAGAAACGGATGACTGCAATCGTTCCGGCCGACATTCCAGATACGTAAGTATTACACACTTCGGTAATCTTATTCTGTGCAGCCTGTGATGCATAGGATAATACTGATTGTATAATTGTTCTCTGTAATACATTCATCTGTGTATTTGACTGATTCAGAACTGTTGTAACAAGACCATTCATCAGAGAATTTAATTGATTTTCAACTGCTGATGCATCCAAATACGCTTCAACACCTTTCGTTCTGTTCTCAGCCAACGTATCTTCCACTGCTTCAATATACATATTCGCAATCTTATTGACCTGTTCGTTATCCTGTAAACTGCTGCTAATCTGCTCTAACTGCTCATCTGTAATAGAAGAATATCCTTCTTTAATTACTTCTGTAATTCTTGACGTAATTGTTTTATATACAACTGCTTCCTGCACGGTATTTTCCACTGCTTTCTGCGTAAAAACAGAAAAACCAAATGCAGCAATTGTAATAACACTTAATATAATTGCTAATTTTTTAACAATATTCATCATTATCTCCTTTATCATGTTCAATCAGTTAAAAAAGCACCCATGAATTGTCTCAAATAGGTATTTGAAACGATTGTTCATGAGTGCCTAATCATTATTTATCCATTCGAAAATGTACACTCTGTATCTTTACAGCGATTTCCTTACATTTTCCTATTTTCTTACTGGAAGTACTTCACACCTGATTCGAAAATCTTCATATCCTGTTCGCCATAGATATTTAAGGCTACACCTTCTCCACGTCTCTCAGAATGTGCCATCTTACCTAAGCATCTGCCGTCTGGACTTATGATACCTTCGATAGCCATGTATGAACCGTTGACATTCCATTCTTCGTCCATAGAAACATTTCCATCAAGATCACAATACTGTGTTGCAATCTGACCATTTGCTGCAAGTTTGTCTAACCATTCCTGTGGAGCTACGAAACGTCCTTCCCCATGTGATACAGGGTTACAGTATACGCCACCAAGTTCAGCCTGTGCAAGCCATGGACTCTTGTTTGTTACAACCTTAATATGTGCTACCTTTGAGATGTGACGGTTGATTGTATTAAATGTTAATGTCGGTGCATTTGTATCCTGTCCCGTAATCTCACCATTTGGTACAAGGCCTAACTTAATCATCGCCTGGAAACCATTACAGATACCAAGTGCAAGACCATCACGTTCATTTAATAACTTCTCAACGGCTTCCTTCATCTTTGCATTACGGAATGCTGTTGCGAAGAACTTTGCAGAACCATCTGGTTCATCACCTGCTGAGAATCCACCTGGGAACATAATAATCTGTGACTGATTGATTGCCTTTTCAAACTCTGCTACAGATTCTCTGATACCTTCTGCATCTAAGTTACGGAATACCTTAATAATTGTATTCGCACCTGCACGCTCGAACGCTCTCGCACTGTCATATTCGCAGTTTGTACCTGGGAATACAGGAATAAATACTGTTGGCTTCGCAACCTTATTCTTGCATACATAAATAGATTCTGCATTGAATAACTTAGACGCAACCGGTGTTGTATCCTTCACAGCCTTTGTAGGGAATACAGATTCTAACTTCTCTTCCCAAGCGTGTAATGCTTCTTCTACTGTAATAGCAACATTCTTATATGCAAATGTCGCATTATCCTTCACTGTACCAATCTTCTTACCAAATGTTACTTCTGCAATCTTATCTGCTGCAACTTCAGCAACGATACATCCGTAAGCCGGTGCAAATAATTCATCTTCTGATACAGAATCATCAATAACAAAACCTAACTTATTACCGAATGCCATCTTTGATAACGCTGGTACAAGTCCCTTTGCATCTAATACATAAGCAGATACAATTGCCTTCTTCTGAATTAATTCATGAATATTAGCATATAACTTCTTAATCTGTTCAAATACCGGTAAATCGTACTTATCTCTTTCGATATCGAAACGTACCAATACGTTGCCATCTGCCTTTAATTCCGGAGAAATAATATCTCCTTCCTTTGCTACATCCACAGCGAATGAGCAAAGTGTTGGTGGAACATCAATATCTTCAAACGTTCCTGACATACTATCCTTACCACCGATTGACGGAAGACCGAATCCTAACTGCGCTTCATATGCACCAAGCAATGCTGCAAATGGCTGGCTCCATCTTGAAGGGTCTTCTGTCATTCTTCTGAAGTATTCCTGGAATGTGAAACGAATCTTGCTGTAATCACCACCTGCTGCAACGATCTTCGCAACAGAATCTGTTACGGCATACATTGCACCATGATATGGGCTCCACTTAGATAAATATGGATCTAAGCCGTAAGACATCATGGTTACAGTATCGCACTTACCCTTTAATACAGGAAGTTTTGCTACCATTGCCTGTGTCTCTGTCAACTGATACTTACCACCATAAGGCATAAGTACTGAACCCATTCCAATAGAGCTGTCGAAACGTTCTACAAGACCTTTCTGTGAACATTCATTTAAGTCAGCTAATGTGTTCATCCACTGTGCCTTAACATCTGTTACCTTTGCGCCCTTTAAGTAATTATCCTTCTCTTCCGGAATATCTACAAGAACAGATGTCTCCTGATGTGCGCCGTTTGTATCAAGGAATGCTCTGGAAATATTAACAACTTCCTTGCCTCTCCACTCTAATACAAGTCTAGGATCTTCTGTAACAACAGCTACTTCAACAGCCTCTAAGTTCTCTTCATCTGCATATGCCAAGAACTCTTTTACATCCTTCGGATCTAATACAACTGCCATTCGTTCCTGTGATTCAGAAATAGCAAGTTCTGTTCCATCAAGACCTTCATACTTCTTAGGTACTTTATCTAAAGATACTCTCAAACCATCTGCTAATTCACCGATGGCTACAGATACACCACCTGCACCAAAGTCATTACATTTCTTAATTAACTTTGTAACTTCCGGTCTTCTGAATAATCTCTGCATCTTACGTTCTGTTGGTGCATTACCCTTCTGAACTTCTGCACCACATTCTTCTAATGACTGCTCTGTATGAACCTTTGAAGAACCTGTTGCACCACCACAGCCATCACGACCTGTACGACCACCTAATAATACGATGATATCGCCCGGATCTGAATTTTCTCTCTTAACGGCTGCTCTAGGAGCTGCTGCGATAACCGCACCGATTTCCATTCTCTTTGCAACATAATCCGGATGATATAATTCCTTTACATAACCTGTTGCAAGACCAATCTGATTACCATATGAGCTGTAACCGTGTGCTGCACCTGTTACAAGTTTTCTCTGTGGGAGCTTGCCGTGTAATGTATCCGCAATTGGTACAGTAGGATCTGCTGCACCTGTAATACGCATTGCCTGATATACATAAGTACGTCCTGACAATGGATCACGAATGGCTCCGCCAAGACAAGTTGCTGCTCCACCAAATGGTTCGATTTCTGTTGGGTGGTTGTGTGTTTCATTCTTGAAGTTCACTAACCACTCTTCTGTCTTACCATCGATTTCGACTGGTACTACGATACTACAAGCATTGATTTCGTCTGATTCTTCCTGATCCTGTAACTTGCCTTCCGCTTTTAACTTCTTCATTGCAAGCAATGCAAGATCCATTAAGCATACGAACTTGTCATCTCTTCCTTTGTATAACACTTCTCTATCTGAAAGGTATTTGTTATAAGTAGCTTCCATCGGTTCACGATAGAAACCATCCTGAAATGTAACGTCTTTGAGTTCTGTTGCAAATGTTGTATGACGACAGTGATCTGACCAATATGTATCAAGTACACGAATTTCTGTCATAGACGGATCTCTGTGTTCTTCCGTATGGAAATGATTCTGAATAAATGCAAAATCCTTAAATGTCATAGCAAGACCTAATGAATCATATAACTTGCGTAATTCATCTTCTGCCATATCCTGAAAGCCGTCTAAAATCAAAACATCTGCAGGTTCTTTGAATTCTGTTACAAGTGTCTGTGGCACTTCACTGCCGGCTTCTCTTGAATCTACCGGATTGATACAGAGTTCCTTAATCTTTTCCTTCTGCTCATCTGTTAATGTTCCTGAAATAACATATGTTACAGCAGTTTTAATTACTGGTGTCTCATTTTCATCAAAGAACTTCACACACTGCTCCGCAGAATCTGCTCTCTGGTCAAACTGACCCGGAAGATATTCTACAGAGAATACAAAATCTCCAGCCTCACTTGGGAACTGCATCTCATACACATCATCTACCGGTGGCTCTGAAAATACTGTTGTCAGAGACTTCTGATAAGTCTCCTCTGAAAGATTCTCGATATCATAACGAATCAGTTCTCTTACCCCTGTAATTGTCTGAATTCCAAGATATCCTGTAATCTCATCATGAAGTTCCTTCGCCTTAACTGCATATGGCTTCTTCTTCTCAACAAAAACTCGTTTTACGCCGCTCATTTCTTCCTCCTAATACTGATAAGGTTATGATTAGACGAATCTAACCTGTTCATTATCTTTGTATCTATTCCCTATATTTAATGAATAGAACTTTATTGTAGCACACTAATAAAGATTTCTCAATGCCTTTTAAATGCAAATTATACCGGAATCTCTTTTCCTAACGTAAAGGAATATATTATCTTCTCTTTTACACGCTTCCCCGTAATCTGCTCGATTGCCTTTGCATAATAAGACAGCTGAATCTGGTATCTGCGGATTAATTCTTTTTCTCCTGCCTTACCCTTTTTGACTCTGTCCGTCTTATAATCGACAATCACAATCTCTTCTGCCTCTTCAAGGTATAAATCTATAACACCCTGAATCAGCAAATCATCCGCACTGTCCGCATCAGTAAATACAAATGGCTGCTCTCTCCAGAGCTGATTGCGCTGCTTCGCTGCCTGTACACGTTTTCCAATCGGTGACTGTACAAATGCCAGGATTTTTTCTGCTTCAATACAGTCATACTGACTTTGTGTCAGCTTCTCATCCTGTAACATTTGTGCAATTTCTTGTTTCATCATTGCTGCGTCAACATCACTTTCATAGTTTAGACATTCCATAACACGATGATATGCCGTACCACGTTCATTCGCAGGAAGCGTTTCCTCTCCCTCTCTTAAAAACTTTGGTACAATTTCCTCCACATCCGCTGCACTGTCTGCCTGTTCATCTGCATCTTCTGCCTGTCTTGCTGCAAGATAATCTTCTGAATATGTACTTTCTTCTAAGAAATCCTGATCTGCCTGCTGCTTCTTTAATTCGGATACTGTCACTTTCGTTTTCGTCTGCGCTTCCTGCTCGTATGGATATGGCATTTGTATAGAATCAACTGTGTCTGCCTCCACCTCACATTCCGCTTCTTCTGATTCTGTCAAATCAACATCCTGCTGGTTTTGCATCTGTTCATAAAGTGTTCTCTCCGGAACCGTTTCATATGCGAATACACCCGTGTTACTATATGCCTTTCCTGCCTGATTATCATTTAATACAATCGGCATTACCATATCTGCATATGTACCACAGGTTGCAATATCTGAATATGTAAGCGTTCCTGTTGTCTGAATATGTACAGATTTATCCTGCCAGTTCTGACGCTGCTTCTCCTCTGACTTCTCCGGAATACATCCAACCATAATCAGCTTTTCTCTTGCACGCGTCATTGCTACATATAGTACACGTAATTCTTCACTGATGCTCTCCTGTGCGATTCTCGCTCCAACTGCTGCCTTAATACAGGTCGGTGTCTTAATACGTTTATCCATATAAATGGCATTGGTTCCGATACCTAAATCTTTATCTATAATCACATCACCACCTGCATCTGACAGATTAATTTTCTTATCCATACCTGCAACAAATACAACCGGAAATTCCAATCCTTTACTCTTATGAATACTCATCACACGCACAAGATTCTCATTTTCCCCTAGCAGTGTTGCTTCCGCAAAATCCACATCAAACTTCTGCATACGCTCAATATATCTTAGAAAATTAAACAGTCCGCTGTAACTTGTCTTTTCATATGCAGAAGCACGCTCTAACAGCAAGTCGACATTCGCCTGTCTGGTTGCTCCTGCCGGCATCGTACCAACATAATCATAATAACCGGTCTGATAAACCACTTCCCAAATCAAATTATAAATCGAAAGAATCTCTGCCTTATCCCGATAGAATGTTAATTTTTCTACAAGCTGATTCAATTTTCGACACAGTTCTTCATTTGCAAGAACCTGCTCTACCTGTGTATCATCATATTCTGCTTTTTCCTGCGGATTATCGGTATGCTCCGATTCTGTATCAGCATTTTGTATGATATTATCTATATTACTTTCATCACTTTTATTGTCTGCCAACTCCTGTTTTGTATTTTTATTTTTCAATTCATAAATGTACTGTATTGTTTCCCATAAGTTTTTCCTGCGATTACACATACGAAGCATTGCCAGCTCCTGCGTATCCAGTCGCCCGAAATAAGACAGCAATACAGCCGCCATCGGTATATCCTGCAATGGATTATCAATCACTGTCAGATAACTCAGCAATAACTTAATTTCCCGCACATTAAAATATCCGGTCGAAGCATCAGAATATGCCGGAATATCCTGATTCATCAGTACATCAACAAATGTGTCTGCCCAGCCTGTTACCGTTCTTAACAAAATCACAATATCACTGTATCGAATCTTACGATACCCAAGCGGACTCTTTTTATCATAGACCAGATATGGCTTTCCATCTTTTCCCTGCATCAGTTTCTTTATCTTATGTGCAATCGCCATCGCCTGTAACTCTTTCGGTGACTGTGCCGGTGTAATCGTACCTCTCACCTTTTCTGATGCATCCTGTTCTTTCTCTTCATCTGCAGCAAATTCTTCATCCGTCACATCTTTTTGCGACATTACAAATAGTACTTCTGTTGCACGTTCTTCTTCCGTTCCAAACGTAATGCCGGCTTCCTTTACTTCCGATGTTTCTAACTGTTCATAGTCAAATCCAACATTCAACTGTGCTTTTTCATCATATGTAATTCCTGTATATTCTTCATTCATTGCACCGGCAAATACATCATTTACGGTATCTAACACATTTTTTCGGCTTCGGAAATTCTTCTGTAACTCAATCTTTTCGGCAGCACTCTCCTCTGGTGTATAGCTGTTATATTTTTCCATAAACAACTCTGGTGCTGCCATACGGAAACGGTAAATACTCTGCTTCACATCGCCTACCATATAGATATTATTCTTTGCAGCATCATATTTTCCCTTTGAAACAGCCGTCAGAATCTCTTCCTGCAGCATATTACTGTCCTGATACTCATCTATCAGAATCTCTTCATAAAATGCACTTAATATATCTGCCACTTCTGTATAACTGCTTTTACCATTTTCACGATGCACCAGAATATTTAATGCCATATGTTCCATATCATTAAAATCAATAATATTTCGTTCCTTTTTCTCCTTTTGCATACGTGCTGTAAAATCTCTTGCAAGTTCTACCATAACTGCGACCGCCGCCTTGTTCTGGTGAATATCTCTTAATATTTCTTCCACATCTTTTGAGAATATCTTTGTTTTTAATGTCTTATTAACAAAATCCTTATAGTTATCTCTGCATGCTTTTACATACGCTTTCTTATCCTCCGATACCTCATTTAACTTCTTTCTGCCTAACGCATCAAAAGATAAAAGCTGTACCAGACGTGACATTTCTGCAAAATTGGCTGCGTTCTGAATCATATGCATCCCCATATGATCGGACTGAATCGCCGCCAGATACATCTGTGGTCCGTCTGCCTGTGAACAGATTTCTTCTAATATTGTATATTCTTTGTCAAAGTCCGTCAGTCTGCGTGCTACATAATCCGTTAAATACCGCATTGCCGTATTCTTTTCAAATGCATCTTCATCTGCAATATCATACATCTGAACGCAAGAATCATACCATTCTTCCGGCCATGGATAGCTTCTCGCAAAATGATACAGTTTCAAAATAATTTCTTCGATTTTTTCATCATTTTTTCCTGTTCCATACCCTTCTACAAACTTGGTAAATTCCTCACGATCCTCCGAATAATAATCTTCGAGCATTTCTTCCATTACGTCGTGCTCAAGCAGTTTCATCTCTCCTTCATCTGCGGTCCGAAATCCGGGATCTAAATCAATTTCCGTAAAATAATTGCGAATAATATTCAGACAAAAACTGTCAATTGTTGTAATCTGTGCATTCTGAACAAGAGTAAGCTGTTTTTGCAGACGAATATTATCCGGCTCTGTTTCTAATCTGGCATCAATCGCATCCCGGATTCTCTGCTTCATCTCTGCTGCTGCCGCCTTTGTAAACGTTACAACCACCAGTTTATCAATATCTGTTCCATTTTCACCTGCAATTTTTTGAAAAATTCGTTCTACCAATACCGCAGTCTTACCAGAGCCTGCTGCTGCCGATACCAAAATATTTCTGCCATCCCGACTAATTGCTTTCTGTTGTTGTGGCGTCCATCTCGTCTCCATGACTGCCGTCCTCCTTTTTCATTTTCTCCCATAATTCTTCTGTGTCCATCTTCTTTAACGTACGATATTCGCCCCTGTTCAAATCCGGTGAGAATCCGCACACTGCATGAAACGGACAGTAATCACAGCCACTTCTGTTTCCCTGTCTGAATGGATTGACTGCAATTTTCCCATGGAAAATATTCTTTGCAATATCATTTGATAATTTTGTAACATAGTCTTCTAGAATATCAAACTGTGCAGCACTGATTGTCCGGCTGCCGCGTTCATCTAATTCTTCTCCATTCTTTTTTAATGTAACCGGTATATTATGAGATTTTCCCGATTCAAAATCATCCATTTTTCGAATTACCGCAATGTCATCACTCACAACGCCTTTCATCGCCAATGAGTCTTGAATACGTTCTTCTATTTTTTCTTTTTGTGCCGCTTCTTCTAGCTTGAGGAGGTTCGATGCATCTTTTCCCAAATCAATAATCGGATTATCAATATTAAAATACAACATTCCTGCCGGAACAATTTTTTTATTGCTATCTGAATTTCTTAACTGCTCAATGTGTTTTGCCGCCTTCATATACAGAATTAACTGTAATTTCAACCCATAATAAGTCTGTAACAGATTAAAATCTGACGTTCCTGATTTATAATCAACGATACGAACATAGATGTTATTTTCATCTTCACAAATATCAATTCGGTCAATTTTACCACGCATTTCCAGCTTTTTCTTCTGTTCTACCACTTCATCATCCAGCACAAACTTCATTTCATATGCATCCGGATGAAACGTTCCACATTCTAACTGCCTGCCAATTGCCCAAATCGTTCTGTCTGCAAGTTCTGTCATTCGACGAATCAGATACTCATTGCGGCTGGAATCTTTAAGAATGGTATTTCCATATACTTCCGTAATTGCCACAATACTATCTTCTACCAACTGATGACGTTCCTCTTGTGTCAGCAGTGAAAAAGATTTCTTCTCATTTTGTAACGTCTTTGATACCTGCTCAATGACTGCATGCAGAATCGTACCGAAATCATTCATCTGAAATGTATGTTCTTCCCGTTCTTCAATGTGAAGACCGTATTGTAAGAAATACGCAAACTGACACATTGAAAATTTCTCAAATGCAGAAACACTTCCCTCAACAGTATCTCCATACATCTGATGAACAATATAGTCCCCCAACGTCTTCATATAGCTTTCTTCTGACCATTCTAATTCCGTTTTCGGAATCTGCAACATCTTGTGTGCCAACTGCTGTTCCGAATCCGTTACTGTCAATTTCGGATACATTACTTTTAAATTTCGTAAAAGATAGGAAGGCAGCAGTGCTTTTCCGGAACTGTCTTTTTTGGCATATGAAATATACAATTCCTTAGATGCTTTCGTCAGAATCAGATATAAATAGAACTTCTGTACAAATGCACGTTCTCTTGCCGTCGGCGATAATGTCACCTCCATCTGCTCTAATTCACTGCGGTCTGTCTCCGATAACAAGCCTTTATTCTCACTTCGTTTCGGCACAATCCCATCATTTACCCCAATAAAGAACAATATCTGTATATTATCTAGACGGGTTCGTTCAATATCACCTACAACCACACAGTCTTTTGTCGGCGGAATTAATCCCACTTTCATCTCTTCAAAGCCGGCATCTAAAATTTTTGCAAATTCTTTTACCGATACCTGCTCCGTACCTAAAAGTTCAACGATTTTATCAAATAAATCAATGACCTTTTTATACAACTGTTCATATTCCCTGCCTGTATCCGTACGATTTTTCAAATATTCTAATCGTTTCTGTCCCTGAATCTGTATGATAAAATGATATAATGCTCCAACATAATCACGAACCGTTGCATTTGTATCACGCAATACGTCATCTAACTCTGCAAAATCCCTTACAATCTTGCTGCGCATTTCCTCTAAACGCACATAATCATACGCATCTGCTCTTCGTCTGCTCTTCTTTTTCCACGGCTCATGCCAAGCCTTTCTTCCACGGATTCCGACTGCAAGACAGTAATTTTCAAGCATATCAATTTCATCTCTTGCAATGCCACTCAATCCTGTCTTCAGATACCGAAATACCGTATCGTATGTGTAGCCTTTTTCTACGACTTCTATTGCACTGCGCAGCATTTCCACAAAAGGATTATCCGTCACAGAACGCTTATAATCTAAGAAATACGGAATCTGATTCTGTTCTAAAATATTGCCTGCTAAGATACCATACTGCTGTAAATCTCCGGTTACAATCGCTATATCTCTATAACGATACCCCTCCTGTCTCGTCAGCCGTAAAATCGTCGCAACTGCATACTGAATCTCTTCTTTCGGATTCGTTCCTGCAAATAAATGAATATGCTCTACTGACTGCGTATACCGTTTGTGATTATATCGAAACAGATTCTTCTCTAAAAATGCCAACTCCTTAGAATCAGTAAATCGTGTATGTGTATCATCCTTTAATACAATCGGTTGTAAAATTGCAATCCGTTCTTCATCACAAATCTGATTGAGCTGATAGACCATGTCTTTACTCATAAAAAAAAGATTTTGTATTCCCTCTCTGACATTTGCACGTTCCGCAGCATCCATTGTAACCGACACAGATACCTTCTGACACAATGTCAGCAATAAACGCAATAGCTTATACTGTATCGGCGTAAATCCCGTAAATCCGTCAAAAACAATCTCACTATTCTTGATGCGTTCTGACTTTGTAATTACGCTGCATAAAACATCCAAAATCTCTTCCGTTGTAATATAATGATCCTGTAAATACCCTTTAAATTGTTCATATACCAGACTGATATCCGCCAACTTTGCCTGCAATTGTCTGTTTGTCGTATCTTTTTCTATCTGCATTAACTGTTGTGGCCAAATATCATATTGTAAAAGCTCCGAAATAACAGACTTCAATTCCGTAACAAAGCCTGTCTTTTGAATACTTTTTCCAAAATATGTAAGATGCTTCTTCTGATGCTCTAATACATTGCGAAGAATCAGATTCTTTCCCATATCATCTAACACTGCACGATTTTCTCCGCCAACTTCTTCAAACACCTTGTATGCAAGCCGCTCAAAACTCACAACATCAATATTCAAAATTCCTTTATTGGGATGTGACATAACGAGTTTTTTCTGTGTCTCCATCGTATACTGTTCCGGTACAACAATAATATAATTCTTTTCCGGATACTTCATTGATTCCTGTATTATTTCCTGATATATATAAGTAGATTTTCCAAATCCGGAACTACCATATACATATTGTAATGCCATAAATACGCTCCCCTCTATCCATGCCTGTTCTTTTTATTCGTTCAAAATCTTTTCTCATATATCACTCATATATCGCATATTTTAATAACAACATCATATGTCATTGAGAAAGGATCTATATATGAACTCACCTACCAAAATTGTTGTTATTCCCATGAAACGTCTGATTCTGTGTGCTGTCGCCATCGGTATCGGTATTCTGCTTCTTATCATTGCAATTCTTACTTTAAACAAAGACAGCATAGCCGAAGCCACCTCCAAACTAACTTCTATCCAGACGCATCAGGATCTTCACACAAATGCTTCTGTATCTTCTACATATGTTCCCGGCGTATATACCTCTTCTCTAACGCTCAACGGAACACCAATTGATATTGAAGTAACCGTCGATGAAAATCACATCAACGATATTCAAATGGTACATTTATCCGATTCCGTTACAACCATGTATCCTATGTTAGAATCAGTATTTTCTGAATTAGCAACAAATGTAATTGCCAATGGCAGTGTTCAAAACATCTCTTACTCTGCTGATAATAAGTATACATCAACAAGAATCCTAAATGCAATTGATGAAGCACTAAATAAATGCCGCATCCAATAATTTCCATTTACTTGTAATAAACTATGTAAAAATGTATAAATGCCATATCGAAACACAACATTCCGATATGGCATTTTTTATTTTTAATATTGCTTATTTTTTACTGATATCTTACATAATCTACTGAAACAGCACCTAGCTCTTTATTTACAGAATCACTCTTATGAGATATAAATATTCCGTTCTTGACACCTACCCAACGTCCTGCCTTTGCCTTGATTGTGAAAATATTATCATAATCTGTACCATTATAGCTGATTGCAAATGTAATCTCTTCCTGTGGTATATGCGTAACAGATACATCCATTTCCTTGTGATTTTCATACCCCGTGCGCTTTACCTGATATTTAAAATATACCTGCTTATTCGCAGCCATCTGTTCATCTAAATGAGCAATTACTTCGACCTGTTCATCCGTATATGGTACGTCACAGTCAAACTCCTGCTCCCCTGTAATCTTCTCTAACTGATAAGAACCCTGATGAAGACGAATTGCAAGTGCGCCATAAATAACACCAAGTGAAACGATTCCGGCATGTTCTCCTTCTTTCATCTGTGAGAAATCCATCTTCGTTATACAGCTAAATTCCGGTGCCGGCCACTTCTGAAGCAGCAGATTTCGATAATCGCTAACCGGCCGATGTGCAGCTGCGTTCACCGCATGCAGTGTAATCTCTGACTTCTGCGGATTCAATGCATACCAATCCTCCTCCGGATTCGAATTCCACTGCCACTGCATTCCCAAAGTGTCTGTATCAAATTCATCATCTGTATCCGGTTCACAGATTGGATATTGGCTCTGATCTGCCAGCTCCTGTGCACTCTTTCCGATATTTGGCTTACAATATTTCTCCACCGGCTCTCCATAATCATTTCCCGACTTATTCACGCCGATAATCGGCCAGTCATTTTCCCAGTGCATCGGCTGCAGATGCATAATTCTTCCGGCTGCATATACATCCTGAAAATGCAGAAACCAGTCTTCTCCGGTCACCGTATCTACCCAGGCTCCCTGATGCGGACCATTTACCAACGAATCTCCCTGTCGCATAACAACTTTATACTCATACGGCCCGAACACATTCTTCGAACGAAGAACTGTCTGCCAGCCTGTCTTAACACCACCTGCCGGAGCAAAAATATAATAATAGCCGTTCCTTTTATACATCTTAGGACCTTCAATCGTTACCTGATCGTTTTCATTTCCATCAAAAATTGTAACTTCTTCACCGATTAGTCCCATACCGTCCGGCTGCATTTCAACCATATGCAATACGCTCTTATAGCCGATTCTGCTCTTTGCAACACCTGCTACGAGATATGCTTTTCCGTCCTCATCCCAAAATGGACACGGATCAATCCAGCCTGCCCCCGGTCTGATATTCACAGGTTCACTCCATTCTCCAAACGGATCTGTCGTCGTAGACATATAAATTCCTTCATCCGGCATTGGAAAGCATACATAGTACGTTCCTTCATGATAACGAATTGCCGGTGCCCACACGCCACAGCCATGAATCGGATTACGATAACGAAACTCCGGTACTTTCTTTAATACATAATTCACAACTTTCCAGTTAACCAAATCCTTTGAATGTAAAATCGGCAATGCCGGTGCATTGCTAAAACTTGATGCAATACAGAAATAATCTTCTCCCACACGAATCGCATCCGGATCTGAATAATCTGCATATAATATCGGATTCCGGTATTCTCCATTTCCTAAGTCAGCTAACCACATAAACTCCTCCTATATCTAATCACGTTGATTGTATAGAACAAGTATATCATACTAATTTTCTTTATGCCACAGCTTTTATAAAGATATTTTATAAAAGTACTTATATTTTCTTATATTCTCCATAAAATTCAAGTATTTCTATGGATTCCGCAGAACAAATAATTACCTGCAATAATGTTTCCTATCAGGATTCGTGTGTCAATGAAAAAAGACAGCCTGTATGAAACAACTCATACAAACTGCCTTCCGCTGCATAATGCTCTATAATCCAATTAAATAAATACTTCTTTAATGCTGTCGTAATGTAAGAAGATTCCCTGACTTGCATATTCTGCAATTTCTTCCTTCGTTGCAAGTGCATAACCATCTGTTTCTTCCACCTGCAAATGTAAATCAGACTCTGCAAAATCCATATCAAAACGATATACATCTACAAAATAATTATCGCCTTCTCCCGGATTCTCTCTCTTATAAGTGAACTGATAGCCACCTGCTGCTTTCTGTACATCAAGACCTGTCTCTTCAAGCACTTCACGCATAACCGCTTCCTTTGATGTCTCTCCTGCCTGTGCTGCACCTCCGGATACTTCCCACCATCCCGGCGCCCACGCCTTCGTCATTACACGCTTTGTAATCAGATATTTGCCATCTGTTCTGCGAATAACGCCAAGTACTGTCAGATGATATTCTCCATCTTTTAAAATCCAGTCATTACGCTTCATCGTACGACCGGTTACCTGCTTATTCTCATCGTAAATATCCCAAAGTTCCATACTTTACTCCTTATCTGCACCAAATACGCTGACTTCTTCAGACTGTCCTGCAATGATAAATCCGTAATAACCACGTTCTTCTAACTTCGCAAGGAACTTTCCTGTCTTCTTTGGCTTCACATATAATGATGCAATATCGCCTGCATCACGAATCTTTTCAGCTTCCTTGATTGCTTCTACAAGTTTTCCGTCTTCATATAATACGGCAACCTTTTTTCTGCTCTGTGGCATATCCATACCATGTTCCATAAGGATTGAGAAAATACGCTCAAATCCAATAGAAAATCCAACCGCCGGAATTGACTGATTTAAGAACTTGCCAATCAAATTGTCATAACGGCCACCACCGGCAACAGCTCCCTTAAAATCAATACTTTCTACTTCAAATACAGTTCCTGTATAATATCCCTGACCACGTACAAGTGAAAGATCAAAGACAACATCAAACGAACCGTCTGTTAAAGATTTCACAGACTGAATAATATATTCCAGACTTTCAATTGGTGTTGTGTCTGATAACATGTTCTTTAATGAGTCCAGACTGAAATCCTTCTTTTCTAAGAAAGCACAGAACTTCTCAATAGCTGCTGCATCAAACTGCTTCTCTGTTAATTCTGCTGATACGCCTTCCATACCAATCTTGTCTAATTTATCAAATGTAATACATACGCTGTCAAGATCTGCTTCTGCAAATCCCATTTCTGTCAATACGGCACGTAATAATCTTCTGTCATTTAACTTTACTTTAAAGTTCTTTAAACCGATTGCCTTTAATGCTTTTGTTGTTGTAAGAATCAATTCTACTTCTGAATCTGCTGATTCTGAACCGATAATATCAATATCACACTGGATAAATTCTCTCAATCTGCCTTTTTGTGGACGTTCTGCACGATATACACGATCCATCTGAATACATTTCATTGGAAGTGTCAGCTTATCTTTGTTATTTGCATAATATCTGCTCAACGGAAGTGTTAAATCATAACGAAGTCCCATATCAGCCAATGCATTTTCATTCTTAGATGTAACACCTGATGCAAGCGCTTTGTCTAACTTATCTCCTCTTTTTAATACCTTAAAAATCAGATTCAGGTTCTCTCCGCCTTCACTCTTATCCAAATTCTCAATATCTTCTAAGATTGGTGTTACAATATGTTCAAACCCATTCTGTGTATATACCTCTAAAATTCGATTCTGAAGATAATCACGAATCTCCACTTCATTTGGAAGGTAATCATTCGTACCCTTCACTGATGTTACTTTCATAATCTCTACCTCATTTCCCAATGTTATCTTATAGCTAATTTCTGTATATTTCTGTACAATGTATACACATTTGTATATACACCGTATAACTGCAAATACAACACTTGTGCACAATAATATCAGCTTTCTTCATCTATAAATGCACATGGCTTACAGTATACCAAAAAGCCAAGCAAATATCAATTCTCTAAATTGATTTTCGTGTTCCACTTTCAGACGGAATACAACATCTGTATACTGATTCGTTAAATTTCTATCCTATATTCCCTTGCAAATTCTTCTCCTGCGTTTAGAACATTCCCCCACTCTCTCTTTTCAAGTTCTCCCGTAAAACCTTGTGCATCCGCTCTGCCATACCACGGCTCAATACATACAAAACGATTTCCAGTCTTTGGCGCAGACCAGATACCAAATACGGGAGCATCCATCTCTACTGCCACAATTTGCGCTCCATTTTTATCTGACAACACAACCTTGTCTGCCTGATTTCCTTCTATAATGTAAGCATCTTTGTCAAATGTATGCTCTGTAATCACCTGTTTTCCCTGCTCTAACGCAAGCACATATGTATCCGGTGCCACTAATCCTTCTTCTCCTAACAAACGATATTCTAAGTTAGTCAATGCCTGACCATCCTTAAAATAAGTCAACGTGTGACCTGTCACTGTTCCTTCTTCTGAAACAAATGCCGGATGTCCGCCAATGCTAAAATACATCGCCGTATCAGATGGATTCTTTACCTTCCAGGTAACCCGAATTCGATTCTTTTCCAAAGAAAATCCACATTCTAATACAAATGCAAATGGATATTTCTGCAATGTCTCTTCTGTCTGTGTCAAACGCATACAAATCGATGTCTCTGTCTGTTCTACCAGTTCAAATTCCATATCTCTCGCAAATCCGTGCTGTCCCATATGATATTCTTTTTCCTCATACACACTGATATTCTGCTGATATTTTCCAACCAATGGAAACAATACCGGTGCATGTCTTTTCCACACATCAGGATTGCCTTCCCAGATATGTTCCTCACCAGCTTTATCGATTACGGATACCAATTCACATCCTTTTGAATCAATCCCCACCTGCAAATAATCATTTTCGATTGTATATCGCATCGTTTATTCCTCCTAAATTTCCCTTTTATGGCTACATTCTATCACTTCAACACTTCTCTTTTCATTCGTGTTTTTTCTTAATTATATTTCTGTTTCTTACTTGTATTTTTTTACAAAATGGCTGTAAAACGAAAAAAGGAAGACCAATAACTGACCTTCCTCTTACACTAGAGCGCGAGACGGGACTCGAACCCGCGACTTCCTCCTTGGCAAGGAGGAGCTCTACCAACTGAGCCACTCGCGCATATTTTGTTGTCGTGTCTTGCTGAACACAAGTGATATATTACTATAACATCTTATATTTGTCAACAACTTTTTTTTAAAAATTCTGATTGTTCGCATATATTTTTTACGAACAACCAGAACCTCTCACATTCTTAACAAATTTTACCTGTAATTATACTATCATAAACGACTTACGCCTGCCACTGTTCCAGTAATTTTCCAAATACATCCAGCGCATCCTGAATAACCTGTGGCTTTGACATATCTACTCCGGCAAGTTTTAATAATTCGATTGGATGCATACTGCTTCCACTTGATAAGAATTTCTTATATCCTGCAAGTACCTGCTCATCTCCAGAAAGAATTTTCGTTGCGATTGCCACTGCCGCAGAAAATCCTGTCGCATACTGATATACATAAAATGGTGTATAGAAATGTGGAATTCTTGACCATTCCAATGCAATTTCTTCGTCAATTACCATATCTTTACCGAAATATTCTTCATTTAGTTTGCGATAGATTTCACAAAGATTCTGGGCGTTTAATACTTCTCCATCTTCAACCTTTTTATGTGCAATCTGCTCAAATTCTGCAAACATTGTCTGACGGAATAATGTACCCTTGAACTGTTCCAAATAATGATTGATTAAATATTTCTTCTGTTTTTCGTCTGTGGCATGTTCTAATAAATAGTGAATCAACAAGACTTCGTTGCAAGTTGATGCTACTTCTGCTACGAAAATCCGATAACCAGCATACATATACGGCTGATTTGTATTTGAATAAAATGTATGCATTGCATGTCCCATTTCATGTACCAGTGTGAATACATCATTTAATGTATCTGTATAATTCAAAAATACATATGGATGTGTTCCATAAGCACCCCACGAAAATGCGCCACTGCGCTTGCCTACATTTTCACGCACATCTACCCAGCCTTCTTCAAATCCACGCTGAATCTGCGCAACATAATCCTCCCCCATCGGCGCAAGTGCCTTTTTCGCAATTTCCTTCGCTTCCTCATAAGACACCTTCCACGTATAATCCGCAACCATCGGTGCATATACATCATAAAAATGAAGTTCATCCACTTGCAATGCTTCTTTACGAATCCGGACATATTGATGCATTTTATCTAAATTAGTATGAACCGTTTCCACCAGATTCTGATAAACTTCTACCGGTATAAACGATCCGCTCAAATACATCTGTAACGTAGAATCATATTTTCTTGCCTGTGCATAAAACTTTGCCTGCTTTACATTTGCATAATAAATCGTAGATAATGTATTTATATAATTTCCATATTGACGATATAACGCCTGAAATGCCTCTTTTCTTACAGAACGGTTCTTGCTCTCCATAAACACGCTGTATCTGCCATTTGTCAATTCAACCTGATTGCCTTCCTCATCCGTAACCTCTCCGAATTTTACATCGGCATTGTTAAACTTTGAAAATATTTCATTGGGTGAGCTTGTAACCTGTCCTGCCATTGCAAGCAATTTTTCTTCTGCTTCTGATAAAGAATGTTCTTTCTTCGCCAACAAATCGTCAATCATACTCTGATAAATCTGCAGCTCCGGTTCTTTCAAATAGCTTCTCAGCACCGTTTCATCCATCTGTGTAATTTCAGGAATCAAAAATGCATATTTTTCTGATAAACTTCCCATAACTGCCTGTGCTTTTCCGGAATATTCCTGATATTTCGGATTCGTTGTATCTTCATAATATTTCATAAAAGCATACACATATACATTTTCAATCAATTCATCCGTCGCATCTGACTCTTGCAAAGCTGCAAGTAACATTTCCTTTGATTCTGCTAACTTTCCCTGATAACTGCAAGGTGTCTTTGCATTTTCAACACACTTTTCATAATCAGCTTCCCACGCTGCATCCGTTGCGTACAAATCCTCAATCTTCCATTTATCTTGCGTCGCTATTTCACTTCTAGTTGGTAATTTTTTCACAATTTTCCTTTCCATATTACAGTTTCAATGCTTCTATTTTCTATTTTTTCACTTTCAATTTTCAATATCCACAAGTCTATAATATTCTTGTTTTTGTTTTTGTTTTTGTTTTTGTTTTTGTTTTTGTTTTTGTTTTTGTTTATTCTAACATACACAGTACAAGAAACAACCTATTATATATTTTATGATAAATTTTATCCTTTATTCTTTTACAATTCTTAAAATATTTCGAAAACTTCCTGTATCTGCCCTTGCCATCAATTCATACAAAATCGCCTCGCTGGTTGTCAGATATGCCCCTTCCTGCTTAGCACGCTCAATTGCCATTTCTTTATCATACGGATTTCTTGAAGAAATACAATCGGTTACTAAATAGACATGATAGGCTTCAGCCAGCAAATCTATCACCGTCTGCAATACGCAAATATGGGCTTCGCATCCACATACAATGATATTCTTTACATTTAATTTATCTAATGCGTCATAAATATCTTCATCGCCAACACAACTAAATGTAATCTTATCGAACGCATCCGGAAGTCCATCAATTGTGCGAATTTCATCTACAGTCTGCCCTAATCCTTTTGTATATTGTTGTGTTACAATTGGCTGTACATTGAGCTCTATCAAGCCTTTTAACAATATCTTTGTGTGATGCAGCAATTCAATTCTATTATTCATTGTCGGTATTAGTTTTTCCTGAAAGTCTATAACTAAGACTGCTGTATCGTCCGGATAAATTCTCATAGTAATTCCCTCCTCGTTTGAATATCACCAATTCATGATTATTTTCATACGGTAATGCGTTCTTCCCTCCTTATCTATGCGTATATTTCTTATCCTATTTTATGATCACATTTATATCCGTCACATATATTATATATTATCAAAAAAACAATTATCAATATGTATTTAATATAAAAATATAATGTTGTATTTTTCCAAAGAATATACAACATTGCACATTTCCCTATAATCCTGAACTATTTTCAATGAATAACAATAAAATACCTTCCGACCATTTAGCAGGCAGAGTCCCTCCACAAGTCAAACTTACTATTGCAATATTTTTTAAACCGTATATAATATAAATTATAGAAATGAATTCAATTCTTAAAATATACAACAAAGAAGCATGAATGACAGAAACACAAGTAAAACAAACATTGCTTGCGGCTGGAGAAGAAACACCGTATGATGAATGTATCAAAAAAATATTGGCAAATAAGAAAATTCTAGCATATATCCTGCGCAATACTGCGAAAGAATTCAAAGGAATGAATCCAGATGAAATCGCAGCATGTATTGAAGGAGAACCACAGATAAGTACCATACCAATAGCAGGCGGACGAACAAACCAATTTTTTCATTCAGATTCAAAGAAAACGAATCAAAAACTGGAAAGAATGAAAGAACCTTACAACAAAATTCTTCCGGAAAATCAAACCATATCTGGTATGAATACCGAAGATTCCGAGATTAACGAAGGATTAATCCGGTTTGATATTATCTTTTACGTCAGAACAAAAGACGGCGTATCCCAAATTATCGTAAATGTCGAGGCACAAAAAAATGAGCCAAATACATACGATATTCTAAATCGAGCAATCTTTTATACAAGTCGAATGATTTCATCCCAAAAGAACAGAGATTTTGACAATATGCAGTATAATGATATGAAAGAAGTCTATTCTATCTGGTTGTGCATGAATATGAAAGAGCCAAGTATACATCATATTCATTTAACGAATGAAGAACTGATAGGGCATCATGATTGGAAGGGAAATTTGGATATATTCAATATTGTTATGGTAGGAATCGCAGAAAATCTTCCGGATCAATCAGAAAGATATGAACTGAATCGATTATTAACAACATTACTGTCGCAAAATATCAAAGAACGTGATAAACTTAGAATTATAGAAAAAGAATATGGAATCGTAACAGATGATGGATTAACAGAGGAGGTGGAACAAATGTGTAATTTAGGACAGGGACTATTAGAACGAGGCGAAGCACGTGGTCGCAAAGCCGGTTTATTCGAAGGAAAAGTACAAATGATTCTAAAATTATATCAGCTAGATTATACAGTTGAATCAATTGCGGAAATCGCAGAAATGTCAGAACAGCAGATAAAAGAAATCTTAAATATTCAATAGCATCGTAGTGGTTCAAAGAATTATAAAATAAAAAGTATTTCAAAAGAATCTTTGACAGAAAATTACAAATCTCCGTCAGCATTACACTAATAGGAAAAACAATACCTCCTCACAAACACCCTCGCAGAAGTTTTGTGGCGATGCCGTAAGTAGATACACATCAGAGAATACTCTGCCTGAATGAAACCCAGCAAGCAGGAAAATATTATTTGGATGACTGCAACATGTCTGAGCCGTAGGCGAGTTTTGCAGGCACTCCAAATAATACTTCTTCCTGTATGCGTCCGTATGTCAAAAATTCCGTCCATCAATCAGACAGAGTACATCCACAAACCGAATCTACTATTGCAATATTT
Organism: Lachnospira sp. UBA4346; assembly: GCA_002394205.1. Classification (GTDB taxonomy): domain Bacteria; phylum Bacillota; class Clostridia; order Lachnospirales; family Lachnospiraceae; genus Lachnospira. The sequence continues at coordinate 98,267 of DGTC01000002.1, read as the reverse complement.
TTTAAACTGTGTATAATATAAATTGTAGAAATGAATTCAATTCTTAAAATATACAATAAAGGAGCATGAATGACAGAAACACATGTAACACAAACATTGCTTGCTGCCAGAGAAGAAACACAGTATGATGAATGTATCAAAAAGATATTGGCAAATAAGAAAATTCTAGCTTATATCCTGCGCAATACTGTAAAAGAATTCAAAGGAATGAATCCAGATGAAATCGCAGCATGTATTGAAGGAGAACCACAGATAAGTACTGTACCAATAGCAGGTGGACGAACAAACCAATTTTTTCATTCGGATTCAAAGAAAACGAATCAAAAACTGGAAAGAATGAAAGAATCTTACAGTCAACTTCTTCCAGAAAATCAAACCATATCCGGTATGAATACCGAAGATTCCGAGATTGGCGAAGGACTAATCCGATATGATATTATCTTTTACGTCAGAACAAAAGACGGCGTATCCAAAATCATCGTAAATATCGAGGCACAGAAAAACGAGCCAGTCACATACGATATTCTAAATCGAGCAATTTTTTATGCAAGTCGAATGATTTCATCCCAAAAGAACAGAGATTTTGACAATATGCAATATAATGATATGAAAGAGGTATATTCTATCTGGTTGTGCATGAATATGAAAGAGTCGAGTATCCATCATATTCATTTAACGAATGAAGAACTGATAGGGCATCATGATTGGAAGGGCAATCTAGATATTTTCAATATTGTTATGGTAGGAATTGCAGAAAATCTTCCGGAACAATCAGAAAGATATGAACTCAACCGATTATTAACAACATTACTGTCGCAAAATATCAAAGAACGTGATAAACTAAGTATAATAGAAAAAGAATATGGAATCGTAACAGATGATGGATTAACAGAGGAGGTGGAGCAGATGTGTAATTTAGGACAGGGACTTTTAGAACGTGGAATTGCAGAAGGTGAAGAACGTGGTCGCAAAGCCGGTTTATTCGAAGGAAAAGTACAAATGATTCTAAAATTATATCAGCTAGATTATACAGTTGAATCAATTGCGGAAATCGCAGAGATGTCAGAACAGCAGATAAAAGACATATTAAATATCCCGTAGAATCATAGTGGCTCAAATCATTATAAATTAAAAAACAGACAAAAAATAAGATTCTTATATGATCACAAAAAGCCATATACAAGTACCAAAAAACTTGCATATGGCTTTCCCACTTTCATTTTCTTATATTAATCTTCACATTCTGGAATATACTTAGATACAGCAACCGCTAATGATCCATAACCGATATGACATGCAACACTGAGTGATAATGGATTCATATTAAAATCAAGCTGTGGATATGTCTCCTGAATCAATGCAGCCCATTCTTTGGCTTCTTCTTCATTTCCTGTATAAGCAGCCTCCATATGTACCTTACCAGCTTCATATGCATCTTTAAATCTAGTCTCTAAATCTGCCTGAATTGCCTTTAACATAATCTTCTTTGCAGAAGCCTTTCCTCTTGATTTTGCAAATGCATCCAACTTCTCACCCTGAATCTGCAAAACCGGCTTGATATTAAGTACCGTACCTACTGCCGCTGCTGCTGCCGTAATACGACCACCTTTTCTTAAATACTTTAATGTCTCTAACGTAATATAAATACTTGACTCCATCTTATCACGTTCAAGTATCTCTTTAATCTCTTTCGCCGAATAACCTTTGCCTGCAAGCTGATATGCATCTAATACAGACTGTCTCATCGTGACAGAGATTCTCTGGTTATCAACCACCTGTACTTTTCCCTCATAATCATCTGCTAACATCGTCGCAGTCTGGCAGGTTCCACTAAGTCCGCTTGACATCGGAATAAATACAATCTCTTCGTAGTCCTTTAATAATTCATCCCATTTATCCTGCATTTCACCAACAGATGGCTGTGATGTTGAAATTTCCGCATCATTTTTTAATTTTTCATAGAAATCTTCCTGTGTCAGATTAATATCTTCAAAGTACTGTTCACCATCAATAAAGAAAGGCATCGGAAGTACATATACTCCAATTTTTTTTGCTTCTGCCTGCGTAATTCCACTATTACTATCCGTCAATATTGCAATTTTATTCATAAATATATACCTATCCCCTTTAATATAAAATACACATAACAATTTAGAACACCTATGTTCTAAACAATAATATATACTTTACATTGTAACCTATCCTGAGTTTTGCTACAATAGTTTTATGAAATTTTTTGAAAGGATCTCTGATTTATGCAATGTTTTAACCAAATTCAGACACCTATTGGTCTTTTACATTTTTGTATACAAAATACATTAAACGAACAAGATTTCTCTAACCTCAAAATTCTCTCTGAACAATGCGATGATTATTTTCCATTTACCGATACCAATTTGCCTTATATTTTGTGCTATGACACATCACACACTAAGTTGATTGGCTTTCTAAGCCTATTCGCAGATGATGCTGAACATAATGAACGCACTGAAAATGTGCCATCAAAAAGCTGTGAAGTAACCGCCCTTGTTGCCCCTTCCTTTCGTCAAAACGGAATTTTCACAATAATGTTACAGCAAATCAAGCAATTATTTCCAAATACTTGTCTATATGGCACACTCCCGGATGAATTCAAACATACCGCTTTAACGCCTGTGCCATATTATCGCGAACTTCTGCTGCAATATGATTTCTCCACGTTATCTCACACAGATACACAAAACACTACACATCCAATCTGTGATGCACTTGAATTCTATTTTTCTGAGAATGACTCTTGTTTTATGGCATACTTAAATGACACGGATAATACGCACGCTCTGTTGCAAAATATTCTTATACAAAATAATTGTATGGATAAAATATTGATTTCTAATTTATTAAACGAACCTGTCTGTGTGTGCAATTTAGATTATGAACCATCTTTTACAAATATTTACGGTGTATATACAGAACCAGCACTCAGACATCTAGGCATCGGAACACATTTTATTCAAAATCTTATTTATGAATATTTTAACGATTCCGAATTATCTTCAAACGGAAACACTCCTTTGATTTTAAATGTCCGTGATACAAATATTCCTGCTTTGCGACTATATGAAAAATGTGGCTTTCATCCTGTAGAAACGCTTACATATTATAAATTATAATGTTTATATCTTAATTTATTAAAAACTCTATGCGTAAGACAATGCTATCGAAACACCTTCTGTACGCAAGATACAAACACACCATTATCGCATACTTTAGACAATAAAACACAAATTTTTTTAAAAAACCTCTTTACGAAGCGTTCATTCTAATGAATCTTAATCTTCGCAAAGAGGTTTTCTTTCACTGATATAATAATTTTATATAAATTTATAGTGATAACTTATTTTTATTATTTTGATGTATTAAATATTAGACAATTACACGTCCATTTTCAACGGTATACTTCTTACCACGGTAATATGTTGTTCCAGAGAATCCAAAATCAACGCCACCATCTAATACTTTCCATACACCATATTCATTTTCTTCTAAGCCAGAGAAGTTAAAATCTACTTTACCTTTTCGGACTTTCCACCAACCATATTCATTGCATGCCAGTCCCGAAAATGTCGAATCAACAGCTCCTCCATCTATTTTATACCAACCTTTGTTAATATAAACAAGACCATTCAGTTCAAAACAAACTCTTCCACCGAATACTGCCCAGTTACCATATGCATTTCTGCATAATCCATCATAGCTGAAATCAACTTTGCCATTCTTGATTCTCCACCAGCCATATTCATTGCATGCCAGTCCTGTATAATGATAATTAATGCTTCCATTTTCAAAATACCACCAGCCTTCTTCATTTTCTGCAAGACCAGTCGCATCCGTCAGCACATATCCATTGACACAATATATCCAATGATTATCTGTATAAATCATTCCATTGGCATCCCAATCAACTTCTCCATTGACAACATACCAACATCCATTCGTATTATAGGCAACACCTGTATAATCGGTATTAATTTTACCATCTTTATAAAAATGCCATTCTCCATCATCGCCAATTAATAATTCTCCATTAATATATTTATCAAGATAAATATATCCCTGAAAACGAGCCGGAGCTTCCAATCGATCTACTGTTGACACCTTCAACTTGCCATCACTCGGTGAACGTTCTGAGTCTGAAATGCCACCATCTGTATTTGCTTCTGTATAATAGACGGTATCTCCTACAACCTGTTCAATAAATATAACATGTCCATAAGAATTACCAGCTCTCTTTCCATAGCATAATACTGAATTACTTCGAATCTGTCTTCCTGTCTCTAATGATGTATTCTCATACCATTCAGCACCATTTCCAAGTCCACGAATTTCAGGAATTCTTTTTCCTGCCTTTTCTTCCGCACGACCGCAAGCATACCAGACACATTCCCACGGATAATATGTATTATATGACGGTGGTGTAAGATTATAAAAATCCAAATTACTAAAATCTGTTACATACTGCCCAACCATATCTTCATAGCCTTCTGCCCGAACTTCCATTTCAAGTCCGGCACTCTTACGAAGCTGGCTGTCACTTTTCATCGGAAGTAATATTAATCCTGCCGCAAATACAACCGCTGTAATTGCTTTTATTAATATATTACGCTTCATCGATAGCCTTTCCAATGTCATGTCTCATGTACTTATTTTCAAATCCAACCCATTCCGTTGCTTCATAGGCATTGGCACGTGCTTCCTTTAAAGTCTTTCCAAGTGCTGTTACTCCGAGAACACGTCCACCATTCGTTACAACTTTGCCTTCTTCATTAAACTTTGTACCGGCATGGAATAAATAATATCCTTCTTTATTCTTGAAGTTTTCTGCACCATAAATTTCAAATCCTTTTTCATATTCAACAGGATATCCATCAGATGCCAATACAACACAAACACAAGCATTATCTTCAAACTGTAAATCAATCTGATCTAATGTTCCGTCAATACATGCTTCGAAAACATCAATAATATCATTCTTCATTCTTGGAAGAACAACCTGTGCTTCCGGATCACCAAATCTGGCATTGTATTCCAATACCTTTGGACCGTCTTCTGTAAGCATCAAACCAAAGAAAATTACACCTTTGAATTCTCTGCCTTCTGCCTTCATTGCATCAACTGTTGCCTGATAAATATACTTCTTACAGAAAGCATCTACTTCATCTGTATAGAACGGACTCGGTGAGAAGTTACCCATTCCACCTGTATTCAATCCCTGATCTCCATCTAATGCTCTCTTATGATCCTGTGCTGATGACATAATCTGAATTGAATTACCATCAACAAAGGACAATACAGAAATTTCTCTACCAGTCATAAATTCTTCAATAACAATTGTATTACCGGCTGCGCCGAACTTCTTATCTGTCATCAGTTCCTGTACGCCGTCCATTGCTTCTTCTTTTGTCATACAGATTAATACACCCTTACCGAGTGCCAATCCATCTGCCTTTAAAACAATCGGATACTTTGCTGTCTCTAAATATGTCTTTGCATCTTCCGCTGATGTAAATGTTTCATACGCAGCTGTTGGAATGTTATATTTCTTCATTAAATCCTTTGAAAATGCCTTAGAACCCTCTAAAATAGCAGCGTTCTTTCTAGGTCCGAATACACGCAATCCTTCTGCTTCAAATACATCAACAATACCGCCAACCAATGGATCATCCATACCAACTACGGTTAAATCAATCGCATTGTTTTTTGCAAATGCAACAAGTTTATCAAATTCCATTGCTTTAATATCTATACATTCTGCAACCTCAGCAATACCTGCATTTCCCGGTGCACAATAAATCTTATCTACCTTAGGACTCTGTGCAATCTTCCAACAAATCGCATGTTCACGTCCGCCGCTTCCTACTACAAGTACTTTCATTTATGAATCTCCTCTTCCTAATCAGATTATCTTATTTGTTTGCAATCATGTTAATGGCTGCCGGAAGCAATTTCCATTCTGCCTGTTCCATAACTCTGCGCTGTAAAACTTCTGGTGTATCTCCATCTAAGACTTCTACAGCCTTCTGATAAATAATCTCTCCTGTATCCATACCTTCATCAACATAATGCACTGTCGCACCCGTTACTTTAACACCTTTTTTAAGTGCAGCTTCATGAACATGAAGTCCATAAAATCCCACACCACAAAATGAAGGAATCAGAGAAGGATGAATATTAATAATGCGGTGACTGTATGCATGTACCATTTTCTCCGGAATCTTTACTAAGAAACCTGCAAGTACAATCAAATCCGGCTTTAATTCATTTACCTTGTCCAATAATGCATCGTTAAAGATTTCACGATTCTCATAATCTTTTGGAGAAACACAAATTGCTTCAATGCCATTTTCTCTGGCACGTGTCAATGCATATGCATCTGCATTATTGCTGATGACTCCGACAAGCTCTGCATTTGTAATGGTACCATCTTTAACCGCATCAATGATTGCCTGAAGGTTTGTTCCGCCTCCAGATACCATAACAGCAACTCTTAGCATACTGTTACTCCCTTCTCACCTGCTTCTACAGCACCGATTACATAACCCTTTTCACCAGCTTTTTCAACTGCTGCTAATACCTTATCAGCATCAGCCGGGTCTACTGCAAGTACCATACCAATACCCATGTTAAATGTATTGTACATCATCTTTTCTTCGATTTCGCCATCTTCCTGAAGCATCTTAAAGATTGCTGGTACTTCATAGCTGTCCTTCTTAACAACTGCACGTACACCATCTGGCAACATTCTAGGAATATTTTCATAGAATCCACCACCTGTTACATGGCTGCATCCCTTAATGCGAACACCTGCGTTCTTAACTTCCTTTAATGTCTTAACATAAATCTTTGTAGGTGCAAGTAATGCTTCACCAAGTGTTGTTCCAAGTGAATCATAATATGTATTTAAAGACTCTTCTGTAATTGTAAATACGCTTCTTACAAGTGAGAAACCGTTACTGTGAACACCACTTGAAGCGATACCGATTAATGTATCTCCCGGCTTAATATCCTTACCTGTAATCAAATCCTTTTCATCTACAACACCAACTGCAAAACCAGCAAGATCATATTCATCAACCGGATAGAAACCTGGCATTTCTGCTGTCTCACCACCAATTAATGCACATTCAGACTGTAAACATCCTTCTGCTACACCCTTAACGATATCTGCAATCTTTTCCGGTTCATTCTTACCACAGGCAATGTAGTCTAAGAAGAATAATGGTTCACCACCTGCACATGCAATATCATTGACACACATAGCTACACAGTCGATACCTACTGTATCATTTTTATTCATTGTAAATGCTAACTTTAACTTTGTTCCAACACCATCAGTACCTGATACTAATGTAGGCTTCTCCATATCTTTGAATTTTTCCATAGAAAATGCACCTGAGAATCCGCCAAGATTTGTAAGAACCTCTGGTCTCATTGTCTTTGCAACATGTTCTTTCATTAATTCAACTGACTTATAACCTGCTTCAATATCTACTCCAGCCTTTTTGTAATCCATTTTAATTTCTCCTCTATCCTTATTAAATAATTTATTTGTTCTTTTCTTCCATATATTTCTTATATCCGACTTCCTGAAGATGCGCATCCTTCTTCTGAACGCTTTCTTTCAAAGACTTCGTATAGTTCTTTAAACGTGCAAGCAAATCTGCATCTGATGTTGCAAGAATCTTTGCTGCCAAAAGTCCTGCATTTGCACCACCATTAATTGCAACTGTCGCAACCGGAATACCGGATGGCATCTGAACAATTGAATATAATGAATCTCTGCCACCAAGTGATGTTGTATGCATCGGAATACCAATAACTGGCATTGGGAATATTGCTGCACACATACCCGGTAAATGTGCTGCCATACCTGCACCGGCGATAATCACCTGAAAGCCCTTTTCTTCCGCTGTACTTGCATACTCAAAAAATACATCCGGCTCTCTGTGTGCTGAAATAATTGTCATTTCATAAGATATTCCAAGTTCTTCAAGAATATCTGCTGCCTTAGACATAATCGGCATATCTGAGTCGCTGCCCATTACGATTCCTACTTTTGCCATTTCTTCCTCCATCTCGCAGGTTCTACCTGCCTTTTGCTTTGTATACTTTTTCATATTCCGCTCAATAAACAGAACACATTTTATTGTACTTTGTTTTGTATTTTCCGTCAACCTGTTATTTCCATAGTTTTTGTTTATAAATCTCGATTTTCGCATAAATATGGAAAGAATATATTACTATTTGTTAATATATTTTCAAACATCTATATTCAAAATCTATTTCTATAAATCCTTACTCTGCCTCAAATGGTTCATTCAATGCCTCACAGCCTTCCAATACAAATCTTCCATTTTCAATAATTGTGATTCTTGTTCCATCTGGGTGAACTGCCGTAATACTTCCAATCTCATCATAAGGAATTGTAATATCTGTATGACAGCCAAAATACGCCTTGTCCGGTTCTGTTTTTCGAAGAATGGATACCTCATTATCTCTCGAAATAATCTCTTTTCCGTTCGGATTATACACTTTTACATCCTCCGAATGAGAATAACACGTATCGCCAATTGCAAAATGTGGTCCCATCTTTTCAACAATCAAAATCGGCAGCTTATAGACAATGTCATATTTATTTGCCATGACATATGCTGTGGTATTTGTTCCGATTGCAAATTCGCCAAGTGGAAGCGTATCATGATTATATAAGACATTTTCCTTGAAAAACGCTTTATTCTTCTCTATATCGTCAAAGTTTTCACAAATATAATTTGTTACTTTTCCATCTTGAAACTCAACTGTCAGATTCTTGAATTTCAAATCGTTTAAATAGACCTGACTGACATTTAATCTTCCTGTTGTTCCTGTTAATACCGGTGATGTAAATACTTCTCCTAACGGAATATTTACATCTGCCAGACAATTTTCAAAAACCGTCTGTGTCTTCGTATCTTCAATTGGCATAATCTGTACTCGCATATCCGTTGTATTTCCATTCGTACCCAATACCTGAACATACTCTGCACCATCTAAGGCATCAATGATATTCTGCTGAATCACCTTATACTGCTCATAATCTAACGTATTAATTCGAACGGTTTCATCAAATATTTTCTCATAATCCTTGCCAATTTCTGGAATCGGATATGCAATAATCGTAAAACTACGTTCCTCACCTTTAATGTACGTATTAATAATTTCTGTTGATTCTCTGCTATATTTTACGGATAATTTCTGCTGCTTTTCATCCAAGTGCAGACTTGTCTGCTTATCAACCGGCTCAAATGGTGTCTCTCCAAAGATTTCCATTACTGCAGGACCTGCAAACACTGCTGCCATTTCTTTATTCTTTTCGTAAGCAAGTTTCAGTGCTCCTAATTTTCTCTGAATAAATGCCGCATCTAAATACAATGCATTGTCAAAACGATGGTCGTACTCCATCTGTTTATTCGGACTTGTTGAAAAATAACCTATCTTAATATGCATTCTCTTATTAATACTGTCTATTGCAGCTCGATAAATCGTCGGTTTTAATCCCATTTGCTCAAACTGACGAATTTCTTCTCGAACAAGACGTTCAAAGCCAATACTATAACGGATATTCACTGTCTTTTTCTTTGACAAATCCTTATTTCCAAGAACAAAGCCGATTCGATATCCTTCTGTAAAGGTACGTGCCATCTGCTCTATTGCTTCCTGCGAACATCCATTCAAATATTGTGCCGTCTGAATCTCATTTTCAGTAATATATTCACCAAACCGATATAAATAACGGATATCTGACAAATCACTTTCCATAATGATTTTTGTTGCAAAATTATATTCCGGCAATAACATTTCTTCTGTTCTGCGCTCAATGGCATCATCACTGTAATCGCTTATATACCAGTAGATAATATCCTTGACTGATTCGTATGGCGGAAGTTCCTGCTCATCTTGTACTGCATCCGTAAATGCACAATACACCTCTACAAACAACTCTGCAAGCGGTACCATCCGGGTAATATTTTGCTCATATGCATACACGATAATTCCACGAATCTCCACATAAAGAAATGATAACAAGCGTCCATAATCAAGACCCAGGCGCGCACACGCATAATCCGGATTCGCATAACTTGTATCATAATTAACTGCGATAACATCCTCATATAACACTGCATTTTGATGTTGTAACTCTTTTAGTGACATCTTATCTAACACACCTGCACCGATTTGTTCAGATATATTTTTTATTTGCATCATAAATGAGGCTGTCTGACGAAAATAATCTGCAAATGCCTCATCCGTAATACTCTTATCCTGCTGTATCTGTGCAATTCGCGCAAATGTTAATTCATAGCGTTCCATCAAATTATCTTCTATCACAAACAACCTCCTATATACTTAAAAAACAAATTGAAATCAAAAGAACCGTAAAAATTCCACACATCAGTGAACCTACCTTAGATAATGTATAGAACTTATCACGTTCCTTAAAGCTAATTAAACCTAAAAAGGTTCCCATAACAGACAACATCAGGCTAAGTAACCCAATACTTCCCACTTCTAAACCTGCATTTCCATGTGCCAAAAAGGACAGATATATCCCATAGCAAAATATTGCTATGGACGCAATCCCCATCAATACTGAAAGAATTCCGCCTAATGTCTGTCCTTTGTCTGAAAACTTATATTTATTAAATAATTTCATTCTATTCTCCATCCATATGTTTAAAACGAAAATACCAGTGTAAGCTATTTTCTCTTATACTTGTGTTTCAGATACATACGCCGAATTGCATATACAATATACCCAAGTACACCGCCTACTGTATTAAGCAGCAAATCATCTACATCAAAGCAACCAACTCTGAAAATAAGCTGGGTTGTTTCAATAAACAGACTTAATGCAAACGTTCCAAACAATGCTGAAACAAATTTTCCTTTATAGGAAGTTAGGATTGGCAACATAAATCCAAATGGCATAAATACCAGAATATTTCCTGCTACATTTAATAATACTGCCATCAGACCAAGATTCTGATAATTATAAATAAATCGTTTAATCTCCTTAAACAGTACCAAATTATACCGATATGTTCTTGCCGCCCCTGTTCTTCCTAAATCTTCTGAAAAAAACATGACATAGAGGAGTGCTGCGATGTATACCACAAACATACACCAGCCTACGCCTCTTCGAATTTTCCTTTTCATTTTACTCTCCTATGCCTGTATTTTATTCTAGAATAACGTTTCTGACTTATGTGAAAGAAGTCTTCCACCACTAACAATTAACAAAATTCCCGTTGTTAATCCGACAACAATGGAAAGAATTCCACATACCAAATTCCATGCACCTACTGACTTTAATTTCTTATACAACTTCTCGTCCATATCTTTTCCCACTCTTTCTTTAAATATTCAGCTGCTAATTACACTGTGATATAAATAATATTACTATGAAAATTTTACAAAAAATTACTTTACGCCATATTCATTATAGTATGTATCAATTGCAGCTTTAATCTGATCATCAATCACAACTTCTCCATTGCAAGGCTTATTGTAAAGATGCTCTACAACATCTGCCATAGATACGATAGCATTTGTCTCAAATCCGTAACGTTCTTTAATCTCATCCAAAGCACTTACTTTACCACCAAGACCTACTTCCATTCTATTTAATGAAACCATAAGACCAACGATTGTTACATCTGCTGCGCCTCTTACTTTCGGTACTGTTTCTTCCATGGATTTACCAGATGTTGTAACATCTTCAATCATAATCACACGGTCGCCGTCCTGTAACTTACTTCCAAGAAAACTGCCCTTATCTGCTCCATGATCTTTTTCTTCCTTACGGTCTGAGCAGTATCTTACTTCCTTACCATATAATTCACTATAAGCAATTGCCGTTACAACAGAGATTGGAATTCCTTTATAAGCTGGTCCGAACAATACATCAAAATCATCGCCATACTTATCATGGATTGCCTTTGCATAATATTCGCCTAACTTCTTTAACTGCGAACCTGTTACATATCCACCTGCATTCATAAAGAATGGAGACTTTCTACCACTCTTTAATGTAAATTCACCAAAACGTAACACTTCACTATCTACCATAAAATCAATAAATTCCTGCTTGTAAGTTTCCATCTTGCATCCTCCTGATTCGAAACAATTCCATTATTTTCCTTTCACTGTATTCCCTACAGCTGATTCGTACCCAAACTATTTTATATCATAATAGCAAAAGCACCCAGTATTTATATACTACCATAAATACCTAGTGCTTTCAATTACTTTGTAAGTATGCTATATCATCACCGATGTATATTGGTCATATGCCTGCTGCGCTTCTTCTTCCGTTAAATTGAACTTTCTTTTTAAGATTTCTATTGTTTTTTCTTTATCCGCACCTAATTCTACGCTTGTTTCTATCATTGTCTGTATTGCTTTTATTGTTGCATACTGTTGTGCATATCTCTCTACACTTTCACACATAATTTCTCGACCTCCTTCATCTTCTTTATAATATTTTACGCTCTGCGCAAGTGTATCATTCTGGATATCCTCTGGATTTGTGCAACGGAAGTCCTTCAATAATGCTCCGATTGCATCATCACCTATATAACTTCCATTCACATAGATAATATGTGAGCCATCTTCAAACGCTTTATCCATCTCTTTCAAATGACGATCGACCGTATAAACCGCTCTGCCTCCTTTGAAATAATCCTTTTCTGTTATAAAAATTACATAAGACTCATTTAATTCTGTAAATTTTTGCCCTTTATATAACATTCTTGCATCTATCATGCTGCTGTGATATCTTGCACGTTTTGGATGTGCTCCATCGCTCTTTCTTTGTACCTCACAATTATAATAACGCCCTTTATTATCCTGTGCAAGTATATCTAACCTAATTTTTCGCCCCTCTATTTCTGGATTTCTCAACTCCTTCTGTCCCTCTGCTCTAATAATTTTTAAGTATGTACGATTCAAAATTGTCTGAACAAGTATCTGCGTTGCCGAAATATTTCCATCAAACACCAAACCAAACAAATCATCATCCATTAATGACATTCCATCAATAATTTCATCAATGCTTTGCATCGTTTTATCCCATGCATTTTTATTTACCATATTCTTCTCCTGTATATGTTTCAAGATTTATTCTTTTCATTCTGTTGGAAATTTATTTTGCAGCAATTGTTTGTATCTTCCAAATCTATTGAAAATTCAAACACATTTTCTACCACAAATAGATACATTTGCATTTCGCAAATATAAAAGATTGTTTATTTTATATACTAATAGAATTCTATATCCATATAGTAACACAATATTTTTTCAAGTGCAAGTGTTATATATAACATAATATCAAAATATATAGAAAACAACGACGATAAAAAACAGGAATGAAATATCTACATTTCATTCCTGTCTATATTATTTGATGATATGATTGTACTTCTATGATTGGTTCTATTCCACACATCCAATCAACTCATGAATATCCTTCACGCCATTGCGGTTCATATATGCTTCAATTCCATCAATCACTTCAATCATCGTCATCGGATTGTGGAAATTAGATGTTCCGACAGATACCGCTGTCGCACCTGCCATAATGAATTCCAGTGCATCTTCTGCACAGGCAATTCCACCCATACCAATAATCGGAAGGTTCACTGCATGCGCTGCCTCATATACCATACGAACTGCAATCGGTTTAATTGCAGGCCCAGATACACCCGCTGTCTTATTCGCCACGGCGAAAGTACGGCGATTCACATCAATCTTCATTCCTGTCAATGTATTAATAAGAGAGATTGCATCTGCGCCACCTGCTTCGACAGCCTTTGCCATCTCTGCGATACTTGTTACATTTGGACTCAGCTTCATAATAACCGGCTGCTTTGCAACCTTTTTGATTGCCTTTGTAATATGTTCTGCGGATGCCGGAACCTGACCGAATGCGATACCGCCTTCCTTCACATTTGGACAGGAAATATTGATTTCTAATAAATCAACCGGTTGGTCTGCTAACTTTTCCACTGCATCTACATAATCCTCTTCGGATTTTCCACATACATTTACAATAATCTTTGTATCATATTTCTTTAAAAATGGAATATCACGCTTGATAAATGTATCAAGTCCCGGATTCTGTAAGCCGATTGCATTCATCATTCCACTATGTGTTTCTGCAATTCTAGGTGTCGGATTGCCCGGCCACGGAACATTTGCCACGCCCTTTGTAACCACAGCGCCCAATCTGTTCAAATCCACATATTCGCTGTATTCCATCCCTGAACCAAATGTACCGGAGGCTGGCATAACCGGATTCTTTAGTGTGACTCCTGCAATTTCTACTGATAAGTTTGCCATTAGATTTCTACCTCCTTCGCATCAAATACTGGTCCTTCTTTACAGATTCTTGTGTTGTGAACCTGTGAATGTTCATCCTTTTCTTTTGTCTTACATACACATGCAAGACAGGCACCTACGCCACAAGCCATCTTTTCTTCTAATGAAATATATGCATCAACTCCCTGTTCAGCAGCATATGCTTTAATTGCACGAAGCATCGGCATTGGACCGCAGGCAAAAATGACATCCCCTGTAATATTACATGCACGAACTGCATCTAATACATTTCCTTTTGTTCCAACACTGCCATCTTCTGTTGCAACGGTTACGTGCGCCACTTCATCGAACTCATTCTTCAAGAACAATTCATCGTTACGATAGCCTAATACAACTTCGCAGTCACACGGAAGCTGCTTTGCCAGTTCTAACATTGGAGGTACGCCAATACCACCGCCAAACAGAATCGCCTTTTTCTTACCTTCTGCATTTGGCTGAACCTTTGATAAAATCTTATCAATCTCATAACCATTCCCAAGTGGTCCCTGAATATTTAAGTACTCTCCGACCTGCATCTTTGAAAATTCGTCTGTTCCTTTTCCAACAACACGATATACGATGCGCACCTGATTGCCTTCAATTCGACAAATACTAATTGGTCTTGGAAGTAATCTTGCTGTATCATTTGAATATACAGATATGAATTGTCCCGGTTTTGCTTCTTTTGCAATCTGTTCTGTTTCAAACCAGATTTCATAGACACCTGTTGCAAGACAGTTTGCTTTTACAATCTTTGCATGTTCTCTATATGCCATAATTCTTTCCTTTCTCATTCTATCAGAAAGGTGTACCTTTGCTGCAAGATACACCTTTTTTAATCCATTCTATTCTTTATACTGCACACTATAAGCCTTTTTAACGTTCACCAAACATTTATATCAGCTTCTCTAAATCATTCTCAATTATTTACCTAATGCACCATTAATATCTGCAATCATATCTAATGCTGCCTGTCTGGAAGCCTCTGCGAAATTCTTTTCACCGAACTTTGCATATTCTTCCTTCTTATATGCTGCAATAATTCCTCTTGAACTATTTACAATTGCACCTAATCCATCTTTGTTAAAGAAGTTCACAAGGTCTTTCCCTGTTCCACCCTGTGCACCATAACCCGGCACAAGAATATAGGCCTTTGGCATAATCTTACGAAGTGCCGCACCCATTTCCGGATATGTAGCACCTACAACAGCTCCTACATAGCTGTAATCATCTCCCATACATTCTCTGCCCCATTCATCTACCTTTGCACCAACATGCTCATAAAGTGGCTTACCATCAATTAATCTGTCCTGAAACTCTCCACTGGATGGATTTGATGTCTTAACAAGAATAAAGATTCCCTTCTTTTCTTCTTTGCAAACCTTTGTAAATGGTACGATTCCGTCTGAACCAAGATATGGATTCACTGTTGCAAAATCCTCGTCAAATGGAGTAATCTGCTTAGAACCTACCTGAACTTTACCCAAATGTGCTACTGCATATGCTTCTGATGTTGAACCAATATCACCACGTTTTACATCACCGATTACAACCATATCCTTCTCATGACAATAATCAACGGTCTTCTTAAACGCCTGTAATCCTTCAATACCAAACTGCTCATACATGGCAATCTGTGGCTTTACAGCCGGAACAATGTCATAAATATTATCAATAATTGCCTTATTATACTGCCAGATTGCTTCTGCCGCTCCCTTTAATGTCTCGCCATATTCCTCAAATGCTGCATCCTGTAAATGTTGCGGAACATACTTTAACATTGGATCTAATCCAACAACAATTGGAGCATCCTGCTGTTTAATTTTTGCAACTAATTTGTTAATCATGTGTAATCCTTTCCGTGCAAAGTTCATTCACTCTTGCATACTCTTTTATTTTTACAATCTAATGTATTGTACCTGTCTTTTTCGGTACTTGCAATGCTTTTTTCAAAGTTTATATGATTTACCGGCATATACCAATTCTGTATCCAAACACGTTTGGCCAATCCATTTTTTGAATATTATGGAAGTTTTGGAACATCCTTATCTACGATAACTTCACTTCCCGGACGATAAGAATATACAATTTTACCGCCTACGATTGTATATACAACTCTGCCTTTTACCTTCTTACCGTCAAATGGCGTGTTTTTCCCCATAGAAGCAAATAATCTGCTGTCGATTTCATATTCATCATTTGGATTGATAATTGTAATATCTGCTTCCTTTCCCGGTAATAATGTTCCCTTATCAATATGAATAATCTGAGCTGGCTTATAACTCATACGTTCTGCCATCTGTAATGGAGTAAGCACGCCCTTATCAACAAGTTCTGTTATTGTCAGACATACAGATGTCTCTAAGCCTGTAATACCAAATGGAGCTTCTGTAAATGAACGTTCCTTCTCTGTCTTATGATGTGGTGCATGGTCTGTCGAAATCACATCCATTGTACCGTCTTTTAAGCCTTCTTTTAATGTATCTACATCCTTCTGTGTACGAAGTGGCGGATTCATCTTATAATTCGCATCATCTTCTGTGATTGCATCTTCTGTCAATGTGAAATGATGTGGTGTAACTTCTGCTGTTACATTTAATCCTTCTTCTTTTGCAAGACGTACCATCTTCACACTGTCTTCTGTTGAACAATGGCATAGATGTAACTGTGCACCTGTATTTTTTGCAAGAAGAATATCTCTTGCTACAATTGTATCTTCCACTGCATTCATAATACCGTAGAAGCCTAATTCCTTTGCTCTGTTACCGGCATTCATAACGCCTCTTGCTACAAGATTCTTATCTTCACAATGTGCAAATACAGGAATTCCAACATCTGCCGCAAGACGCATCGCCTGACGTGCAACTCTCGCATTCATAACAGACTTCCCATCTTCACTAACCGCAATTGCTCCATTTGCATACAATTTCTCAAAATCTGTAATATATTCTCCATCCTGACCTGCTGTAATCGCTGCAATTGGCAGAACATGAATATCCGTTACTTCTTTTGCTTTGTCAATAACCATCTTCACCATCTCGACGCTGTCAATAACGGGCTTCGTATTTGGCATTGCACATACTGTTGTAAATCCACCTCTCGCTGCTGCTCTTGCTCCTGTACGAATTGTTTCTTTGTGTTCAAAACCCGGCTCTCTAAAATGAACATGCAAATCAATCAGTCCCGGCATAACATAACAGCCTGCAGCATCAATCACGCTGTCTGCCTCTTCCGTAATATGTTCTTCCACCTTACTGATTACACCATCTTCTACAAGAATATCTCTAATGGCATCTGTGTTGCTTGCAGGGTCTAATACCCTTCCGTTCTGAATTAATGTTTTCATACTTTCTCCAATCTGCAGACATCTTCTCTGCTATTTATCCTATTTAATCCCTCGTTAAACCTTGTAAATTAATCTGTTCGAATTCCACACTCGAAAGCGGCTTACCAAACAAATAACCCTGTATATAATTTACTCCTAACTCTTTGAGCAAATAATACTGTTCTTCTTTTTCTACACCTTCGACAACAATCTTTGTTCCAATTGTCTTTGACAAATCAACAATCAGCTTAATAAATGCCTGTGCATATTCATCATCAATTATATCATCAATAAATGTTTTATCTACCTTAATCAAATCCAATGGCAGCTGCTTAATATAATTCAATGATGAATATCCTGTACCAAAATCATCCAGTGCTATAAGTGGGCCTAACGCCTTAATTCCACCGATAATATTCAGCACCCTGTCCATGTCATTAATTGCAAATGACTCGGTAATCTCTAATACAATATTTTTTGGATTTACCCCTGTCTTTGTAAGAATAGAGGAAATATTTCCTACAACATCCTTTTGCAGCAACTGAACAACCGATAAATTGACATTGATACGAAAATCCGGATAGCCATGTTCATTCCAATATTTACACTGTTTGCATGCCTCCTCTAAGACATAATCGCCTATAGATGTTATCAGACCTAAATATTCTGCCAACGGAATAAATTCACCCGGTCCTAAAAATCCCAAAGCTGCACTGTTCCATCGTACCAATGCTTCACAGGATACAAACTGATTCGTATGAACATCCATAACCGGCTGATAGAATACCACAAATTCGTCAATCTGCGATGCAATTGCCTGACGCATACTATTTTCAATATCCAGACGCTTACCTGTATTATTGCTTCGGCTTCTGTCATAATATCCATAACGATTCTTACCAGACTTCTTTGCATCATACATTGCAATATCAGCCATACGAATTAATTCATCACAGTCTGCACTATCATCCGGAAATACCGCAACTCCCATACTCATCGTACAGTAATATTCTGTTTCCATTAAATACCACGGACTGTTAAACATCTCAATAATATTTTTAATTGTCTTGTCCAGATTTTTGTAATTATCCGTATCTATAACAACAATAAATTCATCACCACCCATACGATAGCAATGTCCTTTAATTCCATACAGGCTCTGCAATCCTGCTGCAATTTGCTGCAACAAAATGTCTCCATACTGATGTCCTAAACCGTCATTAATATGTTTAAAGTCATCCAAATCAATAAATAGAATTGCGCCCTTTCCTTCTTCTATAATCGCCTTTTCAATTTCTTTTGGAACATCCTGTTCACATTTCATACGATTATATAATCCCGTCAGGAAATCATTATTTGCCTGATACTCTATTCTTTGTTGATTTTTCTTCTTCTGCGTAACATCATGTGCGGTACACACTAACGCCTTGCTTCCATCAATCCATGT
Organism: Lachnospira sp. UBA4346; assembly: GCA_002394205.1. GTDB lineage: Bacteria > Bacillota > Clostridia > Lachnospirales > Lachnospiraceae > Lachnospira. The sequence continues at coordinate 79,059 of DGTC01000002.1, read as the reverse complement.
AAGATCTGAAAATTTCACTTCAAACCACAGTCCGGAAATAGAATCATAATGTTCTAAAAGAGAATATGCTTTTTGATTTGACTTTGCTCCAAAAAATCTTTCAATACTATCTTTAATCGTTCTTCTGACTTCCTGTGATGTTTTTGCTATATCATTTTCAAAAAGAATGGATCCATCCTGTGCACTGCATACAATAATTCCGGAACCAATACTGCTCAGAATTTCTTTCAATACTTCATAAGACGATAATAATGAATTCTTTGTTACTTTCTTCTGTGCAACATTCTGAATCACTTTTCCTGAAATATTTAAAAACTGAATGTCATGTTCATCAAACTGTATTGTCTTTTCCAAATCAAATGCAGCCAAATACATCGCAACCTGATCATTAATATAAATCGGAACCGTAATACTTGTACAAATTCCATATTCTTTCATCTGATTCTGTCGTTGCTCCGTCATATCTTCACACTGATGTGCAATGCAAATTTCATCATCCACTAAAGCAAAGTCTTTATACACCATGCCATCAATCAATAAATCCAATGCACCCTCATGCTTCCAATCTACAATTTTAATCAGTCGCTTACGTTCCTGATTAATTTGGATAACACATACATGCGTCATTTGTAAATATTCTGCAACTTTATCAACAATTAATTGCGTAACTTCTGTAAATCCACCTGCATCTTCTAACAGTTCTACAATTTCTGCCAGTAGTTTTTCCCTTAAACTGCTCTTCTCCAAAATATGCCCCCAATAGTTACCACGCTGCTTCGCAGCCGCTTATTTTTACCTTCATTCATTATATTATACCTTATTTGAGGGATTTTGGAAATATTTATTTTGGAATAAACATATTCTTGTATTCAAGGAGTTTGCGTGTTATGATATTGTTTACTTAGTAATTTTTAGAATATTGATTTTGATTGGAGATTTTTATGGATTATATTAAATATGACACCACTCTGAAAGCAAGTGGAAAAGAGTATCAGCGTATTGTTTTTTGGAACCGTTTTATTCGAAACCCGATTGAACTGATTCTCACATGGATTCCCGCTATTATTTCAATAATTGCTATGAGCATGGGATATATCACAACGTATCTTGCTGTTATTTATGCTGCATGTTGGGCATATCCGCTCTATATTTTTGGTTTTCAGTTCCGCAACAGTGTTTCTTATCATTTAAAACACCGGGACCCCGCCGAATCTGCTCCTTGTACAATTACACTAATGGAAAATGGTGTTTTGGCTGAGATTCCGGAATATAATCGCATGGATCATTTTGAATGGACTGACTTTACAACAATTTATGATAAATTTGGCTATTATATGATGTTTCAAAAAGGTCAAATGCTTCTTATGCTTCGTAAAGCAGATATGTCTAAGGAGCAACTTGCTGCTGCCCCTGATTTTATCAAAAAGAATATTGATATGAATACTTGTCGGGCATTATTCTAAATATATCAAAACACATTCATTTTACAATCACATAAGTTTATTTGCACTTCGGTAAAAGATATAATGTTACATATCCTTGTATCTTTTACCGAAGTGTTTTCTTTTTTCTTTCTGTTATTTAATTAAAACCTATCCATTTATTCATCACTTTATATCCGGTCTTAGAAATTCCTCTTCCTACTTTTCCCGGAATATTTACAGAAAATCCTAACAGGCTGTAACGTAACATTCTATATAATTCTTTGTCTTTCTTTGCATATGCCCACAAATCTTTTTTCTTTTGAAGATTCTCTTTTGTTCCTGAAATAATCAGAAAAATAGAAGATACCTCCATCATAATTCGAAGATAATTTCTCATATACATTCTACATTTTTGATTTGAAACATTATCTGTTAAAAATGAGTCAATCATTCTTTCCGTCACACGAATCTGTTGATCAATACGTGAAATCATTACCGTTTCATTTACCGACTGATCTTCTCTTCCAATAAAATAACGATAAAAGTTTGTATTTATGTAATACATCTTCTTTACTTGCGGCAATGGTTCAAAAACAAAAATGTTGTCAACATAAAATGTATGTTTCGGAAGCTGTAATCCACACTGCTTTAATAATTCTGTACGATAAATCACACTATGCATCAGAATGTACTGGTCAATTTTAAATTTACCAATATCATCCCACCCAAACATCTGCTCCTGTGGAAACACATTGTCGTACTGAATTACTTTTTTTCTCTTTGCGCCAACTTTTTCGTAGACATAATTTGCAATAACCATATCCGGTTCTTCTGAACGCTCAAACTTTTTAAGTGTCGTTAAAATTCTTTTATAACTCTTCGCATCTACCCAGTCATCACTATCTACTACCTTAAAATACTTACCTGTAGCATGTGCAAGTCCTGTATTCACTGCCTGCCCATGTCCGCCATTTTCTTGATGAACCACCTTCACAATCGTCGGATATTTGCTGGCATAACGGTCTGCAATCTGCGCTGTATTATCTTTTGTTGAACCATCGTCAACAATAATAATTTCAACGTCCTGTCCGCCTATGAGAATGGAATCAATGCATTTTTCCATATATGCAGCTGAATTATAACATGGTACTGCAAATGATATTAACTTCATAATTCTTATTACGACAGTCTCTGCCGTTCCTCCCTTATACTATTTCCTGTATCTGTTACATTCTTTCAGGACACTCAATTGCAAGCAGTTCAATACACTGTTCTAAGATTGCTTTTGTAATACTAATTAATGCAATATATCCCTTTTGCTTTGATGCATCTGACTCCGCAAGAATCTTTGTATCATGATAAAATCCATTAAATGCATTAGAAATCTCGTAAATATACTGACAAATTCTATGTGGCGCATTATCTTTATATGCAGCACGAATTACTTCTGCAAATTTTACAAGTGCAAGTTCAAGACTCTTCTCACTAGCACTCTGTTCTGAATTCACACGAAGCTCTTTTAAATCTCCACCATTTTCAATATATTTATTCAGAATTGATTTAATACGTACAATTGTATACAAAATATATGGACCTGTATTTCCCTCAAAAGAAGCAAATCGTTCAATATCAAATACATAATCTTTTGATGCCTGATTGGACAAATCACCATATTTTAACGCAGCCAAACCTACAATCTTTGCAGTCTTTTTTGCTTCCTCTTCATCCATTGTTCTATTTTCTGTAATCTTTTTGTATACAGCATCATTAATATCCGCAATGAGATGTTCCAAACGCATAACACCACCGGAACGTGTCTTAAACGGCTTACCGTCTTTTCCGTTCATTGTACCGAATCCTAAAAATGTCATCTGTGTTTCCGGCTTTACAATGCCAGCTTTCTTCGCAACTCTGAATACCTGTGTAAAATGTAATTCCTGACGCTTATCTGCAAGATATATGTATGTATCCGGATGTAATAATTTTTCTCTTTCAACCATTGTCGCAAGATCTGATGTTGCGTAAAGTGCCGCACCATCTGACTTTCTTACGATGCAAGGAGGAAGTTCCTTCGTATCTGTATCCTCCTGAATATCTACAACGAGTGCCCCCTGACTTTCATAAGCAATTCCCTGATCAACAAAAGACTGTACCATATCCGGAATATATGGCTGTGCATCGCTTTCACCTTTCCATAAATCAAAGGTTACATTTAAATTATCATAATTCTTCTTCAAATCAGCCTTTGATACATTCATAATATGTTTCCAGATTGCTGTACATGCAGGATCTCCGCTCTGTAATTTCAATGTAGCTGCATGCGCACGTGCAAGAAAAGCATCATCTGTCTTACACTTTGCACTTGCCGCCGGATAAATTTCTTCCAACTCTGCAATGGTAAATGGAGCTTCTGTCGGATATTCACCCTTGAAATTTTCATCAAAATAAGGCAGTTCCGGCTTACGATCTCTTAACTCCTCAATAATCTGTCCCATCTGAAGACCCCAGTCTCCAAGATGAACATCACCTGTTACTGTATTGCCTGCATAACGTTCAATTCGTTTAATACTTTCGCCAATAACAGCAGAACGCAAATGTCCTACATGCAACGGTTTTGCTGCATTTGCTCCGCCATAATCTACAACGACATTCTTTGGTGCATCTCCTGTCTCGAAGCCAAATTTCTCTGTTCTTGCCATTGTATTGACATAATCTGCAAGATATGCCCCCGATACAATAATATTAATAAATCCCGGTTTTACACTTTCAATACTCGCAAAATCCTCATCCTGCTTTAGCTGTGCAACAACTTCATCTGCAATCATAAATGGAGCTTTATGATACTCCTTTGCTGCTGCCATAGCACCATTGCACTGAAATTCGCACAAATCCGGTCTGTTTGATACGCTTACTTTCGCATATTTCTGATCATAACCACATGCTGCAAATGCAGCTTCTAACTTTTCTGATATCTGTTCAATCACTGTTTTCATGATTTTTCTCCTTTTGGTTTCAATCGGTTCATATTATCATAGCACAATTCCTATAAAAAAAAAAGCAAAAATATTCCCACAGCCAACTGACTGTGGGAATATTGTTAATTTTCATATAAAACTTCTTTTAAAAATAATGCATGCGGTTCTGCCGGCAAAGACATCTGAACAGTGTCACCAGACAATGCCTTTTCTACATCCTGTGGCTTCTTCAATCCATTTCCTACGTCTAATAACATTCCTACCATAAATCTCGCCATGTTATGTAAAAAGTCATTTGCAGTAATACGAATTACAAGTTTCTCATTCTGTACGTCTTCAATAATATCAATACGGTCAATACGTTTCACAACCGACTTACTCTTTTTTGCTGTTGTAAATGCATGAAAATCATGCTCACCAATAAAATAATCTGCTGCTGTACGCATCGCATCAACATCCGTTTTCTCAAATGTATGATAATAGTATTTTCTGTCAAATACATCTGCGATATCAGCCGTATCTAACTGATATTCATACACACGCTTCTTTGCATTGAGCTGACTGTGAAAACGTTCATCTACCGCTTCAACAGATAATACTGCAATGTCTCTTGGCAGGTATCTGTTAAAATAATTACGTAACTCGTAATCTTTCTGTCTTGTATTCAGCTTAAAATTCGCAGTCTGTGCATATGCATGAACGCCTTTTTCTGTTCTGCTTCCACAAAAAATTTCAACCTGTTCTCCTGTCAGCTTATGAAGAATCTCTGTCAATTTATAAGAAACGGTATTCGACGAATCATCCTTACCCATTCTCTGCCAACCATCATATCTGCCACCGTCATACTGTACTGTCATTTTATAATTATACATCTATTCTTCTTCCATTACTTTCTTAATTACTTCTGCAATAACTTCTTTCTCAAAAGGCTTCTGAATGAAATCAACTGCGCCACGCTTGAGCGCTTCCACAACATTACTCTTCTGACCTGCTGCTGTCACCATAATAATTTTGGCATTTGGGTCAACTCTCATAATTTCTGATACTGCATCAATTCCATCCAAATGAGGCATTGTAATATCCATAGTTACAATATCCGGATGAACCTCTTTATATTTTTCGACACCATCGACACCATCAACAGCTTCTGCAACCACTTCATATCCTGATTCGGTTAACATATTCTTTAAAAACTTTCTTGATGTTTTTGAATCGTCTACAATTAAAATCTTTTCCATAGCAACAACCATACCTTTCTTTTCATTTGCTCCTGTGCAAATATCCATTATGTGTCCAAAGCTACTTCTTTTTCTTATGCACTTGCATTTCCAACTATATCTACACTTTCATCAATCGCCATTACAATATTAAAAGGCTTCCCGTGAACCTCCATATTTACCAGATAGAATCCCTTATCACTGTTCATCTGTATATCCCCATAAAATACTGGCGGATGTAAGGCAACTTCAACATCATCATTACTCAGCTGCACAGCAAATGCGCCATTAATGCAGTTAATCATCTCACACACCGAATCGTATGCATCTTCATTAAATGTATCAAATTCTTCCTGTGCATAACCTGACGCAATATCTAATAACGCCTGCTGATCACCCTCTATTGCAAAAAAGACATCCATATCGCCATCCATAACCTGGCACCCTAAAAAGTCTCCCTTGTAATCTTCGCTTACTGATATTTTATTAAGTACAATGCAATCTCCCATATATCTTCTCAGATTCTTTAGAACACATTGTAATTGCTGAACATACCGTTCATTTTTCATTTTAACAAATGTAGCAACTAATTCATCGATATTTCCCTGTTTCAGAACACGCAATTCTCTGTCTGACAGGCTGTTTCCCATGTAATTCTTTGCTATGTACTTACTGAACAACATATCTTTCATATTTCTTCTCCTTGAATGCATCAAACCAACCAACCGGTACTTCCCACAAGTCCCCCAAATATGTAAATCTTATGTTCGTCTGCAGCCTGTGTTTCCCATTCACACACTACACTGTTCCACTTCGCATATGTCTAGTATACTTGCCCAACCTATATATTACTAGAATTCTACACTTCCTTATGAAACCCGATATTTTATGATAAAATTATACTACACTTTCTGTATATTCCGCAAGTAAAAACGCAATTGATTATAAATCTATTTCATCTTTTCTAATATTCTGACAGTATATCAAGCCAAAACACCTATTTTTCTTATCAAATAGGACCATAATCCTATTTCATTTAATTCCACATTTCACAGTTTTAAAAATTGATGTTATAAAAAATCTAGCACCAAAAAACACATACAAGCATGAAAAAGACGTTCTTATGTAAACCATAAGAACGTCTATATTCATCTGTAAATGATAACAATTACATCCAAAATCTTACTTATCTTCTACACTGTAGTTAGGAGCTTCCTTTGTGATATGAATATCATGTGGATGACTCTCTCTTAATGCGGCAGAAGACATCTTAATGAACTTACCTGTTTCCTGAAGAACCGGTACTGTAGGAGCTCCACAGTAACCCATACCTGAACGTAAACCACCCATTAACTGGAAGATGGTATCTTCAACAAGTCCCTTGTATGCAACACGTCCTTCTACACCTTCTGGAACAAGTTTCTTTGCATTTGTCTGGAAGTATCTGTCCTTGCTGCCATTTTCCATAGCTGCAATAGAACCCATGCCTCTGTATACTTTATACTTTCTACCCTGGAATAATTCAAATGTACCAGGTGCTTCATCACAACCTGCAAGAAGGCTGCCAAGCATACATACGCTACCACCTGCTGCGATAGCCTTAACAAGATCACCTGAATACTTGATACCGCCATCAGCGATGACCGGAATACCATATTTCTTTGCTTCTGCATATGCATCCATAACAGCTGTAACCTGTGGTACACCAATACCTGCTACAACTCTTGTTGTACAGATAGATCCAGGTCCGATACCAACCTTAACTGCATCTACGCCTGCTTCGCAAAGTGCTTTTGCAGCTTCGCCTGTTGCAATATTACCGGCAATAACCTGAAGATCCGGATATGCAGCTTTAATCTTCTTTAATGTTTCAATAATGTTCTTAGAATGACCATGTGCTGAATCAATAACGATACAGTCAACTTTCGCCTTTACAAGAGCATCAACACGTTCCATAACATTTGCCGTAATACCTACTGCAGCACCACAAAGAAGTCTGCCCTGTTCATCATGTGCTGATAAAGGATACTTAATCTGCTTCTCAATATCCTTGATTGTGATTAATCCCTTTAACTTAAAATTCTCATCTACGATTGGAAGTTTTTCCTTTCTTGCTTTGCCAAGAATTGTCTTTGCTTCTTCTAATGTTGTACCAACAAGCGCTGTTACGAGATTCTCACTTGTCATGCACTCACTAATCTTCTTAGAAAAATCCTCTTCAAACTTCAAATCTCTGTTTGTAATAATACCTACCAGCTTACCATCATTATCTGTAATTGGTACACCAGAGATTCTGAACTTACCCATGAGATTATTAGCATCTTCTAATGTATTCTCCGGGTGAAGATAAAATGGATCTGTGATTACGCCATTTTCTGAACGCTTAACCTTATCTACCTCTTCTGCCTGTGCTTCGATTGACATATTCTTATGGATAATACCGATACCGCCCTGTCTAGCCATTGCAATTGCCATTCTGTGCTCTGTTACAGTATCCATTCCTGCACTCATAAGTGGAATGTTTAACTTGATTTTCTTTGTAAGGTTCGTTGATAAATCAATCATATTTGGTGTAACTTCTGAATACTGTGGTACCAAAAGCACATCATCAAATGTAATTCCTTCACCAATAATTTTACCCATTTTACCGTATCCTCGCTTTCTGTTTTTTCGTAGAATTTCACTTCTATTTTTTTGTATTGTTACATAATATATCAAAATTAAAACCAAATGTCAAACAAATCAAGACAAATTACTTGTCTTTTTTTGCATACGCAAAAAGGCGAATATATGTTTTGATTTTAATTTGAATTCTTTTTAAATAACATTGTATTTTTATCCAATTTTATTTCTTTTAGAGTCTTTATATTTACTCACAATCTAAAAGGTCCTTATAATATTATTCATATTGAAATGCATCTTTATTCATGACCTTACGAAATGCTTCTACCATCTTTTCATTCGGCTCAATAAAAATACGAACAAGTTCATTTTGCTGATTCAGTGTATATAAAACAGCTACATTTTCTTTTCCTTCATTCGCTGTATAATCTGCCGTACGAAGTTTCTGATATTCCATACGAAGTGCTGCCTGTGACCCTGTTTTTGCAAAAACAGTTGTCTTTGCAATCTGATATACTCCACATCTTCTTCTCATGGATCTTGACATGATTTTATCAATTGTCAATTCATTATCCACAAGGGAATATTCATATTCTGCATTGAAATAACGAAATACAATAATCGTTGCCACTACTAAAATTGCAAGCAGAATCACACCAACTGCATACATCGTAGGAATGGTTGTCGCTGCTAAGATACATGCAACAATCATCGCGCCCTTCCATGCATACGATGACTTTGGCGGCTGCGCCTTAATAATCTGTTCTACCGGTAAATTTTCCATAAATATATCCATCTTTCTTCTATTGCTATTTATCTATTTTCATGACAGTATAACCTGTCTGTTTTATTTTATCACACAACACAGAAATTGTAGTTGTAATAAATATTATAATTTTATAAAATACGAAGCCATTTCTTATAAAGCAAAAAGCTATCAATATGATTATACCACATATTGATAGCCTTTTCATTATATTTTACTGACTAAATTTTTGCCATTTCTAAACTCAGGAATTACATCATTCCCATTCCGCCTGCACCACCTGCCGGCATAGCTGGAACATCTTCCTTAATATTTGCAACAACAGATTCTGTTGTAAGAAGTGTTGAAGCAACGCTTGTCGCATTCTGTAAAGCACTTCTTGTAACTTTTGCAGGATCAAGGATACCTGCTTCAATCATGTTGACATATTCTGCGTTATAAGCATCGAATCCAACCCCTACTTCTGATTCTCTTACCTTGTTGATAATTACTGCACCTTCAAGACCAGCATTTGCTGAGATATGGAACAATGGAGCTTCGAGTGCCTTTAAGATGATTTCTGCACCAGTCTTTTCATCACCTGTAAGTGTTTCAGCAAGTTTTGCAACTTCCTTAGATGCATGGATATATGCAGAACCACCACCTGAAATAACACCTTCTTCAACGGCTGCTCTTGTTGCATTCAATGCATCTTCCATACGAAGTTTTGCTTCTTTCATTTCTGTTTCTGTCGCAGCACCAACACGGATAACAGCAACTCCGCCTGCTAACTTAGCAAGTCTTTCCTGTAACTTTTCTCTATCGAAGTCAGATGTTGTCTCTTCAAGCTGTGCACGAATCTGAGCAACTCTTGCATCAATATCTTCCTTATTTCCTTCACCATCAACGATAACTGTATTTTCCTTCTGAACCTTAACAGACTTAGCACGACCGAGCATATCGATTGTTGTATCCTTTAATTCCAGTCCAAGTTCTTCTGAAATTACCTGACCACCTGTAAGAATTGCAATATCCTTTAACATTTCCTTACGTCTGTCGCCATATCCCGGAGCCTTAACACCAACAACATTGAATGTTCCTCTTAACTTATTTACGATTAATGTTGTAAGAGCTTCCCCTTCGATATCCTCAGCAATAATTAATAACTTTGCACCATTTTGTACAATCTGCTCTAATACTGGAAGGATTTCCTGAATATTTGAAATCTTCTTATCTGTAATTAAGATGTATGGATTATCAAGATTTGCTTCCATCTTGTCCATATCTGTCGCCATATAAGCTGAGATATAACCTCTGTCAAACTGCATACCTTCAACAAGGTCTAACTCTGTCTTCATTGTCTTAGATTCTTCGATTGTGATAACACCATCGTTAGAAACCTTTTCCATTGCATCTGCAACAAGCTGACCTACTTCTGCATCACCGGCTGAAATAGAAGCAACCTTTGCAATCTGATCTTTGCCGTTAACCTTCTGGCTCATCTTTGCAATGGCTTCAACAGCACAATCCGTAGCCTTCTTCATACCTCTTCTTAATACGATAGGGTTTGCACCTGCTGCTAAGTTCTTCATACCTGCATTAATCATTGCCTGTGCAAGAACTGTTGCTGTTGTTGTACCATCACCTGCCACATCATTTGTCTTTGTAGCAACTTCCTTTACAAGCTGTGCACCCATATTTTCAAATGCATCTTCTAATTCGATATCCTTTGCAATTGTAACACCGTCGTTTGTGATTAATGGTGCGCCATAAGACTTATCAAGTACAACATTTCTTCCCTTAGGTCCGATTGTTACACGTACTGTATTTGCTAACTTGTTTACGCCTTCTTCTAATGCTTTTCTAGCTTCAATACCATATTTAATTTCTTTTGCCATAATGCTCATTTCCTCCATTTATTATTCTAATAATCTATTTTGCTCTAATCATCTATCCATAAAGAACACGCATCGAATATTTTTTAACATTCATTCTGCTCTTTTTTCATTATTCAATAATTGCCAAAATATCTGACTGCTTAACAATGATTAAATCTTCTTCATCAAGTTTTACTTCTGTTCCAGAATACTTTGAATATATAATCTTATCGCCTGCCTTAACCTGCATCTTAACTTCCTTGCCATCAACCATTCCGCCAGGTCCTACTGCAATAACTTCTGCCTGCTGTGGCTTTTCCTTTGCCTGTCCCGGTAAAACAATTCCTGACTTTGTTGTCTCTTCTGCAACCAACGCCTTAATTACGACTCTGTCTCCTAATGGTACTAACTTCATATAATCCTCCATTCCGCTGTCACATCATGTATGTTTCTTGGCAGCCCTTTCATTCTCTATTTGTATTTGTTAGCACTCTTTTTGTATGAGTGCTAACATCGTTACAAATAAAATAGCACTCTGACCTTTATTTGTCAACTGCTATTTTAAATATATTCTGTATTTTTCTTTTTATTCCCTGTCATATCCTCTGTTTGATAATATTTTCCTGTATTTCTTTATTTCATTCGTTTTCTTATCAAACAGTATCATTTATTTTTTCACTCCGATTCCCGTCGTCTTGCCATAATAAAACAAATACTGTTGTGCATACCCTCCGAGCTTTCCAAAATGTTCCTTGGCAAATCGTTCTATTGTGCTGACATTCGTTTCATTTCCATCAAAATATAATGTCTCCATAATACGTTTAATCCAGACATCCACAGGAAATGCGCTTCTTTTTGCAAGTCCAAACAGTGCCACGCAGTTCGCAACTTTACTGCCTACACCTTTAATCTGCTGCAAGGTCTGCATGCAGACCTCATCTGACTGTGTCTGAAGCTGCTGCTCAGAAATCGCTCCTTCTGCAACTTTTGCAACTGCATCCATAATATAAGGCGCACGAAATCCGACCTTGCAGGCTCTTAACTGTTCTTCTGACACTGCTGACAGTTGTGCAACGGTTGGAAATGCATAAAATACCTGTCCATTCATTTCCCCTAAATACGTTCCATATTCCTTCGAAATCGCTGCAACAATCTGTTTGATATGCGGAATCTGCTTATTTTGTGAAATAATAAACGAAATCAATGTTTCAAAAAAGTCCTGCTGCAAAATACGAACGCCTGCCATCTTCCCAATTGCATCCTGTAACCGGTCATCCCGTGCAAGCAAAATCTGCTGAATCTTCTCATAATCTCGCTCCAAATCAAAATACGATTTCCATATCTGATCATATTCCTGCTCTGTTGTATGATAAAATATAACTTCTTGCTCTGTCTGTTTGATATGCAGCAACCGCTGATACGCCACTACCGCATATTCCCGTGTATCAAGTTTCACAAAATGAAAACACTGCCCACATTCTAATGTTTGTGTAATATCAAAATTTCTTACATCCCGCAGTAAAATATCTTCTCCTGATTGTATTATCTGCATCTTTTTCGTTCCTTCTAAAGTACTTGCTTTCATATCCTATGATTGATAAACATATCGCTGTCATAACAGCTATTATCCAAATTTTATCAACTTATTTTTTTGTTATTTTGTTATTTTTTTAACAATCATCAAGTATCAACCCTTATGATTCTTCTTCTAAAATCGAATTATCCTTTGTCATTGCCCTGACAAGTGAATCTTTGGCATTGTACCAGGGTTCTTTGGCGTATTTATAATCAAATTTATTAATAAACCACGCCACATCATCTCTGACACGTTTCATATTATCCAAATATAACCGCTGGGTTTCCTCCAAAAAATTCGTCTTTACAGTTCCTGACAGCTTCTCATTTCCACGTGCAATCAAATCCGCATAATGACTTGTACAAAAACCCTTGCTGGCATGATATTTTTCCCGAAATACTTCCTCTGTCTTATACAAATACAAAATCGTATCCAGATAACGCTCCATCGTTGCAGATACCTTGTTGCACACATAACATTTCTGATTTAGTTCTTCGATATATGTATTCACTTCCGGCCGTTCAATCTTTTTCTGAAACAGCTTTCCCTTTGCCGGTTCTACACTGCGTTTTTCTATTTCTGAGATAACTTTATCCAAATGTGTCTTCATTACCAATGCAAACCCCAGACGATTCTCCATATTATATACAGCCTGTAAATGCTTCTCACAAAATCCCATTTCATCCGTCATCGCCCGCATATCATCTTCCATATAACTCGGTCCCATTACATATGCAACAGCCTCCTGTTCCAATACATACTTCATTGAACACACAGGACATTCGCTTTCTTTATCGAATGCATCATTTACGGGAATGGTATATATTTTCTCTTTCATCATTTCTCAACTTTCTATTTTCTTTATTTCAGAATATTTTCATCATACAATAAAACACAAGCTTTCTCAAGCAGTAACAAATGGAATTCCAGTGCCAAAAAATGTATCATTTATTTCTGTCTGTGACATTACAACATCTTTTCGCACCAGAACCTATATTTTTGCGTTACTGTAAACTCTTTTTGTATAACAGTTTGCTTACATTTACTCTATGTTGCAGCATTTCGATACTGCTGCGCTTCTTCCGATTGATAGATATTTTTAAAAATATCCCGAAATCTGGCATACTGCATATACGTATGAATACCATTTTCATCCGGTTCTCTGCCAAGCAGTAAATGATAACATTTATCAATATACTGTCGGCGCTGATACTGTGCATACTCCTCTGACGCTCGAATATTATCATCTACATAGCTGCTTAAATCATCCTCCCACGACACATCATCCGGTATCTGCGCACAGTAGTTTTTCAAACCATTTTCGTCTGCCAGACGACCTAACAATTCTACAAATGTACACTGTGTATACAACGCTTTTTCTTCCTGTGTCATATCCGGCTCCACCTCCTTTTCATTACGAATTGAACTGGCATTATTTTCCCCTTTCTGCAGCCGTTCATTAACCTGTTGCGCAATATCCGGGAAACGTGCTTCTAAATATGGTCCCGGACACATCGTCGCAGCAAAAAACTTATGCATAGTAAGATTTCCACTAGCATCCCCTGTATATTCAAGATGATCAATTCCATTTCGCATACAGATATCCGTACACAAATCAATTAACTTTGCATATGCCTTTTCTGATACTGCCCATTGACCACCATATTCACAATTCGATACTTCAATGGTTACCGCCTGATTATCATTTTCTGCGTTTGAAGATGTCCACGCCCTGTTTCCTTCATCAACATACAATCCTACATTTCCTTCTGAATCAATTCCGTAGTTTGATGAACCTTGACGATTTGCATCTGAGAAAATTTCTCCACAACGCTGTACACTTAATATCCCTGCCATATGATGAATCGTAATCTTTCGAATTGGCTGATTTCTGGGACTGTTACAATTTGGACTAAGCATTGTAATATCCACAAATGAACTATTACTCATGCAGCTCCTCCACAAAAGATTTTACAATATATTATATTCTGTAACACATTTTCTGTGATATTTGTGAATGGTGTAACAAAGTTTGTTAAAAACCATACAATAACTATGAACAATATTTAGGAGTATCCATATGACAATGCAAGGTGCAAACTGTTCATACGAGCAGGTCGTTGCAATGGGATATGTTCCATGGCAGAAATGGAAAAACATCTACGAACCACAAAAAGCTCTCAAATGCGGAACACTCTTTGAAGCTCTCAACAAACCTTTTAAAGGAGGTTCCCGCTCATGAATGATTCCAGATTAATCTATAAAAATATGGGACGCAATATGGGCATGTCCTGTTCTCCAAACAATACCGGCTCGAATTCGAATTATAATAACGGAATGAATGATAACAAGATGTCTTGTAATATGAAGATTGATAAAAACAGATGTATGCAAAACATTTATGAATTAGGATTTGCAATGACAGAGACAATTCTGTTTCTTGATACGCATCCTGACGACCGTGATGCAATGAACTATTACACGCAAACAAAAGAACAATATCAGAAATATAAAGAATATTATGAACAAAATTACGGTCCACTTGACTGTTATCAGGTTGAAAATCAAAATTATTGGTCTTGGGTTATGACACCTATGCCATGGGAAATGGAGGGTTAATATGTGGGGTTATGAAAAACGTCTGGAATATCCAATTCATATTAAGAATACCAATCCTTCTCTGGCTGCAATGATTATTAGCCAATACGGCGGTCCTGACGGCGAATCCGGTGCTTCCATGCGCTATCTGTCACAACGCTATTCCATGCCTTATCGCAAAGTATCCGGTCTGTTAACCGATATTGCCACTGAAGAACTAAACCACCTTGAAATGGTCAGTGTTATGGTTCATCAGCTTACCAGAAATCTTTCGATGGAGCAGATCAAAGGCACACCTTTTGAAGCTTATTATGTTGACCATACTGCAGGTATCTGGCCGCAGGCTGCCGGTGGTATTCCATTTAACGCCTGCGAATTTCAGTCTAAAGGTGATGCAATTACAGATATGTTTGAAGACATGGCAGCCGAACAGAAAGCACGTACCACCTACGACAATCTGATTCGCTTAACCAACGATCCGGATGTATTAGAGCCTTTAAAATTTCTAAGAGCCAGAGAAATCGTTCATTTCCAGCGGTTTGGTGAAGGATTGTCAATCATCCAGAATCAGTTAGACAACAAGAACTTCTATATGTACAATCCGGAATTTGATAAAAAGGGCTGCCAGTAAGTTTCGGTTTGTGGAGAAACCCTGCCTGATAGATGGACGGAAGAATTTAACGTACTGACGCAAGTAGGAAGAAGTATTATTGGGAGTGCCTGCAAAACTCACCTGCGGCTCAAACATGTTGCAGGCATCCAAATAATATTTTCCTGCTTGTTGTGTTTCACTTCATCAGTATATTCTCCGGTGCGTAGCTACTTTCGGCATCGCCACAAACCTTTTGACTTCAAAACACCCTTACCAAGACATCACTTCGTAACCATCTTCCGTAACAAGAACCATAATCTCCCACTGTGCTGACATTTTGTCATCATCTGTGTAGATTGTCCAACCGTTATCATCGTCTACATAAATTTCACAGGTTCCGGCATTAATCATCGGCTCAATCGTAAATACCATCCCCGGTGCCATTACCATACCGGTTCCCTTCTTGATAACATAACTGACAAATGGTGTTTCATGGAATTCCAAACCGATTCCGTGTCCGCCGACATCTCTTACAACTGTATATCCATTTGCCTTCGCATGTTCGTTAATCGCATGTGCAACATCCCCTAAATGTCCCCATGGCTTAACCTGTGCAAGACCTAATTCTACACATTCCTTCGCTACACGAACCAACTTCTGATTCTCTTCTGATACATTGCCAATGCAAAACATTCTTGATGAATCTGAAAAATATCCATTCAAAATCGTAGAACAGTCTACATTGATAATATCACCATCTGCAAGAATAATATCATTCGACGGAATTCCGTGGCATACCTCATTATTAATAGAAGTACACACGCTCTTTGGAAATCCTTCATAATTAAGCGGTGCCGGAATACCACCCATCGCTGTTGTCTTTTCATATACCATCTGGTCGATTTCCTCTGTTGTCATTCCAGCGTGAATATGTTCTGCCACATAATCTAATACAGCCACGTTAATCTTACTGCTCTCACGCATCCCCTGTAACTGTTCTTCATTTTTAATAATACTTCTCGGTGGTACCTTGTGAAATTTCTTCTGAAATACATCTAACTTCTTATCAAATGCCATGTGACAATCACCATAATGCTTGCCACTCTTACACCAGCATAATTCGTCTCTTTTTAACTTTTTCAAAATTTTGCCTCGATTCTTTTCTTAATTTTACTGTTGAAGTGTCTCCATAATTGCCGGGAAGAACTGCTTCTTTCTGGATACAACTTTCTCCAAAACAGCACCTCCATCGTTCACCTGTACATTAAATGCATTGGCAAGCAGCGACTCTGCACTCTTGCCGGCACATATAACTTCTGATGATTCTTTCATAATATTCGTCATCATAAAAAATACCATATCAACACCACTTTCCACAACCATTTTTTCAATATATTGTGCAACGCGTTCTTTGACATTGTCAATTTCATCCTGACTCATTGTATTAATCTGACCAACACCAATCGTTACATCATTGACTGAAAACTTCTTATAATCCTGTAAAACAATTTCCTTTTCACTCTTTGATGATAAATTACTTCCCGCACCAAACATTGCCATTCCGTGCTGAACAATATCGATATTGGCAATTTCTGCAAGTGCTTCACACGCATCAATATCATCCTGTGTACATGTTGGTGACTTAAATATCAATGTATCCGAAATAATTGCAGAACATAACAAATATGCAATCATCGGTTCAATTTCTATATGATATTCCTGATACATCTGATAAATAATGGTTGCCGTACATCCCAATGGCTGATTTCTAAAAAATACAGGTGTTACTGTTTCAATAGAACCGATTCTGTGATGATCAATAATTTCTAAAATCTGTGCCGTTTCTATTCCACTGATTGCCTGCCCTTTTTCATTGTGATCCACCAAAATAATCTGCTTTCTGCCTGCGCCTAACAAATTACGACGGGAAATCATTCCCACATAATTGTTCTTTGCATCCTCAATTGGGAAATCTCTGTGGCGTTTCTTTGCCATAATTCCCTGAATATCTTCAATAAAGTCATCTGTTCGGAAGCTGACAAGTCCGTCTTCTTTCTTGCGCATCAAAAAACTAATTGGCATACTCTGGTTAATCAGTCTGGCGACCGTATACGTATCATATTCCGTACGAATAATAATACAGTTATGCTCATTTGCAAACTTTGTAATTGTCTTTGAAATATTTGCACCTTCACATACAATCAAACATTTTGCTTCCATTTCAATGGCACATAACTGCGCCTCATAACGATTTCCCAATATAACAATATCGCCCGGTGCAATATAATTTTCCATCATCTCCGGATTTGCTGCTGCAATAACAACTTTTCCTTCCATGAATACCTGATCAATATCACCTGCCACAACACTGCCGTTTAATGTATCAACAATATTTTCAAACCGCGTTTGTGCCGTTGACAATACCGTACTATCATATACTTCAAAATAAGAACGTGCAATATCACCAATGGTAATTAATCCTGTCAATTTTTTCTTCTCTGTAATCGGCAATGTTACAACATTTAACTCTTTCATCTTCGTCCAGGCATCTTTTACGGAAATATCTTTTGAAACTCCCTTCGTATGGCGAATCTCAATATCCGCCACCTGCGGACGAACATCCTTGATATAATCCGGTACTTCAACTCCACACTGCTTTAAAACATATTGTGTTTCCTCATTTAAATGTCCTGCACGCTTTGGAATGTGCTTTCTGCCTGTAACCTTTGTTTTTAAATCTGCGTAACAAATCGCCGAACAGATTGAATCCGTGTCAGGATTCTTGTGTCCTATGACAATTACTGATTTTTCATTTTTTTCCATATGAAACCTCACTTTATAATGCAAAATAACATCACTTTATGATATTTTATATTGCTTTGTTGTATAACTATTATACACCAATTAGATCTTTTTAGAAATAACAACCTATATCCGGGTAATTTGTTGTGAAAGCAACAAATGCTATGTGTACGTATAAAACATACACATAGCCCGTTATTTGCATAATTTTTAATTTCTAAATATCACAATCTGCGTTTCTTCTGTTATACCTATCTTACGCATATGATCTTGCATTGCACGAATTGCTTTCTGATATACATAAAACGCCTCATGTGTCTTGTCAAAGTATGCATATGCACCTTCAATATCATCTCTGTCTCTTGCTTCCCATGAAAGTGTAGCATATTTATGAATATCTTCATGTGCCTTCTTTAATGCACTAAACTCTGAACTTCCTGTAATTCTTGTATCTGTCTGTGCAGCAAGCCATTTACCAATCTTACAGCTTGTCGGATTATTCAGCTGTGTAACTTTTAAGCGTTCATAATCTGCTGCATTATTGTATACACGCCACATCAGAATGAAGTGGTCAATTTCAAATACTTTCAGCCAGTCAATCTGTGTAATATTTGCACAGCCACGAACCATATCACTTCTTGCCGTATCAATATAACGACCAATCTGATATACATGTGTACCAAGTGCCTTACAATCCTCTGACAGACTCTGATAACTGTCTGAAATGGCATCAATCTGCTTTGTAAAATCTTTTGTAACATTAGACTGCACATCAATTGCCGTAAAGATGGACTCAATATTTTCATCAATTCCTGACAACTGCGTATTCATCTGGTCTAAATCTTTTAATGAAACCTCTACTTTTGAGTTCCCCTCTGATAACTTTGTTGTTGTATCATCCATCTCTGTTGCAAGACGTGTAATATCTTCTCTTAATTCTGATACATATTTAACAATATCTTCTGCAGATTCAGATGTATTACTTGATAACTGACGTACCTGATCAGCAACAACTGCAAATCCTTTTCCGGCTTCTCCCGCTCTTGCTGCTTCAATTGATGCATTTAATGCAAGAAGATTACTCTGGCTGGCTACCTTTTTAACAATGTCTACAATCTCACTAATCTTATCGATTTTCTCATGAAATTCCTGTACCTGTCTATTAATTTCCAGAATTCGTTCAGAAGATTCATTGACTACTTTGATACTCTCATTCATCGTCTCTGTACTCTTTTTTGCAACATGAATGGCTTCATGCGTATTATCACGAATACTAGCCATCGTTTCTGTAATATCTTCAATGGAATTTTCCAAATCAGAACCGGCTGATTTCATATCACGAATTGCCTGTGTCTGTGACATAACCTGATCCTGCGTCGTCTTTACATAGGAATTATCTCCAATAGAAGCCATAGCCTCATTCAAACGCATAACATAATTATTGTTTGATTTCTTAAAAGCATCCAATACTGCATTGACTTTCTCTCCGTACATCGGATTATCAAACGCAGATACATCTATTTCTTCAAAATTCTGTGCAATCAGACCATCTAATGCCTGCATCAACAATTCAATATCTTTGCTTTCTGATACACTTTCTCCTTTTTTTGCCTTACCAAACATAATTGCTTCCTCCAAACATCTTTATAAGTATCTTACAGCGACAGATAACTTCTCTTTCCCCGATAAATATCATCTGTCCCGCAATCCCCTTCTCATTGATAGACATACAACCCATATACCATGATTCTCTTTGTATGTACTATAAGTATAACATATTCTTTTTCATTATAGAATATGTATCGTCTTTTATTCATTGAATATTCACTTAATTTTTCTTTGATTCCATATGTTTTACAGTTTTTTCAATGTTATTCTCAAGAAAATAACACTTAAAATAAATGAGATGATTTCCGCTATCGGATATGACCACCACACTGCATCAACATTTCCGGTAAACGACAACAAATAAGCTACCGGAAGAATAATTACCAATTGTCTGAGTACTGAAATCAACAAACTGTGCAATGGATTTCCAATTGCCTGAAATACAGTACTGCTGACAATTCCAATTCCTGCAAATAAGAAACTTAATGCAATGATTCTTAAAGCAACCGTACCAATTGCCATTACATTATCATTTGCACTAAAAATCATCAACAACTTGTCCGGAATCAGTTCAAACACTGCAAGACCAACCAACATATATGCAACAGCACAAGCCATTCCCAAACGAATCGTTTTATGAATTCGTTCTTTCTTCTGTGCTCCGTAATTATATGCAAGAATCGGAACCATACCATTATTCAAACCAAACACAGGCATAAATATGAAACTATTCAGCTTATAATACACCCCATACACTGTAATGGCATCTTCTGAGAATTTCTTTAAAATCAAATTCATTCCAATGGTCAGAAATGATGTAATGGATGCCATAATAATTGAAGGGATTCCCACTTCATAAATCAGCAGGATTTCTCGTGCTTTCGGTTTTATTATCTGTGAAATTTTTAACGTAATTTCCTTATTTACGGTAATATTAAAAATAATTGCAAGGATGCATGCAACACACTGCCCGATAACTGTCGCAATAGCCGCGCCACGAACACCCAATGCCGGAACACCAAAATAACCGAATATTAATATCGGATCTAAGATAATATTTAAAATCGCACCGGTTCCCTGTGTAATCATAGAATAAAATGTTCTGCCGGTTGCCTGAAGAAGACGTTCATTTACAATTTCTCCAAAAATACCAAAACCACATACTGTAATAACCGTTAGATACTGTTCGCCAAATACTACAACCTCCTGCAAATCAGATTGCATCCGAAAGAACGGTTTTACAATCGTAAGACCAAGTATTGCAAATACAATATAACTGCAAATTGCAAGAAATATGCCGGTATTCGCCGTAATATTTGCAGCTTCAAACCGCTTTTCTCCTAAATGTCTTGATAACAATGCATTGATACCTACCCCGGTACCTGTAGCTACTGCAATCATCAAACTCTGAATTGGAAATGCAATAGACACTGCTTCTAACGCATGTGAACTGTACATTCCTACAAAAGCACTATCTACGATATTATACAAAGCTTGCATCAGCATCGAAATAACCATCGGTATCGCCATATTAAATAACAGTTTTGGAATCGGCATAATTCCCATTTTATTTTCTTCTACTTTCGGTTGAACACTATTTATTTCTTCACTCACCTTTTCATTTCCTCCTTATTACTACTTATCATGATGTATTTTCTTCTTTTCAACAAGCTGCCAAATTACCTTACAGTTCATCCAGAATACAACGACTGACAATCCCATCATCAAAACGGTCACCAACCACAAATGCGCAGATAACGGAACAATTGCAAATAGCACTTTCAAAAAAGCAACACTAAATGCTGCTCCCACTGCCATCGCAATGCATACACCTGTTCGAATCCAGTCAAATGGCTTACAAATGCGAATCAACGCAACAATCCCTACTGTCAGAAGTACCAGCACCGCCATTGTAGACAGCTGTTCATGAGAGATTCCTTTCCACTGTCCATATAAAGAAACAATTGATACTACAAAGAAATCTGTTAAGCCCGCCGGCAATGCCTTTATCATAACATTTTCCACAAAATTACCACGTATCCGGCTTTTATTCGGCTGTAATGCTAAAAAGAATGCCGGCGTACCAATCGTAAACGTTCCAAGTAATGACAATTGTGTCGGATACAGTGGATATTTACTCAATGTCACAATTGTAAACAATGATAACAGCATCGAAAAAATATTTTTTACTAAAAATAATGATGCAGCTCTCTGAATATTATTTACAACTCTTCTTCCTTCTAATACAACAGAAGGCATACTTGAAAAATCCGAATCCAGCAGCACCAATTGTGATGCATTAGAAGCTGCTTCACTTCCCGATGCCATTGCCACACTGCAGTCTGCACTCTTTAGTGCCAGCACATCATTGACACCATCACCCGTCATCGCAACCGTGTGTCCCTGCTTCTTTAATGCCTGCACAAACTGACGTTTCTGCTCCGGCTGCACTCTGCCAAATACTGTGTATTTGTTTACAGCATCGTTAATCTTATCCTCTGTATCAAGCGCAGAGGCATCAATATAATTTTCTGCATTCTGTATTCCTGCCTCTTTTGCAATATACGATACTGTCGCAGGATGATCCCCGGAAATAACCTTGATTGCAACTCCTTGCTGTGCAAAATAATGAAATGTTTCTTTTGCATCTTTTCGGATTGGATTATCAATCACAATAAATGCAAGTGGACAAACTGCGTGATGCAGGTCTCCATTTCCAACCGGCATATCATACGATCCAAATACCAGCACGCGCTCACCATGTGCCGTGAACTGCATAATATCCTGTTCATACTCCGAATAGCGTTCTAGCAACAACTTTTCCGGTGCGCCAATCAAATACGTATTATCTGAAAAAACTGCACCACTGAATTTCGTTTCCGATGAAAATGGAATCGTTTCATAAGCTGCTTCATATGCATCTACTGCAAAATATTTCCGCAGTGTTTCCATCGTAATATTATCTGCTGACAGATTCTGTACAACATCGCCTATCATCTGGTGAAGCGGTCTGTTATAGACTTCATCATCATCCTGCAATGGAATTACGCTCTTTACTGCCATTTGATTTTCCGTAATGGTTCCTGTTTTATCTACGCATAATACATCAACACGTGCCAATGTTTCAACACATGCCATCTCATGCACAAGTATCTGCTTCTTTGCCAGACGCATAACACTGACAACAAGCGCTACGCTTGCAAGTAAATACAATCCTTCCGGAATCATTCCAACCAATGCTGCTACCATTGCTACAACGCTGTCTTTCAACGTCTCGTTTAAAAAGAAATAAGACTGTATAAACATAATACAGCCAATTGGTATAATTGCAATCCCTATAATCTTGACCAGTCTGTCTAACGAGCGCATCATTTCTGTCTGCTCTTTTTTACGGGATGCCTTTGCCTCCATAGCTAATTTCGCTGCATAAGATTCAAGACCCACACGTTCCAATACCGCCTTACACTGACCGGATACAATATAACTTCCTGAATAGAGCTTTGCTTCATTTTCTTTCATAATTTCATCTGCCTCTCCCGTTATCAGGGACTCATTAACACGAACCTGTCCTTCTACAATCCGTGCATCTGCCGGAATCTGACTTCCTGCGGAAAAATAACAGACATCTGAATACACCAATTGTTCCGCCGAAACACTCTCAATAATTCCATCACGCAGCACATCTACCTGTGGCGTATCTAGCAGTGTTAATTTATCAAGCACTCTTTTTGAACGTATTTCCTGAATAATTCCAATCAATGTATTCCAAAAAATAATAGGCAAAAAGGTCATATTAATATATGACCTCACCAAAATTAGCAACATTGAAAATACTGCAAATATAAAATTGAAATAAGTAAAAACATTTCCTGCAATAATCTGCCCTATTGATTTGGATTGATTCGTAACCTGTACATTGGTAAGTCCCTGCTGTTTCATGGTAGCGACCTGCTCCTGTGTCAATCCGTTACGAATCAATTTCTCCGTAAGAACAACATCTTCCTGCAAGTTGTCTTCTTTATGCTTCTTCCTCATATTGAATCTTTCCACGACTCTGTGCCGTAATAAAATAAACCGATACAGCAAAACAAATCAGTTTCACTGCAAAACATATTAAAATACTACTCAATGACTGTTCGTTATATAACTGGAATGAAATTGCATTAATAAAATGTACTCCTAATGTAACACCTGCTATCCAGTTTGGAATCTGCTTCTTTACAACCCCATATACCGCATTCATTAATACAATGCCGATAATAATATCTAACACACAGCTTACACCTAATAATAACCAAAAAATAATCGGTGTCTGAACCAACGATGCAATCGACTGAATTGTTTCTGCCGCAAGCTGCTCTGACACTCCCGCCGTCGCATCTTCTACTGTCGTCTGTAACCCTGATGAATTAATGCTAACACACCATACCAGTGATGAAATATATGTAAGACCTACCAGAAAACTTTCGCCAATACTCAGTCCGATTCCCGCCATATAAATATCTCCCTGACGTTCAAAACGATCTTTTAACATATTTCCCATAATCACTCTTGCAATCGTAAATCCAACTGCCGTTAATATTCCCTGAATAATTTTTTGCGATGTCGGATTATATTCAAATGCCACATCAATACTTGGAATCAGTGCAAGTGCCGATACAATCAGCTCTGAAAAAATAAATCCAAAAATTACATATGAAATAACACCGAGCAACAACGGCATAAATCTTCCATGCCAGCGTTTGATTACAACAATCAAAAATACGATATATGCCGATAATAATAGAATACCACCTGCGGAAATCATTCCTGTGAGTCCTGCAGGTAATGTCTGTGTCATATCAAAACCTTCCATTTCGATTCTCCTTTAATAAAAATTTAAATATCCACAAAGAGCAGCCGCATATGCGACTGCTCCCCTCATAATCTTAATTGTAAACAATATATCTTTTTCAATAACGATTTAATGTATATTAAAAAGGCACACTGAACACTCTTTGGGATTATAACTTTGTTACGTTTGTAGCCTGTGGTCCCTTAGCGCCGTCTGTAACATCAAACTCTACCTGAGCACCTTCTTCTAATGACTTGAAGCCTTCCATGTTGAGTCCTGAGTAATGAACGAATACATCATTACCTTCTTCATCGCTAATAAAACCGTAACCCTTCTGGTTGTTAAACCACTTAACTGTACCTTTCATTGATAGTACCTCCAAAAAAATATATGGCATATAATACCAATTGAAAGTTTACCATTTGTACACTGTCTTGTCAATAAATTATACTGTCTATTTCGTATTTTCATACAAAAATAATTCATAAATTCTCATTTTCGTCTAAGAACAATATGCAATACCATATTTATTCCCCATATGTCTGATATACCCGGCTCAATTCTATCTTATCTTTTCCACTCTGTATAACAGATACAACATCTCCGGGCTTTAGTGTATGGTTCGATACACGCAATAACCGGTCACTGACTATTTCTGTCGAATATGCTTCATCATTGATTAACACACTGCTGTATTCATTAAAATTTTTTCCTTCTATACAAATCGTATCATTATAATTATACATCTGTGTAATATCAATCTCATCCGTTCCCATCTGAAGCTGTGTCGCAACATATGGAACTTTTCCATTGTAAATATCTGCATCCCCATACAATAAATCATACTCTAATATTTTCAGATTTTTAAGGTATTCTTCTGTCGGTTCCTGATTTGTTTCTAAAAACTGCTGATGAAATTTATTTATATAACCATTATTGATTCCCAATCTGTATGAAACATATGCTGATAACTGATATGCCTGCAAATCTCTCTTCTCATTTGGCATATCAAAATTGCTCCATATCACATACTGTGTCTGATAAATATCCTGATTCTGTAATGTTTTACTGTCAAATGCAAATCCCGGCAAATGATCTCCATACATTACAAGTACCGTTTCTTCATCTCTCTGGCTTAAATAATCTGTTAATTCTTTCACAAACAAATCCATTTCATGAACCTCGTTCACATAATAACGAAATGCATTTTTATTTGATTCGTCAAAAAAGCCCTTTACCTTAATTGGAAGTTCGGTTTCATCCGTTATATCATTCGGATAATCACCATGCCCCTGTACGGATATGGCATAGATATAATCCGACTCCTCTGTGGTATCCAGGATTTTCGCAATTTCTGATGTCAAAATCTTATCTTTTGCCCAACCCATTGGTGTTTTTTCTATATTTTGCATATACTCTATAGATGTATATGTTTGATATCCTAAATGAGAAAATATTTTATATCGATCATAAAATGTTCCGTCATTATTATGCAGCGCATGCGTAGCATATCCTAATTCACTCAGATTATATGCCATAGACTCACATATTTTCGTCTGCATAACCGTCTTATACGGATATTCTCCAGGTCCAAAATCATCCATATTCATTCCTGTCTGTACCTCGAATTCCGTATTTGCCGTACCTGCACCAAATACGGGCACACTCAGATAACCGGATGAATAATCTCTGACCAACCGTTCAAACTCCGGTACCGGGTTTTCTGAATATTTCGTACCTTCCACAAAGTTCGGATCAAAAAAAGATTCCAACTGTAAAAAAATTACATTCGGATGGGATTCTGAATTTTCGGCTTCTTTGTTATCCAGTGTCTCTTTTAAAGAGTTCATATACTCAGAAGAATACTCATTATCTTTTCTGATTCCTCTGCCTACAACACTACATGAAAAACTGTACGCAAAGCCATAGGTTTTATATGCATTGGCAAGATTCCCAAAATTCTTACTCAAAAAGCCGGATGCCAAAAACAGATTGGTTGCATAATATAACATTGCAATTACAACTGCAAATTCCATTCCCTTTTTTGCATATCCAATCTTTCCCGTATATCTGGGTGCTTTGATAAACAAATAGACCAATCCTGCAATTGCACCAGTCACTGCAATCACAATCAAAATCATTTGAAATAAATTTAAGTACAACGGAACTACTTTAATTGCATCATTGATCAAATAAATATCCATCGCTGTAAATGGCGTTTTTCTCGAATATAACACGACAAAATTAATGATTGCAAGCAACAGCCACACAAAACCAACTGTACCATATACAAAGAGCTTTCTTTTACAAATAAACGCTATTGACATCGTTGCAAACAGAATCAAAGTATTATACAAAAATACAATCGGATTCGTAACAATCATTACGAATCCGACCAGACTTCTTTGATTCAGACATTCGATAATCATATTCAAGCCGATGGAACATATCAATGTGCGTACAAATTCATACTGCCAGCACTTTGTCATATAAGATTTCAATTTTTCCATCAATCAGACCATGCCTTTCCCAAAAAAACTATTCACTTTCTCCCTGTTCTTCTTTTATTGCATCTATGAGCATACGTGCCTTATCTTTCATCTTTGATGATGCATTTTTTGAACTGACAACCATAAATGCGAATTTTTTCGAAACATCATAATCCTGACTTTTTTTTGCCAAAACAGCCATCAGAAAGTTCATTGTCATTTCATCCATACCGCATATTGGCGGATATTCCTTTAACAACGCTTCCGTAAATCCCTGATATGCCTGCTTTACATATTGGTCAACATTTTTCTGACAATGTGCAATCGCTGTCTTTTGGCTCTCTGTGAGTTCTTCCTGCTCAATTTCTTCAATTTTACCACGATATAACCATGATAATTTCAGGCACAAATAAGATACCTCACTCAGCTTTGCCGGTTTTGTCATTGCCGTAAGCAATGCCATCTTATATCGCTGAATCGCAATATCATATGTATAAACAGTTGTTTCTGCCATTTCAGCTTTGTACTTGCTTCCGATTTTCTCCATCAAAAGTTTTCTCTGCTTTGGCGTAACATTCTCATAGTCACGCATTACAGATGCATATCCACAATATGGACACATACACACATCATATTTGATTGTATCAATCTTAGAATAACGTGGTCTTAAATCATCATCTGTTCCAAGAAAACGTGCTTTGCCTGTCTTAACCTGCTTTGTCGTAAATTTTTTATCACAGATTGGGCACTCCATTTTCTTATCAAATATGAGTGTTTCTTCATTCTTTTCTAATTCTTCTGCCATTCTTCTTCACCATTTCTAATTATTTCGCAGGCATTTTAAATGAACTCTTCAGTGAAACAATTCTGTTAAATACAGGTGCTCCTTCCTTAGAATCCTTTAAATCTGCACAGAAATATCCATTTCTTACAAACTGGAACTTATCTTCCGCAGCTGCCTTCATTAATTCAGGCTCTACATAACAATTTTCAAGGACCTGCAATGAATTCGGATTCACATTGATAGAGCCATCCTCTTCATTGTATACACCCTTTTCTTCATCAACAATATTCTCATAAAGACGAACTGTCGCTTTCTTGCCTTCTGTTGCAGATACCCAATGAATTGTACCTTTTACCTTACGTCCCGTAAAATTACCGCCTCTTGTTTCCGGATCATATGTGCAGTGAATTTCTGTAATTTTGCCAGTTTCATCCTTCTTAAAGTCAACACAAGTTACAAAATATGCATTCATCAAACGCACTTCATTGCCTGGGAAGAGACGGAAATACTTCTTAGGAGGTTCCTCCATAAAGTCTTCTCTTTCAATATACAATTCCTTTGTAAATGGAACTTTACGTGTACCAAGTTCCGGATTTTCCTGATTATTGGCAACTTCCATATATTCAACCTGTCCTTCCGGATAGTTATCAATTACTAACTTAACAGGATCAAGAACAGCCATCATTCGATTCGCCTTGAGCTTCAAATCCTCACGGATACAATACTCAAGCATTGGATATTCTACCGCGCCCTGACTCTTTGTAACACCTACAAGTTCAACAAAGTTCTGAATAGATTCCGGTGTAAATCCTCTTCTGCGAAGTGCCGCAATGGATACAAGACGTGGATCATCCCAACCGTCTACAATCTTATCTTCTACAAGTTTTTTGATATAACGTTTTCCGGTAACAACATTGTTTAAGTATAACTTTGCAAATTCAATCTGCTTTGGCGGATTTTCATATCCTACTTCACGTACCACCCAGTCATAAAGTGGTCTGTGATCTTCAAATTCCAATGTACAGATAGAATGTGTAATTCCTTCTGTTGCATCTTCAATCGGATGCGCAAAATCATACATCGGATAGATGCACCACTGATCTCCTGTTCTGTGATGTGTAATATGTGCCACACGATAAATAATCGGATCTCTCATATTGATATTTGGTGATGCCATATCAATCTTAGCACGAAGAACCTTTTCTCCATCCTTGAATTTGCCATTCTTCATATCTTCAAAAAGTGCAAGATTCTCTTCTACAGAACGGTTTCTGTATGGACTTTCCTTCCCCGGCTCTGTTAATGTTCCACGGTATTCACGAATCTGTTCCGGTGTAAGATCACATACATATGCCTTTCCCTTTTTGATAAGTTTTACAGCAGCCTCATACATATTCTGGAAATATCCTGAAGCAAATAAAACATCTCCGTGCCATTTTGCACCGAGCCATTCAACATCCTTTTTAATAGAATCAACAAACTCTTCCTTTTCTTTTGTCGGGTTCGTATCATCAAAACGCATATTAAACTGTCCACCGTACTCTTTTGCAAGTCCATAGTTTAATAAAATAGACTTTGCATGTCCGATGTGTAAATATCCATTTGGTTCCGGTGGGAAACGTGTAACTACTTTACTACAATGTCCCTCTGCAATATCCTGATCAATAATCTGTTCAATAAAATTCTTTGAAACAGCTTCGTTTTCCATGATTATCCTCCTAGTAACAGCTTTTTAAGCCCTATTCTAACCTATTATACTCCAATTTTTATTTAGTTTCAATGAGTGCGCTCAATTCTTCTACAGATTCCCGCAAAGTTTTATGATCCTGACACACTGTAATCTGTGCATACTTCTCATACAAACGCTGCCTGTCTTCTAATATTTCCCGGACAGTCGTCTTTCCATTTGACACAACACCGCGTTCTTTCAGGCTTCCAAGCCTCTCTGCGAGATTCTCTTCTGCGACCTGAAGATACACAATTGTACCAATTTTGCGAAAATGCTCCATCGCCTCTGCCCCATATACTGCACTTCCACCTGTTGCAATAATCGTCTTTTCAGCCTCAATATTCTTATTCACGTCATTTTCAATCTGAATGAATCCTGCATCGCCGTGTGCCTCAATAAGCTGTTCTAATGTCTGATTATAAGTCTCCTGAATGACAATATCAGAATCTATAAAATGATATCCTAATCTCTTTGCCAATACAACGCCGACCGTACTTTTACCGCTTCCCGGCATTCCAATCAGTATAATATTTTTCATTTGCGCCCCCTTAACCATTCTTAGCGTGATGTTACAGCTTCTAACATCGCTGAAAGTTCTTCCGGTTCAAATGTATAATGACTGTTACAGAAATGACAATTCACTTCGATTGGCTTATTATCATCTACCATTTCCTTCAAATCCTTTGCACCGATACTCATAACTGCCTTGCTCACACGCTCTTTTGAACAGTTACAATAGAACTGTGTTGAAATCGTATCTAAGATTTCAAGTCCCATATCCCCTAAAATATGCTCTAAGATTTCTTCCGGTGTCATTCCATGTTCTAACATCTGTGTAACAGACTTGATTTCTTTAATTCTGTTTTCCAGCTTTTCGATCACTTCTTCTGTGGCATTTGGCATCAGCTGAATCATAAATCCGCCTGCTGCTGCAACCGTATTATCCTTGTTCATCAATACACCAAGTCCTACAGATGAAGGCACCTGCTCACTATTTGCATAATAATATGTTAAATCATCTGCAATCTCACTCGTAATTAAAATGGTATCTCCCACATATGGTTCTCTTAAACCAATATCCTTAATAACACTTAATACACCGATACCTACAGCTCCTGCAATATCTAACTTTCCATCTTTTAATGGAAGCATTACCTCCGGATGTGCCACAAATCCCTTGACATTTCCCTTCGGATCAGCTGTAACTGTCATTGCTCCAATCGGACCATTTCCTTTAATCTGAACCGTCAAGACATCCGAATCATTCTTCATCGTCACGCCCATCATTGCAGCACCACTCATCAGTCTTCCGAGTGCAACCGTTGCGATTGGACTTGTATTATGACGGCTTCTTGCCTCTTCTACCATATTCTTAGTACTTGTTGCAAATGCACGAATCTGACCATCTGCTGCAATTGCTCTTACGATTGTATCACCCATATTTTATCTCCATTCTATTTTGTCTTATTTTATTTTTGTTTTTATTTTCACAATCCATCTTATCCAAAATAATATGCATTTTCTTTACTAGCCTATCACCATTGGATATTTATCTTAATTTCAAACATTTCTATTTTATTCTCTATATCATTTGTTATTTTCATTATAAATATTATTTTCTTAAAATGTAATAATAACGCTCGCTTTCTTCCTTTGGCGCATCATGCGTAAAAGCATCATAGACTGCCACAATTTCAAGTCCGGCTTTATCTGCTGCCTCTGCCACTTCTTTCTGTGTAAATCCGTGCTGAAAATGACTTTCTTCATATCTGTCAAACGTACCTTCTTCGTTCTCTATAAAGACTGCCAGCGCATACTCGTTATCTCTGGTATCTTCGTGATAAATATTATCCCATACAAATGCCGATTCATCCCGATTTTCTGCATATGTATTATCTGCTAAAATATCACGGAAGAAATGAATCGTCTTTAAGTCAAATATAAATACTCCGCCCTCTTTGAGATTCTCCTGCACACAGGAAAATACACTTGTTAAATCTTCTGGCGTTGTAATGTAATTCATCGAATCACAGATACTAATCATTGCATCCATTTCATAAGGAAATGCAAAATCTCTCATATCCTGTAAGCTATATAGAATCTCCTGTTCCGATTCATACATCTTTTCCGATGCAATGGTAAGCATATCCGGTGCATTGTCAATCCCTACCATATCATATCCGGCGCGGTCTAAAATCTGTGTTACCGTGCCTGTTCCACACCCTAAATCTGCGACCTGCATCTGTGGCTCAATTCCCTGTTCCTTTAACAGGCTGATTAAATATCCTGTCCATTCTTCGTAAGGAATATTATCCATATATTCATCATAAACATATGCAAATCCTGTATATGCATCCATATTAAATATCCTCGTCTTTCTTTTCTGTATATTCTTCTCTAATTTTGATTTAACAATCATTTGCATCAAACAATTTTTATCATCTTCCTGTTTGCAACATGCATCTAATCGAAATAATTTTTTCACCTTATTCTTTATTAAAATCGATAAAATACATACACCTTAAACAAGATAATTCCCGATGAAATCCCTGTCTGAAATATTAACAATTATTTATAAAAAATGCAACCTTTGCCCATTCATTGTGCGCCCTGTACACAAAACAAATCTTATCTTATCTGAAATCCCTGCTTCACAAATTTATAATAAAATACCATCCCAAACATTGTTGTAATTATTTCCGTTACAGGATAAGTCAGCCAGAAATATGCCAATCCAAATCGTGAAAATAAAAATCCGAGCGGCACAAACAGGCACATCGTCCTAATAACCGTCAGCAGACAGCTTCGGCCACCAAGCCCCAGTGCCTGGAAAAAGACCGGAAATATCAGTGATGTAACCATTGGAATAAAACTAAGTCCAATCATTCGAAATGCTCCCGTTCCGATTGCAATGACCTGTGCATCAGTTGAAAATACAGATAACATCCATGCCGGAACACATTCAAAACAGGCTGTACCAAATGCCATTAACACCATTCCAAACGCTACAGATTCTACAAGCGTTTTCTTGCACCGATGGGAATTTCCTGCTGCATAGTTAAAACTGAGTACCGGCACAATACAAGTCTGCATTGCTCCTAATGGAATAAAAAAGAACGTCTGCCATTTATAATATAGTCCCAGAACCGTCACTGCTGCATCCGAAAACGATGCCAGAATCAGATTTAATCCAAATATGTAAAATGTATACGCTGACTGCATCAAAATATTAGAAAAGCCCAATGCAAAAATACGCCGCACATATGGCATGTATTGTGTAATTGGTAAGGATTTATAGTAACCTTTCCGAAATACAACCCCTGCTGCTACAATCTGCCCTGTAACCGTAGCAATGGCTGCCCCTGCAATTCCAAACCGCGGCAAGCCGCCCAATCCAAAAATCAGAATCGGATCTAAGATAATATTCGTTACTGCACCAATAATCTGTGCAATCATCGGTGTTGCCATATCGCCTTTTGCCTGAATTACTTTTGTCCACATACTTTCAAGAAATAACCCGATACTAAATACGCAGACAATTCTTCCATATACAATCACTTCATCAATGACTTCTTGTGAATTTGTTGACAATCTTGCATAAAACGGCATACCGCTCCAACATACGATTGCAAACACACACCATAACATCAACGCAAGTCCTGTCCCCACACCTGCATACCGGCTCGCTTCTTTCTCATCTCCAAGACCATATCTGGCTGCCATCGCAGTATTTAACCCCACACCTGTTCCAACCGCTAATGCAATCATAAGCAGCTGAATGGGATAAATAATAGATAATGCAGTAAGCCCCGACTGTGCATAACGCCCTACAAACAGACTGTCAATAATATTATACAATGCCTGAATCAGCTGTGCGAACATAACAGGTGGGGCAATCCGAAGTAAAATTCTTGAAATTCTTGCTGTTCCAAAAAAATCATTATCCAACGCTTTCATTTTTTACGCCTTTTCCTCTGACTATTCAATATCCGCACCATTTTACAGTACGGTCATATCCATTCATTCGGAAATCTATTGTATATCCTATGCTATATTTTGTAAATTATATTTTTATAAATTTTATTATCTCATCGTAATATTAAATCATATATTTTGTATATAGGAAAACCACAAGAAGATTCTGTTGGTTGATCTTCTTGTGGTTTGATTAAAAATGTTTCATTTTCCGAGAATCTTAAAGGTCTGTTGATTCCGGACAACTTCTCTTTTATAAATGTAACACTCTATCCTTAATCTCCTGTGTACGTCCCTGATTCCAGAACTGTGTACCAATATATCCACAAGTTCTTCTTGCAACATTCATCTTATCCTGATCTCTGTTGCCGCAATTTGGACATTCCCAGATAAGTTTGCCATCAGTGTCTGTAATAATCTGAATCTGTCCGTTATATCCACATTCCTGACAATAATCACTCTTTGTATTCAACTCTGCATACATAATATTATCATAAATATACTGCATAACAGAAAGTACTGCTGGAATATTATTTGCCATATCCGGAACTTCTACATAACTGATTGCACCACCCGGTGATAATTCCTGGAACTGTGCTTCAAACTTCAACTTATCAAATGCACTGATTTTTTCCTGAACATTTACATGATAGCTGTTTGTGATGTAATTCTTATCTGTAACACCTTCAATCTTACCAAAACGCTTCTGTAAGCACTTTGCAAACTTGTATGTCGTTGATTCTAATGGTGTTCCATAGAGACTGAAATCAATATTTGTTTCAGCTGCCCACTTATGACACATATCATTCAGATAATGCATAACCTTTAATGCAAATTCTGTTCCCTTTGGATCTGTATGAGAAACGCCGCACATATATCTTGTACATTCACACAATCCTGCATATCCTAAAGAAATTGTAGAATATCCGCCATATAATAATTTATCAATCGTCTCACCCTTCTTTAAACGTGCAAGCGCACCATTCTGCCAGAGAATTGGAGCTACATCTGACGGCGTACCCTTCAAACGGTAATGTCTGCACATTAAAGCTCTCTTACATAATTCCAATCTGTCTTCCAAAATCTTCCAGAACTTATCCATATCTCTTCCTGACGAACATGCTGCATCTACAAGATTTACGGTTACGACACCCTGATTGAATCTGCCGTAGAACTTTGGTTTTCCATTTTCATCCTGATAATCCGTTAAGAATGAACGACATCCCATACATGGGAAACAGTTTCCGCCCTTTAACTTCT
Organism: Lachnospira sp. UBA4346; assembly: GCA_002394205.1. GTDB lineage: Bacteria > Bacillota > Clostridia > Lachnospirales > Lachnospiraceae > Lachnospira. The sequence continues at coordinate 43,952 of DGTC01000002.1, read as the reverse complement.
TCATAATCTTCTCAGAAATATAGTCCGGTACCATTCTCTTTGCTGTACACTCTGCTGCAAGCTGTGTCAAATGCCAGTACTTAGAGTCTTCTGTAATATTATCTTCTTCCAGCACGTAGATGAGTTTCGGGAATGCCGGTGTAATCCATACACCCTTTTCATTTTTAACTCCCTGAATTCTCTGACGCAACACTTCTTCTGTAACAAGTGCCAAATCATCTCTTGTACGTCCTTCCGGTACCTCATCTAAATACATAAATACTGTAACAAACGGTGCCTGGCCATTTGTTGTCATCAATGTAATGACCTGATACTGAATCATCTGTACACCATTCTTAATTTCTTCCCGTACACGCAATTCAGCGACTTCACGCACCTTTTCTTCTGTATATTCAATTCCTGTCTTGTCAAATTCTTCACGAACTTTACGGATAAACTTTTCACGGCTAATCTGTACAAATGGAGCAAGATGCGCAAGTGAAATACTCTGTCCGCCATACTGTGAACTTGCAATCTGGGCAATCGCCTGTGTTGCAATATTGCAGGCTGTTGAAAAACTATGTGGCTTCTCAAGCATTGTTTCACTGATAACAGTTCCATTCTGCAGCATATCCTCTAAGTTTACTAAACAGCAGTTATGCATATGCTGTGCAAAATAATCAGAATCATGGAAATGAATCAATCCCTGTTCGTGTGCATCTACAATGTCCTGTGGAAGTAAGAAACGCTTCGTAATATCCTTACTTACCTCTCCTGCCATATAATCTCTCTGAACACTGTTCACTGTTGGATTCTTGTTGGAATTCTCCTGCTTAACCTCTTCGTTATTGCACTCTAACAGACTTAAAATCTGCTCATCTGTTGAGTTGGACTTACGAACCAACGCTCTCTTATAACGGTATGTGATATATTTTCTTGCTACAGAAAATGCTCTAAGATTCATAATCTGATTTTCAACCAAATCCTGTATTTCTTCTACATTGAGCGAACGATTCATCTCCTGACAAATATCTTCAACATTCTGTGAAATCATTGCAATCTGTTCATCAGACAATCTTTCATTATGTACAACTTCTTTATTCGCTTTTGCTACTGCTGCCATAATCTTGGCTATATCAAATGTAACCTCTGACCCACTTCTTTTAATAATTTTCATTCTAAAACTTCACTCCTAACTGCCAATCTGCACAGAAACATACCTGCTTTTGCTTTGGTACTTTGTAAACACAATATGTAGTATATCAATCCCTGTTTTTTCTGTGTATTTATCTATGTTACATACAAAAAGTCCTGCTTATTCACAAGCAAGACCATTGTTCTCAACAGAACCAATTCTACAATATATAGTATTAAACGTCAATACCGAAACACCATATATAGTTATAAAATACTAATTATAAAATCATGGAAAACATCGTTGAAAGTCTCTGACTGTGCGACTTTCACTCTGTTTGTATCCCCTTATATATTTCGTTTTTGATTCTGTTTTTATAAAATTTTCACAACCTGATATGTATGAAAAAAATATATTTTATTCTTTTTATATTGTGCCAACGCTGTCCCTAATGACATATTCCGAAACTTTCTAAAAAAGCATGCACTATGTAAAGTATATATAATATATTTTTAGTGAAAACGCATATACACATCTGTCATGCAACATTATCCATAACAATAAAAAATGTGTCACGGTAAAATATATTAACTATATTGCACAAAAAGCCTTTAAAAATTATACATTATCGCACTAATTTATACAAGAATATTTTTAATTTTATTCATATAGAACTGCTGTTCTGTGCAATTTGCACGATAATACTTTAGTACCAATCGCATAATATGTATTTTCTTTTAAAAATGTTCATGCTATAATAGCGAATCGTTAGGGACGTTATAACAAAATCTCAAGTGCTTGAATGAAAAAAGATTGGAGAATCATTATGGAACGAGTAACATTTCACAAAGTAGAAGTACATCACGGAAATACAGAAAAGACATATCCTGTCTATGAAATCTACTTAGATAATATGATTGTAACCAAAGTATCCTCTGAACCGGAAGCAGTTGAGCTTGTTTCCCGCTGGGAGAAAATATATAACTAATTACAACTAAATATGCTGTAAAATATCTCTGATATTTTCTCTTTCACTAATTACCTTGATATGATCATTTTCGCAGAATATATAATCCGCAGACGGCATAATCATTGTCGTGCCGTCTGACACAATTCCGATAATATTGATATTATATTCTGCTCTTACATTCACATCTTTGATAGACTTTCCTATCCACTGTGGTATGATTGGAATCTCATAAATCGAATATTCATCCGTTAATTTAATATAATCAAAAATATGACTGTTGCTTACTGTAGTCGCAATATTATTTGCAACATCACGCTCCGGATAAACAACTTCATCTGCACCATTCTTTAATAAGAACTTTGCCTGAATATCTCTGCTTGCTGCACTGATAACATATTTTGCACCAAGTTCTTTTACCAAACTTGTTACCTCCAAACTATTCTGGAAATCTTCATTGATACATACGATAACCACGTCAAAATGTGGAATATCAAGACTTCGCAGTACTTCTACATTTGTACAGTCTCCGACTCTTGCGCTAAATACCTGTGCAAATAAATCTCTAATTCTTGTTTCACTGCGATCTATAATCATAACTTCATTCTCATTTTCAAACTCTGAAAGTTTCTGAACGAGATGATATCCAAAATTCCCCATGCCAATTACCAATATTGATTTCATACAGGTATCTCCTTTATTTTCTAATTCTATTTCTACTTTTATTTCTATATTTTATCTTGTTTCCATACTCTGTTTCTTTTTAAATAAGATTCAATAACTCCAATGGCGCATCTATGACTGCAACCGGATTCATATCACACAATTGCTGTCTTTCTCTAAACCCCCAACTCACTAACACACAATCTAATCCTGCATTATCAGCAGTCATTTTATCCACCTCAGAGTCGCCTACATATAACGTATTTCCCTGCGGCATTTCCTGCATTGCATTATATACCGTATCCGGTGCAGGCTTCTTTTTTGTCGTCTCACTCTGCCCAATTGCAATTTGAATTTCTTCCGAAAAGAAATCCGCACACAATGCCTTTACTGCTGCATCATTCTTATTAGATACCACTGCAAGACTGCATCCCTCTTCTCGTAGCTTTGTTAATAATTCTACAATACCGTCATACGGCTTCGTCGCAATTTTACAATGTTCTGTATAATATGACCGAAATGCTTCATAAATACTTTCAAACTGTGCATTTTCTTCACCTTGCGGCACTGCTCGTTCCATGAGCTTACGGATTCCATTTCCAACAAAAGACTGAATCTGCAAAATACTATATGTCGGATACTGATACATCGACAACACATAATTTACCGCATCTGTCAAATCCTGAATCGTATCTAATAATGTTCCATCTAAGTCAAATATAATATTTGTATATCTCATAGCATTTTCTTTCTTTTCAAAATAATCATCGTAACAATGGATACAACAAGAATGATTGCACAAATCACTGCAAATCCATAAGATTCGCTTGAAAATGGCATTCCCTCTCCTGCCACATTCATTCCATATACGCCTGAAATAATTGTCGGTATAGACATAACAATCGTAATAGATGCCAGATACTTCATTACATTATTCAAACGGTTGTCAATGACCGCCGATAACAGTTCTCTTGTACCATCAATAATATCACGATATATTCCCGTCATCTCTATCGCCTGCTGATATTCGACCATAACATCTTCAAGCAGTTCCATATCTTCCGGATACTGTTCTAGTCTCTTATAACGGCGCAGACGCTCAATAACGATACTATTCGCACGAAGAGAAGTCGCAAAATAAACCAGTGTGGACTCTAATTCATGCAATTCAATCAAATCCACATTCTGGGTATCGCCTTCAATTCTCTCTTCTATTTCTATTCTCTTTTTATCAATTCCACGCAGATAAATCTGGTATAACGATGCAGAACGGAATAACAACTGATAAATAAAACGCATCTTCTTTTTTGTACTAAAATCACGTACCCGATTCTTAATAAAATAACTGATAACCGGTGATTCTTCCATGCAAATTGTTATAATTGTGTCCTGTTTAATCACAATACCCAGTGGAATTGTTGTATACATCTTCTTCTCATGACGAACCTCCGGTGATGGAATATCCACCAACAGAAGTGTATAACCGTCCTCTAATGTAATACGGGAGCTTTCCTCCTCATCGAGTGCTGTCGCCAAATCATCCGGCTCAATATCATACTGCTCTGCAATCTTTGCCAACTCCGCTCTTGTCGGATTTACAAGATTGACCCATGCACCCTCGGAGTAATCATCTAATTTATTCAGAATTCCATAATCTGTTCGATAAATTTCAATCATACCTTACTCCCCTTCTATATTCTTTACATATTCAGAATGATATTCTGTAATCGTCTCATCACATTCTACCACTAACACCGCATCCTGCGCAATCGTTCCTTTTTTGATTACTTCAAAATAAAATTGCAGTTCCTCATCATGAATACAGGAATTCATTCCTTTTACCATCGTTATACGATAAATCTTCTCAATATCATTTTCTTTTGCTGCCTGCAATGCAATGTCTAAAATTTCTCTGCAAACGGTTCCTTCATGCATCCTCCATTCTCCTGTCACTATAATTAATGGTGCTTTCAACTACATTTTTATTTATAACGATTCGGGTGTAAAAAGGTGTATATTCGTTTCAAGAGGTCAAATTGCACCTTTTGACTCCTAAATCTTATAAAAATCAACGTACAATCTTTCTTACAGACGGCTTCGGTGTCTTTACGAAAATATTTCTCTCATCACGTACCATATGACGTACCGGAAATCTACATTGTGTTACACACTGTCCACAGCCTACGCATTTACTTTCATCAAACACCAATTTCTTATTCTCTTTATCATAGTAAGTCGCTTTCGTTGGGCAATATCGATAACACAGATTGCAGCCAACACATTTACTCTCATCTATGATTTCCGGCTTAAAATACGCCTTCATCAAAAGCTGAGACAAAGCACCTTCATTATAACTTCCATATAAGAAACAGCAGTCCACACAACAATTGCAGATAACCACTTCTTCCTCTTCTGAAATGACACCATAATGATAAATCGTATGAATACTTCCCTTATCTTCAAATTCCTGAATCAGGCTAATTGCCTCTTCTAACGAAATCATTCTTGCAATTCCTGCTTCTGCTAACTGTACCGCCATTCTGCCGACTGCCATACAGCCTTCTATCGGCATATGAAAATTACAGGTATGTCCGGCATATTCTTTCTTCATTCTGCAGAAACAATTCATCACGGATAACTCATCTTTATGCCGCATAAGAATGGCATAAATCTCACCTGCTGTATACACTGTCTGTTCTGCTGTCAATTTTTTATTAATCTCAATCGTCTTGCCTCCTCTTGCAACTGCTGTTGACATTCTGCCTGGTTCTTTTTTCATTTTGTTGGTATTTACACGATTCATGTATGCACGAATCGGCGGAATATTCAGCCATTTCAGCAAATCTTCCAGTTCACCAAATCGTTCAAGCACCTTTTTTCGCGTATCATTTTGTTCTCCGGAACAATATAATTCTATCCACCCCGGAAAAATCGGTGTCAACTCATATTCTCCCACACCTCGTCTCTGCCAGATAAATGCCTTATCCGCAAGATTTTTAAAAAATGGTGCAAATTCTTCATCCGGCATCTGCCATAGTTCCTGCAAGCCCTGTTTTGTATAAGAACCATTTTCCACCATCAGAAGATAATCCACTTCCTTTTCTGACAGCAATAGTTCAAAGCAAGCCAAAATCCCCGGTATCATCGGCACTTCAAACTTTGAATTGCCATTCATATATGCACCCAATTTTTTGATTTTTTCTTTGTATTTTTTATCCATAAATGCCTACCTACTTTGTCTGATGCATGGAACAACTCATGCAATTTCCATTACAGCCTTCTTTGTCTGTACAGTTCATCTTCTTATTGTGTACATATGAAACTGCAACATAAATCCAGACTACCAGTACCAGAATAATTACTCCTGCAATGATATTCATCTTGAAACATCCTCCATTCTTCTGACAAAAATCAATCCATTTCCTGAAAACTCTATTTCTATATTCTTCATAAGATTCTCATTAACTTAAAAAATCTTACTATCATTCGTTCATTTATCCCACCATATTCACGCTTACCTTACAAGCATACAGTAGGATTCTCTTGCGTATATTCCTTCACATACAAAATGCCACCTATATTCTTTTTCCAAAAATATAAGTGGCACGTTATTTTCTATGCAGCAAACCATCATTTGCTCTTATGTATTATCTTATACTATTTACACAGCATGTGTTAAAAAAATAACATTCCAACCGTGTGTACCAAAAAAGCAACACACCATGCTATTATACACTGTTCTAACGCAACAATCAATGCTGCTCTTCTTGTTCCCATCTCTCTGCGGACTGCTGCAATCGCAGCAACACAAGGTGTATAGAGCAGTGTGAACACCAAAAATACAAATGCCGTAAACGGACTTAACAAAGTTCCTAAAGCATCCGTATTACCGCCAAGCAATACTGTTAATGTGCTGACAACACTCTCCTTCGCTGTAAATCCTGTAATCAACGCTGTCGAAACACGCCAATCTGCAAACCCAAGCGGCGCAAAAATCGGCGCAATCAATCCGCCTAAAGCTGCAAGCAGGCTGTCTTTCTGATCGACAACGACATTGAACCGCATATCGAATGTCTGTAAAAACCAAATAATAATAGAAGCAAGAAAAATTAATGTAAACGCTCTTGTAATAAAATCTTTTGCTTTATCCCAGATTAACTGGCCTACACTCTTTAATGTCGGAAGTCTGTAATTTGGTAATTCCATAACAAATGGAACCGGTTCGCCCTGAAAGGCTGTGCGATTTAGAATCAGTGCAAAAATAATTCCAACAAGAATCCCCGTAAAATACAAAATAACCATCACAAGTACTCTGTACTTTGGGAAAAATGCTGCCGTAAACAATGCATAAATCGGTAACTTCGCCGAGCAACTCATAAATGGTGTCAAAAGAATCGTCATCTTTCTGTCACGCTCTGATGATAATGTTCTTGTCGCCATAATTGCCGGAACCGAACAGCCAAATCCAATAAGCATCGGAACGAAACTTCTGCCGGATAAACCAATCTTACGGAGCAATTTATCCATAACAAACGCAATTCGTGCCATATAACCACTGTCTTCTAAGATTGATAAAAAGAAGAACAGCACAACGATAATTGGCAGGAAGCTCAGGACACTTCCCACACCTGCAAATACACCGTCAATCACAAGTGAATGGACAACTTCATTGATTCCATAAGCTGTCAATGCATCATCACAAATCTGTGTCAGCCAATCAATTCCAAATGTAAGCAAATCAGATAATCCTGCGCCAATGACACCAAATGTCAGCCAGAAAATACATGCCATAATTCCAATAAATGCCGGTATCGCTGTATATTTTCCAGTCAGAATCTTATCTGCACGTACGCTTCTTGTATGCGCCTTGCTCTCTACCGGCTTCACTACCGTATCTTCGCAGATTCGCTCAATGAAACGGAAACGCATATCTGCAAGTGCTGCTTCTCTGTCCTTGCCCGTCTCCTGCTCCATTTCTGCAATAATATGTTCTAACATCTCAATTTCATTATCATCTAAATGGAGTGCTTCCTGAACCAGTTTATCTCCCTCCATGAGCTTCGTTGCAGCAAAACGCTCTGGAATCCTTGCTTTCTCGGCATGGTCGGCAATCAAATGTTCTACCCCATGAATACAACGATGTACTGCACCGATTCCGTCCGGACCATCCGGTTCACAAAAATCCAATCTGCCCGGACATTCTTCATACTTTGCAACGTGCACTGCATGGTCAATTAATTCATTAATACCTTCTCCCTTTGCGGCAGAAATCGGAATAACCGGAATACCAAGTGCATTTTCTAAGGCATTAATCTGAATCGTTCCACCATTTTCTCGAACTTCATCCATCATATTTAACGCAAGTACCATTGGAATATCCATCTCAATCAACTGCATAGTCAAATACAGATTTCGTTCAATATTCGTTGCATCTACAATATTGATAATACCATTGACATTCGAATGAATCAAAAAATCTCTGGTAACAATTTCCTCACTCGTATATGGGGACATGGAATAAATCCCCGGCAAATCCGTTACGGTTGCTTCATCATGCTTCTTGAGTGTTCCATCTTTTCGATCCACCGTAACTCCCGGGAAATTACCAACATGCTGATTCGAACCAGTCAACTGATTAAACAATGTCGTTTTACCGCTATTCTGATTGCCGATCAGACCGAAGTGTAACGGCATGCCATCCTTTACGACATCTCCACGTTTACGTACATGATAGACTCCCAATTCCCCCACCTGCGGATGTGGAATATCTTTCTTTTGTGCCCGTTCTTTTCGTACTTCATCTGTGTCATGTACATCTTCAATTGCAATCTGCGCTGCATCAGACAGACGTAATGTCAACTCATACCCACGTAATCTTAATTCAATCGGATCTCCCATCGGAGCTACCTTTATGAGGGTTACTTCCGTTCCCGGTGTCAGTCCCATATCTAAGAAATGTCTGCGCAACGCTCCACTTCCACCAACATCTTTGATGATGGCATCCTTACCAACCTTTAGTTCACTTAACTTCATCCTCTTAAGCCGTACCTTTCCGTTCTTACAAAACGAATCCATATTTTTGATTCATTCATTTTGTTCGTTTCCCTTTTCTTATTGATTCTCATTATCATTAAGATTAGTATAAGCAAACCCTTGTTGGTTGTCAATAACGCAGTAACATTATCGTTTCTTTCTGGCTTTGGAAAATTCATCAGATAGCGTCCACAACATTCTGCTCATCATGGCTCTGGTATCCGCATCTAACGCATTAAACATCTTAATGGATGCTCCCGCACTCTTAAAAATATCCGAATTCACATCTGACAATGTCGTTGCACCACTGGCTGTCAATATTGCAAATAATGTATCAACAAATTTGGCACGGTCTTTCTTATCTAATCCATTGATCCATGTTTTCATTGCTTCATAAGTTACATAACTGCGGTGACTCACCTTTGTATGCATAACAAATTTCTTTCCTAACACCTGCCATGACATTGCATCATGTTCCATAATGCCCCGCTGATTACTCTTTACAACAATATCCACACTGTCATGTTCCAGAAGCATGCCAACGAACGAATGATATGGAACAATTGTGCATATTTTTTCTTTTATATTCTGATATTCAGTGCTATTTATCATCTGTGCATCAAATCCCGGTCCATCGTTATTAAACACTTTGACAATTCGCTTCTGAACTTCTTTCTTCGCATGTACCGCACTATAAATTGCCAGATTTCCACCTTTGGAATGTCCGCCTAAATAAAATGATACCTCTTCCTGCTCTACACGTTCATTTACATAATTCACTGCATCTAACTGTGCCGGAACCGGCGTAATAAAGCTCATATTAAAATCTTCTTTCCATCCAATAATGGAATCGTCTGTTCCACGAAATGCCAGATAAACCATCCCAGCACTAAGACGCATCTGCATTGCTGCAAACTGTTCTTCTTTTTCTTCATTATAAATATCCCGATAATGCGATAACAGGATACTTCCAAATCGCTCCGACTGTGCTGCTTCTTTCATCAGAAATGGAGTATCTTTAATAAATGTTTTGACTTTTTTTAGTTCATCTTCTGAATGTTGCTCAAAAAATGCTGCGGATGCCTGTGCCAATGTACATTCCTGATTTCCCTCAGATACGATTCCTGACAAATCCACATATGCAATCTGCGCTAATATCAAGTTATCAACTTCATTAAAGGGTTCTCTTGTAAATGACAAATCCCCTCTCCATTTAATGTAATCACTGATTGTTCCCATCTATGTCACCTTCTTGTTATTTATATTATGATATGTTTTGTGGGGTATTTTGTATTGGTCGTTTTCTATCTTTTTTAATATATACTGTTTATATGAATATTATACAAGTTTTCTTTCATTCTTTCAATGGGTGGATGGATGTAGAAAAGGGGGGATTTTGTGGCAAACGGACGAATGGCAAAACAGATGAATTTTTGAAAAAACCGCATCAACATACATAGCTACGTTTGCTTAAATATGTACGTTAATGCGGTTTTGTTGTTTATATTGTGTGTATTGTTCTGTGTTTTTCCTTAATGACACACGTTTTTATGTTTTTATTTGGCTGCGATGACATCGCCCATATCGTATAAGCCATTGTCTTTGCCTGCAAGGAACTTGGCAGCCTCAATTGCACCCTTTGCAAATACGGCTTTTGAATATGCTGTATGCTTAAATGTAATCACTTCATCTTCACCTGCAAAAATCACTTCATGCTCGCCTACAATCGTTCCACCACGAACTGCACTGATACCGATTTCTTTGGCATCTCTTTTTGCACGTTCCTGACTTCTGTCATATTTGTAATAGTAGTCATCTCCTACTACTTCCTTGATGGAATCTGCAAGTGCTAATGCCGTACCACTTGGTGCATCTAACTTCTGGTTGTGATGCTTCTCTACCAATTCAATATCAAATCCAGCCGGTGCAAATACTTTTGCTGCATCCTGTAATAATTTGAATAATGTATTGATTCCTAGTGACATATTTGCTGAACGTAAGAATGCTACCTGCTTAGAAGCTGTATTGATGTCTGCAATCTGTTCTTCTGACAGACCTGTTGTACAGATTACTGCAGGAATATGCTTCTCTACACAGTAATTAATTAATGCATCTTCTGCCTTTGCCGATGCAAAATCAATGATAACATCTGCTTCTACATCACACTTGTCGATAGATGAAAATACAGGATATGTGTTCTTGCCTTCATCAAATGGATCAATTCCTGCTACGATTTCTGCCTGTGTATCGTTCTTTAAAAGGTTAGTAATTACCTGTCCCATGTGGCCATTACAACCATGCATAATAACTCGTGTCATAATATCCTCTTTTCTAACGGTTCTTATTGATTTTTGTATTCTCTCAATATAATGTTTCCACCAAATACACCCAAAAATCTATACGCCATCATACAAGCATAATCGCATCTATTTTTGATGTACTTGGCTCTATTGTGTCATTTTCGGCAATTCAGGGCCAGTCGTATAAATCCTTCGTACCAGCTCTGAATCGTTCCATCATTTATTTTAAAATGCCATATTCTATCATAGCCTTTTTCAGACGTTCTAAGTTTGCCGGTTCCATTTCGCATAATGGTGCACGAAGTGGTCCAACTTCCATTCCCATAAGGTTTAATGCATGCTTTACAGGAATTGGGTTGACTTCACAGAATAATGCATCTACAAGTTCTAATGCCTTAAACTGTAATGCTCTTGCTTCTTCAATCTTTCCTTCTAAGAACTTTGCACAAATATCATGTGTCTGCTGTGGTGCTACATTTGACAATACAGAAATAACACCCTTAGCACCGATAGACATTAACGGTACGATTAATCCATCTTCTCCTGAATACATATCAAGACGGCCTTCTGCTAATGCCATTGTCTTTGTTTCCTGTGCCATATTGCCAGTTGCAGCCTTGATTGCGACAATATTGTCAACATTCTTTGCAAGATATGCAGCAGTCTCCGGCTGAATATTACATCCTGTTCTGCCTGGTACATTATACATAATAATTGGAAGGTCAATTGCTTTCGCAACTGCTGTATAGTGCTGAATTAAACCTTTCTGTGTTGCCTTATTATAATATGGTGTTACAACCAAACATCCATCAACGCCTGCACGTTCGGCTTCCTTGGATAAATAAATCGCTGTATCTGTACAATTAGAACCTGTACCTGCAATAACAGGAACACGCTTATTTACATAATCTGCTGTAAATCGAATGGCTTCAATATGCTCTTCGTGTGTTAATGTTGATGCTTCCCCTGTTGTTCCACAGATTACGATTGCATCTGTTGAGTTGTTAATCTGATAATCCAGAATCTCTCCTAACTTATCATAGTTCACTTCTCCATTTGCTTTCATTGGTGTAATAATCGCAACACCTGCTCCTGTAAATAATGACATAATCTCCTTCTTTCTGCTGTGTCCAGCTTGCTTCGTCAATAGAACGTCCACAATCAAGAACTACCTTCTCATCATCTGCATACGCAAAAACGCAACTTTTGGTATATTGGAATATATCGAAATTAGCGATATACCAAAAAATACGGGAACCAGTATTCCCGGCTCCCGAAGAAAATTCTAACAGTTCTCTTAGTAGCCCTCCATCGTCTGATGACAGTCGTAACCCTCTTCGACTTACGCCCAGCAGTATACCCCCAGTCTGTACACCACTTCGGCATCATTCCCTTTCATATACATTCATCTGTCACTGGAACATCCTGTATATTACTCTTCAATAATGCAACCTCTACTTTCATTGTATGAAAACAGTCGAAAAGATTGACTGTTTTATATGTAATGACTATATCACTTCTATAATTTTATGTCAACTCATTGGTGGGTGGATTTGTGGAGATTCACTGCCGCTCAAAATATGATTTTCCACCTGCCGGATTGAAATAGGTACGAATATATCCGTCTGTGGATACGATGACGAATTCATTGGTCTGTTCGATGTAATAGACATCATCGCCGTCTTCTGCTTCGATTTTATGTAAGGCTGTCGGATTATTCACGACCTGTATGGCCGCCTGCTCATATGCATCAGCGGATTTGTACCCCATCTCTTTTCCATGTTTCTCGTAATGTTCTTTTCGCAGCTTCTCTGTGCGGAAGCCATTCTCCTGTTTGGTATTGCTTTCTTCTACCTGTGTCTGTATAACAGATTCTGTTTCCGGAAAGAATATTTCTGTTACTGATGGATAAAATAAACTTGTTAAAATAATAACAAGAAAGATAACCACCGCTGCCAACTGCTTTTTATTCCATTTTTTCATATTGATTCACTTTCTTTTTGAAACTTACAATTTTTCTTCCCATTCAGTCTCTTTAAAACCGGTCAGGATACAATCATCCGTTACAATGATTGGTCTTTTCACTAACATACCGTTGGTTGCTAATAATTGAAGCTGTTCTTCTTCGCTCATCGTTGGCAGCTTGTCTTTCAAATGCATATCTTTATATACATTTCCACTGGTATTAAAAAATCGTTTCAGTGGTAATCCGCTTTGTGTATACCACGCCTTCAACTCTTCATAAGTTGGATTTTCCTCTACGATATGGCGTTCTGTATATTCTATTTTGTGTGCATCTAACCATTTCTTTGCCTTTTGGCAGATAGAACATTTGGGATAATACATAAATTGCATAACAAACTCCTTTCTTCCATTTTACAAAAATGGGTCTAATTGTTTATCAATTGCCGGTTTTCTAGTAACCTTTGGATGTTTGATCAATCTTCCGCGCGCCACTACCATTTCTATATTTCTTAATGCGCATAAATCATCAAGCGGATTCTTTTCTGTTACGATCATATCTGCCTCTTTGCCAACTTCAATTGAACCTGTAATATCACCAATTCCTGCAAGCTGTGCATTTCTTAATGTTGCAGTATATAATGCAAATGTCGTGCTTACGCCAACTAATTTATGGAAATACACCAACTCTCTCCAGAAATCATATTGTGTTACCCACGGACATCCCACATCATTTCCCAATGCAACCGGAATATCGTTTTCTACTGCACTTTTTGCCGCTGCAATACAGCCTTCATATACAATCTTTCCATTATATTCTCCCATTTCATCAATTCCTGATACTTCTCGTGAAAATTTTGCAAATGGTAACGCTGGCGATAAAGTACAAGTTAAAAATGCATTTCTTTCTTTATATAACTGTACCGTATCTGCATCCGGCATCGCACCGTGTTCTATGGAATCTACACCATTTTCAAGTGCCACACGCACCCCTTCCGGCGATTCCACATGCGCTGCAACATAGAACCCCTTTTCATGCGCATAATCACACACTGCTTTTACCATCGCAGGCTCCATCTTTAGCTCTCCCGGTACGCCCTTTGCTTTTGCATCCAATACCCCGCCTGTAATCATCAGCTTGATAAGATCTGTCTTCTGCTGGACTGCTTTATCTACCAACTGCAACGCCTCTGTGATATTATTAGCAGCAATTGCAACTGAACCTGCCATATGCCCTTTCGGAACTGAAATTCCTTCGTTAGATGCAAGGATTCTAGGACCAATCTTACTGCCGTTTGCAATCTCATCTCGTACTCTCGTATCAAGATCTTTTAGACCTCCTACGGTACGAATGGTTGTGACACCACTCATCAGCTCCATTTTCGCATATTTTGCAACCAATTGATGTGCAACGTTTGCCGTTATTGGATTGGAAAATAGCATCTGTACCGTTTTGCTTGCATCCGTCTTTTTCTTTTGTGGCTTGCCGGAACCTCCATTTCCTGCCAGATGCACATGCATATTAATCAAACCAGGCATAATATACTTTCCCTTCAAATCAATCTGCTCGTACTCAGACGACACTTCGTTATATGCTACAATTCCACATATTTTCTTATCTTCAACTAAAATCGCTTTTCCTTCTACCGGAACCATATCCTTTCTTCCATCTAATAAGATTCCATTTATATAAGCACGTTTCACTAACTCTATCTCCTTTGCTATGATGTTCTCTAGGCCTTTTTCATTTTAATTCTATATTCTAATTATTTGTAGTTTATTATACTATATTTCTTGGTTCAGAACTAGCCACTAAACACAAAATACCATTTCTATTTGTAATAACACCAATCTTACATTGTGACCTTACTGCTTCGGACATTTTCCATAATAGCATCTGAGTGAATCGTTATATAGTCCAATTAGACAATAATTGCAAGACAGACATTTTGCCTTTTGTGCTTTCTGTTTCTTGAATTTATTTACCAGCCCCGGTTCTAAAATGAGCGGTCTGCTCATTGATACAAAATCAATTCCATCCTCCAAAATAGTAGATTCCACATCTGCAAGGTCGTGAATTCCACCTACAACAATTACCGGAATCTGTACATTTTCCTTTAATTTCTTGGCAGCAGGCACATTATATTTCTTTGTCGCTTCAGTTTCTTTCATCATCTTTGGCAATATAGGCTTCATAATTGCCTTCAACGGGGATGGCAATGTACTGATACCCGGATATTTGCTTAGAATCATATCTGTTGGAACTGTTCCTTTAGACGGTCCCATTGCTTTCCAATCAATTCCGCAAGACACTTCGATTGCACGCACGCCAATTTCTTCTAAAATCTTCCCCATGCGTACCAACTCTTCTTCATGGATTCCATCTTTGTAATCTTCACTTCCATTTATCTTTACAAATATCGGATAATTCGGCAATTCTTTTCTAATGCGCATCATAATTTCTTTCACAATTCTCATACGATTATCCGTTGTACCGCCCCATTTGTCTTTTCTTTTGTTTGTATGCGGCGATACCATTTCACTTAAAAAATAACCATGTGCCAAATGTAATTCTACTGCATCATATCCAGCTTTGTACGCTCTTACTGTTGCTGCTGTGAAATCCTCAATTACCTTCTGTATCGTTTCTTCGCTAATCTTATTGACAAGGAAACGCTTTCCTGCAACTCCGTTTCTTCCACAGTGCGCAATCTGTGCAACAATCGGTGTATTAAGCTGATGCACACGCTCCACAACCTTCGACAATGGCATAATTCGCTCATCCGAATCAATCATTACCATTCCCGGCATCTGAGATTCCCCTTCTTTGGAAATGCCCATGTATCCTGTAATCATTCCACCAACGCCACCTTTTGCAAGATTTTCATAGAGCTTGATTAAACGCTCTGTCGGATTTCCATTCGCATCTGCCATTCCCTCATCTGTCGCTGCACGAAGGATTCGATTGTTCATTAAAACGCCTGCTAATTTTGCTGGTTCAAATAGATTCATCTGGTTCATTTTCTCTATCATTCCTTTACTCTATATCCTGTCCTGTAATACAACATTTTACCAATCTGTTTATCAGTAGAATATCGCCTCTTTTTATATTTGTAAATACTTTTGCAACTGTATAAGCATAAATTAATGCCAAAGTAAAAGTATTTCAAGTGACAGAAACTTTCAAATCTCTGTACTTTTGCAAATGCTTAAAAATGCAAAAGCAAAAATCAAAAAGACGCTGATTGTTATATACGCAGCGCCTTTGATTCTAAATTTTTATTTTATTTTTAGGATTAATTTCATAAAATTCTTCTGCCATCTGGAACATTGCGAAATTTTTACAAATAACAGCGCAAATCCCTTGATAACTGTTCTTCCACTTCTACAATATCATAAACTAACTGTTTGACTTTCTGCTCCGCATTTGGATACTGGTTCAGGTATCTGTAAATGGATTTGATTCCCATATGACAGCCATCAATAATAACATCTGCTGCCGCACACTTCGTATCCTTCATCATCATTTTCATATGCTCTTTCATACTCGCCATTGTTTCTGCAATCGCAGACGGTTCCTTACCTTCCTCTTTATATACATTCAGATATTCTGTTATCTTATTTTTGATTTCTTCATGCTGCTGTTTGCTCTTTTGCAAAATCTTACGAATATTCCCCTGCTCCAAATCTCCAATCACTTCTTCTAACGAATCAATCCCCATCTGCACACCTGCATCACATTCCTTTAACAAACGAATTGTTTCATTCTGATTTGACATATTTCTAATCTCCTTTTTGGGATTAGTATGTGTAGGTTTTGGGGAATGTATGTACGTTTTGGGATTATTTAGCAACTTAGGACTTAAATATCACTTGCAATGAATATTTAGATTAAATACCCAATCTATTTACCGTGATTCTTCCAAGCATAAAAAAAATGTATAAAATATAACTGCTTGCAGCTACTATTGTGATTGCAACCATTAAATTCGAGTATATTGATAATTTTTCTTCTGCTAAAATACTCCTATAAACAGACAGGTTAAAAAAAACAATAATCCCTAATACAAAAATGGCAATCAACATGATATTATTGGTAAACAAACCAAAATAATAAAAAATACACGCAGATATTAAGGCTACAGCATTTAAAACACACCCACATGAATAGATATTTTTAATTTCTATATCACTCATTCAAATTCTCCTCTAAGCAAATTAGAGCGTCTACCTTCTATTCGGGCAAAACGCATAAAGTGACATTATTATTTGTTTAAGATGTCAATAAACTCTTCATCAATATATTATACTTTATCAAGAGAAACACTTAAAAATGTACAAAATAACAGCAAAAAACAAATACATAAATAACAAAATATACAAAAACAGTTTTTAGGTAATTATTTTGTAGATATATTATCTTAGTTCATCTACTTATAAATCCATTTTATCTAGCGCTTTTACTCCAAGGATGTCTTTGTATATTTCCAAGTCGTATCAATCCTAGTCCTTCCCTTCTTTATCATCTTTCAGAAATTTCGGTATCTTTATTTGTTCTTCCAGGATTGTCACTTTTCCCATTGAAAGATATACTGATCTCATATTTTGTCACCTCTATCATAGCTTCCCTATTACATTTCATCCAATCTTTCCACGTTCGCGATTGCATATTAAAATGTTGTTTTTACATTTTAGATAAAAGTGCAATTGTTTCTATGTGGCTTGAGTGGATAGCAAGAATGTCAAATCCCACTCGGTCGTATTCGGAAATATATCGACTACCATTTTAGCCCATTTGACTGTATGTGTAAACATATCAATAGGGATTTTACCCTGTTTTCGCAATTTGGTTGTTTGTGGAAACATATCTATGAACTATTTATCTACTATTTTCTAGCATGAAAGTAATCTATTTTTATCACCAATGTTCCATAGTGATTCGTAAATATTAATCTTTATATCTTGCAGAAATATGTTTCAAAACCAACTCCTCATCTTCAAGAACCAATTTAATAATAAGTTGAGTTGGATTTGCATCATTATCTAATATCCCTACAAGTTTAACATCTATTTTCGGTTTGAATTGACCTTCATCTATTGAATCTTTGATTATTTCATTATTGGTAATTTGATTTCTTATTTTTTCTAAAGGAATTGCTCCCCAGCAACTTACTACTCCTGCCCGCAACACAATCAATCTAGGTATATACTCCGGAACAAATTGATTAGGCAATATACGCAAACCACCATTATTTATAAAAGATTGGTATAATTCATCGAACAATTTGCTTGTTCTGTTTGCATATTTACATTTAAATCCGATGATTCTTTCAACTTCTTGTGCTATTTCATTGATATGTTCATTAATAAATTCTAGGGCTTCTTGATTTTCATTTACATCTGCTCTTGCATCGAAAATTCTTTGCCAATTATTAGCATTACCCTCATAATTTAAGCAATTTAATTTTGCTTCTTCGTCATAATTTAACCCGATGACTTTACTTCGTGTATGAGCTGCATACATTTTTCTTCCTTTATTTTGTGTTAAATTATTTATACCTCCAATAATTTGAACAGAAGAACCACAAGTAGGGCATAACGCATATTTTTTTCCATCCTGATAATATGGATAACTTTTATTCGTATTATTTTCAAATTGATCAACGGTTAATCGGCATCCCGTTTCTAACTTTATGTATTTCATAAATACCCTCCCTTTATAAAGATTATCTATTTACTCCAACTCATCACGCATATAAGATACAAAACAGACGGATGAATTCCTTCCTGTAACATTTCAGGAAACTTTTCTGATTCAATAATAGCTTTATGGTTATTTTCTGCAGTCTTATATTTTAATCTTCCACTGTAATTTAGAAGTGCATTACAATAGCAGTGTGCCATTTCCGGACACCATACAGTTGTTCCTTCATGTGTTCTTATATATCCTTGAACCGTGTTTTCATTTTCGCTATTATGAAGTACAGAAAAATCCCCATGTAAATGAAACACACTTTTTCCAGTTAACAATTCAATATTATCATCATAATTCAAAGTGAAAACCTTATCATAGCCTTTGAAAAATTTCTTTGTTTCCCTGTTCATACGTTGATGTATTTTCTGAATTTCTCCATCATTAAAAATAGCATCCAACAATAACTGTTCAAATCCCTGAACAGCATTTATTTTCTGTGACATTAAATCTTCATTTACTAAGAAGAATACCTTTACTAACAAGAGCCAATCTTCTAGCATTATCTCATGCGGCTGTGTCACTTTTGCAGGGTATCTATTTTGAAAATCCAATATTGCATCTAATATATCTTGATTATCCGTTAGACATTCATATTTGTTTTCTATAAGGGCGTTTGCAATATCAACAAATCCCTTAAATACATTTTCAATTTCTTTTCCTGTGATTTTATAGTTAAAAAGTCTGTCGTATTTTCCTAATCGACTATTATATTTTATTCTTTTAAGTATAAAATCACTTGAATATGCAAATCCTCCAAATTGAATATTGATACCATTACCTAGCAAAACATTCTTACCCATTGTATCAGCCTCCCAGACACAAATCCATCATCTGCACCACTGCATCACAAACCTCATCAAAACTGATATCAGAAGCATATTCGAAGTCTTTCTGATATGTCTTCCACTGCCTAATCATGACATTACTGTTTCTGACAACCTCAATAATATTCTTATAGTTCTTCAAGACTTCTGTGGAGCCACGTTTCTTGGATGTCGCATCCAATGCTGCTTTCAATGACTCGATTTCAATGTTCTTATACTGCAGTTTGGCAAGAATATAAACATCGTAATAATCTCTCGGTCTTGTATTCTGATCACCTCTTGACACAACGGTCTCCAATTTTTCTGCCATGACTGTTTCCAGATTATAAGCAAGGACTGAAATTTCTCTGTCTTCCAGCAACAATTTGAATCGATATTCTATCTCTCTTGGTGTAATCTTATCTCCGGTAGTAATATCCAGTTTTAATGGAACAGCCATCGGCGGAAAGTTTGCTGACAATGAAACTCGATAGCCTGTGTACTCATCGCCTTCTCGAATCTCACCAATTTTCTTAAATTCAAACGTCACATCGTCCTGCAAATCAATTTCGCAGATATCGAGAAACATCTTCTTGACACTCTCTTCATTTACCAGCCAGCCTTTAATCGTTGCATCCATATCCATTGTTGCACGAGTATCTAATCCAACCATCGCCGCTATCAGGAATCCGCCTTTTAATATGAAACTCTGCTGATATTTTGAAACAGAGATTCGTTCAAGCAGTCTCTCCAACATAAAATTCTGCATCACCAGCTGTGCTGAGATGTGTTTGTCTTTTGCTATATTTTTAATCACAGCCTTTAGCTGCATTGCATTTTTCATATCAGCACCTCCAGATATCTTCTCACTTTTTCTTCGACATGGAACTTCTTTGCATACTCTGACAAGAGTGGGATATTCTTATCTTTTCTAGCTGCATAGCGTTTGAATGCTTCTGTAATAACTCCCGTATCGACACCACTTCGTTTACGCAAAATATCACAAAGTGTTCGTTCCATATTATAAGCTGTTATTATATTTCCACCGGGTGATTTCAACTGCGATATTCCGATATCGTACCACTCCAATTTTACTCTGGAGCAGTTCACTCCCTCGTTTCTTACCTTTATCAGATTATAATTGTGAGGGAATGTCATGTCATATCGATTCGGTGTTCTGTCTGTTAAATCCCATAAGAACAATGCAGTTTCATTAGAGAAAATACCTTTTTTGAATCTTGCCTGTAAATTTACAAATTCATCTTCCCATATCTCCGGCAGAATATATACGCCTCTTGCTGTTTTTTCCAACCTGCCATCATCCACAAGTTTTTTCAAATTTCCACGCAGTATTCCTTTTTCAGATAAATCAGATGTTGTTACAACACCGTTATTCTTTTTTGCTATCTCCAGGATTTGATCCGATATTGTCATTCCATCACCTTCTTAAATAAAAATTGACTATTACGCCCTTTATTATAACTTTTTAGGGCATAAAAGTCAATTACCTTTTATGGCAGCATTATCCTATTGTAATTATTATAACGTGAATTCTTTAATTCTTATTTCCTTTGAAGCGGTTGAGAAATCATTAAGAATTTCCTAAGATGCATTCATAAATAAAAGGCCCATAACATCTTCATGTTACAGACCTTCCTATCATTTTATGCTATTTAAGATTTTCCACATATTCTTCCAAACATAATCCACTCTGATGAATCTCCTCTGCTGTTTCTTTTCCCACATAGCGATAATGCCACGGTTCATCAGCGACTCCTGTAATGCTTGTCTTTCCAGACGGATATCTTTGAATAAATCCGTATTTGTATGAATTCTCCAGTAACCAGCTATAAACATCATCACGAGAACATTTAGAAGTATCTGCATTATTCTATTGCTCATCTACTGCCACTGCATTCATTCTCTTTTTGCATAATACATTTGTCTGGTATATAATCAGACCATAAATAGATATTTTCAGCAACATACCGATTGTAGTATTCATCGATACAAGTTGATTTGAATAATAGATTGTCTGAATAATTGATAACAAAATTCTAACAATTCCAAAGATGGATGATAAATACACCAAAACCGGTAATCTCTTATGATTTCTTCCACATATAAAGAAAAGAATTGACGTAACTGTTCCTACTACACTTGGAATAATCAAAATGATTACTAATGTTAACATCTGCCATGTTGCATCTTTGGGAATATTAGTAGAGCCCGTAATGCACATGGATGAAAAAATGCAGCAATAACAATTCCCATTCTTTTTGGTGATAAGCTACCTCTTAATGAATGAACTAATCCATAAGCAAAAAATACTGATTGAATCACAAGACCTAATACATTGATTACAATAAGCTCAATATCACTATAATCAATATATTCTGATTGCAATGGGAACCTAATGATAATATCGATCATTGTTGCCAGAGAGTGTAAAATAAAGTGTGTAAGTTACCGGTAACAAAACTTACGCACTTTATTTTTATGTAAAGGTGCGATACAATCAAGAAAGGATTTGAAAGGATTATGAAAACAGAAATTATGGCACCTAGAAAGAACAGACGCTCAGAGGCAAGTAGAGCTATTGCGAAAGCTATTCTTGATCAGTATCAACCAACAAATGCAGAAGAAATGCAGGATGCTCTCAAAGATATTTTTGGACCTATGTTTGAAGCTATGTTACAGGGAGAGCTGGACTCTCACTTGGGATATGAGAGCAACAATCATGGTTCAAAATCAACCACCAATCGTAGGAACGGATATTCCCATAAGACCGTTAAAACTACATATGGAGATATTGATGTAGAAGTGCCTAGAGACAGAGATGCGTCTTTTGAACCGCAAGCAATTCCTAAGCGTACAAGAGATATTAGTGGAATTGAAGATAAAGTATTGTCCATGTATGCTCGTGGTATGAGCCAGCGTGATATTGCAGATACAATTGAAGACATCTACGGATTTGAAATTTCACATGATACGATTTCAAATATTACAGACCGTGTGATTGATACTGCTAATGAGTGGCAGAATCGTCCGCTCAAGAAGTTTTATGTATTTTTGTTTGTGGACTGTCTTTATGTTACTATTCGAAAGGATATGGAATCTAAAAGCTGTGCAGTATACGTTATACTTGGCTATGATGTAAATGGTATAAAAGACATTCTCGGCATCTGGATAGGCGAAGCAGAAGGTAAACACTACTGGATGCAGATATTTGATGAAATCAAAGCCAGAGGTGTTGAAGATGTACTGTTTATAAGTATGGATGGAGTGTCTGGTCTTGAAGAAGGGGCAAAGTCTATCTTCAAGGATGTCATTGTCCAGCGTTGCATTGTTCATTTAATCCGTAACTCAATTAAATATATACCATCTAAAGAATATAAGTCATATACAGCGCAACTTAAAAAAGTGTATGGTGCTGCAAGTTTAAAGGCTGCAGAAGCTGAATTTGAGCGCTTTAAGCAGGCATGGAATCAGTATCCAGGGGCTGTAGATGTCTGGGTACGCAACTGGTCTCATGTCGAACAACTATTCAATTATGGAAGTGCTGTTCGAAAAGTTATGTACACTACAAATGCCATAGAAGCTGTTAATTCTAGTTTCCGTAAAGTAACTAAGAAAGGCACATTTCCAAGTGAAGATGCTGTTCTCAAGGCATTATATTTGCGTATCACGGAACTTTATAAAAAATGGAATGAACGTCCAATCTCAAACTGGGCATTTGTTCGTAACCAGCTGGCGATGGATGATAAGATTCAGACAAGAATTCTAAAATATGAAAATTTTTAATAGGAGACAACCTCTATGAACGATAGTTACTATGATTTTTTCCCGGAGACTCCTTATAATGAGGAAGATGTAACAATGGATGACTTTATAGCAGAGGCGATGCGTACAGACGTCAAATTTCAGACATTAGCCGAGGAACTACATTACCAAAGAATCTCTCGTATCACGCTTAAAAATGAACTGCTTACCTGTTATCAGTATTTAAAAGAGAAGGGGCTACTGGAGTTGTACCGTGCCTATCGTGATGGAGAAGAACTTCCCTTTGACTAATAATTATATACATAAAAATCGGTGGGTATTTATTACCCACCGAAAAAATCAAAAACTTACACACTTTACTTGACAAACCCCACTTTACTTGACAAACCCTGTTGCCACGAATGAAAAAACTATACAAGCATATAAACCTATCATGACATTATTTGCTGCTTTGCTCTCAATTACAGGATTTCTTTCTACTACTTTCTTCATTTCTTTTCCAGTTAATAGATCATCAAGACTTACCTCTAAGATTTGCGAGATTTTCTTTGTTGTAAGTAAATCTGGGTACCTATCTCCACACTCCCATCTGGATACAGACTGTCTTGTTACATATAATTGTTCCGCAAGAGATTGTTGAGTCATCCCCTTTTCTTCCCTCGCTTTCCTCAGTTGTTCGCCAAATTCGACCATATCAAATCTGCTCCTTTCATTTTTTCATCTGCAGATGTGATTTTAGTATCCTATAATCTACTCAAAACATCAAGCACCACCTCATATTTAAGTGTCACCATAGTGGTGCGTTTAATAATTTTCCCTTTTTATAAGCCTTTTCTAGTTTTGTTTATCTCTAGCAACTCATAAGTTTTTTGTTTATTACAATCTCACCAGAAAATTCTGATTTACCTTGTATAATAATCTTATTTTTTCGATTATCTAACGTGTAAATAATACAGCCAATTCTAGTAATCATTGAAAATAAAATTGCTCCATTCATCGATACATTCAAATATGCTCCAATATAAAAGCCAACTAATCCCATCACAAGCATAGAAAAAGCCGACACTGTTGTTCTAAATCTGTTCATATCTTCCTTCTGCATAACTAATGGTTCAGTTATACCATTTTATTAAGTATCCCATCGCTGTCTGCCATTTTTCTGGTGCAACCTTTCTTTCATCTATTTCTGTACTGATGCCATCTTTAACAATGTGTTCATGCCAGTAAGTAAATCTATTTTATTATTACAAAAATCATCCGGCATAATAACGTCTATTATCTGATTGAAATATTCTTCAAACTTTTTGTGGAATCCCCATATCGTTTCCTGTAATTCGCTTAGAGTATATGATTTTCTAGTACGAATACCTATGAATTGACCATTCACACATCCCATGAGAGCCTGATCCTGTTCGCCTAATCCTTCAATATGTAAAGTTCCTCTATGTTTCAAATAATTATTTAATGTACGGAACTTCATTATTTCCTCATCATTATCAAATTGTGTAACGATATCTTTCAGTTTCTGTGCCTGTAAAACTTTCTGTGAAATTCCACAATCTAATTGAGTAAGCAAATTATCTCTATCACAGATTTTCTCTATTTTTTCAAACTCATCATTCATTAAATACTGAATGTCAGATGGTTGGATATATGCCCAAACTACTTGCCAACTCAAATCTTCACATATCGCATATTGAGAAATTGCATTTTTTACAAACATATATTTAATAGTAAGTTTAGCCATATCATTATCCTGTGATGCTAAATCTCCATAGTTTTCTTCCATCGAAAATATAAGCGATGCTTTTGCCAATGCAAATACTTTATACACATCTCCAATCTTAAACCCTGCCGCAACTGCCGATGGATTATCCTCTGCATATCTCATATATTGAACATCATGTGGCTCGTACTTATACCACGCATGATATTTGCCTTCATTTGAAATTTCTTCGTAAGTTATCATTTTAATCGCCTCCACATAATATTATAATGAGATTTTAGTTTTAAATAAATAAAAAATCTAAAACTGTACCATCCAAAGTTATTTACAAGCCCATTGTTACGATCCTCTATATTTCCTCGCAAAAAGACACCAACCATTTCTGGTTGATGCCCTCACATAACATTTACATACTACACTGTATAATCCACTCTGTTTCCCACAGTCTTTTCTTCTGGCTTAATGGAATCCCAATCAATCTTCTTAATCTTCTCCAGAAGTTCCTCTTTTGATTTAGCCTGAACAGTAGTTTTCTTTACTTCGTTTGCTTCACGCTGTTCTTTTCTCTTAGTTTCTTTCTTCTCAGCAGCTTTCTTCTCCTGAATCTTTTCGAGATAGTCTTTCTGGCTTGCAGACAATTTCTCTAACTGTGCGAAAAAAGTTGTGTTTCCATCGCTATTGAAAGAAATACCGAATTTCGTAATTGCGAGATCACCAGTTGCATTATCGCTAACTCCATTATTCTTGCCAAATGCTCTTTCAAAGCCAAACTGTGCGTTGATTTCTTCTGACATACGAAGTGCACCGTCTACACTATGCATCTTTTCTGCATAATACTTTGGATCAGTAGCCATCTTCTCCATTTCTTCCTTAGAAAAGATAACTGTAAACTCTTTGTCACTTTTGGCTAAGATGTCCTTTGCGTTATCGCCATTTTCAAAATCAGCCACAAAGAAATCCATATCTGCTCTTGAACCACACAAATCAGTCAACATTTTTTGTGCAGATTTGCTTAAACTTTTTTCTCCAATACTTGTTGTTTCTTTTGATGTTCGGCTTGTCTCAATAGCCTTTTCCGCTTCATTCTTCTTATTCGCTTTACTTGTATTATAATTACTCTGATAATTTCCATAAGCAGTTAGTGTAGAATTTACATTCATTGACATTGTGTGTACCTCCTTGTAAACTTCATCGAAATCCGTTTCTATATCAAAGCTAATAATTAAACCTATGCTTTCATATCAAATAATGATACATTGGCTTTTCCACTTATAAGCTCAATCATTTTGGAAGTAATTTCCACTATATCGTTTCCTGTAACTGTATACATTTTTTCTTTGCGTTCTCCCACAATTTTCTCTAAACGCTCTTTTTCTTCTTTTTTAGCCTGTCTTTTTTCTTCTAGTTTCCTTTTTTCTATTTTTATATCTGCATCTTTTTTTTGCTGTGTTTCACTTGGTCCACTAATACTAAATGAACCCATATTACCATTTTCATCAATCCAAACCTGTCTATATTTTACCTCATTACCTGTCATGGATTTTATCATCGAATTTGCCCATTTTTCACATACTGGAATGTCTGCTAACATTTTTCCATATTTATTAGCTGCTTCTGAATCTTGTGCCATTTTTGCCAATATATTAGGAGCTATCATTACATCTACTTTGCTAGGATACTGACCTCCTCTATAATTTTTATTTACTTTTCCCGATCTTATATTTAATTGAGGATTTTTATCTTGTAAATCCTTTAAATAGTTATTCGTATTAACAGCCTGCTGATCTTCTACTGAAATATCTTTCTTTTCATTCGTTTTATTAGGATTGTAGCTGCTCTGATAATTTCCGTAAGCAGACATCGCTGAACTTATCTCCATTGCCATCGGTCATACCTCCTTGTCAATTTTCGTAGATGCTACAGTAGCTAAAGTCTTGGAATATGTACCGAAACTTGTATAGGTACCTCCTGCCCTGTTTGCTGCATTCGATATACTTGTTGCCTTCTGTGATACCTTGCCGGCAAATGACTGATAACCTGTGAAAACGGACTTTAAGGTACTAATATCCGCTTTCTTTAGTGTTTCTTCGTCTAACTCCAGCTTGTTGCCCTTTCCTATGGTAATTCCAACTTTAGAAAGAATATTACTGTTTTTGCTCGTCATTCCGGTCAGCCATACAGCATTACGCAACACATCTTTTGCATCTAACTTTCCCGCATCTTCTACAACACCATTATAGTCATCAACAAATGTTTTTACTGTTTTGGTTATTTTCTCCCAATCATAGTCCTCTGTTTCTACCTCATTTCCGGTGGCTTCATCTTTCTTTTTGATCTTCTTCTTTTCCCATAGAGAACTGTCATTTAACGCATTTGCCGATTTCTGTAAGGCATCCGCACCTGTTTTCATCATAGTCAGTTTCTGTGGGCTGTCACCGCTGCCAGCCTTTTTATCCGCATCCTGCTTGGCATAATATGCTTTTAACAGCTTTCCATAACTGCCATTTTTAATAGAAGCATAATCTGAAAGATTAAATGATGTCCCAGCGGTTCCTACTCCTGATGTTCCACCAAACAACATTCCATAATCCATATTGGTATTATACTTACTTGCATAATCACTAAAACTCTTAATCTCTGACATCATAGACCTCCTTTTCTATCCGTCCTGAACCAGCCAATTACAGGCGTACATCTACGGATACATAAGGAGAAGGCATTGCAGGTGCAGCCCCTAAATCAGATTCCCCGGTTCCTTCTGACACCTTATTTTCCTCTACCGGTATCACTGGCTTTGTATCGCCCTGAACTCGTTCCATGTTATTTATAACATTGTTATCGGTGTCCTTATCTTCGCTCTTTCCTGTCTGATCCTTCTTCTCATCCGGCTTATTGGTCTGTCTGTCAGCCTTTGCAGCTTCTTCCATCTTCTTATTCGCATCTGCTAATGTCGAGATCTGTGAAGCAGTCGTAGACTGCACTCTTTCCTGTAAATCAGAAAGCTCCGCTTCCTTTGCCTCAGTATTTCCACCTCTGCCCTTATCCATTTTTATTTCTGATTCAAGAACTCCGGCTTTTCCCTTCATATTAGTAGCCATCGCTCCCTGCACCTTTGCCTGTTTCATAGAGCTGTCGGCAGAAATCATTGCGTGCATACTTGCCTGCGACAATCCACCTGCAGCCTTTCCTGTTTTCGCTCCGTTGCCTCCGTTATTCGTGCTGCCAAGCATATCATTTGCAGAAGATGTCTGCTGCTGTTTCTCTTTTCTCTGCTCAATCTGATGCTGTCTAAGCTGCTGGTTAAGATTTGTGATCTCCTGCTGAATTTCCTGTCTCTTTTTCATTTTGTCCTCTAAAGACATTTCCTTATCCGCAGATATATCCTGTAATTTCTGCTGTGCATTTGCAATCTGGCTCTGAATATTCTTGCTGACAGAATCTGTTCCAAGCGGATTTCCCATATTCAAGCCTTTCACGCCCTGCTGTACTCCATTATTTGTTCCATTGATACCTGTAATATTCATTCTGATTCCTCCTTGACCTGTTCACCCGAAATCCGTTTCGGTCTTCGGCATCTGTTTAAAGTTTCTAACTCTTATTTCTTTTTTCGTCACTTCCTATTTCAGACTAAATACCGATGTTGTGAACCGACCTTTTTTTGTTGTGAACGAAAATAAGCACCTGAAATTTTTACATTCCAAGTGCTTACTTTGCCTATTCCATTTGCAACATCACTGTGATGACTGCCTTTTTTTCTTCCTGCTCAAAATCCATATCTCCCAGATATTTTCTGGCTACTAAACGGATGTTATGAAGTCCAAATCCATGCAAGTCCCCTTGCTTTGTTGAAATCGGCAACTGACTGTCCAAATCTATCGTAATTTTTCCTTCAAAACTATTCTCAATCACGATCATAAACATGTGATTTTGCTTATAGGAAGAAACTTTAATGTATGGAGAATCTCCATTTGCAGCCTCCAGACTATTATCAAGTGCATTATTTAATATAATACTCAGATCAAATGCATTGATACCACTGTTATCCGGGAAATGAAAATCAGAGTCAAAACGAATGTTCTTTGCTTCTGCCTCTTTCTTTTTCTCAAGAAGAATCACATCCGTGATTGGATTTCCGGTTTTTATCTCCGGTATGATACTCTGATACGATTTCTTTAATTCAGAAGCAAACTGATACGCCTGTCCCATTTCCCCATGTTCGATCAAATGCAGGGTAGTCTGTATCTGATTTCCAAAATCATGTCTGAATGCACGCATATCATTATTTAGCTTTTCCACCTCCGCAATATGATTTTTCATATCGGTAATTTGACGCTGTAAAAGCTCCTGTCTGTAATCTTCTTCCTGTCTCGCCTTCAAATTTTGAAACATGATTGTCATAACTAAGATTGATATAATAAATACTGCATAACTGATCAGACAGAGTACCCCATAAACTCCATAGATTGACCACAGGCTGTTTCCCGTATCCTTCTCATAAAGAGATTGATAAAATTGCAGAATCCCATACCCAATCATTGCAGATAAAGAGGGCATGAGCAACATGAGCAGTTCTTTCTTCTTCATATTTGCCCTCTTGTATATGAATGTCTTATTTAACAAAGACACCACATATAGCATAAATACAAATCCTACAATAATCTGAAGTGCATTAGAAACCACATACATTCCATACTGTAATTTCATATTATCCGTTGTCACCTGCTCCATGATTCCTTTATCGACCAATAGAAAAAACATATTTCCTACCATAGCCATCGACAACCATCTAAGTGAGAAAAATGTGATAGACAGGAATATTTTTTGCTCTACATTTCTCCTGTCTTCAAAGTACATGACCAAAAATGCTGCCAGCATACCAATTCCATAAGCCATAAAATTATCTATGTGCGGCGGAATGAGATACAACACTGTCATAACCACAAAATATACGGCACTTACGCTAATGGCTGACTTTCCCCGTCTCAGGTATGGACGGACAAGAACACCTAAACAAATGCCCGTACACAACAAAGTGATAACCATAGATATTTTTGATGTGATCATCCACATCAGTTCCATATTACTCATAAGGCTTGCTTCCCTTTCCTCTGATTATACTTTAGGTATTTCTTCACAAAATCGCTGAAATTTGCCTTTGCCATAAGAACTTCTCCATTTTCCATTGTAATGGTCGTGGCTGTATATTTGATAACATACTTAAAATGGATCAGATAAGCTCTGTGTGAACGAAAGAAATCTTCCCCTAATGTTTTTTCAAGATCCGATAATTTTCCGTAAAACTCTATCTGTTCACGAGTTGTATGCAGCATAACCTTACGGTTAAATACTTCCGCATAAACAATCTCTCCGATTGGAATCTGAATGTGACTGCCCTGTGTATCTATCATAATATATTTTTCTTCTGATTTGGACTTTTCATGTCTGTTCAGTTCTGCCACTGCCTTATCAATCACATCGCAAAATTTCTCATCCGTAAATGGTTTTACAATATAGTGAAAGGCTCCCACATCAAAGGCTTCAAATACATATTCCTCTAAGGCTGTAATAAATATAAGGATCGTGTCCTTCCACTTTTTCCGAAGTTCTCTTGCAGTCTCCATGCCATTTCTTCCCGGCATCTGAATATCCAAAAATAATATATCCGGCTCTGCTTCCTGTAAAAGAAGGCTTTCTCCATTCTCTGATTCTGTTATATTCGCATTTGGAAATCTGAGCAGAATCTTTTCTGCCAGCATTTCCCTGATTGCTGCTTCATCATCACATATTACGATATTCATTTTGCCTCCCTTCTCTACGTTTGCCGTAGTAATTCTTTTCTCTTATTATATCGGTATTTTTTATCTTGCAAGTGATTCGATGTTGTGAAATGTACTTATTTTGTTGTGAATTTTAAACTCTAAAAGCCTATCGTATTGATTTGACACAGTTTTCCAATAATATACCGATTCAAGAAGTATCTGAGATTACATCAGATTTATTGGAGAACTATATTGGCGAGTTACACGAAAAATTCAAACCTAAGACATCATCATCGTCTTTCATTCCTACCCTCTCTGCTTCGCCAGCAAATGCTGCTTGTGCTTCTCTTAATGCATCCATAGAAGAATTCATAATATAGATTCTGCCGGATTCTTCTAAAAATAAAATCTTGCTTCCAGCTCTTTTACAATCACTGCAAGCGTTAAGACATAATTATCATCATCGGACTGCTTATCTGCCACAAATCCCTTGTGTCCTTCCCCGATTACATAGTAAGTACCTTCGTATTCGATATAATCCCTGCTAAGGACTGGTTCGCTCTCATACTTTGTAATTGCTGTAGGAAAACAACGTCTGGCACTCTTCATATTATCATTTCCCTCTTGTGTCAAGTATTTGACAATATATTTTTAGGAAAATTTACGATACCATCTTTCAATGGTTTTAGATATAATTTGATGATGTCCACAGACCAGAATGCCTGCGCCACTCATTAGAAAATTCGATTAAATATAGAATTGTTATACTTCCTTTTAGAAAAAATCAGCAGATACCGATTCGTCTTTTCGATACCTGCTGAAAGGTTTTCCTTTTGCATTATGCCATTACTGGCTGTCTCTTTTCTGCTATCTTCTTAATTTCGTCAACAGATAATTCCGTTGCAAGAGCTACCTGTTCCAATGTGAAATTCTTATCAAGCATATTTATTACTATTCTTTCGGTTGCTTTTGTTACACCTTTTTCCTCAATACTTTCACTCAAATTGCACATTAAGCTCACCGTCCTTTCCAAATCATCTTCTACTGGAATATCATATTCCTTTTCAATTATATCAAGTTTCTCATTTACTGTAAGTTCATCTGATAACAATGCACCAAGCAGCCTGTGAAGCTCATACTTTTCATCATGCTCCGGCAGCTCATTTTTTATTCCTATCAGAACGATACTCATCATGTCGATGTTTCCGCCCCAGTCATATGGCTCAAGCATCTCATCCTTTGTCATATGAAAATGGCTCATACAGTTCGTGTCCATATCCATACATATCCAAATACTCACGACACTCTTGATGTCATCGTATCTCATTCCTACAAAATCTCGTTCTTTTTGAGAGGATACCATTCTGCTTACATAAAAGAGTGCTCTGTTTAAAATGTTATACTTTGTAGGCTCTGATTTTTGGATTTCCAGATTTACAATAATCTGGGTAAGTCCGTTTTTCATCCTCACATAAAAGATAATGTCAAATCTTATCAGACCTTCATTTATCTCAGAATTTTCTGTATTCAGCCCTACGATTTTTTGTCCTTCAGCATCCGTACTGTCTGTGTTTGTCAGGCCCGGCTCTGTCGGAACTACACTGATATAAGGCTCTCCCTCAATGTAACTTACTGCATCCTTCGGGTTCATTCCTTTAAATTCATCCACTGTCTTTACAAGGATATGTGCCAGAATGCTTTTCTGTGCCAGCAGTCTCTTGGCTCTGTCATCATACTGTGCCTTATCATCTGCCGCTGATACACTGTTTTTCATTTCTGTATTCAAGGTTTATCCCTCCTTTTGTTGTTTCGTTTTCTGCAAAAGGTATAAAACCTCATAATTATTATAAGCTCTATACCTCGCAGATTCAACCAAAATTTTTTTGAACTTTTTATACAAACGGATTCTGAAATTTCCAGCTGATTTCTATGTTCTAACATGAAAATGACGAAATCCATCCGGCGTACACAACAGCATACCGCCGAATGGATTCCAAAAAAAGAACGCCTGCAGTGGGATATTTGTATTCCCAACTGCAAGGCGGTCTTTCCATTATCTGCTAATTATTTTTCTTTCTTACGATATGCCGTAATCCCTAACATACCAGACAGCCCAAGTGCCATAAGCAGCATCCAAATTCTGGCATCGAAATCATCCCCTGTTTTTGGAAATTTTTTGTCATTGCCTGAATTATCTGTACTAGGACGCTCTGCTGTAGGCTGTACTGCTGTAGGCTGTTCTGTTGTAGGATGTTCCGGTGTAGGCTGCTCCGGTGCTGGATCATCCGAATCACTTGATGACTTCTTTATGTTCTTAATGGTTGCATCCACCGAACCATCTGTGTAGACGAAAGTTACGGTATGATTGCCTGCACTCAGCTTATTCAAGTAGCTTGCCTTAAATGTCACAACGGTGCTTCCTGCTTTGGCTGTGTAGTTACTTGCATCCACATCCTTGCCATCCATCTTAATGCCTACAAACTTACTAAACTCGCCATCACATTTGATCGTGATTGTTCCATCTGCACCGATGCGGTGTTCACTTCCATCACCGGAAATAATCTTATACTCTGCCGGTTCCGGTGTAACTTCTTTCCACTGTGCCTTTAAGGTCATGTCCTTAGATGGCATTACCTCTGGGAATGTCTGATTCCAGCCATTAAAGGTATAACCATCCTTGGTTGGATTTGCAGGTGCTTTGATACTTCTGCCCTCTACCTCTGTGATTGGTGAAATTTCACTTCCTCTATCGGTGTCAAAGGTAATCGTGTACTTGTAAAGTACCGTAATCGTTGCTTCTGCCTGCTTGTCTTCGATTGTATCATTTACCACTACCTTATAGGTTGTAGCCTTTGTCGGAGATACGGTAATGGTATTTCCCGTACTTCCTGTCACTTCCTCTGTGGCTGCTCCTTCATACCACTTGTATGTGTAGTTTCCGCTGCCACCTGTTACATTGGCGGTTAAAGTCTGACTTTCGCCATTTACGATAGAAGCTTTATCCGGTGCGATACTTACCATAAGTGTACCGTTGACTTTAACGTTTACATTGACACTTGCTGCCTGTCCCTGTGTATTCGCAATCCGGATAGTTTCCTGATGCGTACCGGAAAGCAGTCCTGTCTTTGGTGCAATCGTAAAGGTTGCTGTCTCTCCAACGGCAAGCTCTGTCTTAGAAAGTGTTCCCAGTTCATAGCTTACTGCGGTTGGCTGTATTAAGGTTACGCTCTGATTACCTGTGTTTGTAACCGTAATGGTCTTTGTATCTGATGGTGTCTCGTAACCCTCATTTAAGCTGCCAAACTCATTAGCGGTTTCATTTCCATCAAATGATGCCAAAATCGTATAAACAGGTATCAGCTTCCACTTTGCCGTAATCGTCATATCGTGGTCTGGCATCTTACCTGGAATGGTCTGATTCCAGCCATTAAAGGTATAACCAGTCTTGGTAGGATTTGCAGGTGCTGTGATTGCTTCGTCTTCGTAAGCTGCAATCGCTACGACACTACTTCCACCGTCGGTATCAAAGGTAATGGTATGCTTAGAAATCACCTTTGTTGTTACGGTTGCTTCTTTTTCTTCGATACCATCACTAAGGACTACCTTATAGCTTGCCGGTGCATCTGCCTTTGATGCAGTTACATTCGCACTCGTGCTGATTACTTCTGTTCCATTATTTTTGTACCATTTATAAGTATAGATTCCGCTACCAGCTTCCGGTATTGCACTAAATGTAACCTCATCAGCAGACTCATCACTCTTAAAGATATGCTGTGTCTTATCGGTTGTAATCTTTAGTTTCTGATTTACCGTAAACTTAGCTGTTACTTTCTTACTTGCTGTACCATTCTTTATCTCCTGCCAGTTTGCAGTACCATTGTTGCTTGTTGCGTATGCTGCAGAAATGGTAATGTCTGCCTCATAGCTTCCTGCGGTAAGTCCTGCTTTTGGCTGAATCGTAAAGGTTGCTTCCTCATTTGGTGCAAGTGCAGTCTTTGATAAGGTACCAATTTCATAATTTGCCACACCTGGCTGTGTCAGTACAAGATCACAATTACCTGTGTTTCTTATCGTAACCGTCTTTGCACCTGGAGTATCCATACCTGCGTTGATTGCATCAAAGTCAACGGATGCTGTCACCATATAGGATGCTACAATCTTAGGTATTACCGTTCCGCTCTCTAACAGCTCGTCACATTTTTTACAATGCTTATCGCCTGTGTATCCATCTTCCGTTGTAGTAGCTGCCTTGAAATTTCTAATATCCACTTCGCCATCATGCACACAGCGACTTCTTGTCAATGTGATTGCTACGGTTGGCAGTGTCTCAAAGTTATCCTTATCCTCTGCCGTGTAGACTGCATTTGCAGTAAGAGCTGTTTCAACGGAAAGCTCCTTGTTTTTATCTGCCTCTGTCCATTCCCATCCATCTGGAAGTGCGACCGCACCGACAGTCTTTGTTAAATATGGAACCGTCATCGTTGCTTCCGGTACGGAATAAGGATTGACTGCCTTTGCCATCTTTACTTCAAAGCTTCCTGTTGCATCATTATGGTTTGGAGCAGATACCTTATAATAAACAGTATAATCATCTGCCTTTGTTACCTTTGGAACTTCACTTGTGTAAGTGCCATTTTCCTCCAGACTGTAAGTAACGCTAATCGTCTGATTATTTACAGTCGTTGCAGATGCATCTACCACCGGTGTCTGTGCCTCGCCCTTATGGTCTGCGGTAGGCTTATAAGTCAGGGTACCACTCTGTGCTACAGATACATCTGTCATCTCTGCTTTTGCAATGGTGTAGGCCTTTACGACTGTACCTGTATAATTACCTTTTCCTGTTATTATAAGAATCGGTGGATACATGTCTGTTTCTAACATCGCATTCACATTGTTCATGTAGGTAAAGGTATAGTCGGTGTCTTTTACCATTGTCAAAGCACTGTTGCTATCCGTTACGGTAGCAGTCATCTCGATTGCATTTCCGGTATAAACTGGTGTATAACTACTATCATTATCTTTTTCAGAAACAATCGTTACCAAACTTTCATCACTTATATCTCTCGCTGTGATTACCGGAATGATATACCTGTCGACCGTACTATAGTTTGAATCATTTGGGGTAAATGTTACCTTCCAAGCTGCTGTACCACCCACTATTGGATATCTATTTTGATTTGATTCTGTAATCGTCCAAGTACCTGCCACGCCATTAGTTGATGCCAAATCTTCTACTGTCATCTCACTCAAACTTGTACCATAGACATAAGAGGTCGCAAATTTCGGATCTCTCGCAAAAATAGGAATCGTTTTTTCAGTTGTTGTCTCTATGTAGAGCATGTCTTCCCATTTTGTTACATTATGCGTTTCTTCACCCGTAGCGATATCTATCACATTATCCTGTGTCACAATTGCGATTCTATATCCTGTATTTGGACTTAAGTCTGTGAATGTGAGCTCATTTTTATACTTTCCATCTGCATCGGCAGTCATTATACCAGTCTTCTGTGCCTTTTCAATCACTGCTTCTACTATAACCGAACTTTCCGTTCCTGCCTCATAGCAGTATGCCCAGTAAGAACCTGCCTCATCTGTCTCAAATGACAGCGTTATAGAAGTATCTAAGGCTTTAAATGATTGAATATCAATCACTGGTGCTACATCATCTAAGATGATTCCGTCAGAGCTAATCTCACATTGATTACCTGCATTATCTCTAATAACCGCATAGATAATCTGTTTCTTATTACTGTCAATCTCAAAAGATCCGGTATAATCCTGTAAGTGGCTTTCATAGCCTACCTTAAACTTGCTCAATGGCTCTTCTGAAACAATATACTTAACGCTTTTTACACCACTCAAGGCATCTGTGCCGGTAATCGTTACCGTTTTTGTATTGGATTTATAACGTCCAAAGGTAATTGTCTCTAAAAATGTATCCCATCCCTTTGTAGAAATCTTGATTTCTCCTTTTGGAGCTGTACGATCTATCTTTACCGTCTTTGTCTTTGCTTCGGATATCGCACCTGTTCCTTCCTGAACCAGATAATAGGTCAGCTCTGTTCCTGCTAAGCTCAGACTTTCCTCAGATGTTCCGTAAGACTTTCCTGCACCACTTCCATCTGCATTGCCTGTAATCTGAAAGCCCTCCGGTGCAGATAAACCAGCCCAACCATTCGTCCAATCGCTGTCACCGTTAATGATTCCCTCGACATCTGTTTGCAGTCTCTTGATATCAAACTCTATCGTCTTTTCTCCTGCAAAGTTTCCAATACCTTTTATGGTCGCAGATGCTTTCGATGTATCTGTGGTTACATTGATGTTATTGGAAATGTTTTCAACAGTATAATCACTATCTTTTATCAATTCCACACTAGTAAATGCAATCGCAATATTTGGTGTTACTGCTTTTCCTGTGTAGAGTGCGCTTCCTGCCGATACAGTACAGCTATTGACATCTCTTTGAGTTATCGTACCTGTTGTATTTGCAGTAGTCGATGTTAATTCATAATTTGTTGTCCAAGCACTACCAAGCGTAATATCTGTTGCATTTACGGTAATTCCTGTATCCACATCTGCACCCTCATAAGCAAAGGATGCTGTAGCTGTAGGATTTTCTCCATTCTTTGCACCTGTCAGACTGATACCTGCATCTGTTGTCTCTACTGTAGTTGTTCCATCATAGACCTTAGAAATGGTACCTGTGATACTTGGTGTCAGTTTTGCTCTCGCAATTTTAAAAGAAATTGGTGCACTTTCCAATCCGCTATATGTATCATTGGCTGCCACCGTTGCTTTCATATAATAAGTACCAGCATCTGTCGGTTTTGTAGCAGAATAAGTTCCTGTAGCAGAGTCGCTGTAAGTAAAACTTACATTTTCACCACTTGTAGCTGCTGCTACCGGCGTACTTGCTGTTTCTCCATAAGTCCATCCTTCTATACTCGGTTCCGTTTCCCAACTATTAGTTTCTAACACTTGACCTACTGTAACCGTAAGTTCTGGACCCTTACAGGAAATGTTACAACCCTCAAATACAGCACGGGCTTGTAAGATGTGCGTTCCATCAGAAAGACCACTCACAGAGAATTTAGCATACGAAGTGATATCCTGCTTATATTCCCCATCAACATACAACTTAACTGGTTCCTTTCTATCAAAATAAAAATAGCGCGAATAATTCACCTCAGGGGTACTTAGAAATCCGAAAAGCTCTTCCCCACTTGCTATATGAGTGTTGTCGATAGCAAGTGTAGGAGCATACCGATATCTGTCACTACTATTCACCCAATCATATTTTTCCTTTTGGTAGCCATAGATAACGGCACTAGAATCACCATAGGTTTCAGAATACCCATCAATAGTTCCATTCGGAGAAGAAATGACTGCCACTAAATTAGAGCAACCGCTAAATGCATATGAATTAATCTTAACCGTTCCTTCAAAGGCAACAGCCTTAAGGGAAGAACAATCCGCAAAGGCTTCATAGCCAATCTCTGTAATGTTAGCAGGAATCGTAATCTCCTTCAATCCTGTACACTTCACAAAAGCCGACTGTGGAAGTTTGGAAGGAAACCGACTAATGTCAATATGACTAAGTGGTCCCGGACATTCCGCAAACTCCTTTCCCGTAGGAGTATAGTTGTCAGGAAATATCACCTTATCCAAGGATGTGCAACCCGCAAATAAATTATTTGAAATACTTGTAAGAGAAGTATAGTTGCTTAAATCAAGCGAAACAAGGGATGAGCACTTCTGAAAACTTGGCAGTGTTGTAATTCCTCTTGGCAGGTGGATGTTTGTCAGCTTACTCATTTCATATAGTCCTCCAATATCATCCACCATGCTGTCAGGGAATTTAAGAGTTGTAAGATTTGGAAAACATGTACTCCACAATCTCGCGCCATTATTATCAATTCCAACTACGGTAAACTCTTGTCCATAAATATCAACCTTCTCTGGAATCGTAAGTTCAAGCAAGTCAGTATTTTCATATCTACTATCAAGGTTAATTTTCACTGTTTTAGACTGCATACTAACTACTGTAAAATCTGTAATGCGACATTCCCCACTATTGTCATAAATCTCTAGTGTGCTAGAGTAATATGATCCTCCAACATAAATTGGCACATCATCCGTCACCGTAATCACATACTCTGTGCCATCAATCGTGACTTTTAAAGTTTCATTACTTGTAAATGCCTGCTTTGCAGATACTGTCCAGTCTTCTCCCTCTGCATTTTTCTCAACAGAGAATAAGTCTGGATTGCTACTTACTGCATTTTCTACTATTCCTGTCAAGCCTACTGTTTCAAGGATTGTTGCTAAAGAGACTGTACTATCTCCGTCAAGAACATACTGTAAACTGTTATATGTAAATTCTACCGTGTAGTAAGAAAAGCCTGTTGTCTCTGCGACAACTGCCTGCTCTCCGTCTACATTCTGAACGGAGCTGTCAAGCTTCTCTGCACCTGCATTCTCATCTGCGATATGGTAAACTTCGACGTCAAGATTTTGATTTACTACCTCTGCCGCAGCAAAGGACACTTTCACACTTCCCTTGCTTGTATCCGGCTGAATTTCGTTGCCATCAGCATCTAATACCTTGATATCAAAAGTATAAGAGGATACGACATTGACATTATCAGCTCGTACTCCATCCACACTCTGTTCTACTGCTTCAGAGTTTACCTTTGAAACAGAAAGTGCCACACCTTGTGGAAATACACCTGCATCTGCTGTGACAGATACGGTAATGCCATCCACCGACTGGCTGGCAGCAAACTGCCCATCTACTGCCTGTACCTTATACGAATAACCAAAAGGCAGATTGCCCATAATCATCACAAGTGCAAGAAAAACAGCAAGTATTCTTTTTCGTCTCTTTACAAATTCCCCTTTCGGATTTGATAATTTTCCCATAAGAATTCCTCCCAAACTCGGTAGGTAGTGTCAAAGACCACCACCCGGTATATATTTCGATGTATGAAACAATACGGATATCATTGTTTACACATTTATTATACCCTCCCGATTCACCAAAGTACACTAGCCGAAAGTCTAAATTTTATGTGTTTGACAAAGTTTTTTATATCAGTTTTCTCTTTCTCGCCTCAATTACAGCCGCAGCTTTACTTTTTACCCCAAGCTTTTTATAGGTCTCTGTATTATGATATTTCACATTTCCAACTGACATTTCCAGTTTTTCTGCGATTGCTTCATTTTTCATACCATCTGCCTGCATACGAAGGATAGCGATTGCCGTATCAGACAATCTCACATCCT
Organism: Lachnospira sp. UBA4346; assembly: GCA_002394205.1. Lineage (GTDB taxonomy): Bacteria > Bacillota > Clostridia > Lachnospirales > Lachnospiraceae > Lachnospira. The sequence goes on along the minus strand of DGTC01000002.1, from coordinate 3,802 downwards.
CTGCTTTTTCTGCAAGATAATTCGGATAAAGGTTTGCCTGTTGTTCGCACTCTTTCACAACTTGTGTCATATACTTCTTATCTGTCCAATTAAGGCGCTTATCCTTTAACAGTTCAAGGACTGCCACACCTTCTCTGACAAAGACCCGGACAAAATGATATTCCTCTGCTTTCGTCACTGCCTCCTGCAAATGAATGATCCAGTCATCATTTCCCATTCGATACTGTGTGATTGCATAAAGTATTTTTGTTTCTATCCATAAGAATGTCCGATTCCGAAGCTCTGCATATCCTAACATTCGATTCAGCAGACTGCGTGCTTTCTCTCTCTTGCCCAATGACAGATACACCCGAATCTTTGACATATAACGGTATCGCTCCAGTGTACAAAATTCTTCATCTTCATTCGGAGCTGTCTTTAACCAGTCTGTTGCTTCTTTGAATTGTCCGTTGTACAAGTAATATCTGGTTTTCAGTGCTTCAATACATGGAATAATCTGCGGAGCATCTACACCGGCGGTCTTTTTTAATCCGTCAAGCAGCTCAAGTGCATCCGGCAGATGACCATTTAAAACTGCAAGCTGTGCCACAATGCCAACGCCCACAAAGACCTGTTCCAGTTTACCGCCACTTTCCGCCTGAAGTCTTCCTCTGTCAGCAAGAACCGCTACTTCATAGTAATCTTCACCCTTTTCTAAAAAGCTTTCTGCCAGTGCCAGATTTACCAGTCCCTTTCCAAATTTCCCAAGGGAAAGCTCTACAATCTTTCCTATGCTTTTTGCAAGTTGTGTATCCTTTTTGCTCCACTCACTAAAATCCTTGCCGCCATCCATCATAGAAGGCTGATTATTGGTAAGGGAGAGTTCCGGAAAGATGTCTTTTCGATTCTTTACGAAAACAGACAGCTTCTTTATCAGTTCAACCATATCAAAGCTGCCACGCTGGGGCAGACTGATATCCAGATACAAAAGTCTTGCCTGTGCCAGCTTTCGCATACTGCCTGTCTGCCTTTCCGAAAACTGCACCAATTCCCGATACCATCTGTCGCTCTCCTCATCATCCATCAGAATCGACTGCAGGAGACTCATTCCTGCCATAAGTTCCGGACTTTGCTTTATGGTATCCTCAGACAGTTCCTGATAGTACCTGCGAAGTATCCAATAATGTCCGCTTCCTGCATGATGGCGGGCATTGCTTACAAGAAGTCCGGATATACTCTCTTCGTGATTTCCTTTTTCATACATGGAAAGGGCACTGACTACATCCCCTTTCATCTCATAATAGGTTCCGGCATTATAATACAGGTTATCTACATACACCTTGCTCTTTTTTATAGCCAGCCTGCGTCTCATTCCATCACGCATAATTTCCCGCAAAGAATAAATCGTTCTGTCTCCTTCTGTCTTTGCAAACAGAAAAGAACCGATTTCCCTTGCCTGATGGAGCAAGGCAGGTACATCATTTCGTTTTGATATAATCTGTGCAATGCCTGTATCAAATTCGTCCACGATGGATATATCCATCAAAAACTCCTGTAATTCAATATTCCACTGGTCGAATACATGTACATCATAATAATCATACAGATCATCATAGCCTTTTCTTATGGCTTCCTCTACCTTCTGACTGCCAAGTCCGGAATCTTTTCCATAAGACAAAATATGCATGACAAAGATACGGATGGCAAGCGGATAGCCAAACATCACATCCATCACCTTTTTGAAATCACGATCCGAATAGTTCAGCTCCCAAAGGTCAAAATACGCTCTGACTTCTTTCTCCGAAAGTGCAAGTTGGGAATCATCTATCGTGATAAAATATTCTGGATATATAATGATTTTAACCAGGAGGGTACGTCAGCTCTTGAAATCATAACAAGCCATATATCACTTCTTACAATCAGTCCCTGTAAGATAGGAAGCAGACGTTCCTTTGTCTCATCCGATTCAATCAGATGCAAATCATCAATAACGATAATGGTCTCTTTATTGTCTACTTCCGCTGCAAGAACTGCAGCCAGTTCCTCTAACAATCTGTCTGTATCACCAGCTAACAAATACAGGTATCGTCTCCTCTGGAGCATATCTGCAACAAAACTTGTCTTACCAAATCCAGTCGGAGCATATACATACAAGGTCTGTCTTGCATTATGCGCATTTCTCATAATCTTTTCCGCATTTGCCGGTCTTATATAATGTTCATCAACCATGGGCTTGCCATTTTCATTTAATTGCTGCATGATATTCTCCCTCCAGAATTTGTTCTGTGTCATTAAGATTCTTTAAGCCGATTATAACAACAAATAAAACAAAAGTACACTAGCCAATCGTCCAAATTCGCCTGATTCCACTTATGATAATGTGAACGATAAATCTTTGTGTTTCCAAACTACACCCTTTTTGTCTTTCTACAAATTTTAACACCCACAGCAATCTGACCGTTTCGAGGTTCTGTTTCTAAGCTATAACTTATACTTATATTTCCACAAGCACCTTCCATTTCCCATTTCGCTTTCCGTTTTCTCGGCAAATCAACCCTTTATCCTGCATTTCCACAGTCCTTGTTTTGATGGTTCTTTCTGATTTTCCAATGATAGCTGCTAATTCTTTTTGCGTAATTGTAGGATTTTTCAATTCATGTCCTACATTCAATAAAAGATTTTCAAAAAACAAAGGATGAATTTGCCAAATCCCAGATGTAAATTTAGCAATATGACGAACAGATTCATCTAATGACAATCCCTCATACGAAAAATCCTTTTCCTGTGAAAAATCATAGTCAAGAGCTTCTTTTGTGTCCACTTCAACTTCTTCTCTATCTCTGCGTTCTTCATAATAAGCAGCAATTCTCTTGTCAGCCTCATTGATACTGATTTTGCCTTCAATATGTTCTTTTGCCATATCCACTAAGTACTGGGAAGTGGTAAGTCCATCCACATCCTAAAGACCAATAGCTGTCTTTCATGCATTACTTTTATCTATCTGATCCGGTTCACCTTGACGTATATATTCATTTAATTCTAATTTCCATGATTTATTTGACAAACTATCACCTCACTTACTCGACGACTTGGAATTTATCTTGTAGTTTATTCTTACCACGAAAATTACAACCATTGAATAAATGCAGTTTTATCTGACGAATTGTAACCCGCATTTTCATAAAACTTCAATGTACTTTCATTTTTAGAACCTGTTAGTAACATCATTTTATAACAATTCTCTTTTTCAGCAATTTTTTTTGCGTAATTTAAACATTCCGTTGCAAATCCTTTTCCTCGATATTTTTCATCAGTTACTACATTCTCAATGAAAGCATACGGTCTAATATTTCTTGTCAAATTGGGAATAACAACGCAAACACAAGAGGATACTATTTTATCATCCCAAATTTTAACTATAACATGATGATTATTATCTTGCATAATACATTTCCATGTGTTCAAAAGGTGTTCTGTATTATCTGGTATTAAATTCTCATGCAGATCTAAATATAGCTCTAATAACTGCTTCAGTTCTTCGAATTTTGCTTCTCTGACCACTAAATATTCCCTCCTCAAATTACCATTTTCTGATTTCTATTTAATCTTTCATATAAAAATCCGCGCACAACTTTTGTCCGATATAATCTCGGCGCACAAGCTATATTCTCAAATAATTTAACACTCTTTCCTAAAATCTACATTTTCCACGATTAAAAGCACAGATTCATTTTCTTCAAAATCGCCCCAAAGCCCGCATAAAATCAAGCTTTACGCGATAATAAGCACACTGTCTCCACATGTGTCGTTGTCGCCTTGTGGA
>DGTC01000042.1 GCA_002394205.1 Lachnospira sp. UBA4346 | reverse complement strand
GACACGAGGATTTTCAGTCCTCTGCTCTACCGACTGAGCTATCTAGGCAGAAATCTATGATTTCTATATAAAATTATATTGTATTGCAATCTGTAACAACTACGCGAATACAGTTGATATATTAACATAATCCTTATACTTTGTCAATTCTTTTCTTTCCTCATTTGTATATTTATTATCTTTTTTATGAATCATTTCTGATTTATTATTTTTATAATTGCGTGAATCCCCCGACATGCATAACTTAAAAACATTGTTTTCATCCATTCCATCTGCATAAAAATACAACAAACCAGTCACACGCTTGTGCAGCTGGTTTGTCCTCTTATTTTCTCTTCGTTCTGATTGTCCTTATCTCTAATTATTCCTGATTGCTGTAAAATCAATTGCTTCCTCTGGCGGCAACGGTTTACTAAAATAATATCCCTGTATAATATCTGCCTGAAATTCTTTTAATTTTTTATACTGCCATTCTTCTTCCACACCTTCAATAATCAACTTCTTTCCCAAATCATGTCCTAAACAGATGACATCTTCTATAAACGCTTCCTTGCCTGACTGAAGATACGTATCCACAAGTGACTTATCCAACTTAATGGTATCAATTGGAAGATAACTCAAATAACTCAGTGACGAATATCCCGTACCAAAATCATCCATATGCAGCTGTATGCCTGCTTCTTTAAATTTTGTAAATAAATCCAATGCAATCTGTGTCTTTTCAACAACCAGATTCTCTGTTATTTCTATTTCAATATATTCTGATGAAATATCATTTTCCTGAAGCAGACGAAGCAAATACTCCAAATACTCCGTATCATTAATCTGATTGCTGGAAAAATTAATCGCTACCGGATGAATTTGTTTCCCTGCTCTTTTCCACTCTGCGAGCTGCTCTACAACTTTTTTCGTTGTAATTCGTCCAATCATTCTAATCCAACCATTCTGCTCTGCAATCGGAATAAATACCCCCGGTGAAATCTTCGTTCCTTCCATACGTACCAGTGCTTCATATCCACTGACTTTCCCTGTCTGTGCATCAATCTGCGGCTGATATAACATATAGAATTTTTCATTTGCTATTGCATCAACTAACACAGCCTTGATTCGGTTGATTTCTGTTATCTGATTCTTCATATCCTGGGTATAAAATGCATACATATTTTTGCCTTTTTTCTTTGCTTCATACATCGCCATATCTGAATCTAATATCAGTTCTTCCGACGATGAACTTTCATCTGAATTGGCAATACCGAAACTTGCATTTGGTATAATATATTCCATACCAATCTTGATTCCCGTCTGAAACAGTGCTGTTAATTTTTGCAGTTTTCTATTGCCTGCATACAGATGCTCATTTTCAAATACCAGCAAAAATTCATCTCCACCGTAACGTGCAATATAACACTCTTCCCATTTGGCAAAATCCTTGAGCTTGTGTGCTATTGTCACTAACACTTCATCTCCAAATCGATGTCCGTATGTTTCATTAATTTCTTTAAAATTATCAATATCAATCAAAACCATTGCATACTTTTTCTCCGGCTGCAAATGATAACGCAAATATGCAACTGCTGTCTGTCTGTTATACAATTGTGTCAGATTATCATGCTGTACCTGATATTGCAGATTTCTACGGGAGTCTTCCAGATGTTCTGTTATAATACGCAGCTGTTCCTCATTCTTACGACTCTCTATCAATCGCATTCTTTCATCAATAAATAAACTCAAAATTGCAAAAAACAAAAATATTGCAGGTATTATAATTTCTTTATTTCTGCTCATATAATTGATTGGTTTATTTACGAATTCACAATTAACAGGCAATTGTTTCATTGATAAATGATATTTTTGCAGTACTTTATAATCAAAAATGGTACGACTCATTTTTTCATCCGTCGGTTTAATGGAATTCGGATCCGTTCCTTCTAAGATATCAACAACTGTATCCGCAGCCTGTGTTGCAGCACGCTGCATATCCATACGTACACCACCAATAATCCCTGTTCCCATTCCACCATTGTAATTTCGAAATACCGGTATATTCGCATATTTCAATACAAAATCCGTTGCATCCGGAACTGTATACTTATTTCCATCCTTATCACTTGTCATAATCATAAATAACAAAATGGTATCATCATTCAAATCCGAAATGGTCTGTTCAAGTTCTTCCCGGCTATGTTTGGAAGTATTAATTCCTTGAAATTCCATTTCCGGAAAACTTGCTTTACATTCCCAGAAACTTTTTGCAACACCAATCCCTGTTGGTGTCTCATCAAAAATCCCAACTACCTTTCTTGCATTCGGCAACAAGTACCTTGCTTCTTCAATCGTTTCTTTAATATATTCCTGTTCTATAGAACCTGTAACCTTATCAAATTTCAAAGCAGAACGTGCACGATCAAAATCATTTATTCCAAAGAATACCATAGGAATCCCTTCAAAAAATTCCTTCCTGTATTTCATTGCAAACTCAAGTGCATCATCATCTCCTAACAAAATCGCATCATATTGTTTTCCACTTTTCACATGATTCTTCATCTGATCATAGAAATTACGCTCTGCCTGTGCTGAGCCATATTCTTTCGCATTCATAAACAATATATCGTATGCAACATTATTAGGATAAAACACACTGTCAATTCCTGCCTGCTGTTCTGGAAATGTCATATATGTCGCACTGTATGAGCTGATAAATAAAACATTTTCTTCTCCTGTCGCAAAACGAGGATCCGAAGTTTGGCTGGAATGTTCCACACTACTGTAATATTGATTCAAGGTCATCAACACAGATATCAGCACGATACACACGCATATCACACTAATTCCCCTTAACGCCTGCCCAAATAATTTCTTTTTCGGAACCGGATTTACAATCAATGTTATGCCTCCTCCCTACTGCCTCTGTACACAATTTATTATATTTTCATTTTACCACGTTTTTAACTCTTTACTCTTATTTATTATTCTATCACAAATATAATTTTATTGATATACAAATTTCGTAATTGTCTGAAAATGTCATAATTTGGCGTTTTTACATTGATTATCCCGATTTATCGTGGTATAGTAGAAACGTTGTAAGCACTTACAACAAACTAGGAATATAATAGATGAGTGAGGTACATTATGAAGGACAAGATTATTACATTTGGAGAAATTATGCTCAGACTCTCTCCAGAAAACAATGAGCGTTTTACACAGTGTCACGCTTTTGAAGCTGTATACGGCGGCGGGGAAGCCAATACTGCTGTTTCATTGGCTAATTTTGGCGTTGATACACGCTATGTAACAAAACTTCCTGCACACACAATTGGTCAGAGTGCTGTCAATGCATTACGTCAATATGGTGTTGATACAAGTAAAGTTGTACGTGGCGGCGATCAGATTGGTATCTATTTCCTTGAGAAAAAGACCAGCCAGCGTCCTTCTAATGTTATTTATAACCGTAGTGGTTCTGCAATGGCTCTTTCCAATGCCGATGATTACGATTGGGATGATATTTTTGATGGTGCAACCTGGTTCCATTTCTCAGGTATCACACCAGCATTAAGCGATGAACTTGCAGAAGTATGTATCACAGCCTGTAAGAAAGCGCACGAAAAGGGAATGACTGTCAGCTGTGACTTAAACTACAGAAGTAAGTTATGGTCTAGTGCCAAGGCAAATGAAGTAATGTCAAAGATTTGTCCATTTGTAGATATTTGTATTGCAAATGAAGATGATGCCGTTGGTATTTTTGAAATTGATCCAACTGTTGTTCCAGCAGAAGAACGCAACGAATATATTGCAAAAGAATTATTAAAGAGATTCCCATTCAAGATGGTTGCTTCTGTATGGCGTACAGAAACATCCATTACTACATTTAAGTTACAGTCTATGGTATACACAGACGGAAAGGCATATTACAGCCCGGAATACTTCATGCATATCTTAGATTACATCGGTGCCGGTGATGCTTACTGTGCCGGTATTATCTACAGCTTAATCAATGGCTTTGATGCACAAAAGACAGTTGATTTTGCCAACGCTGCCAGCTGCTTAAAGCATACAGTAAGTGGTGACTTTAACCTCGTTACTGTCGATGAAGTATCTAAATTAGCTTTCTCTAAGGGTGGTAATGAAGTTCAGAGATAATCCTGTCTGATAGAACTTTTCCTATAAAGTAATAAAACAGCTTCTGCATATCAACATTTGATATACGGAAGCTGTTTTGTATTTTGTCTATAATCTGATATTTCTATTATTCTATCATTCAAGCCTTAAACTTAAACTTTCTTTGTCATTCACTTACTCTTAAAGTATCGTTTCCATTCCATATTTCTGTGGTTTCATTCCGCATTTCTTATAAAATGCAATCGCTGAATCATTACCTGTCCAGACATTTAAGGTAACATTGTAACAGCCATGTTCTTTCGCATAATCAAGCACATACTGATACAGCGAACTTCCAACGTGTTTTCCACGAATCTTCTCATCAACGCATAAATCGTCCACATAAAGCGTCTTAATATCTGTTAAAATATTATCATTTAACTCCTGCTTAAAGATACAAAACGCATACCCTTCCACATATTCATTTTCATCCACTTTGACAAAAATCGGTTTTGTATCATCTTGAATCATCTGCTCTAGCTGTTCCTTAGAATATTTTGTTGCCGGTCCGTTAAATAAATCCGGTCTTGCATTGTGATGCACCATATTTACCTGAATCAATAATTCTAAAATTCTCTCAATATCTTTACTTTCTGCTCTGCGAATCATTGTCGTATCTCCTCTCCGATTGATATTTTCGCTAATATTTTCTATATACCATTATCTACGGATTTTTGCGTGTTGTCAATGTCACTGTTTAAATCGCATTTTTAGCAATCTCTCATGAAAATTTCATTCTATTCCTGCACAATCTCTGCTTTGAATACATTGATAACATCTGCATCAGAACAACAAAAGACTGCTGTTCCTTCCGGCTGCCCCGGTATCTTTCCACCATAGCGCAAAATATCAATATACGGAAATGCTGCATGCATCGCCATCGGACATAAATTTCCGCGTTCCGTATCAAAATCAAACGTATCGCCTACTTTATGTCCTCTGTGACACCCCATCTCACCTTTTCTGTCAATCACTGTAATTTTAATCTTTGGTCTTGCCATATGCTTCTACTCCCTTTTCATAAAAATTCGGATTTATTTTATCTGATTTCCAATCCTATATGTGTCCCATATTTATTCTAACACAAGCAATAATGCCATCTTAAACGGTCCTTTGGCTGTTACGGAATGTCTTCCAAATTTATCAAATTTAAATGTCTCTCCTGCATGAATCTCATAATCCTTGCCTTCATATCCAATGACTGCTGCCCCGTCTAGCGCAAATACAAGTGCTTCTCCCGGTGCTGCATGCTCAGAAAGTCCTGTTCCTTCATCAAAACTCATCAAAACAAACTTCATCTTATCATTGCTTACTAAATCCATATTCACAATTCTGTCCTTTTGATATGGAAGCAACACTCCTAATTCAAATACATTTCCTGATTTTATTAATTCGTTCATAGAATTCTCCTTCTCTGATTCTTTTCCAAATGCAATCTCAATATATACGCATCCTTTTTCTGTTTGCATACCAACCGGCACTTCTATCGGTGTTACCACGCTCTCACCTGCTGCAGCCTGTACACTTGTGCCATTAGTAGTAAAGATTTCCATAGAGCCTTCTAGTACCGATAACAGCTTTGGTGCTGTATAGCTTTCTGCCGAGATACTTGTGTTTTTTGCCAATGAAAATATTAACACACTCCGGTCCTCTTCCTGATAAACCAGCTTCGATACCGTACATCCTGCAACGGGTGGATTTTCCTGTGCAAATTGAATAATTCGTCCTGCTTCTTCTTTCATTCTATTCCTCTTACTTATGATCTGTCTGTGGCAAGAAATGTTCTTTTGCAAATTCCATATCCTGTACCACTTCAACGGTTCCCATATACGTTCCTTTTCTGTCCCTGACTGCCATATATGTTACAAGCATTGTCTTACCGCCTTTTTCCATCCATACCGGTACACTGTCTCTTCTGTTGTTGCGGAAATCGTCAATAATTGCACGCACCATTGGTTCGATTTTCGGTGGATGGCATGAGAACACTTCTCTGTCAATTGCCATCTGTGGACGCTTAAATACTTTCGGACCTTCATTAAAGAATCGATTGATATTATCTGCATCAACAAAGGTAATCTCAATCGGAAGGGTATTAAGCAACGCCGTCAGCTGGGCCACACTCATATGTCCGCCCGGCATCACAACTTCACCGTCTGTAATGCTTCCTGCCTGTTTCTGTGCTTCTTTTTCTACTTCTGCCGCTTCCCAACGCGCTCCTGTCACACCAAAACATTCTGCGTAATCCTTTGCATCCTGATAGATGCTCTTCCACTCTGCATCCGTGAAATTCACTGCACAGATTGGGAATAAAATATTGGCTTCTTTATAAATCATCTCATCAACACGCTTGAGTACGGCATCAACACGCGCATACCACTCCGGTGTATGCTCCGTTTCCTTTACCAATGCAGACAATTCATCACGAATCTCATCATCAACGGTCCACATTACATCCGATGGTCCTGAAATCTCATAACGTACCTTTAACAAGGGATAAAACAAATCGCCCTTCTTTGCGTAATGAATCGATACTTCTCGAATCTTTGTTAAATATTCGTCAATATTTTCATTGTTCTTTGCTGCCGGAATCGCTTCTGCCAATAATTTTGCCAGTGCTTCATTTTCTGCAGTAAATGTATGCAATGGATGTCCGACTGTCTCTACCAACTCTTTCGCGCGTTCTTTCTTATTATTGTAATTCGCATTTGGTGTTGTCGATACCTGAATCTTTCTTGCAAGTTCTGCCGCCTCTGCCTGCTTCTCTTTTGCAAGAGACGCTTCAACTGCCTTTTCTGCATTGGCAATCTGTTCTTCCTTTGTTGCACCATGAAAGAGTGCTGAATGAACATCACATAATCTTTGAACTTCTTGTAACGGCGTTCCTTCCGCTAACAATTCCTGCTCTGCTTTCATAATCTCAGAGGCTTCTACATGCTCAAATTTCTCTGCAAAATCTTTTCGTACACTCTCTAAATCTTCCCCTTCGCCAAGTCGCTTTAAATAGCTCTTTAGCTGCTCTGTGGTATTTTCTTGTGGCTGCACTGATTTCTCATCGCTTTTGGATTCCTGCGTGTCCTTTCCAAAGGTTGGCATAGCACCTGTCAGTTCAAACCCATTCTGAATCAGTGCAGCAATCACTGTTGGCATTGGAATGTTCTTTGTTGCTGCCCCTTTTGGAATCGTCATAATTCTGCCAACGGAATTTAACATTGCTTTCTTTGTAATTTCTGTAAATCCGAGTTTTGCCATAATATCCACAAGTTCCGGATATTCCTTTACCAAATCATGTACACTTTTGCTTAAATCTAAAACTTTACCCATATATACTCCATTCTGTCGTACCCCGACTACCTTTTATTTTAATTACATTGTTTCCGATGACAATATCATATCGTTTTTACTACAACATTTCTGTTGTTATAGCAACATTTTGTTCTTTTCGCAATCTTTCAATTTTTTATTCTAATTTGGATATCAAAACTGTTTATGAAGCATCACACTTCAAAATGAAATAAACAAATGTATTTCTTGTTCCATCCTTAGCATCTTAGAAATCCATTCCTTAAACTTCAAATAAACGAAGTCTTTATTGACACTTTTATAAAACACAAGGGTACAACCTGCCAATCTTCCACCGGCAGGCTGCACCCTGTTATTATGCTTCTTTTTTAATTTCGTATACGTGATCACCTGTAACCGCAAGGGCATATCCTGCCGGCTCTAAGATTCCTGTAATCAGACTCTCGCGAATCGTATCATAATATTCGATATTTCCATGGCATACCGTCCAATACTTTTCATGAATATTTACAACCTGTTCCCAAACAACATGCTCTGCACTCTGATCTATTACACGATTTACATGGTCACATGGCATTCCATTTAACAAAATCGCTTCTAAATGTCTGTATATTTCTGTCGCATCTGCAAAGGTATCGTGTGTCTGCTCCTTCCCATATGCATATACCACATCACAAATATCCATAATCCGTTCTGGATGTCCATCTGTAAATGCTGTCACAATGTAAGCAAGTTTATTTTCTACCAGGTCTACACGTTCCTGCAGCCATCCATGAATATTTGACTCGTCTACAATATCTTCTAATGCTCCCTGCTCTAAAACCCCGTAACGGTCTACATGAATTGTGTCATCTAACCAGTTATTTTTTGCTCCGAATTCCACAATTTTTTCTACCAACTGATTCTGAAATACAATCTTTCCAAACAACCAGTTATGAATTGGTCCTAAAAATGCGCTCATACAATTTACCTCACTTTTTTATTGCTTGTCTCAAAATTTCCGCTTCATTTCTATATTTTTCACATAAAATATTTTCTTAAAATATTTCCTTATAAATCATATTTTTACTGTTGTATTATGCTGCAAGTGCATACTTATCAACAATTTTCTGAAACTGTTCTGCACCTGTACGACGCACATACTGATAAAATAATTCTTTTCCTTCTCGATGTTCAACATAATATGCAATCATTTCCCCAATTGCATCAATAATATGATACTCTGAAACACGTCCTGCCAATACTTCTGCAAATCCTGCTTCTTTTCCCAATGCACCGCCGATACGAATGGTAAATACATCGACTGCCTCTCCATTTTCTTTGGCTCTGCCACCTGTCAGTCCAATATCTGCAAGCTGTGGATGGGCACATGCATGTACGCAGCCTGTCAGATTGATACGAAATGGCTCTTTTAACTCTGGGAATCGCTCATTCATCGCTTCTACAATACTCTTTAACCGCTTCTTTGTCTCGATTGGTGCAAAGCTGCAATACTGATTACCGGTGCAGGAAGCCGCATTTCCTGTAAAGGTGTCCGGCTTAATTGTATATTTTTTCACAAGCGGTTCTTTTCGGAATTCATTTCTTTTCTGTTCTGGAATATTTAAAATGACAATATTCTGCGAATTGGTTGTACGAAGCTGTCCGTCACCATATTTTTCTGATAATTCTGCAAGTGCAACTAAGTCTGAAGCTTCCATCGAACCAGACGGAATCAACAAGCCTGCATAAAACAATCCTTCCTGCTTCTGTCTGTGAATCCCGTGAAATACGCCACGATTCCACTTTCTTGCTATGGTACGTCCACCCGTTGTAAATGGTCCTGCAATTTCATTTAGCTTCTTAGCAAATGCATCCACACCCCAGTCATCTAATAAATATTTCAAACGGCAGTGTCCACGGTTCTCACGATACCCATATTCACGGAAAATAATACCGACACCTCTTGCTACTGCTACCGCCTCTTCTTTTCTAATAAAGAACGGCAATTTCTGTGCGAGATGTGGTTCTTTTGACAAACCTCCACCTACATAAATATGGAAGCCCTGCTCCGTACCTGTCTTGCTTCTAAGGATTGCCGGAACAAATGCAAGGTCGTTAATCTGTGCAAATCCGCAATCTCCAGGATTGGCTGATACAGAAATCTTATACTTTCTTGGCAGATTCGAAAATTCCGGATTGCCGACTAATTCTTCTACAATCTGTTCTACAACCTCTGTCGTATCAAACAGCTCCTCCGGGTCAACCCCTGCAAGCGGATTGCCTAATACATTTCTTGGAACATCACCACAGCCTTCTACAGAAGTTAGATGTGCTTCATGTAATCGCTGAAAAATATCCGGCATATCCTGCAATGTCAAATTGTGAATCTGAATACACTGTCTAATGGTAATCTGAATTGAATCTTCGCCGTAATCCTTCGAAATTCCGGCAATAACCTTTGCCTGACTGGTATTCAATTTACCCGAAGGCAACTTCACACGAATCAAAAACTTGCCATTCTTTGGTCTTTGTGTATAAATACCTGCCCATTTTAAACGCTCAATATCCATTGGATCAATCTCACTGTATTCCTTCTTTGCAAGCGCATCCAACTCTTTTAATATTTCCAATCCGTCTTTTTCTAACTTTGCCAATTCATTTTTATTGAGATTTTCCCGGCTTTTCCAGCTTTTTTCCATATATTCCTCCGATTCCGACGCAAATCTGCATTGCACATTTCACCGTCTTTCTAGTCTAACAAATCAACGTTTCTATGTTACGATGTATTTCGTTCCAAACTTACGACGTTTTCCCGTACAATTGTATTTCGTGAATCAACATCCGTGTTACAGCACCAGACTTCTTAGAATTTGGAAATGATTTCGTTCAAATTCAATCAAGCCTTCCTGCTGCATTGCGTTTAATTCTCTTGTAATCGCACTTCTGTCTGCATGTAAATACTCAGCCAACTGAACTCTCCCCAATGGAATCTCAAATTCCAAACATGCCTGTTCTTCTGCAATGTTTGTTAAATATGTTGCAATTTTTTCTCTTAATGTTCCTTTTGAGATTGCATCAATTTTATTCATCAACTGAATATTTTTATCTGCTAATTGAACAACCATATTTTGAATCAGTCTGTGATGAAATGTACACGTTTTTGCACAGGAATGTAACACCCGATCAAAGGGAAGAAATAACACAACGGTATTCTTTGTTGTAATAAAAGATACCGATGCAGCACGTTTATTGCCACACACAAATGTCTCTCCAAATAACTCACCTTTGGAAATATTGACTAAAATTGCCTTATTTCCCCATAAATCTTCCTGTATCATATGAACATTTCCCGATAAAATAATACCAATCACTTGTACAGAATCGTCATATAAATAAATATTTTCTTCTTTCTTATATTCTTTTACATATGCATTCAAGCACTGTATCATCGGAAGCAATTCTCCTTTTTGAATTCCCTCAAATAATGGAATCTGATACATCTGTTCAAGATATGCAAGTACGTCATTCATATAATCCACCTCTGAGTGTATTATACATTGACGATGTAATATTTGTCTATTCAGAACGAATTTTTTTATAAATATGTTCATATTTCAATGAACTTGCTAGTTATTCTAACACAATTCACGAACAAAAATGTTGCGCATGCAACATTTTTCAAATAATTTATATTATTTTACTAGGAATACTCGGATTTGAATTCAGTTTACAGAACTGTTATAATTATCCTATTCTATATTGATATTTTGACAGTGCATCCCGTTCTATTTGCATGAATCCATGATGAACCAAACGATTCACACAGAAACGGGTATACATTGCAAAACACGTTTTACAATGAAAGAAGGAGGAGTTGTATGACAACCACATCTGAATTAACAAATATGAACGGTCAGACGGATTCACAAAAAAGAGATGCCATGATTGTGCGAACCAGTATCATTGGTATCATTGCAAATGTATTTTTATCGGTATTTAAAGCCGCCGTCGGACTACTCACCCACTCAATTGCAATTACACTTGATGCTGTCAATAATATTTCTGACGCAGCTTCTAGTATCATTACCATTATCGGTACAAAATTAGCAGGAAAAGAACCGGATAAGAAACATCCATTTGGATATGGCAGAATTGAATATCTAAGTGCGATGATTATTTCCTTAATTGTATTATATGCAGGTATTACCTCTTTTACGGAATCTGTAAAAAATATCCTTCATCCATCTGAACCGGATTATTCTGCTGCTGCTTTAATTATCGTTGCAGTCGGTGTCATTGTCAAAATTGCACTAGGCAGATATGTAACCGCAGTCGGTAAGAAAGTAGATTCCGATTCCCTGATAAATTCCGGAGAAGATGCAACACTTGACTCGATTATTTCAGCATCTACCTTGCTTGCTGCCGGCGTATATATTTTCATGCATATTTCACTGGAAGCATATCTAGGTGCAATTATTTCCATCGTTATTATCAAATCCGGTGTAGAAATGCTGCGCGACACTTTATCAAGAATTTTAGGCGAACGTGTAGATGCTTCGATTGCCAAAGAAATTAAAGCAACCATTTTAGAATTTCCGGGCGTTCATGGCGTATATGATATGGTCTTAAATGATTATGGTCCAAATGCTTATCAGGGTTCTGTACACATCGAAGTTCCTGACACGTATTCAGCCAGCGACCTCGATGAAATGCTTCGCAGTATATCTTTGCAGGTCTATATAAAACACCATGTACTGCTCACTGCGATTGGTGTCTATTCCATTAACACAAAAGACGAAGACGCCATTCAGATGCGTGCCACATTGCAAAATCTCGTACTCACACATCCATATGTGACACAGATGCACGGCTTTTACTTAAACAAAGAAGCACATACGATTCGTTTTGATATTATTGTAAGTTTTGATGCAAAAGACCGCCGCAGTGTGTACAAAGAAATTGTTC
Source organism: Lachnospira sp. UBA4346 (assembly GCA_002394205.1). GTDB lineage: Bacteria > Bacillota > Clostridia > Lachnospirales > Lachnospiraceae > Lachnospira. The sequence goes on along the minus strand of DGTC01000042.1, from coordinate 329 downwards.
AGACCGTTCAGGAAGCCTATCCTGATTACAAGTTAAATATCACAATGGATACGGATTATATGGAATCTTAAATTTGTAAAGGATTTTTCTATAAAGATTTGGGTTACAAAAGATGCATTTATAAAACAAAAACACGATATACAGATTGATATGATGATATCAACTCCTGTATATCGTGTTTTATTTAATAGAAAAGTATCTCTTAATAATCAAATTAAGACTGCTCTGTATTATATTACTTAAACATTCTTACCACAGCACTGCTTATACTTCTTACCACTACCACATGGCGATTTACTGATTGTATTATCAATACTATGCATATCTAT
>DGTC01000009.1 GCA_002394205.1 Lachnospira sp. UBA4346 | reverse complement strand
TTTTTATGAGCGAAAAACTGAAGGTTCAAATTCAACATAGTTACACCTCCTCGAATGTAATGGATAAGTAATTAGGATTATCATCAGCAATTGTCTTAAGTCCTAAAACTAAGGCTGATAACAACACCTTTAATTCTGCTGATTGACTAGAAGACTTTACCATTAATTGAATAACTGTATTATCTTCATCTGCCTCTGCAACACATGAATCCTTTGTAAATTGTTCAATGGAATTCACTGTATTGATAATTAGTACAGAAGCCGCCGCACACACGATGTCATAACCGGCATCTGCATAACCTGCATGTCCCTCTGCACGAAACCCAACAACTTCACCGCTTGATGAACTTGTATAGATTGTTACTTGTGTCATGAATAACACTCCTTATACAGGAAATTAAGCATTAATCTTTTCAATCTTAACCTGAGTGAATGACTGTCTATGACCATTCTTCTTGTGATATCCAGTTTTTCTCTTATACTTATAAACGACAACTTTCTTGTCTCTAGCTTCCTTAACAACGCTTGCTGTAACTGAAGCTCCTGCTACTGTTGGATCACCAACCTTAGCTTCTCCGTTATTTACAAAGAGAACCTGGTCAAATGTAACAGTTTCACCAGCGTTAACACCAAGCTTTTCTACTTTGATGACATCGCCTTCAGATACTGTGTACTGTTTACCACCTGTTGCTATAATTGCGTACATATGGCACCTCCTAAAATAAATACTCGCCAGTTTTGGAGAAGTTATATACCTGCTTATACCCTAACTGAGCGGCACACTAGATTATAATATACTATTTATATCCATATGTCAATAAAAAGAATAAAATATTTTTCCGTTTATTTTTTATGAACCCTATTTGAAAATTATTTCCAAAATTCTAATTCTCCATCTTTAAAGCCTATATCTTTTGCATGGAATTCAGGATCTTTACCATTCTTTAACTGGTGTTCAAAGTCTTTTAATGCTGCTACTGCTTTTCCTCCAAGCAAGGCACAGCAAGGAAGATTAATCAATGTCATACCTGCCATAAAAATATCTGCAAGAGCCCATGCAGCATCGGCTGAAATCATCGTTCCAAAGAAAATAACAACAGCGCATATAATATGGAAGATTTTCATAAACTTTTCGGATGGCATATTTTTGTGGTTCAGATATGCCAATGCATTATTTACGTAATACAAATTACCAATCAAGGTTGTAAATGCAAATAACACCATGGCTACAGTAATGAAAATAGGACCTGCCTGTCCAAATACAGTTGCAAGTGCATTCTGTACGTATACGGCACCCGATACTTCTTCTGAGATATCAACGCCGGAAGCAAGGCACATCAATGCTGTTGCAGTGCACAAAAGCATTGTGTCAATATAGACTGATACCGTCTGAACGAGTCCCTGTTTAACAGGATGTGTAACGCTCGCTGATGCAGATGCATTTGGTGCAGAACCGACACCAGCTTCGTTTGAATACAGGCCTCTCTTAATTCCATATACCAGACAGGAACCTGATACACCGCCAAGAATTGACTTAAAATCAAAGGCATTTTTAAAAATGGTAACAAACATTGCCGGAATATTTGTAAAATGAACAAAAATTACAATAAGTGATACTCCGACATAAAGTATTCCCATAAATGGAACAACGATTTCTGTAATCTTTACAATTCGTTTACCACCGCCTAAAATACAATATCCGACAACAATCATTAGAACTGCACCGACAATAATCGGTGTTGTTGTACTGTGGTAAAAGCTATATGTACTAAATGTTGATTGTAAATTATACGCGCAAAGCATATTGAATCCAATTGCGTATGTTGCAATTAAAAAGATACAAAATAAAATAGATGCCCATGGAGCGCGCAATGCCTGTTCAATATAATAAGCAGGTCCGCCATAAGAACTGCCGTCTTCATGCTTTCTTTTGTAAATCTGTGCAAGTGTACTTTCAATAAATGCAGAGGCTGCGCCAATAATACACATTATCCACATCCAAAATACAGCACCCGGACCACCGAGACAAATGGCCGTAGATACACCAATAATATTACCGGTTCCTACACGGGAGGCAGTTGATACCATCAGTGCCTGAAATGACGATACATGCTCACTGTCCTTTGGTTTCTCCATAATTAATTTACATGCTGTTGCGAATCTTCGGATTTGTACAAATCTTGTTCGAAATGTAAAATATAAACCTGCAAGTCCCATAACAATTAATAAAATTGGATAGTATAAAACACTATCAAGATAATTTAAAATGTCTAAAATCATCAGTTTGCTATCCTTTCTGTATAAAAATTCGTAATGATATTAATATATCATAGAATTCATATCTATGCAAATTTTTTCATTGTATAAGTTATATATGTATATGCAATTTACCATCTTGAAACATAAAATGCATCGTTTGACACCCGAATTATATATTTTAATAAAAATATTTTATGCCTCATAATTTACAATGTTAAAATTATAATTTAAGTAATATCATGTAGAATAGCGTTCCTGATAAAATACTCAAAAACATATTATGCTTCCATTTATAAGTTACTGCAACAACAACAACTGCAAGACATTGAAAGATTCCTGTACCGGTTATTGTCTGTGGAACTTCTTTAAGACAATATACAATCAGTACAGCCATAATTGCAGAAGGAAGCATTGTACCTAATCGTGACAACCACACAGGCATTGTACGATTTCCACGAAAAATAAAAAATGGAAGGGCACGCAGTGTAAATGTAATTGCAGCACTGATAAGAATGATTCCGATAATATTCCATTGTATATTAGGCATCTGCTTGATTCTCCTTTCCCTGTATCAATAATAGTATTCCTGATGTAAATATCAGCGCCGGCAGCATAAATGTTCTTGCACCAAAAATAAAAAGGCATATAACACCCATAACCACACCGATTAATGCAGGCTTATGATTTGTCGAACTTTCCCATTGGTCGATAAAAATAATCACAAACAACGCAGTCATACAGAAATCAATTCCTTCGAGTTGTACAGGTAAAATCTGTCCTAAAATACCGCCTAATACAGCTCCAATCATCCAATAACAGCGTGAAAAAAATGCTATTAGAAACATCTGTTTATGGCGATTCTTCTCATTTTGCGGAATTGTACAATTTACTGCATATGTTTCATCGGTCATTGTCTGAATCATATACCATTTTCGATGTCTCATTTGTTTAAAATCATCTAAAAAGGTAAGACTGTAAAACGTTTGACGACTATTCATCAAAAGTGCTGTAACTGCAATTGTTACTATAGAAGCACCACTGCTTAAAAATGTAATCAATACAAATTGAAATGCTCCTGTATAGACGGTCAGACTCGTAAAAAGTGAATAATACCAAGCATAACCGGCATTTTGCATCATAAGTCCATAACTGAATGAAACGAATACATAGCTAAATAGAATTGGTAAAGACTTAATCCAGGCATCATATAACATTTTCTTTTTGTTGTTTTTCATAAAAATTCCTTTCGTTTGTAACAATTATCCTTCTAAATGGTGTCATTTTATAAACATAAAGAAACATTTCCCATGAAAATACGTTTATTTAGAACCATTACAAAATTTTTTATAGTTTATCATATATTTCATAGTTTATCTACTATTTTAATAGGAATTATTTTTACTTTTCATTTTGGAAATTCTCTGCTATTCTAATTTTATATAAGAATAAAATTTGTTTTATACGTATATTAAAGGAGCTATTTTAGAAACGATGAAACAGCATTATTTAATCAAAATCAGTTATGACGGAACTTCCTTTCATGGTTGGCAGCGTCTTAAAAATGATTCGAATACCATCCAGCAAATAATAGAAAACATATTAGGTACGCCGATTCGAGGAAGCGGAAGAACTGATGCAGGCGTTCATGCCTATGCACAGTATGCTGATTTTTTTTATGATACCATTGCAGACTTTGAAAAATTCATATCCGATTGTAACGAAAAATTACCAAAAAGTATTCAGATTCGTTCAATTCAAAATGTTCGTGAAAATTTTCACAGTCGGAAAGATGCATATGCAAAAACATACTGCTATCAGATTGCATTAGATGGCAAACCTGATGTATTTTATCAGAAATATTGTTATCATCTGACAGAAACGCCACTTCGTCTTCCCTTTGAAGACAGGCTGTATGCATTGGACTATTCAGCAATGAAACAGGCCGCAAATTATCTGACTGGTACGCATGATTTTTCTGCATTTACATCGGATAAATCAACAGATAAATCACATATTCGAACCATTACATCAATTGAATTTGATACAAGAATGTTGCCTTCTAAAAAACAGATTCTTACGATTTCATTTACAGGAAATGGATTTCTGTATAATATGGTAAGAATTCTTGCCGGAACGATTCTGTTATGTGGTATCGGACAGCTCTCCGCAGATGAAATTTCTGCCATTTTGGTTCAAAAAGAGCGCAGCCTTGCAGGTCCTACGCTTCCCCCACAGGGATTATATCTGAAAAATGTTTATTATGATATTTAAAATAAAATAAATATAAGAGACATCATTATTTGATTCTGATTTTAATAATTTTTATTAGGAACGAAAAAGGATATTCTATAAACCCGATTGTGATATGTTTATAAAATATCCTTCTTTTTATTCAAATATTACAAAGAACTTTTTCATAAAAACTTTTCGCTAAGACACAATTCCTTTGATAAATTTTTGACAGGCTACTTCTTCTGTTGAATACGTATATGCATTTTGTATACGTTTCATTGCTTCATTTGCCTTTTTCAAATCATTTGCATAAATGGTTGCAATTGCATCTCCTTGTGACACTGCATCTCCAACTTTCTTTCTTAAATAGATGCCAACAGACAAATCCAGAATGTCTTCTTTCTGTTCTCTTCCTCCGCCTAAAATCGTCGCAGAGATGCCGATTTCATCTGACTGAATATGAAAAATATATCCTGTCATTGTAGCCGGTACTTCCATAGTTATAGAAGCGGTTGGTAATAATTCCGGATGATATACCTGATTGGCATCCCCCCCTTGTGCTTCTACAAATTCAGCCAATTTATCAAGTGCTTTTCTATTTTCGATTAATTCTAATAAACGCAAACGTGCTTCGTTTTCATTTTCAGCAATTCCACTCAAATGTAAAATATGTGCACCCAATGTCAGACAAAGTTCTGTTAAATCTTTTGGGCCATTCCCATTGAGCGTTGCAATTGCTTCTTTTACTTCAATTGCATTTCCAACAGCATATCCTAATGGCTGATCCATATCTGATACAATCGCTACGACTTTTCTTCCTGCTCCATTTCCAATTGCGGCCATTTCTTTTGCAAGCTGGAATGCATCTTCCTCTTTTTTCATAAATGCACCACTGCCCGTCTTGACATCTAAAACAATGACATCTGCACCGGCAGCTAACTTTTTACTCATAATACTACTTGCAATCAGCGAAAGATTGTCTACGGTTGCTGTAACGTCACGCAGCGCATAAAGTTTCTTATCCGCCGGTGCTAAATTCGCAGTCTGACCGGTTAGGGCAAATCCGATACGATTAATATTTTCTAAAAACTGTTGTTCTGTTAGGTTTGTGGAAAATCCTGTAAAACTTTCCAATTTATCAATTGTTCCACCTGTATGACCTAATCCACGTCCACTCATTTTTGCCATTTTAACGCCGGCAGCAGCTACCAATGGACCAAGTACAAGAGAGGTTTTATCTCCTACTCCACCTGTACTATGCTTATCTACCTTAATCCCATGAATTGATGACAAATCCAGAATATCTCCACTATGTGCCATTGCAAGCGTTAAATTTAATGTCTCTTCATAAGACATTTTCTGAAAACAAATTGCCATCATCAATGCAGACACCTGATAATCCGGAATTTCACCTGCTACATATCCTTTGATAAAAAATTCGATCTCTTCTTTTGTCAATTCTTTGCCATTCTTTTTGTTGGCAATAATATCATACATTCTCATAATATGCCTCTTTTCCCAATTGCACCTTGAATCTATATTTTCAAAAACTAGCTACCTAATATAAATACGTCTGACCTGCTCCCTGTCAATTCTTATGGGCAATTGCAGTAAAATATGATACGTTGATAACGATTTATCGAAAAAAATCATTTCACTTCTGTGCAGATTTCTTCTGTGTAGCTCTCACCGACACTCGTTGATGTAAGTCCAAAAATATCTGCAACCGTCTGTGCAATATTTGCATAGGTCTTACCAATACCCAAATTTATGTTATTTCTTAATTTCTTACCATACATCAGAAGCGGCACATATTCTCTGGAATGATCTGTACTTGGTGTTGTCGGATCACAACCGTGATCAGCCGTAATGATTAGCATGTCATCTTCCTGCATTGCTGCAAATACTTCCGGTAATCTTGCATCAAATTCTTCAAGCCCTTTTGCATATCCTTTATAATCATTGCGATGTCCCCATTTAGAGTCGAATTCTACAAGATTTGTATAAATGAGTCCTTGATTTTTCTGTCTCATATATGATAATGTTACATCCATTCCATCCTGATTATCTTTCGTATGTTGTGCTTGGGTAATCCCTACGCCTGCAAAAATATCTTCTATTTTTCCAATACCGATGACATCCATTCCAGCATCTGCAATACGACATAAAATATTATCTTCAGATGGTTTTAATGAAAAATCCCTTCGATTCGCTGTTCTTGTATACACGCCATTTTCACCAACAAATGGTCTGGCAATCACACGAGCAACTGCATGTTTGCCACATAAAATTTTACGTGCAATACAACACATTTCATATAATTCTTCTACCGGATATACATCTTCGTGTGCTGCAATCTGAAATACAGAATCACCTGAAGTATAAATAATTGGCTTCTTTGTCGCAACATGCTCATCACCTAACTGTGCAATAATTTCTGTTCCGGATGCAGGAATATTTGCAAGAATTCCTGGAATTCCTGTTTCTTCAATAAATTTATTAATAATCTCAGCCGGAAATCCATTCGGATATGTTGGAAATGGATCTGGCGAATAAATTCCTGCCATTTCCCAATGTCCAATTGTGGTATCTTTGCCATTCGAAATTTCTGCAAGTTTACCATAACAACCAATTGGTGAATCATATGAATCAACGCCATGGATTCCATCAATATTTCCAAGACCTAATTTCACCATATTCGGAATATGAAGTCCTCCTACAGCCTTTGAAGTGTTTCCAATGGTATCGCTGCCTTCATCTCCAAATGCAGCAGCATCCGGTAATTCTCCGGCTCCGACGCTGTCTAACACAATCCATATAATTCTATTAATTCCATATTTACTATCCATATACAGTTTCTCCTTAAATTTTTATAATATATATGTGGCAATACCGTTGCCTTCAATCATAAGTACTTATCGCTGTCTTATACGTTTCATGGTTTACGTTTAGAACCAGTTCAATAAAATCAACATTTATGTGATTATTATATCTCAAGTTTCTTAAAATGTAAAATTTAATATACAATATTCACTTTTGTATACACGATTTAGATTTGATATTTGTTAAAAAATAGATATACAATACGTTCGTAAAATTATCGTATAATTACTGTCAAAAAATGACAAGATTGGTTTACATTTATTATATTTTGTATTATATTATTAAAAGTATGACTTTCGTTTCAATGAATGTATACAAAAAGATAGGGAGAATGGAGAGATAATATGAGTTTTGAATTTGTAAGAAAACTTCCGGTTCCAAGTGAAATTAAAGAACAGTATCCTGTTCCGGAAGCTGCAGCAAAATTAAAAGCTGTTCGAGATGCGGAAATCCGCAAAGTATTTACAGGAGAATCTGATAAGTTTCTTGTAATCATCGGTCCATGTTCTGCTGATAATGAAGATGCCGTATTAGATTACACATCACGTCTTGCAAAGGTTCAGGAAAAAGTCGCAGATAAGTTAATCTTAGTACCTCGTGTATACACAAACAAACCTAGAACTACGGGTATGGGATATAAAGGTATGTTACACCAGCCTGATCCGGAAAAGAAACCGGATTTATTAGGTGGACTTGTTGCAATCCGTAAGATGCATATTGATGTTATGGCAAAGACAGGGTTAACACCTGCTGATGAAATGCTCTATCCTGAAAACTATTGGTTCCTTTCAGATGTTCTTTCATATGTTGCCGTCGGTGCACGTTCTGTTGAAGACCAGCAGCACCGCTTAACAGCAAGTGGTATTGATGTTCCTACCGGTATGAAAAATCCAACAAGTGGTGATTTCTCTGTTATGCTCAACTCTGTTGTTGCAGCACAGGCAAAGCAGACATTTATTTATCGTAACTGGGAAGTTCAGACTCCGGGTAATGATTTAACACATACAATTCTTCGTGGTGCAGTAAATAAACATGGTCAGTGTATTCCAAACTATCATTATGAAGATTTAAATCTTTTATATCAGATGTATGCGAAACGTGAGTTGGTAAATCCTGCTGTTGTTGTTGATGCAAACCACAGCAATTCGAATAAACAATTCAAAGAACAGATTCGTATCACAAAAGAAGTATTGCACAGCTGCAACCATTCTGATGATATTAAAAAGTTTGTTAAAGGTGTTATGATTGAAAGTTATATTGAAGAAGGCAGTCAGAAAGTCGGCGACGGTATCTATGGAAAATCTATTACAGATCCATGTCTTGGCTGGAATGATTCAGAACGTCTCTTATATGAAATTGCAGACTTGGTATAAAGCAACATATTTTATGCAATTATTTATACTCTAATGTAATTTTCGTTTATACAATACAGTTTATTAACGAATTTACGAATAAACATATAAAAACTCCAAATCGCTATATGCATGATTATTTTATGTCAGATAAAATCTGCGTTATAAAATACTTTGCAATAAACGATTTGGAGTTTTTTAAAAGGAAATATGTCCATAAATCCATTTTATCAGCACCGGATTAAAATATGCTTCTAAATAAATTCCTAATGTCAGCATAAGAAAACTTATCATAATCAAAATAATAATGCTTCTGCTACTTCTTTGCGGCTCAATTGCATACATCCCATGTCTTTTTTTACAGATAAATATCATATAAATGCAAATTCCATAAAATATGTATTGTGGTAAAATAGATAACAGATAAATAACAATTCCGATAAGACCAAAATGTATTACTGCATAACTTAAAAAAATTCCAGCTCCAATTCCAACAAATAAAATATATCCGCCACTAATAATGCCGGAAAATGCTGTAAATTGTACTGCCCATAAAAGCAAATAATCACGCATACGTAATTTTACAACATATAACAATAGATGTTTGGGCTGTACAGATGTATCTGCCAAATTAGTTAAATAAGTGGATTGATATATATCAAAAACCGGCAATGCAATTTGATATTTTGCAACCAGATTCACATAACATGTTCCTGCAATAATTCCGAAAAGAAACACACAGAAATATTCATATTTTGCGAACAAGTGCTTCATATATCATTCTCCCTTCGTGTTTATGGAGTAATATATGCAGCCATTTGTGTAATTATGTATAAACCAAACAATTTACATCTTTATAAGTAACGATTGAATATTGTAATCAGATATTATTTTTTCCATGAGACGATTTGAACCGCTATTTTGTATACTGGTATAAATAAGTCATAATTGCGGCGATGGTTTTGGAATCTTGAATCGTTCCATTTGTGATTAATTTAACAAGTTCATCTTCTGTATAGGCTTCTACTTCTATGTATTCATCTTCATCTAAATGCTGTTGTGTTTTTACTAAATCTTTCGCAAGATAGATTTCAATAATCTCATTACAAAATGCAACCGCAGTTGCAAGGGACAGTAAATGTGTAAGATTGTCTGAACGATATCCTGTCTCTTCTTCTAATTCTCTTGCTGCCGCTGTAATTGCCGGTTCTTCCGTTCCATTAATACCTCCGGCAGGAATCTCTAAGGTTTCCCGGTCTAATGCATTACGAAACTGTCGAACCAGAACAATTCGTCCATCATCTAATATTGGTAATACCGCAGCCGCGCCTGTATGTTCGATAAAATCCCACTCTGCAGTATGTCCATCCGGTGTCTGAATTGTGTCAGCACACATTGTTAAAATAGATCCTGTATATTTCGGTTCTCGATGAATTCTCTTAATATGTTCCATGTATCGTTCTCCTTGCATCAATTATTTAATTTTTGTACATGCATCATAACAACTATCTGTTGCTTTAATAATCGCATTACGGAATCCGTATTCTTCTAATGCGCTCACCCCTTGAATTGTTGTACCGGCAGGAGAGCATACATTGTCTTTTAATTTGCCTGGGTGTTCCTGTGTTTCAAGTACCATTTTAGCAGAACCTAATACGGTCTGTGCAACCAATTTGTATGCATCCTGTCGTGGAATTCCGTATTTCACAACACTGTCTGCCAATGCTTCGATAAACATATATACATAAGCCGGTGAACTGCCGCTTGCACATACAACGCCATCCATAAGTCGTTCAGGAACGGTTACCAATTTACCAAAAGATTCAAAAAACTGTTCAACAACTTCCCGTTCAGCAAAATCCAATTCATTTGCATCATAACAGATACCGGTCATTCCTTCTCCGACTAATGCTGGTGTATTTGGCATTGCACGAACAATTTTTACCGGAGCAGCAATGCGTTCACGAATAGAAGCAATTGTTACACCGGGAGCCAATGAAATGAGTACTGTCTGTTCTGTCACAATATCTTTAATATTTTTTAATACAACATCATACATTTGAGGTTTTACCGCAAGAATTACATATTTTGCCCGATTGGCACATTCTGCATTACTTTCTGCATAATCAACGCCCATTTCTTTTGAGATACGCACTCGTTTTTCTTCGCTAGGACATGTAAAAATAATATCCTGAGCAGAAAATACGTGAAGAGCTCCTTTTAACATTGCACTACCCATGTTACCCATTCCAATAAATCCTATTTTTGCCATTGTACAGTTCCTCCTTTATTTTCCATTTGCATAATCTATATGAATTCTGTTTGAAAATAACAGCCAGTTTCTCATTTCATTTTCAAAAAAGGAGCTGCATTTTCGTACAGCTCCTTTTCATTTCTATGGATTCAATCTATAAGAAATCTCTTAGAAATCTTATACGTAAAGACCATTGAATTATTTTGTTTCAAGAATCTTATCGATACTTACAAGCTTTACGCAAAGCACAAAAATATCAGCTGCAAGTGCCATATCTTCAGGTGTTGGGAATGAAGGTGCAATACGAATATTGCTATCCTGAGGATCCTTACCATATGGGAATGTTGCACCGGCATTTGTTAATTTCACACCTGCTTCAGCACACTTTGCAACGATTGCTTTTGCACAGCCTTCCATTGCATCAAATGAAATGAAATATCCACCATGTGGTGCATACCATGTACCAATTCCAAGTCCGTCTAATTCTTTATTTAATACTTCTAATGTAGCTTCAAACTTTGGACGCATATGCTCTGCATGCTTCTTCATATGAGCCTTTAATCCATTGATATCCTTGAAATATCTCACATGACGTAACTGATTTAACTTATCATGACCAATTGTCTGAATTGTCAGCTGCTTCTTAATATCAGCTAAGTTTGCTTCTGAAGCTGCGAGTGCTGCAATACCAGCACCTGGGAAACTTACTTTCGATGTTGAAGCAAATTCGAATACCATATCCGGATTACCGGCTTTTTCACATTCTGAAATGATATCAAGAATTTCATCCTGATTATCATCATACAAATGATGAATCACATATGCATTATCCCAGAAAATACGGAAATCTGCAGCTGCAGGTTTTAAGTTTGCAAAACGCTTTACAGTCTCATCAGAATATGAAATACCCTGTGGATTAGAATACTTTGGAACACACCAAATACCCTTTACGGCTGGATCATTATTTACATACTGTTCTACAAGATCCATATCAGGACCTGACTGTGTCATTGGAATATTAATCATTTCAAATCCAAAACGCTCTGTAATTGCAAAATGTCTGTCATAACCCGGTACCGGACATAAGAACTTTAACTTTTCTAATTTACACCATGGTGTATTTCCTAAAATACCATGCATATATGCTCTTGCAATCTGATCATACATGATATTTAAACTTGCATTACCATATATCATAACATGTTCAGGAGTTGTTCCCATCATATCGGCCATGAGCTGCTTTGCTTCAGGAATACCATCTAAAACACCATAATTTCTGCAATCTGTCCCATTAGAAGCCTTCAAATCAGATTCACTGTTAATTGCATCTAATAATCCCAAAGATACATCCAACTGTGTAGCTGACGGCTTACCTCTTGACATATCCAGGCTTAATCCCTTTGCCTGAGCATCTTTATACTGCTGATTCAAAGTCTCCTTCAAGCTTACTAATTCTTCTTTACTCATTTCCTTGTACTGCATAAAATCCTCCTAAACTGTACATATTTCTCTTTTTCAAACATTTCCTTAATTATAAATAGGAATCATTTCGAAAACTTACGAAATAAATGTATGTTACAGAATAGAACACTGTATGTTCCACACTTTATAACACTTTGTCTATCATACAATGAAGATTAAAAAAAATCAATAGAAAAATTATTTTTTTGAACCAAAATGATATGTTTACTTATTTTATTAATCGTTATTTTAAATATGACTAATATTATTAAGTTGCTTCAACACGTTACAACTTGAATACTAATTTTTATTAGGCATTTTTGCATTTTCACTTAATTCTACTTATCTTTTTTATGAATCAACGGAAGAATATTATCTCTAATTTCCTGCATACGTGTATCTGTACCATAGATATTTTCTGCACATTGTGTCAGTTCCTGCACTACATCCGGAATTTCATTATTATCAAATTGTTTATAGTGCATCTGATGTTCCAGACTTGCCCAAAAGTTCATTGCAATGGTACGAATCTGAACTTCAACTTTCATATATTCCTTTCCGGATGATAAATAAATTGGAACAATAATTACATAATGTAAACTGCGATATCCGTTTGGCTTTGGATTTTTAATGTAATCTTTTACTTCCATAATTTCAATATCATCCTGTGATGTCAGCATATGTGCAACTTCGTAAATATCATTGATAAATGGACATACCACGCGAACGCCTGCAACATCATTTAAGTTACTCATAATAGATTGGAGTGATTTTTCAAATCCTCTACGCTGCAATTTTTCATAAATACTTGCGGGACTTTTGATTCTGGTACGAATACTGTCAATTGGATTGCGTTGGCGTTTTGTCTGAAATTCATCATTAAGAACTTCCATTTTCGTCTGAACTTCCCGAATCGCACAACGATACATCATCATTAATTCCTGAAATGCCGGATCTGTTTCCATTGCCGCTATAAACTGATTATCTGAAACCTCTTTAATATCTCTCAGATCATTTTTCATAGCAACAATTGTCTGATTGGCACTTATATTCATCTCTACTAATTCATGTTCATTCATCGCATTAACCTCCTCATTGTAGGTCTTATCATAAATTGAAGTTATTTATTACTTACTTTTATTTAAAATTTTCAAAATTAAAATTGCCAGTGCATTTTTCATTGGATAAAATAATTATTTATATAATATATAGTAGAATTACAAAAATTATTTTAAATATAAAAATCCACACAATGTTCCACGTTTTCCGTGTGTTGCACGATGAGAAAACAAAATATCCGAATTACAACACGTACACACATCAGAAATGTAAATATGCTCCGGTAAAACACCTGCATGAATCATATGATAATAATTTGCCATCTGAAGATTCAACTGAAACTTTCCTTCTGCTTTTCCGGGTAATACAATATTTTGTGCCTCATCTTCTGAAAAAGCGTGGAAAAACTGTGTTGCTACATCTTCGCTTACCTCATAACAATTTGCACAGATACTCGGTCCAATAAATACAATCAAATCCTTAGGATTACTATGATATTCTTTATGCATCAGTTTAATTGTATTTTCAGCAATATTCCCGACTGTTCCACGCCAGCCGGAATGAGAAGTTCCTATACATTTTTCCTTTGGATTTACAAAAAATAATGGAACACAATCTGCATAAGATGTCACAAGACAAATGCCTGATTCATTCGTAATAAGCCCATCAATATTATCAAAATTTCGCTCTCGCACAACACCCATACCGGCATGAGAGGCATCTACTTTCATAACATTTGTTGTGTGTGTCTGTTTTGAATACACCATTTGCTCGGGTGTCATACCCAAAGCCTTTGCAATAATTTCAAAATTTTTTGATACATTTTCTGGATTGTCCTCTAATGTAAAAGATAAATTCATTGATTCATAAATCCCGGAACTAACACCACCTAATTTCGTTGAAAAGCCATGTCCGATAAATTTCATCTGTTCATACGGTGTAAACTGTAATAAAGGTGTTTTACATGTTTCTGTCAGATGAACGGTATCCGTGAAATGTGGTCTTTTTATTTGTTCAATATTTTGATAAAACTGCATGTTATTTATATATTTCATTTTTATTAATACAATCCTTTTCTTAATTTCTGTTATCTGTATGTGTCATTCTTACAATTATCGCATTCATTTTGATTTCAATATAATGAAAGCAGTTTATTTTCAGTTATAGGACTTTTTTGTCTTACTAATTTTATGAACTTTATGATAATCTTTTCTTATTATAACGTATATTTGTGTCTTTTTTAGATACATTATACAAATCTTACCAAATAAAGTAATATATTTCTATTTGTCTGTTGTCATTAATAAATACAGGCACTATATTAAAATGCATTTTGAATATGTGAAATCTTTCCCTGATCAATTGCAATAACATCAAAACGACACGGCTTCTCAAGGGAGTGTAATTGTGTCGTTAAATAATGTTGGGCAACCTTTCTTATTGTATTTTGTTTAGATACGGTAACAGCTTCAATTGCAGTTCCATAGGTATCCGAATTCCGATATTTTACTTCCACAAATACAATTATTTGCATTTTGCGTGCAATAATATCAATTTCACCATAGCGACAACGATAATTCTGTTTTAGAATTTCATACTGTTGTTCTTTTAAATATGTAACTGCTCTCTCTTCCCATTCTGTTCCCAGCTTTCGTCTATTAACCATATATTTCCTTTGATGTAATTTTCTTATAAGTTTTTAAAATAAAATACATTTATATCATTTCACTTAAGCAAGTTTTAGTGCAGTTTTCCTTTTATTCGATCACAATCATCTACAAATACCAAAATTTCTGCAACTACATTATAAAGTTCCGGTGGAATCATATCCCCAATTTCTAACTTTGATAACGTTTTGGCAAGTTTACTGTCTTCATATAACGGAACATCTGATTCTTTTGCTTTTTCAATGATTTTTTCAGCAATTATGCCTCTTCCCGAAGCAATAATCTTAGGTGCTTCTTCACCCGGTGTATATTGAAGTGCTACCGATATTTTACTTTGTTCTTTTTTTGCATCTTTTTTATTTTCCATATATTTACCATCTTAAAGATTATGCCTTCGCATCAAATACAAACTGTGTGATTTTTGCAGGTGGATTTTCATGATTAATGAAATCCTCTACAAAATCTTTTTGATTCTGCTGTTTTTCTGTCAATTTCATTTCAAATGAAGTCGTATAACCAAGTGCAGCTAAACGCGCATCTAGTTTGTCGATATTCGCATATACAAAATCTAGCATCTCTTCACTTTCCAGACAGAAGTTTGTCGATACATTCTTTCCGAACAACTGAACATAAATATCCATTGGACCTAAATGCTCCATGTCCAAATGCAGCAATGCACTAATCTTATCTGTGCCGCTTTGCAATGCTTTCTTATTTGTAAATACGTATAAATCCCCGTTTCCAGCCGATTCTGAAAATTTAATAGGCATCTGCATATATGTCATATTTCGATTCAAATCATTCATAAAATCAATATTGCTCTTGACCTCATTCATATTTTTTGCAAGTGGAGAATCCTCAGATGCTTTTTCTGCCTGATTTGAAACCTGCTCCACCGCTCCACGCAATCTTTTATAGAACTTTTGAATATTCCCTTCTTCTCCAACCGACTGTGGGGTAAGCATCATCGTTTCTGCAACCATTTGTTGAAATACATTTGAGAGTTCTTTTCCCTGTAAAAGATTCGATAGCATTTGGTTATCAGAAGATGCACCATTTGATTGTTGATTTTTTAACAAATCTGTTAATTGCTGCAATAATTCCTGCGTTGTGACCGTTCCATTTTCAACAGCACCTGCAAGCTGCTGACCGCTTTCTCCAAAGGTTTCTGTAATCTGATTTGCCAATGCTTCCTGCTGGGCGGCATCCATATACGTCGATAGTGCATCACTATGAAGCATAGATTGTGCCCCTGTATCATCCGGAATATCTGAATATAGCGCATTTACTGTATTTTGTAACAGTTCAACGCTTTCCATAGTCTGTCCATTTTGCAATAAATTCATCGTTGTTGTCTGTAAATCTGACGGAAGATTTTGCAGCTCTCCAGATATGCTGTTCGTATAGCTCTGATATGCCTGAAATTGCGTAATATTTTCCTGCGTTACCGGAATCTCTAGCTTCTGTAACTGAGCAAGTGTCTGAATATCGACCTCTGGAAATCTTGCCATATTTTGAACCATTTCACCCAGTGACTGCGCATCAATGGGCATATTCTGACTTAATAGCTCTTTTACCATTCCAATATTTTCCTCAGACAATGGAAAATTTGCTGCATCCAGTGCATTCTGAATCATCAAAGCCTGCTGACCATCTTGTTGTAATGGCTTTAATGTAATCATTTGATCGGAATTACTTTCTACAAGGAATGTAAGACTCTGACCCAATGATACAAGTGCAGAATCTGTTAATCGTGCATTAAGCATCTGTCCATTGCCTAACTGCAACTGAACCGTATCCTCAGAAATGTCCGCAACTGTCCCTGACAAAATATCACCGGCCAGCATCGTCTTTAATTGTTCGATAACGGCACGACTGTTTTGTGCAACCTGTCGTACTGTTCCGTCACTGGAAGATACCGTCTGTTGTCCTTGTGTTACCTGATTATTTACTGCCTGATTATTTGAAAAAAGGTTTGAAATCTGAAATGCCATAACCCCTCCGTAAATATATCTATTTACCTTGTCCTAATAGCTTCTTTAAAAATGTCATACGATGAATCGGGCATGGACCATACGTTAAGATAGCTTCATTATGTGCCTTCGTTCCATAACCTTTATGTTGTGCAAACCCGTATTCCGGATACTGCTTATCATATTCATACATCATATGATCCCTTGTAACCTTTGCTAAGATGCTTGCCGCTCCGATAGAAATACTTTTCGCATCTCCTTTTACGATTGGAATTTGTTTGATATTTATCTCTGGAATGGTTACTGCATCGTTCAACAACAAATTTGGCTGAACCGACAATTTGCCAATTGCCTGACGCATTGCTTCATAAGTTGCCTGTAATATATTAATCTCATCAATCCGTTCAGGGGATACGATTCCAACTGCACAAGCAATCGCTTCCTCTTGAATCTGTACAAATAATTCTTCTCTTCTCTTTTCACTTAATTTCTTTGAATCATTAATATACAGAATTCTGCAATCCTTTGGTAATATAACAGCTCCTGCAACAACTGGACCTGCAAGTGGACCACGACCAGCTTCATCAATTCCACAAATAGAAGCATACATTGCATATTCTTTTTCATAAGCACATAATGCTTCTACTCGTTCCTTTTCTTCTGCTAACTTTTCTGCCCGCTTTATTTCTGCTAACTGCTTCTTTGTTAATTCATTACTCATCCTGTGTTACCTTCTCTAATGTCATTTTGCCATATCTTCCGCTTCTAAAATCATCTAAAATAATACCAGCGACCTTTTCATAATCAACAATACCGCCCTTTTTTAAACAGCCTCTCTTGCCTGCAATCGCTTCCATAACAGCCAATGCATCTTCGGACTCTTCAATTCCATAACGCTCTGCAATAGAACCCGGATATTCTGATACTGAAAAACGAAGAATACTCAATGCAAGTTCTTCGAGATTAATAACTTCATCATTCATAGAACCAATCATTGCAAGACGTTCTCCGACAGATTTATCCTCAAATTTCGGCCAAAGAATACCTGGCGTGTCTAACAACTCAATATTTTTATTAAGGCGAATCCACTGTTTCCCTTTTGTAACACCCGGCTTATTTCCTGTCTTTGCACAGGCTTTTCCTGCATATGCATTGATAAATGTTGATTTCCCGACATTCGGAATTCCAACAACCATTGCCCGAACCGGACGATTCTTAATTCCTTTTCGTTTATCACGCTCAATTTTTTCTTTGCAGGCTTCTGCAACCAGACCATTTACTTGTTTTACACCCATTCCGGTCTTGGCATTAATTTTTAATACATAAAAGCCTTTACTCTGAAAATATGCCATCCACGCCTGATTCAAACGCTCATCTGACAAATCGGACTTGTTCAAAAGAATCATTCTTGCTTTATTTTTTGCTAATGCATCAATATCCGGATTACGACTGCTCATTGGAATTCTGGCATCAACCACTTCAATTACCAAATCAATTAATTTGATATTCTCCTCCATCATTCTTCTAGCTTTCGTCATATGACCTGGATACCATTGATAATTCATATATTTTTCCTCTCATCTTTAATCTATTTACTAAAATGCAAATGTCATTTCGCTTTCTATACTGAATAAAACGAAATAAAACATCTGCAGATACTTTTTGTTTTATTCAATGTTTTATTTTATGATTTCTTCACAGTACAATCATTATTTTACAAAACCGATATGGTCAAATGGTGCTGATACCAGCCATACAGAACCGACGATATCTTCTCTTTTTACCATTCCAATACTTGCAAATCGACTATCTTCACTATTATTACGACGATCCCCTAACACAAAGTACTCATCCTCTGCAAGTGTTACCGGTGAAGCAACCGTTCCAGCTGTTAAAATTATTTCATCTGAAATGTCATTTGGCAACGGAGAACCATTGATATATACTTTACCGTTCTGTATTTGAACTGTTTCACCCGGAAGTCCGATTACACGTTTTACATATACCTTAGAGCTTTTTACATTCGGAAGCTCAAAAGCAATCACTGAGAAACGGGAAGGCTTCATAATTGTGTATGCCATACGGTTAATCAATACAGTATCACCGCTATCTATTGATGTATCCATGGAATTACCATTCAAGGTTGTTCGCTCACAGGTAAATAAAATCGCTGCATATGCAAATACAATCATAATACATATATCAGCAACCCACTTACATATATGTAATAATGCCGTATTTTCTTCGTATCTCTTTTGGAATAAACTCATCTTAATCTCCATCTCTTGTTTGTATTAAGAAATATTATAAAACTTTTCTCGGTGAACGTGCAGAAAAAACAAATATCGCTTCGCGCTGCTTTCTCTTTGGCAAGTTCGTAAAGCCACTGCTTACGTTGACTTCGTTTTCAAGCCTCGAAAAGCCGCAGCTTCGCTGCTATTTTTTTGCACGTTCACATTATAGCACACCGTATGTAATAAAAAAAGAGGATAGACGCAAAATGCATTGCATCTATCCTCCATGAATCAAGAATCTTGTTATTATCTAACTAATTCCTTAACCTTAGCAGCCTTACCAACTCTCTGACGTAAGTAGTTCAACTTCGCACGTCTTACCTTACCACGTCTTACAACTGTGATATCTTCAACGATTGGTGAGTGTAATGGCCAAGTCTTTTCTACACCTACACCGTTAGAAAGTTTTCTAACTGTAAATGTAGCACGTACACCTGTACCCTGCTTCTTTAATACTGTTCCTTCGAAAACCTGAATTCTTTCACGGTTTCCTTCCTT
>DGTC01000062.1 GCA_002394205.1 Lachnospira sp. UBA4346 | reverse complement strand
CTTTGGACCAGTAGCAAGAGAGCTTAGAGATAAGAAGTTCATGAAGATCGTATCTTTAGCTCCAGAAGTATTATAAGGAGGTGCCACAATGTCAGCTGTAAGAATTAAGAAGGGCGATACAGTTAAAGTTATCGCAGGAAAAGACAAGGGCAAAGAAGGCAAAGTAATGTCTATCAATGCAAAGAACCATACAGCATTAGTTGAAGGCGTTAACATGGTTACAAAGCATGCTAAGCCAAGCGCAGCTAATCAGCAGGGTGGAATTCTCCACCAGGAAGCTCCAATCGACATTTCAAACATCATGTATGTCGTAAAGGGCCAGACAACAAAGATCGGTTATGACTTCAAAGACGGCAAGAAGGTTCGTGTAGCGAAGGCAACTGGCGAAGTTATTGATTAATTCAGGAAGGAGGCAAAATAATTGAGTAGACTTAAAGATTTATATGAAAATGAAATCACAAAGAAAATGACAGATAAGTTCGGTTATAAGAACCCAATGATGGTTCCAAAGATCGACAAGATCGTAATTAACATGGGCGTTGGTGAAGCAAAAGAAAACTCTAAGCTTCTTGACGCAGCTGTAAAAGAACTTGAGACTATTTCAGGTCAGAAGGCAGTTCTTACAAGAGCTAAAAATTCAATTGCCAACTTCA
Organism: Lachnospira sp. UBA4346; assembly: GCA_002394205.1. Classification (GTDB taxonomy): domain Bacteria; phylum Bacillota; class Clostridia; order Lachnospirales; family Lachnospiraceae; genus Lachnospira. The sequence goes on along the minus strand of DGTC01000062.1, from coordinate 1,924 downwards.
AACTTAGAGAAGGTCAGGCAATCGGATGTAAGGTAACACTTCGTGGTGAGAAGATGTACGAATTCTTAGACAGATTAGTAAATCTTGCTTTACCTCGTGTACGTGACTTTAGAGGTGTTAATCCTGATTCATTCGATGGAAGAGGTAACTATGCACTTGGTATCAAGGAACAGATTATCTTCCCAGAAATCGAATATGATAAGATTGACAAGGTTAGAGGTATGGATGTAATTATTACAACTACAGCTAAGACTGATGAAGAAGCACGTGAATTGTTGAGATTCTTCAACATGCCATTCAAGAAGTAATTATAGGAGGGAAATTCAATGGCTAAAACTTCAATGAAGATTAAGCAGCAGAGAGCTCCAAAGTTCTCTACAAGAGCGTATACTCGTTGTACAATTTGTGGTCGTCCACATTCTGTTTTAAGAAAATACGGAATCTGCAGAATTTGCTTCCGTGAATTAGCTTACAAGGGACAGATCCCTGGAGTAAAGAAGGCATCTTGGTAAGAATTTTACCAATTAGATGTATATGCAACTCGTAAAGCATTTGACAGTAGATACATTTTGTATTACTATGTAATACGGCTGTTTCAGCCGTATTGCAACAGATGCAATCATATTTAACGTAGTCCCGGATAGGGAAACCGGTGAAATTAAGGAGGAACATTTAAAATGACAGATCCAATCGCAGATATGCTTACAAGAATCCGTAATGCAAACACAGCTAAGCATGACACAGTAAACATTCCATTATCTAAGATGAAACTTGCTATCGCAGGTATTCTTTTAGATGAAGGTTACATCAAGGCTTATGAAATTGTAGATAACGGTAATTTCAAAGATATCAAAGTAACATTAAAGTATGGCAAGGATAAGAACGAAAAGATCATTTCTGGTCTTAAGAGAATCTCTAAGCCAGGTCTTAGAGTTTATGCAAACAAGGAAGAACTTCCAAGAGTACTTGGCGGACTTGGTATTGCAATCGTTTCAACAAACAAGGGTGTTGTAACTGACAAAGAAGCTAGAAAGCTCGGCGTTGGTGGAGAAGTACTTGCATTTGTTTGGTAGAATTGCCGCATTTTAAGAATGCACATTTGTTTTGATAATATGATATCTTTGTATATTTGCATGTGTGTCATATTTTCAGATAGATAACCCAATCACAAGAAAACATATTCCTATTATACAATGTTTTCTTCAAATTAATTAGGAGGTGCACGGCATGTCACGTATAGGAAAAATGCCTATCGCTGTTCCGGCAGGAGTTACTGTTGAGATAGCAGAAAATAATAAAGTGACTGTAAAAGGTCCTAAGGGAACACTTGAAAGAGTATTACCTGAAGAAATGGAAATCAAGCTTGAAGGCTCTGAGATTACAGTTTCAAGACCAAATGACTTAAAGAAAATGAAGTCATTACATGGATTAACAAGAACACTTATTAACAATATGGTAATTGGTGTAACAGAAGGCTATGAGAAGAAGCTCGAAGTTAACGGTGTAGGTTACAGAGCTCAGAAGCAGGGCAAGAAGTTAGTATTATCATTAGGATATTCTCATCCAGTAGAAATGGAAGATCCAGAAGGAATTGAAACAGTTCTTGATGGCCAGAATATCATCATTGTTAAGGGTATCAATAAAGAAGCAGTTGGACAGTACGCAGCTGAAATCAGAGCTAAGAGAGCTCCAGAACCATATAAGGGTAAGGGTATCAAGTATTCTGATGAAGTTATCAGACGTAAGGTCGGCAAGACTGGTAAGAAATAATTAAAGGAGTGAACGAAAATGGTTAGTAAGAAGTCAAGAACAGTAGTTCGTGAAAATAAACATAGAAAATTACGTAATCGTTTCAGTGGTACAACAGAAAGACCACGTTTAGCTGTGTTTAGAAGCAATAATCATATGTACGCTCAGATTATTG
>DGTC01000049.1:1314-8026 GCA_002394205.1 Lachnospira sp. UBA4346 | reverse complement strand
TCATGTGTATGACATGGCATTGTATTCCATACACTACCTGGTTCAAGACAAGTCATACCCATCTCAAGCTGACAGCTCTCAACCTGACCTGGAAGGATGTACTTATTGATTGTTCTGTGGTTTGCACTTTCAAGACAACCAAGTTCCTTCTTGTTCTCTGGTAAAATATTCTTAGCAGGATCAATAAATACTGTAGGATATGTCTTATGTGCAGGTGCACTGTTCAAATAGAACTTTGCAGGGTTCTTAGGATCTTCGCTCTTGAACTTAATATCCTTAGCTCCCATACCGATGTACATACCGTCTTTATATTTGAAATTATATTCTGTACCATCAACAGTAACTGTTCCGTTACCACCGATGTTAATGATACCCATTTCTCTTCTTTCAAGGAAATACTGTGCTCTTAATTCTGCACCAGCTTCCAATGTAAGTTCCTTATTAACAGGTGTTGCTGAACCAACAATAATACGGTCAATCTGGCTGTAAATTGTCTTGATTTCATCTGCAACAAATAAATCCTGAATTAAAAAATCATGTCTTAATCTGTCTGTGTCGTAGTGCTTAACGTCAGCTGGATTTGCTCCTGGTCTTACTTCCATGTTACTACTCCTTCTTTCATCGTTCATAAATTATTAAGGATTTTCGATAAATATTTACCATTAACCTCAATTGTTTATATTTTATCATAAAGAGTTAAAAAATACAAGGATTAAAAACAAGGCTTCGGCAAGCTGTAAAAAAAGAATATCTGATTCAATCAATATTATATAGAAATCCCCTCCTAAACCTACAATTATGCGCTTAGAAATAAGATGACAATAGGTATTAATATTGTAAAAAAATAAATAAAAACCGATGCGAACATCACTATCCGCATCGGTTTTTGTATAATATTCTAAAATTTAGTCAAATAAAGCATAGAGTACATTGGCTCTTATATATTTATTATAAGCTACTCGAAGTGTCACACCACTTCTGAAATGCCCAATCGCATGCAAATAGTTATCATAGTCACCATGATAGTCTAAAAGTACAGCTGTAAAATTCGCACAAAAATTAGATTCCTCTCCTGTAAATTCAAAATATTCTTTGGCGTTAAATGCATCACCTTCATTAAAATGAACGCCATCAGCTAAGCGATTCGAAACAATCTCTGCATTTTCTTTAGAAATATAATGTTCAGTTAAATCAACAACCGGAAGAAACTTCGTATCCAAATCCTGATCACTGATTGTCCCATTCTCTTTGTGTTCTACAGTTGCTGTCACTTCTTCTGTCGCAGCTTCCGTTGTCTGTACTGCTGTTGTTTCGTTATTCGCTGTCTGCTTCTGATTAGAGCCACAGCCTGTAAATATTCCCACTGTCATCGCTGCTGCTGCGATTGTTATAAATAGTTTTCTTTGAATCATTCGTTTTCCTCCCCGTTTAGCAGGTATTTTTTCACTTATAATTAATTCTATGCATTGGAATTGTTGTGTATCAAGAATTTGTTTGCATGAAAGTATACACCATAATTTCACAACATAAAAATGTACAAATATTATAAAAAAAAAAATGGCTTGTCAACCCGTTATACATATGTTTCTAAAACGTTTTTTTAAAAGAGTTCTTTTGTATAAACTATTTTCAAAATGCAAAAAATATTTTATACTATAAGTATTACAATATTGAAGGGATTATGAATGAAACGATTTTTATTTACCGTACAGGAAGTGTACAATAAGATTTCTAAAGATAATCTTGCATCTTATGCGGCACAGACCTGTTTCTATATTTTGATGAGTATTGTGCCTACACTTGTGCTGTTACTTGTTATTTTAAAGCAGATTCATATTTCAGTGGAATTTGCAACCTCGCTGATTGGCTCATCACTGCCACCGAAATTGTCTGCATTATTACTTGATATTGTGCAGGATATATCGAATGATACGTCAACAACCGTAACAGGAATTACCATTATTACAATTGCTTGGTCAGCTGGAAAAAGTTTTATGGCAATCATTAACGGATTGGATGTCATTTATGATACCAATTCTAAGCGCAATTGGGTTGTTAATCGATTATTGTCTGTAGTGTATACAATATCGATTCTGCTCGCATTTGCTGCTGCCATGATTTTAGTCGTATTTGGTAATTCTATTTTCCGGATTGCTAACAAATATATGCCACAGTTTACAAGAATTATCAGTGCGATTTTAAGCAATCGTGTAACGTTTATTTGCTGCTTTTTGATTGTTATATTTTTATTTATGTATCGAATGATTCCAAATAGAAAAAGTAGCTTGATACGAGAATTGCCCGGAGCCATTCTTTCTACGATTGGATGGTATGGATTTTCTGTAATTTTTTCGCTCTACGTAGAGTATTCGCCGAATTTTTCTGTAATGTATGGCAGTTTAACATCTCTCATATTTGCAATGATGATGTTGTATTTTTGCATGTTTATCTTTTTTCTGGGGGCAGAATTAAATGTCTGTATTCAGTCAGGAATTATTCAGCTGCGAAGACGTTCCCGAATGAAGAAAATGAAAAAAGTGAAATAAATTAAAGATTAAAAAAATAAAAATGCCCTCAATACTTTATTCAAAGTAACTTTAGCAATAACAAAAATGCTTCGCACGCGTTTTGACTGCGAAGCATTTTTATTGTTATGTACTATTAATCTGATGCAAAAAAGTTGCAATGAACTTATTATTCTTAAATGGATATAAGATTCTTATATCAAAACGGTACTGCAAAACATAAATTATCTAAATTTATCTAAATATTGCATACATTCTCTATTTCACATCTGTCAGTCGTGCTACTTCAGTTCCTGGATAGAAAAAGGTTAGGATTTGCACGAAATTCATTCCATCTAAAGTCATTGTATGAACTGCATTTTGGCTCATTCCGATTCCATGTCCATATCCACCGCCCGTAATTTGAAAAGCAATTCCATTTTCAGTTTGCACTTTGCGAAAAATACAAAATGTGCTTGGAAGTGATGCCATCTTTGTTGTTCCAGTATTGGTTATCATTTCCTGTTGTTCCATTCCAAATAAAGTTCGAATCATAGATTCACTGTCAATCTGTACGGCTGCCTGTGTACCAGTTACAATGACACAGACTGCTGCCCCTCCATTCACTCTGCGCACAACAGAAATATCCTGTATTTCTCCTACGGAATTAATGTCCTGTGACTGAAATGTTCCGTCCTGCTGCTGTGTTAAAATTCGTTCCGGTAATTTCGCATAGCAGTTATGCAACTTAGCATTGAATGTATCGCTTAATTCCTGTACAGACGCCGTGAGCTGCCAACGATACAACGGATATTCAGCATCGTAATCCTGTGCATCTTTATTTGTTATAAATGCAGCAAATGCATTTTCATCTGTTAAATCTATATATTCTGAATTCCTACTTACACGCTTTGCCTGAAAATATGGATAATTCTCCGGTGCTGTTCCCCATAACGAAACATCGGTTGTCTGCCCACAGGAAGTTGAATAATAATATGTCTGTACAACCTCTTCGCCATATTTTAAAACAAGCCCCGATGTATCTGCAACTGCCTGATTCGCTTCTTGAGACTCCGCAGAATTGTTATACACCTGATAAAGCGTACTATCATCTACATGCGCACCATACATGCTATAATAATCATTCGTCAACTGCCGATATGCATAACTCCTTGCACATACAGCCTGCACCTTCAAGGCCTCTACCCCAAACGAAGTTGGCATCTCACTTGGAACTACACGCGTAAGATACTGTTCGATTGGAAGTTCATTTACAATGGTAATTCCCTCTTCATACAAAGATAATTCCATCTTACCGCCGTAATATGGTATTCCATAGCCTCTCTGCAATGATTGAATCCAGATTTTTCCATCATTTTGTGTCTGGACAGATACTCTTCCATCTGCAAAATCAGGAGAATCTAAAGAAAATGTAACCACTTCATTTGCATTATGTGGCGTTGACGTATGTTCTGTTGCAACAAAGAACGATTGTTCGGACGTTATTGTAACCGTATCATGAAAAATATTTTCAAAGCCATTTGTCTTAATCAACACACGAATTGTATCTGCATTTAACGGCTGATTTACAACACCACCGCAAATTTTCCCCTCTGCAACGATGAATTTCTGCAATGAATAGCCAACAACAATGTCTTTATACGTCTTAATTGAAAATCCGTTCTGAATATCATAAATCATAAAATATGTATCTAATGGAACTTTTCCATATCCTTCAATCTCAACATATTCGTTTGTTACTGATAGCACTTTTCCGCCAATTTCATCTGTCTTGGTCTGAATCTGTACAATATGTCCATCTTTTAATGAAATGTCAGCAAGTGTATTTTCTACTGGACGATTCACGGACTGTATATGAAATGTTCTGTTTGCCCCATATAAATTCGCATCAAGCGTATTATCATGGATACGTTTAATCCAAATATTATGATATGTTACGGTATCAGAGCTTGTATTACTTATCGCTAGTAATTCCTGCTCACATGCATATCCCTCAATCATTTTATCTATGTACGGTTCGATGAATAGTCCTGTAAATGAATATGCACCTTTTGTTGTATACACCGTTTCTTTCGTCGCACCGGTTAGAGTAGACGGTGTCCCGGTAACAGCCATTTCAATTTTTGAAATACGACTGCTTTGGGGAAGATGTGGCAGCATCATGTGATAATATGCAAAAAAAACATTCCGCGGAACCGCTGATTTATCATTTTTCTTCTTGTTCAACATTTCTGAACATTCTTTAGAATTGGCAAAATGTTGTGGTACAGAATCCGGCAATATAATCTCTGTATTATTTTCTTCAAAATGATATTCCTCATCAAGTTTTGTATATACATTATACATATCTTTCCACGTAAAAGAATCACTGCCATTTTTTAAATATATGTGCTCAGAATCTGCAAATAATCGCAAGAAATCGTCGTACCAATAACCACTCTTTTCAGAGATTTGTTCAGAAATCTCTTTCTGACTGTGAATACTGTATACAAATAGCTTTGCAACCTCTCCATTGGAAATGGTATCGGCTTTTGGATGATTAAACCAAAAAATTAATCCCAGCAAAATTCCATTCATGAACAATATCGGTATAAATATCTTCCAAATAGAATGTTTTTTGTAATGATTGGTATACATCATAAATTTGCCGTTCCTTTCTTTATATGTTTTGCATATTCCAAAAATAATCTCTAAAAATAATTGTAATGATTTCGTATTTGTCCCACGTTTGTAGCAGCTATTATTACTATATGAATATCTATCTTGAATTATACATCTAGCAACACATAGCTTTCATTATTAGAATATAGCTCATAAAACAAAAAATGATAGCATTTCCATAAAACAGAGAAAACATATCTGCATCATGGGAATACTACCATTCATTAAAATCCTTTATTTTTATATTTTTTAATTACTGACAAAGTTTTGCAACGATTTGGTTAATGACCTTACCATCTGCCTTACCTTTTAATTCAGCCATAACAGCCTTCATAATCTTACCTTTTTCCTTTGTTGCAATTACATCAGCAAACTTTGTTGTAAGAATTTCTTCTACTTCTTCTGGTGAGAGCATCTTCGGCGCATATTCACTCATAATTTCAAAACGCTTCTGATATTCAGCAATTAAATCTGTTCGCTCTGCCGGACATGTATCAATCTGTTCCTTTACTGTCTTGATTTCCTTTAAAATCGTGCTGTCTACAAGTTCCGCTGGAACATCCTCACGACATCCCTGATCAATCGCATTCTTCTTAATGGCAGATACCAATGTACTGATTGCGTCCTTTCTTTCCTTATCTCTAGCCTTCATGGCTGCAATCATATCTGACTGTAACTGCTTTAATTCCATTGTATTGTCCTCCTTGTTACTTCAATTCAACAAGATTGTAGTCCTATTTGAGGAAATATTCAAGTGATTTGGAATTCTTTTTGAAAGAGGTTTTTATATTTATATATAATTTTAACGTTTTATATATCTTTGATTTTTGCTATTAGGTTTATCTGGTGTAATATGCATTTTGATACTTGTGGATTATGAATTGCTGTTTCATTTTTCGCCCACGGTTGAGACATATCTTACTGCTTGCTGCCATTGTCCTCTTTTCCATACTGTTCTAATGCTGTTTCCAACTTTTTGAAATCACAACAAGTCTTTTTTAAGAAACCAAAATTATGAGATTTTGTATCATAACGCTGATTAAATACATTTGCAGCTTTTTTCTCAATTGTCTCCCAGTTTTTTCTTAAATATCGGATTTCATTAGATTCGTATGTATCTGTTTCTGGATCAATGTCTAATGCGGTAATTATATTTTCTGTAACAGGAATCATATTATTGTACAGAAGATTTGATATTTCTTTTCCAGAAGTTTCCGTAACAAATGTCGTTATAAGAGCACTTCGTTTATTCTTTCCCTCTTTCTTACGTTCTTCCGTTGTTTGCGATGTCAGTGGAATCATATATTTCTTATCTCCTACCGATGTAACGATTCCTGCAAATGGTCTATTATTAAACTTAACACTGACTCTATAATCTTCCTTATGCAGATACTTTAAATATTCTTTCTCCACATAATAAAGAATAGGACTTTCTTGTTCCATATTTCTCCTTTGAAAAAAGCTGTTTGTCGTTAAACAAACAGCTTTCCTTGTCCACTATAGCAGGACCTCTCTCATTTTGAATC
>DGTC01000049.1:0-1205 GCA_002394205.1 Lachnospira sp. UBA4346 | reverse complement strand
CCTCTCTCATTTTGAATCGTCCACTATAGCAGGACCTCTCTCAAAACAAGTTTCCTTGTTTATTTACATTATATGCTGTATTATTAAAACATATACAGACTTTACAAGTCTACAGAAGATAATTGACTGTGTCAATCTCTTCTTTTTGTAATTTAATTTTACTCTAGCATCACCGTGATGTCAACCGATTTTCTGTGAACTTTCCATTAGCTTTTCCTAGAAACCTTGCATTTTTAGTATAATAGGTTATTATATATATTGATTGAGGCGTATGTTTTCGAACTGCACTTGGGGGAGTCACTCTGTGGCTCTCTTTTTTGTTGCTTGAATTTCTAATATCCAATTCATCTATTGAATATTTTTGTATAAATCCGCATTTTGTCCAATAAAATACGATTTTGGTACACCGCCTCATCTATCTTTGCATACACCTTTCTCATTTCCCACCACTGCTTTATCTTTGTTAAATTTGAATAACCAAGATATGGGCAAAATTCTTTATTTAACTCTTTGAATTCAATTAATCTTCCGTTTTTATCATCAAAAGACATACTTCCACAAACATCATCTTTATGCATTAATAAATATTCCATAATAAAATCCTTTTGTTTGTTTTGAACTACCGCTCGGCTAAAAGCAGAGCAGATTCTTCAGAGCTTCCAACTAATGTCAGAATACGAAAATTTATTAGATAGGAAGAAATTATCCTATATATTCATTATACCATACTTTTCCGTGTCTGTGTTTGGCTTATAATGTGCTCTATAATTTCTGTCTCCTACGCTGCCTTTTGTAATTGTTACTTTGGTGTTATAAGTTCCACTTGCAATGCCTGTTCCACTCCAACCGATGAATGTGTAACCTTGTTTTGTTGGGTTATTCAGTGTAAAGGTATTCGTATTGATTGTATACTTTGTAGGATTGGTCTTACCACCAAGCGTACCGCCTTGCAAATTGTAATTGATTGTATACGCATGAAGTTTAAAGAATCTGTACACGGTTACATTTGCTCCACTTACAACGGCTGATGAACTGGAATTATAATCATACCCTTTGTAATACTTGCTGCTTGTTGTATTTGTTCCTAAATCTTCACCGCTTACTCTTGTTCCGTCTGCAACTGTTTTCGTCTGCGAACCAAGAAGCATACCATTTTTATCTCCCACCACATCCTTGTAAGTTACGTTGTAATATTTCGTGTCAGG
>DGTC01000004.1:679-39649 GCA_002394205.1 Lachnospira sp. UBA4346 | reverse complement strand
GGTATCCACTGGGACATGGAGATAAGGCTTTATTACAGGAAGAAGTATTCACAGAGCTTGCTAGTAAATATAATAAGTCTAATGCTCAGATTATTTTGAAGTGGCACATTCAGGAAGGAAACATCGTGATTCCAGGTTCCAAGAATCCTGACCACATCAGAGCAAACTTTGACTTGTTTGACTTTAACCTTACCAGTGATGAGGTGCAGAAAATCGAGGCATTAAATCAGGATAAGCATTATTATGAAGCAACGGCAGAGACACTTGCTGGCTATGCAGTCTGGGCACCTGATGTAGATGGACAGAAATAATTTAACAGAATAAAGAAATCCCCCGTCTTCAAGTGCGTTATGAGTGAGTATTAAGTGGAGATTAAGGGGATTTCTTTTCTTATTCCGTCAGAGTTAAAACTCCGACGGAATGGACGGAGAAGCAGCATTTTGATTAAGTCAATGGAGCGATGTCTTTGAACATCTTTCTGTTGGCTTTTTTGTATTTCAGATAGAATATGACATTTACTTCATCATCAAGTAATGGAACCATGACACGGTGTTCGCTGCTTGGAGTAGCACCGGTGATGTTTGTTGCAAATGCAGGGAGGGCAGAGGTTCGTCTTAATTCATTTAAGGTTTCAAATTCATCCTGCATAATAAACATAGAATCCGGCATTTTTGCTTTACAGATATCAAGCCAGAATCCAACTTTGGAATATTGCAGAATACTCTGTCCGTTCAAATCCGTCAGATACAGACTATCTCTGCCAGCCAGCGGATGCGCAGGAGGAAGTGTCACATAGAGATCTTCTTCACAATACTCAACAACAATCGTATCCTCATCCGCAGTTGGATCGTTTGTAACAATGATCTGATACGTGCCATCTTTTAATCCTTTTTCTAATTTATTGTGTGTTTCAATTTCTGATTGAATTGACATTTCGGGGTGATGTTTTGAAATTTCCGGTGTCAGGGTCCATATAGGAGCAGGGGCAATACTGCCAATGCTGATGGTTCGTCTGGCTTTGGCAGCGGAAACAAGAGAATCCTTCATCTCGTTTGATAGATCCACAATTCTTTTGGCATATTCCAGTGCAGAAATTCCATCTTCATTAAAGGTCAACTTATTCTTCTGGCGCTCAAATAAAGTGACTTCCAATTCTTCTTCCAGTCGCTGAATAGAACGACTGAGAGCAGGTTGGGAAATGTTTAAATGCTCTGCAGCATTCGATAAAGTTTTGTATTTTTCAATAGCGAGTAATTGCTCAAGCTGATTTAATTCAAACATATAATCCTCCTTGTTTTGCGGAGCAAAATGCGAGCTGCTCTCGGCGAGCAGAGGATTTTACCTCCTAAAATGCGACTGGTTGCAGTCTTTTAACGTCTGTTCGCAAAATCGTACTTCGTACTTTCCTTTTGCTCATATTCGTTAAAATCCTTGGTGCAGCATATATGTATAAGCCGGATTTTTCTGCAAGCATGAAATCTGTCATATACATATATGCTGCAACCAGTCTCTAGTATGCGTTTATATTATACCACAATGTTTACTTGGTATTGTACATTTTTGAGCAAACATTATAAAATTTTTATATGAAATCTACAGAGTCAAGCAGGTTTCTAGGAAGTAGCCGGTGAATGTTTACATTCATGCGGTTACTTCCTGGAAAATCTATTTGATGAAGTCAAACACCGAGGGACTCTGTAGATAGAGAAAAAGTTAAAATAAATGGAGAATAGGCAATGAAATCAACATTTATCACATTAAATAATGGAAATAAGATGCCAATGCAGGGCTTTGGAACCCTTCAGATCAAGAATGCAGAAGTATGTGAAAAATGCATATATGAAGCAATCAAAGCGGGTGTTCGTATGTTTGATACCGCCCCGGCATACTTCAATGAAGAAGCTGTCGGAAGAGGAATTGCAAAGGCAATCGCAGAAGGTCTGGTAACAAGAGAAGAATTATTTATTGTTACCAAGTTATGGATTCAGGATACACCGAAAGACATGGTACGAGCTGCGGTTATGGAGTCTATGAGAAAACTGCAAGTGCAGTATCTTGACCTATATCTGATTCATCAGCCTTATGGAAGTTATCTGGAAAGCTGGCCAGTGATGGAAGAACTTGTAAGAGAGGGAATGTTAAAAAATATCGGAGTTTGCAATTTCTCAAAAAGCAAGTTAGAAGAACTGCAAAAGACAGCAGAGGTAAAGCCGGCGGTGAATCAGATAGAAATTCATCCATATTATCTGCATAAGGATCTACGGGAATATATGGCAGAACAGAACATAGCACCTATGGCATGGGGACCATTATCGGAGGGACAGAGAGGTATCTTTGAGAATCAGGATTTTCGGTCAATCGCCCGGAAATACGACAAATCAGTTGCACAGGTGATACTCCGGTGGCACTTGCAGCGAGGAGTACCAGCTATCCCAAAGTCGATTCACCCGGAATACATAAGAGAGAACCTTGATATTCTGGATTTTGCAATCACAGAGGATGAGATGAAACAGATCGAAAGCCATGACATGGGTTACAGCGAAATTATTGATCATAACAACCCACTCACAGAAAAATGGCTGACCGAGTGGAAAATTCACGAATAAAGGAGATTTTTATTATGACAAAGAAGAAAGCAATTATTTTAATTATTGCAGCAGCGGCACTGGTTGGAATTGGCGTAGCAGTTTACAATTTTGTACTGAATGGATCTAAAAATGTTGGAATTAATGCAGCCATTACGAATGAAGACAGCAAGAATGCAAAGGTTGATACAAAAGACCAGAAAGTTCTTGTTGTATATTTCTCAGAGACAGGCAATACACAGGCACTTGCAAAGACGATTTCTGATCAGGTGGGTGGAGATTTTAGAAGAATTGAGACCGTAAAGGCTTATCCGTCCGGACAGGAACTCTATGATTACACAAAGAATGAAAGAGACAACGATGAGCGTCCGGAATTAAAGAATCTTGGTGTGAATCCAGAGGACTACGATGTGATTTTCGTTGGATATCCGATGTGGTGGTACACACTTCCAATGCCAATGTACACATTCTTTGATACGTATGATTTTTCAGGAAAAACCATTGTTCCATTCAATACCCATCACGGTTCCGGAGATGGCGGAACTTATGAGACAATCAAAGGATTTGAGCCTGCTGCAACTGTATTAGAGGGACTTCCAATCGAGGGAAATGATATGGACAAGGATCAGACAGGCGTTGTAGTAAATTGGTTAGAGCAAATAGGGTTTAGTCAGAAGTAAGGAGTGATTTTATGAATAAGAAAGCAATGATAAAAATGCTGATTGATATAGGGATGACCGTTCTGTTGTTCTTCTCCATGTCCTTTCAGTTTATGGAACAAATGAATCATGAAATATTTGGAACGGTTCTTTTTGCAGCCTTTATCTTACATCACATTATGAACTGGAGATGGTATGCAAATCTCGGTAAGGGAAAGTACACCGGAACCAGAATTTTAACGACAGTGATTGATTTTATTATCTTAATAGATATGTTTGCGCTGATGTTTTCCGGAATGCGAATGTCAGGCTATGTGTTCAAGTGGCTGAATCTGAATTACAGTATGGAGCTTGCCAGAACACTTCACATGACGGCAAGCTACGGAGGATTCCTGTTACTCGGTATCCATATTGGACTGCATTATGGCATGATTATGGGGATGGTTCGCAAGATGCTTAAAATCAAGAGCAAGAATATTTATCGGACTTGGATTTTAAGAGGTATCGGTGGTATACTCTGTGTTTACGGGACATATGCACTCATTAAGAGACAATTTTTTGACTACATTTTTGGAAAGATGCATTTTGTGATGTTCGACTATAGTGAGCCTGCCATTTTCTTTGAACTGGATTTGGCAGCAATCATAATACTTATGGCAGCACTGGGATATTATCTGCAGAAGCTCGTTGTATATATTGGAAAACTGGATTGAGGAAGTATTTTGCAAATGAACTTGCAAAACGAATCAAATGGAATGTGAATCAAAGAAGCCGGTAGAAATGTAATTGTAACGTTATCTATCGGCTTTTGTACATCGTTTGTAGTATGCACTAAAGTTATACTGCAATAATAAAGCAGCATTGTACATAATGGGAAAAACAGGATAATATATAACCATAAAGTGAAACACATAATAACTACAGATTATAATTGACTGCGCGTAGAACACTTATGAAATGTAGTTTAATAAGATGTTCGCAGCCTAATAATCAAATTTAAAATTGGAGGATTTTTAAAATGACTAAGAAAAGAATAATTTCAATGGTACTTGGAGTAACAATGGCGATTGGTTTATTGACTGGATGTGGGGCTGCAGGTAAGCAGTCGGAAAGTGACACGAAAGAAACAATCAACAAAACAGAGAACGTTAAGGCAACGCAGAGTACGGAGACGAATGCTGCTGATAAGATTAAGAATACGGAGAGTGCGCAGAATACAGATACGAACGCAGATGGAAAAACATTAGTGGTATACTATTCGGCACAAGGACATACTGTGAAATTTGCAGATGCGATTGCAGAAGAACTTGGGGCAGATACATTTGAACTTGTACCAGTAGATGAGTACACAAGTGAGGACCTTGACTGGACAAAGAAAAATAGTCGTGTGACAAAAGAGCATGATGATGTTAGTTTGCGAAACATCGCACTTAAAACAACCAAAGTGGAAAACTGGGAAAGCTATGATACTGTATACATTGGATATCCAATCTGGTGGGGCATCGCAGCATGGCCGGTTGATGATTTTGTAAAGAATAATGATTTTACCGGAAAGACTGTGATTCCATTTGCAACATCCACATCTTCTGGAATAGGAGAGAGTGGTGAGATACTGAAAGGATACGCAGGAACAGGCAACTGGTTAGAGGGCAAGAGATTTCAGCAGGATGAAAACGTGGCAAGTGCAAGAAAATGGGCAGCATCTATCGGTAAGTAATTAAGAATAATAGTCAGAATGGAGGATTTGGAAATGGAATATGTAACACTATCAAATGGAGTAAAAATGCCAATCTTAGGATATGGTGTCTATCAGGTAACAAAAGAAGAGTGTGAACGCTGTGTATTAGATGCTTTGGATGCAGGATATCGTGCCATCGATACTGCGCAGAGTTATTTCAATGAGGAAGAGGTCGGCAATGCGATTAAGAAATCAGGTATTCCAAGAGAAGAAATCTTTCTCACAACGAAAGTGTGGATTGAGCATTATGGCTATGAACAGACAAGAGAGTCTGTATTGGAGTCTATGAGAAAGCTACAGGTGGAATATCTGGATTTATGCCTGCTCCACCAGCCTTTCTCAGATTACTATGGAGCGTGGCGTGCATTAGAGGATCTCTATGAAGAAGGAAAGATTCGGGCAATCGGTATTTCCAATTTCTATCCAGATCGCATGGTAGATATTGCAAGCTTTGCAAGAATCCGTTCAATGGTAAATCAGGTGGAGACACATCCGTTGAATCAGCAGGTTGTAGCAAAAGAATACATGGACAAATACAATGTGCAGATTGAGGCATGGGCACCATTTGGCGAAGGCCGAGGAGGACTTTTTGAGAATACAGTTTTAAAGGAAATTGGTACAAAGTATGGAAAGACAACAGCACAGGTAATTCTCCGTTGGCATATTCAGAGAGGCGTGGTTGTGATTCCGAAGTCAACGCATAAAGAGAGAATGATAGAGAACCTGAATGTGTTTGATTTTACGCTTTCTGATGAAGATATGGAAAGAATTGCTGCTCTTGATACGAAGACAAGCTCGTTCTTCTCGCATTATGATCCGGCTATGGTGGAATGGTTTGTAAAGATGGTGGAAGAAAGAAAAAAACAGCACGACAGCTCAAAGGAAAAGAAGAGCTGGTAATCATCCGGAAGTGAAAGTGAGAATAAATATATGAAGATTACAGTAATTACATCAAGTGCCCATAGAAATGGTACAAGTGCTATGATGGCAGACGAATTTATCAAAGGGGCGCAGGAAGCAGGGCATGAGATTTTCCGATTTGATGCAGCATTTAAGAATATACATCCATGTATTGGATGTATGAAATGTCAGACAGGTGATAAGATCTGTGTATTCAAAGACGATATGCAGGAATTGAATCCACATTTGCTTGATGCCGATCTGATCGTATTGGTAAGTCCCATCTATTACTTTGATGTGAATGGTCAGATGAAAGTGACCATCGACAGATTCTTTGCCAATAACATGGCTTTATATGGAGCAACTAAGAAATTTGCTCTAATTACCACAATGTCAGATCCGGCCTTTGCAGCAGAAGGTGCAAATACTACATTTAAGCTGATTGCAGACCTGTATAAATGGGATGTGGCAGGGATCATCAATGCTGAAAATTCTGGTGATGTAGAGGCATTGAAAAAGACGGATTTCCAGATGAGAGCATATGATTTTGGAAGAAGTCTTTGAATTGTCCAATTCATAAATAAATAATATCGAGGCGATTATAGATCAGAAATGATTTGTATTCGCCTTTTTTCTATGTGCAAATGATGCTGTTATAATAGGACTAAATCAAGAGAAAACCAATAAACACAGGGGAAAGTCTAAGGGGAAGCTCATCTGTCAAACCTTTAGGAAAATCAAGGGATTGCGGATTTTTCAGTAACACAATATAATAAGATTTAAGTGTTAAAGATTTTAAGAAAATCCAATTAGAAGTTATAGGGAAGTTCACAACGGAATATAAGTTATTGAAGCTGATGGTGGAGCTATATCTGCCATCAGCTTTTGCATTTTACAAGAATGGCAAAAGTACAGACATTGTTGTAAATATGTCACTTGAAAATATTCAGCATAGTCCTTTAACAAGTGTAAATTATCGTTGAAAAGTAAAGTTTTTGCAAGCTTTTACAAAGAGCGTAGCAATGGATTCTTTATCCAAATTATTCTGATAATAAATTCCAAAAGCGGCATGAGGAGATTCCGTCCAATTCAGTACGAGTAAGGCATCATTATTTACAAAATGGTGTTCAGGAATCATTGTGTATCCAAGACCGGCAGAAGCAAGCCCTAAGGCTTCATGTGTGCTGCTGCAGATGATATTATCCAATTCATCATTAACCGGTAGGATTCGATATCCTCTGGAATAAAAGCTTTTCAATAAATAAGGTGGAATACTTAATATCTGACGATAGTTCCAGAGTTCTTTCGTTGTAATTTCTCTTGGCAGAGTTTCATTTTCTAAAAATGATTTGGCAATTTCATGGGATTTTGCCACAACACATAGAAAACCATTATCTGTAAGCTTCTTAAAGGTAATATTACTGTCATCAAATTTAGCATCTCGTATGCCAATTACAATATCTAACTGTCCTTTACTTAAACGGCTCAAATTTGCATCCGTCTGGTCGCAGATAAGTTCAGGGTTTAGTCGTTTTCCAATACCGTTATCGACAAGTACTTTTAATATTTCACTGATAAGATGAACCTGGCTGGGATCGGCGTATCCTATTTTAAGGGTGTTTCGCTCGGCTGTATAGTATGAACGAATCCAATCCTTACTATGATAAAAGATTTTTAACATATCTTTCGCTTCCGGAAGGAATTGTCCGCCAATGGGAGTCAGCGCAACAGACCTTGATGTTCTGTTAAAAAGAGATGCCCCTAATTCTTCTTCCATTGATTTAATCTGTTTTGATACCGCAGGCTGTGTCAGTCCAAGCTCTTCGGCAGTCTGCATAAAGTTCAGTGTCGAAGCCAGGCTGACAAAACATTCCAACTGATTTATATTCATAAAATATGTCCTCTCCAATCAATTCCATTTGGTTATAAATTATAGCATATATTCATTTCACAAACAAGGATAAGGTGTATATAATGTAATTGTAGCAAGGAACATTACCGCTAGATAAGCTGTAATTAAGAGCTACAACATATACCCAAAAGAAATGGTAACAAAAAAAGGAGGATAAACAATGGGACTTAACAAATTATTCGGATGGAGCAAAAAAGAGGCGGAACCTGCAGCAGCATGTGGAACAGCTTGCGGAGCAGGAGATAAGTCGGAAGAAAAGCCTGCAGCATGTGGAAGCGCTTGCGGAGCAGGAGACAAGCCAGAAGAAAAGCCAGCAGCATGTGGAAGTGCTTGCGGAGCAGGCGATAAGCCAGAGGAAAAGCCGGCAGCATGCGGAACAGCTTGTGGTGCAGGAGACAATCAGTAGAAAGTCAGAGATGGATGCTTTCCCTGGAGAAGCAATCAGATGGGAGATAGCTCCCATCTGATATGTGCTCCGGAAAGCATTTTAATCTTAAGCGTATTTCCCTATATGCTTGAGAAGAGAATCAAGACTCGTTTACGAGTCTTGGTGCCGGATTCGAGTCAGCTTTTGCTGATAATTACATATTCGAATCCGTGCACATCCTTGCGGAGCATATATCTCAGTGCGAGTTTCCTTGCACTGAGATATATCAAACAGATAGGGAAACACACTTAACAGACATTAAAATTAAGAGGAAAAATCCTCCCATCACCTAGAGGGGTTCGGATTTTGCTTCACAAAACAAGGAGGATTCGAAGATGAAATCATATTTTTCTTTTCAGTGGCATATTACAGATGACTGTGATCAGAGATGCAAACACTGTTATATATTCGCAGAGAATAACTGCAAGAAATTAGATTCTATGGATTGGGAGCAGATGCTTGAAGTAGTAAAGAATTGTGAGGATTTCTGTGAAACCTATGATAGAATCCCATACTTCTATATTACAGGTGGGGATCCAATCCTTCATCCACACTTTTGGGATTTGATGGATTTGATGAAAGAAAAAGGATATCCATTCACACTTATGGGAAATCCGTTTCATCTGACTGCAGATGTCTGTAAGCGATTAAAGGAATGTGGATGTCAGAAATATCAGATGTCGATTGATGGTTTGGAAGAAACGCATGACTGGTTCAGAAAGCCGGGTTCTTTCAAGACAACACTTGAGAATGTGAAACTCATCAATGATGCAGGTATCAGATCAGTGATTATGACAACAGTTTCTGGAAAAAATATTGATGAAGTACCGGGGATTATTGATGCGGTAGTGGAAGCAGGAGTCAATGTCTATGCATTTTCCAGATATTGTCCGACCAGTCAGGAAAAGGCAGATGAGAGCAACGAAAATTATATGACACCGGAACAGTACAGAAATCTTCTTGCAATCTGTGATAAGAAATTCGAGGAGTATAAGGCTGCCGGATGTCAGACTTATTTCAATAAAAAAGATCATCTCTGGACTTTATATGAATATGAAAAGGGAACATTCAAGATACCTGAAAATGTTGATCCTGATATGATCTATGGTGGATGCAACTGTGGTAACTGTCAT
Source organism: Lachnospira sp. UBA4346 (assembly GCA_002394205.1). GTDB lineage: Bacteria > Bacillota > Clostridia > Lachnospirales > Lachnospiraceae > Lachnospira. The sequence goes on along the minus strand of DGTC01000004.1, from coordinate 30,295 downwards.
ATGACCATCACACCAAAGGGTGAGGTATTTGCCTGCAGACGTGTACAGAATAGTCTTGTTGCAAATGTCTATGAAGAGCGTCTGGCTGATGTCTGGGTGAACCAGATGGAGGATTACAGACAGTTTGACAAGTTTAAGAAGTGTTCAAAGTGTGAGTTAAAGGCATGGTGCAGAGGCTGTCCTGCTGTGGCAAGCGGTGCAAGGGGCGATTTTTATGACGCGGATCCGCAGTGCTGGAAGGAAGTAGATAAATCCTCTGCTCGCTGATAACAGCTCGCATTTTTCAACGAAAAACGAGGAGAATTAGAAATGACGAATATTGAGTTGACTGAGCGCAGCGAAGGATGTTTCTTGTCCGAAAGGCAAGGAGATGAGGCAATCGATAATTTAACATTTTTCAAATCGTTAAATTATGAGGACGGATTGGAAGTTGCTGTAAAGACATTGAAGAGATTTCCATTACAATATGGAACGACACTGGGACTTGACGGAAATCCGCAGGTCAGACCATTGGAATTTAAGTTTGAGGAAGATGGCGTTCTCTATTTTGATACCGTAGAATTTTATACCTCTTATAAAGAAATGCAGGCACATCCTACGCTGCAGCTCTGTGTTTGTGATCAGGAAACAATGACTTATGTTCGTATTGGTGGAACGGTAAACTTTACAAAGAACAAAGAAGTAATAGATCGGTGCTTTGAAAACAGTCCGGTACTTACCTCTCAGTTTGGAGAAAACAGAGATGTAGTGATTGGATATTACCTGACAGATACATGGGTTGAGTTCAATTCTTTTGCAGAGGGACTAAAGCCACATAAGTATGAATTGCAGAAAAAGATAAGTTAATCAAGAAGGAGGAATCGGAATATGACACAAACAACTATATCAGAAAAAATGAGGGCAGTGGTTCTCACAAAACCGACAGCACCAGAAGATGTAGTATTGACGGAAGTAGATGTGCCGAAAGTTCAGTCTGGATGGGTGCTTGTAAAGGTAAAGGCATTTGGACTTAACCATTCTGAACAGATTTTGAGACTTCATGAGATTGAAGCGGATTATATCAGAAAACCAATCATTCCGGGAATTGAATGTGTCGGAGAGATTGCAGATTCTTCCGATACGAATTTTGAGGTCGGTCAAAAGGTTGTGGCACTTATGGGCGGAATGGGAAGAAGTTTCAACGGAGGATACGCAGAGTATGCACTGCTTCCAGCGCATCATGTGTTTGCAATCGAAAGTAATCTGTCATGGAGAGAGATTGCAGCTATCCCAGAGACCTATTTCACTGCATGGGGAAGTCTGTTCGAGTGTCTGGATTTAAAACCGGAAGATACATTGCTTGTCCGCGGAGCAACCTGCGCCCTTGGATATGCTGCGATTCAGCTCGCAAAGGCGATTGGCTGCAAGGTCATCGCAACGACTCACAGAGAGGAAAAGCTATCTTTGCTTGAAGAAGCTGATCTTGCAGTTGTAGATGACGGGGATCTGAGGGGTAAAATCGAGCCTGTGACAAAGGTGTTGGAGCTTGTGGGAGCAAAATCGGTTCGTAACTCTTTGTTACTTGTAAAAAGACACGGTATTGTGTGCCATACAGGAGTTCTTGGAAATGTATTTACACTCGGTAATTTTGATCCGATCAAAGAGATTCCAAACGGCGTATATTTAACGGGATTTCATAGTAATTTCCCAACACAGGAGATTATGACGGATATTTTTGCTTTTTTTGAAAAATATGGGGTCTCTCCTAAAATGTGTGCAAGTTATAAATTTGATGATATTACCCAGGCGATGATTGCTATGGATCACCACAAGGTAAATGGCAAGATGGTAGTTGAAATGTGAGAAAGGTAAGGGGATAGGTATGGATTTAGCTACTTGTTTAAAGAAAATGCAGCTTGTGGGAGTACTTGCTTTTGCAACGGTTGATGAAGATGGTAATCCACAGGTGCGAAATATCAGTGCAATTCATTATGAAGAGGATGGAATCTATTTCTTCACTGCAAGAGGAAAGAACTTTTGCAAAGAACTTCTTGCCAATGGAAAAGTACAGATTTTGTGTTATACAAGATTCAAAGAGATGATTCGGTTAAGTGCGACGGTTAAACCATCTGCGGATGAAGAGCAGATAAAGTGGAGAGAGAAAATCTTTGAAGAACAGCCATATTTGGCAAATGTATATCCGGGAAATTCTAAGGATATTGGAATTATATTTGAAATCAAGGATGCAGATGTTGAATACTTTCATCTTGGTGTCAGACCAATTTTTAGAGAAAACTATGTACTTGGAAAAGGAAGGATTAAGAATAAAGGCTTTGAAATAACAGATGCCTGTATCACCTGTGGCAAGTGTAAGAAAAACTGTCCACAGCAGTGCATAGAAGAGGGAACACCATTTGTTATTATACAGGAGCATTGTCTCCATTGTGGTTATTGTTATGAAAATTGTCCGGTACAGGCGATCGTTGAAAGATAGTTATAAATGAAAAAAGGATGGTAGAAAGTAATGGGAGCAGAGGTAAAAACACATTTTAAAGTAGATAAATCAAAGTGTATCAAGTGTGGAAAATGTCGGAATGTCTGCTCTGGTATGGTGATAGAATACGATAAAGACGGTTATCCTTACATGAAGGAGTTTGAACGCTTTGGATGGAGAGGCTGTTGGAGATGTCAGCATTGTCTGGCAGTCTGTCCGCAGGGAGCTATCTCCATTTTTGATAAAGATCCGGAAGATTCCCTTCCACCTGCACCAAAAGAGATGGGGCGGTACATGGAACAGCTTATTACAAATCGCAGATCCTGTCGTAGATTTTTGGATAAGAATGTGGATTCTAAGATTATTGACAGTATTCTAAGTGCAATGCAGGCTGCACCAACAGGCGGAAACTCTTGTAATGTGGAATACACCGTAATAGATGATAAAGAGCGAGTAAAAGAAATCTGGGAGATTGCCTATGAAGCAATGGAGGCTAAGGCTAAAAAGCATGAGTATACCCACAGCTTTAGTGATTTCTTTTATAAAAAGATGAAGGAATCTGAGAAAACATTAAGGAAAGATGATTTACTGTTTTGCGGTGCGCCACATCTCTTCATTGCGCATGAAAAATGTGTTGGCAAATGGGCAGAGGACAGTAAGGTAAACTGCAATGTGGCAACCACATATTTTGAATTGCTATGTAATGCACATGGTCTTGGAACAACGATTATGAGCTATCTGGCAGAGGTATTAAATGAGCTTGTGCCAGCAGCTAGAAAAATGTTAAATATACCAGAAGATCATTATACAAAGCTGATAGTAGGATTTGGATATCCTGAAATCACATATGCAAGAGGAGTTCAGAAGGATAGGAAAAATAAAATCCATAGATATTCACAGATAGAAAAAGGTAGGTGTTCATATGCTTCTGAAATTTAAATCTAGGGAACAGGACAAAATAGAGCAGATAGAACAGTTAAAGCAGGCTTTACAGGAAGCTGATGCAATTATGATTGGCGCAGGAGCTGGCATGTCTACGGCTGCTGGATTTGTATATACAGGAGATAGATTCAAGCAGTATTTCTCTGATTTCGAGGAAAAGTACGGATTTCATGATATGTATACCGGTGGCTTTTATAACTACGATACGCTAGAAGAGTATTGGGGATACTGGAGTAGATATATTTATGTAAATCGCTATATGGATGCTCCAAAGAGTACATATTCTGATTTGTATCATTTGGTGCAAGATAAAGATTATTTTGTGCTTACCACAAACGTGGATCACTGTTTTCAAAAAGCAGGATTTGATAAGAAACGCTTGTTTTATACACAAGGTGACTATGGATTATTTCAATGTAGTGAGCCATGCCATGATGAAACCTATGAAAATGAAGAAATGATACGTCAGATGATTCTTTCACAGGGATATGTCATTGATGAGAAAGGCAACCTTACAGTACCAGAGGGAGTCACATTGAAAATGACAGTGCCAACAGAGTTGATTCCAAAATGTCCAAAGTGTGGAAAACCGATGACGATGAATCTTCGTGCGGATGACACATTTGTTCAGGATGATGGCTGGTATCAGGCAAATGATTGTTATGAGGATTTTGTTCGCAGACATAAGGAGATGAATATTCTTTATCTGGAACTTGGAGTAGGCTTTAATACTCCGGGAATCATTAAATACAATTTCTGGAATTTGACAAATCACAATCCGAAAGCTACTTATGTGTGTCTAAATTTCGGACAGGCATATGTACCGGGAGAAATTCAGAATAGATCAATCTGTATAGATGGAGATATTGATGCTGTATTAAAGAAGATAATTCCGGTATAATTTCTTGCATATTACAGAAAGAATTTGATATGTCGGTCTAAGAAATCGGGCATAGCAAGAAATTGCATATGGGAAAATTCTGTGGCCGATATTTATGCTGATTGCCAATGCAGGTATTAAAGGGACTGGTGGTATGGTAATTACTAAGCCAATGAATCCGATTACTTTACTTGATATTTTCAATGCCGTAGAGCCTCTTGAGAATGGACAACGTTTCCATTTTTATGAAAATCCAGGCACAGCCTGTCCAGTTGGGTGAAATATTCATGCCGGGCTGGAGGATAAGCTTTTTTCCATACAGTCAGCTATGGAAGATAAGATGAAGCGTATTACCTTGGAAGACGTTGTAAAGGAGACGCAAGCTTTTATAGCAAAAGAAGCGTAGTAGATTAAAAACACAGTAAAAGATGAGCCTTGATGACATTGCAGAAATGCTTTGTATTCAAGGCTTTTTATTTTCTGCAGATATGTGAGAAAAAATAATGTAACCATTGAAATTACAACAGAAATATGATAAAGTTACATTGTAATAGATGTAATAAACAAGATTACAATAAATAAAGAAAAGGAGCGCAGAGACATGGATCAGAATACCAAGGATTTTTTAAAAATATTGGTGGAGGATATTCACTCTACCACCATAGCCACAATAGATGAGGATGGCAGACCACTTACCAGAGTGATTGATATGATGCTGTGGGATGAGCAGGGGGTATATTTTCTGACTGCAAAGGGTAAAGCATTTTATAGACATCTCATGGAGCAGAAATATATCTCTCTGTCCTCGATCAAAGACAAGAGATCTATATCTTTGCGTGGAAATATAGAGAATATAGGCAGTGAGAAACTGGATGAGATTTTCGAGAAGAATACTTATATGCAAGGCATCTATCCGGATGATACAAGATCTGCCCTAGAAGTATTTAGATTTTATAAGGCAAGCGGAGAATTCTTTGACATCAGTGATCCAAAGAATGTGACAAGAGGAAGTATTGTCATAGGAGAGGCTGAGCAGAAGATAAACGGATACTATGTAGGAGATGCCTGCATTGGATGTAAGTTATGCTATTCCGTATGTCCGCAGAAGTGTATCGACATTTCTAAGAAACCGGTAGTTATTGACCAGAGCCATTGTCTGCATTGCGGCAGATGTGCAGAAATCTGTCCAAAGCAGATAATTAGAAAGGTCGGATAAGATAGTCGTTACAGTTTTTTTAAAATAATTTCGATGTAACTATTGACATTACAACAATAACGTGATATAGTTACATCATCAAAGATGTAACACGCAATATTACAACAAATGTATTTAAGGAGGACAAACACATGAAATTAGCAGTAGTAGCAGCAAACGGAAGAGTAGCAAACAAGGTTATCGCAGAGGCAACAGGCAGAGGAATTGAAGTAACTGCTTTCGGTAAGGGTGACAATAACACCGCAGCAACCACTTATGTTCAGAAAGATTTATTTGACATTACAAAGAAAGATCTTGCAGGATTTGATGCAGTAGTAGACGCAGCAGGTGGCTGGACAGCAGAAACAGTTGGAGTTATCCCAGCAGCTGCGAAGCACATCGCAGGACTGGTAGAAGGAACAAAGACTCGTCTTGTTGTTGTAGGTGGAGCTGGTAGCTTATTTGTAAATCCTGAGAGAACAGTAACTGTTGATATGGGAGCAGACTTCCCTACAGATTGGCTTCCAATCTCACATGCACATGGTGAGGCACTGCAGTTCCTTAGAGACAGCAAGGATCTTAAGTGGACATACATTTCACCAGCAGCTGATTTTCAGGCGGATGGCGCAAGAAGCGGTGAGTACACACTAGCAGGAGAGGACTTTACTTTAAATAGTAAAGGTGAGAGTACACTTAGCTATGCAGATTACGCAATCGCACTTGTCGATGAGATCGTATCCGGGAACCATATCAAGGAAAGAATCTCAGTTGTAAGCAAGTGATCAAATTCCTCACCGGCAGTAAAGTCTGCAACCTTTGTGAAAAGGATGAATCGGTGCAATTCCGATACCGACGGTATAGTCCGGATGAGAGAGGATAGGCTTGACGCCCGATGAACATAAGAATCATTGGGCGTTTGTGCTATCCCGGAAAGGGAAAGAATATGACAACACAGAAAATTTCTGTAAATAAAACAGAAAGAAAATTAAATACCAGAAAAATTACATCAACAGCAATGCTCGCAGCGATATCTTTTGCATTGGCATTTATAGAGATTCCAATTCCATTATCACCATCTTTTGCAAAGTTTGATTTATCAGACTTGCCAGCTTTGATTGGAGCATTTGCATTTGGACCACTTGAAGGCTTAATGATAGAGCTTATCAAGAATCTGCTGGGATTATTATCTTCAAATACAGGCGGTATCGGAGAATTTGCGAATTTCTGTATTGGCGTATTACTTGTAGTTCCGGCAGGTTGGATTTATTAAGAAGCAAAAAACGAAAAAGAGAGCATTGCTTGGCTGTATTATAGGAAGCATATGTTGTGGTATTGCAGCTGCGATACTAAACTATTTTGTATTACTTCCAATGTATACGATATTTATGCCAATGGATCAGCTTATTAATGCTTTCACAGCATTTATTCCATTTATCAAAACAAGGCTTGATGTTGTATTATTCAATGCTTTGCCGGCAAATATTTTGAAAGGTGCAATTATTTCAGTGGTTACGATGTTAATTTATAAATCGTTATCGCCATTGTTAAAGGAATTAAACAGATAAAAACGAGAGGTGACTAAGATGGATTTTAGAGATATTTCAAAGAAGAGAATTACAGTAAGAAAATTTGATCAGAGACCAGTAGAAAAGGAAAAGGTAGATTTGATCCTTGAAGCAGGGCGTTGGAGTCCAACCGCTGTTGACTACCAGCCACAGAGAGTGCTTGTGTTGAACCAGCCGGAGCAGCTGGATAAAGTAAGAGAATTCTGTACGTTTGGATATGATAAAAAATATGTAGAGCTTACCGAAGAATGTGATACCAAGGATCACAAGAATAATGTCTATTATTATGGAGCACCGCTGGTTCTTATGGTCTGCTACGATAAAGATGTGTGCTGGAAGCATCCGCAATCGGGAGAAGCAAGTGGTTCTACAGATGCTACAATTGTTGCAACACATATGATGCTTGAAGCTGCAAGTATTGACCTTGGAACGGTGTGGATCAGCTACTTTGATAAGGATAAGGCTCGTAAGCTGTTAAATATACCAGAGAACTATGAGATCCTTTGTATGTTGTATATTGGTTATCCGGCAAAGGATTTTAAGCCGAATCCAATCATGTCAGGGAAAAGATTTCCGATTGAGCATACGTGTTTCGATAATGATTTTGCAGTACCATATAAGACAGAATTTTTTGAGGAAGCACCACGTAATCCATTTGAAAATAATAAGTAAGCAGAAATCAGTCCCTTACAGAGCTGAAAACTTTGTGAGGGAAATTTTTATAAACAATTTTACTGTAACTATTGACGTTACATCAATGAGATGATATGTTAAATGTAATAAAGATGATTACAACAAAAAGCATAGATTAGATATGGAGGTAGCAAAATGACACAGGCAGAAAGAAGACAGTATTTAATTCGATTTTTATTAAATGAAACAGAAAAATATAAGGATCTGGTAGTACCGGAAACAAGTGGCGAGCAGAAGATGTTACTTCGATCACTCTTTAATGTACGCATGCCAAAGGATGTACCGGATGAATTCCTTCGTATTCAAGATGAATACTTGCAGGAAGAGAACAGACAGAAAGGAATCACAGATTATAAGGATCTTACACCAGTGGAAGATGGTATCTATCTTTGGCAGGGAGACATCAGTTCTTTAAAGGTTGGAGCAATCGTAAATGCAGCAAATTCACAGATGCTTGGATGCTTCTATCCAAATCATAAGTGTATTGATAACTGTATCCATACATTTGCAGGTATTCAGCTTCGCAGAGCTTGTAAGGATATTATGGTAAAACAGGGGCATGAAGAGCCAACAGGAAAAGCAAAGATTACACCTGCTTACAATCTTCCGAGTGCGTATGTCATTCATACGGTGGGACCGATTATCTATGGCAATGTAACAGGAAAAGATGAGCAACTGCTGGCATCCTGCTATAGATCTTGTCTTGAGATAGCAGATGAGAATGGTGTAGACAGTATCGCATTTTGCTGTATCTCAACGGGAGAGTTCCATTATCCAAATGACCAGGCTGCAGAAGTAGCAGTTCAGACAGTAAGAGATTATAAGGCGGAAACAGGCAGCAAGATTGATGTGGTATTCAATGTATTTAAGGATATTGATTTGGAGATATACAGTGAACTTCTTAGATAAGAGAAAACGTAGAGCTAATCATCCGATGAATGACTGTCAACAGCAGCTGGATTCTCCTACAGCAGAGAAAGATTTAATCTGTACTTTTCTGACTTTGCAAAGAAGTATGGAATCAGAGATATGTATCTTTAGATGCCAATGAGTTTTACTTAATACACCAGACGGAACTATCAACCTTAAAACAGGAAAACAGAAATCGCATGATTCTAAGGATTTCATCACACGGTAGGACCGATTATTTATGGCAATGTGACAAGACAGGACAGAGAACTTCTAGCGTCGTGTTACCGTTCGTGCCTTGCACTTGCAGATGAAAATGGCGTTGGCAGTATCGCCTTTTGCTGCATTTCCACAGGAGAGTTTCATTATCCAAATGAATTGGCAGCCAAAGTTGCCGTGGAGGCAGTCAGAGCCTATAAGCAGGCCTATTTTATTGCGTAACTTTATTCAACAATAACTGGCATAAATCTTGGTCATTTTCCAGATTAAGCAGTGCTAAAAAGCTAGATATAATGGTTTCATTGAAAAATTCGATACCGTTTTGCGTATTAACATCATGGGTCATATAGTAAATCTGAAAAGAAGTAAATGCATCTGCGTATATGGTTGCGTCAGGTGTATTGATTTTAAACAATGCCTGTACGGGAGATGCTAATTGTTTAGAATATTTTCGAATAATAGTCATACGCAATATGCGTATCGTGTATTGGAAAATGAGCAGCCCCCGGCTGGCTTTATGGGGTAAAAAGGGAGCAGCAACAATTTATGCCAATAAGAGTTCATTTTGCTTAAGAAACAATTGTTTCAGCAATTTGCGGGAATTGATAAAGTACAATCCGATAAAATGATGCAAAGCACTGTTACAGGAGCAGCGGTTAAAGAAGTGGCAATATGGCCGGAATTGGCAATTGCATGGCTTTCTGCTCTTCATGAAAATAAGGCTTAGTATGGAGGAAGAGGTTTTGTGTTTACACCTTGACAAAATATCAGTTTATTGTTATTTTTAGTTATAAGTTCATCGGAGGTACCGATTCAGTTAGAAATCAAGGACCGGAGAAGATGCAGGTTGAGATGCCTGACACCTTGTCTGGTTCTTTTTCCATTTATAAGAGATGAAAAGAGGATTCTTATAAATTATAAACGAGAAAATAGGAGGAGTGAAGAATCATGCAGCTACAGTTGGAAGAATTAGAAGAAATAGATGTTTCGGCATTTGTTGCGGATATGCAGCAGGCATTTCAGGTGGGAGCAGAGTTAGAGGGAGATTCCTATGAGGAGGCACTTCCCAAAGCACATATTATGGAATCTTTGCATAAAAAAAGTTCTAAAGCGATGAAAGTAATGAAGGATAATCAGATGGTTGGTGGAGTTATTCTTGATTTTGATAAGCAAGATACGGTTGGATATTTGGAGTTTCTTTATGTCAAGGTAGGAATGCAGGGACAGGGAATCGGTAAAACAATCTGGAAGTTAATTGAAGCTAGTAATCCGAAAATAACCAAATGGGAGACATTTACACCGTATTCGTGGAAACGAAATATACATTTTTATATAAATGTGTGCGGATTTCAAGCAGTAGAATTCTTTCATGCACATCATTTCGAGAATGATCCGGAGCATGCAGGTGAAGAATATTTCCGTTTTGAAAAATATATAAGCAGATAAAGAGAAGGAGCGTAATTTATGCAGAATGATAATCGTACAAATGCACAGAAAATTAATGATTGGTTAGACGAATGTGTGCAGCAGTCGGGAACCTTTTTTCTTACAACAATTGATGGGAATAGACCAAAATCCAGACCGATTAGTTTTCATATGTTAAAAGATGAAATCAATTATTTTGGTGTGGGAGAGATGAAAGAAGTCTATCGCCAGATGCAGGAGAACCCATATGTGGAAATCACAGGCTTAATGGGAGAAGGAAAACAGTTTATACGCTATTATGGCAAAGCGGTATTTGAGACAGGAACGGAATTAGCAAAAGAAGCATTGGCGATGCCGGGATATCCGGTGATGAAGAAGGTCTATGCAGAAGGGACAGGGCATGTTTTTGGGGTGTTTCATCTGGAAGAAGCTGTATGCGAACGTCGCGCAATGATGGCCGTTATTGAAACAATAAAAATGTAATTATAAGGATATTTGTATTCTTTATAGGAATAACTGGTTATAAAATATAACTATTGGACGTGGAGAATATTTGTATTTATACTAAAATCGTAAGAATGTAAATATTTTATTGATATTTTGCTTTCTTTTACAGAATATAAAAATGGTTGTAAGAGTACGATGTTGGAAATTGCAATATATTTATGAAATGATTTGAATGAAAAGAAAGGATGAAATGAAAATGTACGAAGTATTAAATACAATTAACGCTCCGGAAGATGTGAAAAAATTAACAAATGAGCAGTTAGAAACATTAGCAGTCGATGTAAGAGAGGCGTTGTTTAACCGACTGACAAAGATTGGTGGGCATTTTGGCTCAAATTTTGGAATGGTTGAGACAGAAATTGCAATGCATTATGTGTTCAACTCACCAGAGGATAAATTTGTTTATGATGTATCTCATCAGGCATACACCCATAAGATGCTGACAGGCCGTAAGGCAGGGTATATAGATGATGCACATTTTTCAGAGGACAGCGGTTATACCAATCCGGAGGAATCAGAACATGACTTCTTTAATATTGGGCATACATCAACATCTATTTCGCTTGTAACAGGTCTTGCAAGAGCCAGAGATATGAAGGGCGGCAAGGAAAATATTGTTGCAATTATCGGGGATGGTTCGCTCTCAGGTGGAATGGCATTTGAAGGACTTGATGTTGCCGGTTCTGAAATCAACTCCAACCTGATTATTGTCCTGAATGATAATGAACAGTCAATCTCAGAAAATCACGGTGGTGTTTATGAGAATCTTGCAGAATTAAGACGTACCAATGGACAGGCTGAAAATAACATTTTTAAGGCTTTTGGTTTGGATTATATTTATGAAGAAAATGCAAATGATATTCAGGCAATGATTCAGGTATTTGAAAAAGTAAAGGATGTTGATCACCCAATCGTCGTGCATATTCATACACAAAAGGGAAAAGGCTACAAACTTGCAGAAGAGAATCGTGAAGCATGGCATTGGGCAGTTCCATTTAATCGTGAGACAGGTGTTCCTACAATTTCTTTTGGCGAAGATTATACTTCGATTACAGGAGAATATTTATTAAAGAAGGCAAATGCAGATAAAGATGTACTTTTAATTACACCGGCGATGCCAACTTCATTTGCATTGCCACGTGCTGAGCGTGATGCATTGGGCAATCAGTATATTGATGTAGGAATTGCAGAAGAACAGGCGGTAGCGATGGCAGCAGGTGCAGCAAAGCGCGGTGCAAAACCGGTGGTACTTACGAATATGACATTTTTGCAGAGAGTATATGACCAGATTTCACATGATGTATGTATCAACAATTTGCCGGTAACATTTGTTATTAATTATACAAACTTTGATGGTCTTACAGATGTGAGCCATTTGGGGATTTTTGGGATTTCAATTTTCTCTCATATTCCAAACTTACTTGTGCTTGCACCAACATGCAGGGAAGAATATCTTGCCATGTTAGAGCAGTCCATTGACCAGAAAGATAGACCGGTACTTATTCTTATTCCTGGTGGAGCTGTGATTGAAAATCAGACATTTGCAGAACTTGGTGATGTGACAAAGTATCAGTGTGCAGTAAAAGGTTCAGAAGTTGCAGTCCTTGCACTCGGAGATTTTTATGCAAAGGGTGAAGCCTTAGCGGAAGGACTAAAGAAGGAACTCGGACATGATATTACCCTTATTAATCCAAGAAATGCATCAGAACTGGATGGAGAAACATTAAAGGGATTAGAAGCAGACCATAAACTTGTTGTGACATTAGAAGATGGTATTGTTGACGGTGGTTTCGGTCAAAGAATTGCATCTTTCTATGGAGCAAGTGATATGAAAGTCTTAAATTATGGTTTAAAGAAGAACTTTTATGACCGCTACAATCCGGATGCATTGTTAGAAGAACTTGGAATGACCGTTGCGCATATGGTTGCAAGCGTGAAGAACATTTTAAAGTAAATTGTATATAGATACTTAGAGAAGAAAGCTGTTAGGGGTTCCTTAACAGCTTTCTTTATTTTGTAGGGAATATTGTTTTATTTTCACGTTTGATACAGTTTTTGTCGAAAAACGGGTGATACAGGATGTTTTAAACGATACGAAAGCGGTATAAATACTAGATGATAACGTTTTCATATTTTGGAAATAAATTCAGTAAGATAAACAATTTTATGTCACTTTAATGCACGAAAAACAGAGTGATTCATAATAAATTCTATAAAACGTGAAAACGTTTTCTTTTTTTGGCATTGTTTCTTTTGGAACGCATGAATATAATCCTATTAAACCTAGCAAATAAATATGAATTAAACCGCAGCGGAAATGTTGACAGCTACAATAAGCACATTTTTGATTGGAAGAATTCGGATTTGTCAGGAAATAAAGTAGGGAAGGAGAAGGTTTTAGATGGATTTCGTTTGAAGAAAGATTGAGATAGACGAAACCTACATCTGAAATCAAATAGAAATTATGAAAAAGAAAAAATTATTCGCTTTGGCATTGACAGCAACATTAGGAGTTAGCTCTTTGGTAGGATGCACAAAACAGGCAGCAGATACATCAAAAGATTCTAGTGTGGAGATTACAAATGTTTCCTATGATCCAACCAGAGAATTATACAAGGAGTATAATGAAGTTTTTTCAAAATATTGGAAGGAAAAAACAGGTCAGGAAGTATCAATTGTACAGTCACATGGAGGTTCTGGTAAGCAGGCGTTAGAGGTTGCGAATGGCTTAGAGGCAGATGTCGTGACATTGGCATTAGAAGGTGATGTAGATGCAGTCAAGAATGTAGGATTGATTGAGGATGGATATACATCGGAATTTGACCTCGATAGCTCACCATATACCTCTAGTATTGTTTTTCTTGTAAGAAAGGGAAATCCTAAAAATATTTTAGATTGGAATGATTTATTAAAGACAGACGTAGGAGTCATTACACCAAATCCGAAGACATCCGGAGGTGCGCGTTGGAATTATCTTGCAGCGTGGTATTATTTTGAGAAACAGGGACTTTCAGAAGATGCGATTTTACAAAATATGAAGACGTTATTTGCCAATGTACTTGTATTAGATTCCGGGGCAAGAGGTTCAACAACGTCTTTTGTTGAAAATAAGCAGGGAGATGTGTTAATTGCTTGGGAAAATGAAGCATTTCTTTCCTTAGAAGAACATCCGGATGAATATGAAATTGTTGTACCTTCCGTTTCTATTTTATGCCAGCCGACGGTTGCGATTGTAGATGAAATCGTTGACAACCGTGGAACAAGAGCAGTTTCGACAGAGTATCTTTCTTATCTGTATTCTGATGAAGCACAGAAAGTTGAGGCAAAATGGTATTATAGACCGTCTAACCAGATCATATTAAAAGAATTTGAATACAAGGGAAATTCTAATGTGATTACATCTGTTCCGTCAGATAAAAAATGGATTGTGACAAATCTGGATTTAACAGATATTAAGCATTTTGGCGGCTGGACGGCAGCGACAGAAAAGCATTTCAAGGAGGGCGGTTTGTTTGATTCGATTTACGAAAAAAAGTAAAAATATTATTCCGGGATTTGGATTGTCTTTGGGGATTACACTCACGATTTTGAGCTTTATTGTAATCATTCCATTGATATCGCTTGTGATATTTACAGCAAAAATGTCGTTATCTGATTTCATTCATGTTGTCACAAGACCACGTGTATTAGCCAGCCTGAAAGTGAGCGTAAGTACAGCATTTGTGGCATCTGTAATCAATGCAATATTTGGCGTGCTATTAGCATGGATACTGGTGCGATATGATTTTCCATGGAAGAGATTATTAGATGGACTGATCGAATTGCCATTTGCATTGCCGACAGCAGTAGCAGGGATTGCAATTACCCACTTAACCGTTACAAACGGTTGGGTGGGAAGTATCTTTGATAAAATTGGGATTAAGATTGCATATACGAAGGTTGGAATTACGGTTGCACTTATATTCATTGGAATTCCATTTATTGTAAGAACAGTCCAGCCGGTATTAGAGACACTGGATAAAGATTATGAAAATGTAGCATCGGTTTTGGGGGCATCTAAAATACAGATATTCTTTCATGTGATACTTCCGGAAATTTTGCCATCAATCATTGCCGGAACAACGATGGCATTTGCAAGATGTTTAGGAGAGTATGGAAGCGTTGTGTTTATTGCAGGAAATACGCCGTATGAAACGGAGATTACCCCGTTGCTGATTATGTCGGAACTTCAGGAATATGACTATACTTCGGCAACAGCAATTGCTTTGGTTATGTTGGTTATTGCATTTGCAATTCTATTCTTTAATGCAGTTATACAGCATCGGACAGCAAGGATTGTTTGCGCAAGATAGCTGTTAATATGAAAATATGGCAATGTTGATGATAAGGAGGGAAATTTGAAATGGAAAAACAATCTAAGGTGCGAATGACACGCAGTGAGCAGATTGTAAAATGGATTTTGGTTATACTCGGAACGGGATTTGTATTTACTATGTTGGTGTTGCCGCTCATCTATGTATTGGCGACCGCATTTCGGCAGGGAATCGGGGCATTTGTATCTGCCGTTACAGACCGATATGCATTAAAATCCATTGAACTTACAGTATATGTTACAGTGATTACATTGATTGTAAATGTGATTTTTGGTATATTTGCTTCATTTTTACTGACAAAATATAATTTTATTGGAAAGCGTTTTATCTCCACGCTGATTGACTTGCCGTTGGCAATTTCTCCAATCATTGCCGGGTTGATTTTTTTATTGACATTTGGAAGAAGCAGTTTTCTGTATCCGTATCTGCGGCAGTTTGGAGTGAAAATCGTATTTGCAGTACCGGGAATTGTTCTTGCAACAATTTTTGTGACATTTCCATTTATTTCAAGAGAATTGATACCGGTATTGAATTCGATAGGAAAGGATGAAGAAGATGCAGCAGCACTGATGGGAGCGGGATTTTTTAAAATCTTTCGTGAAATCACATTTCCTCATATCAAATGGGCATTTTTGTATGGTGTGGTATTGAGTACGGCAAGAGCATTGGGAGAATTTGGTGCAGTTTCTGTACTTTCAGGACATTTAAGAGGAAGAACGAATACGATGCCGCTGCATATCGAGGTAACATATCAGGCATTCGATTTTACCGGTGCATTTGCAATGTCAAGTATATTGGTAGCAATGGCACTGATTATTCTTGTTGTTAGAAATGTGCTGGAATATCGGAGTAAGAAATATCAATCGTAAGGTGATAAATGTGGGAGGAATGATTATGGCAGAAGAGTATGTAAAATTAGTCGGTGTCAATAAATATTTTGGAGATTTTAAAGCATCGGATAACATTGATATATCCATTGAAAAGGGAAAATTAATTGGGCTTTTGGGTCCTAGTGGAAGCGGTAAGACGACCATATTAAAGATGCTTGCAGGACTTGAAGATGCAGATTCAGGAGATATCTATATCGGTGGAGAAAAAGTGAATCAGGTCAAGCCCAGTGAAAGAGGAATCGGTTTTGTATTCCAGAATTATGCGTTATTTCGGTATAAAACGGTTTATGAAAATATTGCATTTGGTTTAAAAATTGCAAAATGGAATAAAGCAGATATTAAGAATCGTGTGATGGAATTAATTGAACTGGTTGGGTTAAGAGGATTTGAAAAGAGATATCCAAGTCAGCTATCGGGCGGTCAAAGACAGCGAGTTGCATTTGCAAGAGCGATTGCAACGGAGCCGAAGCTGCTCTTATTAGATGAACCATTTGCAGCGGTGGATGCCAAGGTACGTAAAGAACTTCGGGCATGGCTGCGCGAGCTGATTACAAAGGTAGGAATTACAAGTATTTTCGTAACCCACGATCAGGATGAAGCAACAGAAGTAGCAGATGAGATTATTATTATGAATCGGGGAAGAGTAGAGCAGATAGGAAGTCCGGTAGAGATTTATAACAATCCGAAGACACCGTTTGTTGCAGAATTTCTAGGAGAAAATGTAAAGGTCAGTCACGTAGAGGATATGAGAGGTTTTGAAGGAATTGCACATGCTGCCCTAATTCGTCCGGAATATGTTGTAATTAGTAAGAAAAATGAGCTGGTCAGATATCCGGCATCTACAGAAGAAGGAGAAGTTATAAAAAGCGTCTTTCGTGGAAGTCTCATAGAAGTAACAGTCAGACTGCACGGTCAGGAACTGATTGGATACAGACAAGTCAGCCAGCCATTGTTGCACGATGGAGAAAATGTCAATATATTTATTCAGAAAATGAATATTATTGATGAAAATACAGCATATGTGGTGGAAAATGAGACAATAACAGCAGCAGAGAGTTTGGTAATTTAAAGAAATCATGGAATTAATATTGCAGGATCCCCCCAGACCGTCATGCAGACAGTCTAGGGGGATTTTACACATAATTTGCTTTTGTGAAAGAATTCTAATTGTTAATTTATATGTTTTCTATAATCATACTATGTATGGTTTCTGATATCTCCTTTACCTCATTTTCAATCAATGTATTTAGTTTTTTACTATTATTTGCAAGTTTTCCAACTTCCTGCGCAACAACAGCGAATCCTCTACCCATGTCTCCGGCTCTTGATGCCTCAATGGATGCATTGAGCGCAAGAATATTCTGCTTCTGCTGAATACTATTCAAATTTTTCGTATCGTTGATGATATTACCAATTAGCTGTTCACATTTTTTGACGCCAGTAGTCAGTTTGGATAACAATTCGTTGTTATATTTTTCATTATAGCTTGTATTAATGAAATTATTTAATACTTCTCCAAGTAATGTTGCAGAAGCAAAAATGGCTTCTTCCGATCTTACATTTACTTTATGAAGTGCATTAATATATTCATCTTCATTTACACCAATTTCTTTTGCAACGTTTCTAAAACTTTCCTCATCTGGATCATTTGGAAGAACTTGACCACCAATAACGGAGCCGACTTTTTCATTGCCAATCATGAGTGGAATACCAAAATCAATTAATCCAGCATGACAATGATAAACACCTTGACCTTCGGCATCGCATTTTTCACATCTTCTGCAGCCTTCCTTACTACCTCGTGTAAGTTTTATACAAAAATCAGTAAAATTATAACATTCTGAAATATATGTGCCATCTGCACCAACGGCAACAGTTGCCAGACCGGTAGCTTTTGCCCAGTTTGACATAATTTCTTCAAATTTTTTCATATCCGTAAAATCAGCAATATTCATACGAGTGATCCTTTCATAATTGATTCATATATGTTTTTTGTATAGTCTGATTTTATACTTTATGTTAGACAAAGTCAATTAAATTGTGTATAAAATTTAAAAGAAATAATAAAATTGTTAAAAACAAAAAGTAAAATATTTTGAAATATAAATTCTATAAACATAAATATAATAAAAATTTCATTTTTTATATCCCGATAAAAATGTTAAAATACAAGTAGATGTTCAAATGAAGCGAATTGTTTGGATGTCTATTTTTGTGTATACAGATAAATTAGCAAATACGAATGAAAGAAGGATAAAAAATGGTTGTATCACTGATATTACAGATTATTGAATTGGCACTTTGTATTATTGCCGGCTGGGCTGTTGTAAAGTTTGGTGTGTTAAAGAGTACCGATTCCAAGCCGATGTCATTTCTGACATTATATGTGATTATGCCGTGTATGCTGTTTTATGCATTTCAGATTGAATTTACGAAGCAGGTAAGAAATGGACTGTTATTGTCCGTTGTGTTAGCGGTTATTGTGCATATTTGCTTGATAATTGGCACATTCTTACTAAGAAAATTTTTTAAGTTAGATGCTTTAGAGCAGTTAAGCATAATGTATTCGAATGCAGGCAATCTCATTGTTCCGATTGTAACGAGTCTTTATGGACCGGAATATGTAATTTACAGCAGTGGATTTTTGATGGTTCAAATTGTATTGTTGTGGTCCCATGCAAGAACGATTATTAGCGGAGAGAGACAGGTTCAGGTAAAAAAGATGATTATGAATCCGAATATGATTGCGATTATATTCGGATTGATTGTATTGCTTTTTCGAATTCCTGTGCCACAGGTCGTATTAAATGCAACACATTCAATGGGGGCGATGGTAGGACCATTGTGTATGATTATTGCCGGAATGTTAATTGCAGATTTAAAATTAGAGGATTTTAAAAGATTTCGGCGATTGCCATTCGTTTTATGTTTTAGGCTGCTTCTTGTTCCAGTGTGTGTATTATTTCTGATTCGAGGACTGAAAATGGTGCTGCCAATACAGGGATTTGATGCCGTATTTTTGATTGTATTTTTAGCAACGATTACACCGACAGCATCGACAGTTACGCAGTTTTGCCAGATATATGATAAGAATTCAGAATATGCCAATATGATTAATTTGGCAGGAACATTGCTTTGTATTATAACGATGCCAATTATGGTATGGTTGTATTTATTGTAAATTTGAGTGTCACCGCTTTTTCTGATTGTTGCTATTGCAACAGATAAAAATGAAAAGAACCGATAAACTTTCGTATATAAATAGTGGATGTTAAGTATGAAATTGCATGGAAAACGTATGGAATAGGAGAAAATATATGAAGTTAGATTTTATGGAAATGTTGTATGCGTTGTCGTTGGCATTGGATATGGTAGAAAATGAGGCGATTAAAGGTGCAAAATTAGGACATGGGAAAAGAGTGGGATATTTATGTTACCTTATGGGAAAGAAAGCCGGATTGGATATGGATGAAATTCGTGATTTGGTTGGATGTGGAATTCTTCATGATAATGCATTGACAGAATATTTTAAACAAAAATATGGAGATTTACATAAATATCAGGGAAGTGTACTAGATAATATTTTGGACAATGATGCTAATGGAACGGGGAATATACAGGAAGATAGTCTGGTAAAGCATTGCATTATTGGAGAGCGCAGAATGAAGTATTTGCCATTTCATACAAATGTAGATACGGTTCTTTTATATCATCACGAGAATGCGGATGGCTCCGGTCCGATGGGAAAGAAAGCTGATGAAATCACGTTGAAGTCGCAAATACTAAGACTTGCCGATCGTATAGATATATTTTTTGATTTAACAGATGTGAATTCTTATACGATGGAGGATATTACGGAATTTGTGAAATCAAAAAAGAACTGTTGGTTTAGTGAACAGGCTGTACAATATTTTTTAGATGGTGTTACATATGAGGATTTTGTTTATTTAAAAAATCATTCTCCGGAAGAATTTTTAAGGACACATATTCATGTAAAAATGGAAAATTATTCTGATTATGAAATTAGAGGAATTGCCCGTTTCTTTGCAGAAGTCATAGATTACAAATCATCGTTTACAAAAAATCATTCACTTGGCGTGGCACAAATAGCAGAAACAATGGCAGAATTTTATGGATTTGATGCAGAAAAAAAGATTCGTTTCTATATGGCAGGTGCATTACATGATATTGGTAAATTATTGGTACCAACAGATATTTTAGAAAAGCCGGGAAAGTTAGAAAAAGAAGAGTTTTTTCTTATGAAAAATCATGCATCGGCAACATATAGAATATTGCGGCAGATTCATGGAATAGAAGATATTACGGAGTGGGCGGCGAATCATCATGAAAAGTTAGATGGTTCTGGGTATCCGAGAGGACTTACAGAAAAAGAATTAACTTTTGAAGATAAATTGATGGCGTGTATTGATATTTATCAGGCATTAAGGGAAGACAGACCATATAAAAAAGGTATGGATGCGCAACAGATTAGAAATATTATGTATGATATGGTACAGAAATTGAAGATAGATAGAGAGATTACTGCAGATTTGTTAAAGTTGTGTTGTGATTAGATAAATTAACCGGAAAGAGGTGGTGGCTTATGAGTAAAGTAAGAAGCTGGCAAAAGAATTTAAGTAAAGAAAAGCTATTACTCATTCGTCTCGTGATATCTAGTATTTTTCTGTTTATGGTTGTGTTTTTTGAGTATAAATGGATTACGTTAAGTGTTGCAAAGACGACACAACAGAGTATGCTTGAAATCAAAAAGTCCGAGTTGAGTACAGCAGTTGGCAATTATATTCGTGTCCTAAATTTTGAGAAAGAACATTACATAGAAGAACATCCGCAGGTGACAGAGGAAGAAGTGAAAACGTACTTATATCAGTCACTGAGAAACTGGATTTATACGGAAGAGTTTCCAGATGGCTCTTATCCATGGGTAAGTGAAATCCTATCGTTTGATGGTGGGGAAAATTATGCAAGACGTTTAATTCATCCTAATTTAAGGGGGACAGAGGGAAATTATATTTCAACGAGCATGGATGATGGAACCGGGTATTATTTATATGAGGAAGAATTAGAAGGAATTAAAAAGGACGGTTATATTTTTCATGAGTATAATTTTAAAAAATTAGATTCGGATGAAGTTACACGAAAACTTGGATATACAAAATTATACGATGATTATCATTGGGTTATTTCTATGGGCGTTCATTTAGACCAATTAGACGTATATATTGAAGACGCACAACGGAAGGTCCGACCGTATATACTCGCCGGTACGGCAATTTTAGAATGTATTTTGTTTGTGAGCTATTTCATTTTATATCATATCCATAAATGTCAGTATATCAAAGAAAAAAGAAAACTCAAAGAAGAAGTTAATTTTGACCTTTTAACCGGTGCAGCATCAAGAAGATTTGGACAATCACTTTTACAGCATCGATTGGCAAAATATAAATCACAACATTATAATTCGTTGGTAATGATGGGAGATATTGATTATTTTAAACATGTCAATGATTTTTATGGACATGACATAGGAGATATTGCATTACAAAAGTTTGCAGAAGCAATCAAATCTGTGGTGCAGGATCGTGACCATATTATCAGATGGGGTGGTGATGAATTTATCTGTGTGTTTGATTATGAAAAAGAAGGCGAAGAAATGCTTATAGCAGAAAGGCTGTTAGAGGCAATTCACCAAATTGAAATAGAAACGGATAAAGAAAAAGTGCATTTAACAGCATCAATTGGATTCTCATTGTATCATGAGTCGGATGAATTCTATACAGATGTGATTAATAGGGCAGATATAGCATTGTATCGGGCAAAAAATTCAGGCAGGGACAGATATGAAATTGAACGTTAAATTTATATGCATAAAATTCGAAACAGGCGTATAATAATATGGAAATTCATTTGTCTATAAAGATGGAAAGGAAGTATTATTATGGCAGAGAAAAAAGCAGTAGACTATGAACAGGCGATTCATCATTGGGATGCAAAGGATGCGGAAAGTGTTCATATGCCGCAACAGGCATTAAGAGAGGAAGTGCTTACATATATTCAGACAAAGAATACGTGTGCACTTGCAACAGGTGCAGACACGTTTATTCGTTGTACGCCAATTGAATATACATATCATGATGATGCGTTTTGGATGTTTTCAGAAGGCGGGAAAAAATTTATCGGGCTTGAAAAAAACTGCAATGTATGTCTTGCAATTTATGATGCTTATGATGGTTTTGGGAATTTGAAAGGTGCACAGGTAACAGGTGTTGCAACGGTTGTGGAGCCATTTTCTGATGAATATAATCATGCGGCAGAATATAAGAAGATTCCGCTTGCAGCATTACAGAAACTTCCAGAACCGATGAATTTGATTAAAGTTATACCAACAGAGATAGATTTCTTGAATTCGGATTTTAAGAAAAATGGATATGCCAGCAGACAGAAGCTGGTGTTTGACAAGAATACAAATTTATAGTACAATCTCTTCAAATCGGACGGTGCACAATGAAAAGCACCCTGCAAGGTGGTTATTTATTATGAAAAATAACTTCCCGGATGGACAAGAGTTTTTGGCCAGATAAGATTTTATCTTATCTGGTCTTTTTGTGTTTTATCAGAAAAAATTATCTAAAAATGGTAAAAAGGAGAGTAGTATGCAAAATAAAACGAAATTAAAACAGTTTATAAAGTATTTATTTCCATCGCTTGGCGGCGCAATGGTCATGTCTATTTACACCATGGCGGATGCGATTGTTGTTGGAAAAGGAGTGGGAGCGGATGGAATTGCTGCACTCAGTCTGACAGCACCACCATACAGTCTGCTGATGGCGATTGGTTTGATGTTTGGAATAGGAAGTTCCATTCGTATTGGAATTAAAAAGGGAACAGGCAACCATAAAAAAGCAAATGAATATTTTACGACAGCCTTGATTACAACAGTGATTACATCAGTTGTGATTTGTTTGATTTATAATATGTTTTTAAAACAAATTGTGCAGTTTGTTGGGACAGAAGGCGAATTGTTTTCGTTGACGTATGATTATTTGAAATGGCTTGCAAGATTTTCATTTTTAATACTGCCGTCAACATTTTTTGCAGCGGTACTTCGTGCAGATTCCGATCCAAATCGTGCGATGGCAGGAGTTATTACAGGTGGAGTAGTTAATATTATTTTAGATATTGTACTTGTATTATATGCAGGCGTTGGTATTGCAGGGGCAGCCATTGCGTCTTGTGCGGGAATTATCGTACAGGACATGATTTTTTTAAGTCATTTTCTTAGTAAGAAGAATACAATGCAGCTTGTTAAAACGGCAAGGTATCTGCATCAGTTAAAAAATATATTGAATAGTGGGGTATCTAGTCTAATTAATGAACTTGCCAACGCATTTATTGTGTTATTACTTAATAGGCAGATTTTAAAATATTGTGGAACTTCAGAGCTTGCAGTTTATGGCGTGATTAGCAACTGTATTGTATTGTTTAATTCAATTTATTCTGGTGTAGGTCAGGCGGCGCAGCCATTATTATCTTATGCATATGGAGCACAAAAAGATGCAGATGTAAAATATTACCACAAAGTAGGACTGATTAGTGATATTATATTTGGTATTCTTTTTACACTTGCAGGTGTGTGTGTTCCGTTGAGCGTATGTAATATTTTTGTTACAGTTACACCGGAATTGGCAGAAATCGCAAAAACAGCAATTCCAAAGTATTTTATTGCCTGTATTCCGATGGCAATGAATGTATTTGCTACATATTACAGACAATCAGTTTTGCAGGAACGGGCAGCATTTTTGATTTCATTATCCAGAAATATTATTTTCAGTGGAATTGCAATTATGGTATTTCCAATTGTATTTGGCGGAGCATCTTTATGGCTTGCCATACCAGTTGTAGAAATCGTTGTATGGTGTGTATTGGAAGGCTATTTTTTCTTTTCAAAAAGATAGCAGATATGGGCTGTGATATGTGACATTAGAAAATGTGTGCAATAAAAATTTGACAAAAATGAAAAATAATAATAAACTGTGTATATGCACATGGTGTATATACACAGTTTTTTGTTTTCAAGAGTTAAATTACATTTTGTAAAATCCTATCAGAAATAAAAATCTAATATAGATAATGAATCTGTTTACAAGCTGTGATAAGGCACAAGTTGCAGGGAAAGGATTGTTTGAAATATGCAGATAGAACCAATGAGCGAATGTTATTGTTACAATATGAAAAAAAGTGCAGCAGGAATTACAGAATTTTATGATCAGGCAGTGTGTGAATCCGGTCTTAGTATGTCACAATATTTTCTTCTTCGCAGGTTATTTCGACTAGAGTCGGCGAATATTTCCCAGTGGGCAAAGGAAGTACAGTTAGAACGCACAACGATGGTACGCAATGTGAAAGTGTTAGAAAAATACAATTTGATACAACCTGCACAGGGAAATGGAAAGACTTATGAATTATCAGTGCAAGGGAAAAGGGCATTAGAAAAAGCAGTTCCTATTTGGGAAGAGCGACAAAGATACATAGAACACTACTTAGGCAAAGAGGATGCGGCTGCGTTATTGCGTATTGCGGGAAAACTACAGAATTTAAGCGAAAAGGAGACAGCAGAGAATGAAGCAAATATTTGAGCAGACACAGTTTGGAACACTTAGGATAAAGAACAGGTTGGTTCGTTCAGCAACATTTGAAAATGGTTGTGGTGATAAAGGACACATAACCCCACGTTTAGGACAGATTTATGAAGAATTAGCAAAGGGTAACGTCGGTCTGATTATTACAGGCATGATGAGTGCGGGACATAATGCGGGTGTCAATGATAATATGATTCAGATATATCAGAACGATTTTGTACAGGAATTTCAAAAAATTACAGAAAATGTCCACCGTCTTGAGGGGAAAATTGTTGTTCAGTTAGGACACTGCGGTGCAAAAGCAAGTGTTATTGATAGAGGAGATTATGCGTATGCACCGTCTGATATTCAGTTGGGTAATACACAGGCAAAAGCAATGACTATAGATGAAATCAAGGCACTTGTAAAAGAATATGGAGAATCTGCAATGAAATGCAAAGAGGCAGGAGCAGATGGTGTAGAAATTCATGCAGGACATGGATATCTTGTCAGTGAATTTTTAAGTCCATATTTTAATCATAGAACAGATGAATATGGTGGCGTGATTGAACATAGAGCACAGTTTTTAATTGAAATTCTTGATGAAATCAGACGATGTGTGGGAAAGGACTATCCGGTTCTGGTAAAAATTAATTATTGCGATTTGGTAGAGGGTGGTAATGAAGGTGCAGATTGCCGTTATATTTGCGAACTGCTTGAAAAACACGGTATTACAGCAATTGAAATTACATCTGGAATTAGTGTGAATCCTGCTTCTGCGCCGACTCAGCCGGGAAACAGACAAGAAGGATTTTTTGCAGAAGGGGCAATTGATATTGCAAATCACGTAAATGTACCGGTTATAAGTGTTGGCGGTTATCGTACAAAGGAAAAGACGGAATTCTATCTGAATCAGGGAGATATTGCTGCAATATCAATGAGCAGACCATTTATTTGTGAACCGGAGCTTGCATACAAGTGGGAAAATGGTATATCAGAAAAGTCAGACTGTGTAAATTGCAGCCAGTGTTTTGGAATGCCACAGCACGGTTGCAAAGTAAAAAGCATGCAGAACAAATAAAAGAGCTTCTTTCATATAGATATTTGTTTGGTTACTTTTTCTTGCATTTTTCTTCTGTATTTATTATTATAGACCTTATGTTTATACGTGGAGGATATATCAAATGATAGAAAATGATACTATATCATCAGAGAAGAATGATAAGAAATATACGCATTTTGGCGTGATTGCACTCCTTCCGATTGGAGTGTTTTTGATACTTTATTTAGGACTTGGAATTACATTTGAATATGTGATGCATATTCCGATGGGATTCTATAATGTCCCTATAGTTGTTGCATTTTTAGGCGCAATTCTTGTAGCCTGTTTATTAAATCCAAAGGTTCCGTTTGATGATAAACTCGCAATCATGGCAAATGGGTTGGCTGATAAGAATATTATTACAATGATTTTAATATTTTTAATGGCGGGCGTGTTTGTTGGTGTTGTCGGAAGAAGCAGCGCAGAAAGTGTTGCCTATTTCATGCTTGGAATTATTCCGGTAAAATTTAGCGTTGCGGTTCTTTTCGTGGTTGGAATGTTCGTTTCTACTGCGATGGGAACATCGGTTGGAACGATTACATTGCTGACGCCAATTGCAGTATCCGTAGCTACAGCTTCCGGATTTTCTATGCCTTTGTGTGTTGCATCCGTTATGGGTGGAGCTATGTTTGGCGATAATCTGTCGCTCATATCAGATACAACGATTGCTGCCTGTAATAGCCAGGGATGTATGATGAAGGATAAGTTCCGGGCAAATTTTAGAATTGCACTTCCGGCAGCACTTGTAACACTTCTTGTAATTCTTGTAAAATCATTTGATATACAGACAGCAAATGTGGTTTTAGAAAATTATAATCTGATTCGGATTATTCCGTATGTATTGGTTCTAATTGGTGGGATTGCAGGAATTAACGTTTTTGTGGTATTACTAATTGGTATCATATCTGGAATTATGATTTTGTTTGGAATTGGAGAAGCGACACTGTTTGGTCTGCTTACAAGTATGGGAAATGGTGTTACAAGTATGTTTGAGACTAGTATGGTTGCAATTCTTGTAGCAGTTATGTGTGCACTGATGAAAGAATACGGTGGATTTGAAGCACTGTTAAATGGTGTGCGTAAAGTATTTAAGAGTAAAAAAGGCGGTCAGATTGGAATCGGTCTAATGGTAGGAGCAATGGATATTGCCACGGCAAATAATACCGTTGCAATTGTTATGGCAGGACCGATTGCAAAAGATATGTCTAAAGATTATGGAATATCACCGAAGAGAACGGCATCTTTGTTGGATACATTTTCTTGTATTTTCCAGGGAATTATTCCATACGGTGCACAGATGCTTGTAGCAATTTCAGCAGTTAATGAATTAGGATATGCGATTACTGCATTTGAAATATTACGTTTCCTATATTATCCATTATTGTTGGCAGTAAGCTCTGTCTTATGGATATTGTTTGGAACGGAGAAAAAATAGGAATTTGCTGTATTTTCATATATGTGTATTTTGGACAGATATTTAAATTTGGCAGGACAAATGGATGTTTCCTTGTATTTAACAGGAGACATCCATTTTTATTATGTGCGCCTTGCAAAAAGGAACATATTACTGTGTAATTAGCATGTATGTTTTGAAGCACCTTTTGCCCCCGGAATCTTAAAAGTAAATAAAATTAAAAAATATCTATATATTTAATATTATATTACGAATTGCATTTACAATTATTTAACTCATTATACAATGAATAAAAATAAAATATGTTTTTGGTTATAGACAGTATTTATTAAAATAAAATAAAAAAAATCTAAAAATTTACTTTCCAAAAATCATAAAATGATATATAATAAAAGTGAAAATAAGAACGTGTTTAATGTAACTAGAGTAACTCATTAACAATTGAAGAAAAGAAAGGCAAAGTATGAGTAAAAAGAGAGCAAAACCTAAAGGGAAAAAGACTCTTCTTAAAAGCGCGGTAACGGTGGGAGCTGTTCTGGGCGGTACAGGAGTGTATGACTTAGGAAATGTTGTATATGCTAAAGAAACAAAGAATAGTACTTCGCTAGATACAGGTTCTGAAGTCCAATTAGAAGCTTCAGCTTCTGAAATGGATGCAATCTCCTTAGTGGAAGATGGGAATGCAAAAACTAGCGAAATAGCTGTCACGTCAGTTTCTCAGTCAGCAAGCGTATCCTTGTCACAAGAAAATTCTACGTTGAAGTCACAATCCATATCAGCGAGCACATCTTTATCAACGGAAGAGTCGGAGTTACAATCACAATCGAATATAGCAAGTACGCAGTTATCAGAAAAAGAATCAACATTAACTTCGGAATCAGAAGTAGCAAGTCTATCATCAATTAAATCAACATCAATCTTAGAATCCGAATCCAACTCAGCATCAGTTAAAGCAGAATCAGAAAGTATCGTAGCATCGCAGTCATTATCCACAGCAAAAAGTGAGATAGAATCTGTGAGTTTGTTAGCCAGTGAAGCAGACAAAAATTATCAGGAAGCATACGAGAAGTTTATAGAACAAGAAAAGCCAGATGAATATCTGGAGCAATTACATTTACAGATTACTTCAGCACAGAAAGAAGTTCAGGAAGAATTGAAGCGGTTAAGAGCTCAAGGCATTGGCAGTGTCAATGCAGAGAGTAGCAACTATAAGGAATTGGCTAAAAAATTAACTTCATTACTTGTTCGCTACAGATTATATCAGACAGATAACGTAAAAGAGATTGTTAATAATAACAGTGTGACCGGATGGAAGGATACAGATATTGATGGACAGGATTATTATGCGGTACAGTATGTGGACAAGAGTGGAAATACGCAGAGTGCATTCTTTGATTTTGTAACTGCAGATAAACAGGGCAATCGTCTGAAATATATTGAGGATGCAGATTATGATGGGATTTCAGATGCGAATGAAGTTGATTTAGTAGATACCATTATTGTTACAAAGAAGACACCGGCATTCATGGGCGAAGACGGACCTAGAACGAATATAGGAACGAACTGGAGACCGAAATGGGTTGATACAAAGAAATTTGTTGTTATGAATCAGGAGAAAGACGGGACTGTCACATACGATGTTGGATATGCTTATCAGAAAGACAATAGTGATGAATATGTATTCTATAACGGCACGACTAGAATTACAAATGTTGAAAGTGGTACGTTCAACATAGATACAGAAGAATTAACACTTGTATATTTGGAACAAAAAAACGTAGGATCGAGATTTTGGCCAAGGTATGAGACAGTAAGAGTTCCAGTCACATACACAATGAGTGTAGATAAGTTCTATACAAATGATAATACAATAGAAGGATACAAAGGTGAGAATTACTTTAAAGAGTTTGATTTTAACAACAAGAGTGACGATTATGATGATTATTCTAAGAAGAGAGAAGAAGTTACAGAATCAGAAAGTATTAAGAATAGTCTGTCAGATAGTCTGAGCGAGATGGTTAGTCAGCATGAGAGTATCAGCGCAAGCGAATCAGAGAGTATTTCTGCCTCAGAGTCAGCAAGTTTAAGCACAAGTACATCTAGTTCAGAATCAGCGTCTGCGAGTGCAAGTGAAAGCGAATCAAAGAGTGCAGAACTGAGTGAATCTGTTAGTTATAGCGCAAGTGTGAGTACATCTAACAGTGAGAGCAGAAGTGCATCGTTGGAGGCGAGTGAGTCAGTAAGTGCATCTGATAGTGAAAGCAGAAGTACATCATTAAGTATTAGTACAAGCATTAGCGATAGTGCATCGACAAGTACGAGCCTCAGCGAAAGCGAATCAAAGAGTACAAGTCTCAGTGAGAGCGAGTCGAAGAGTACAAGTCTCAGCGAGA
>DGTC01000004.1:0-507 GCA_002394205.1 Lachnospira sp. UBA4346 | reverse complement strand
GTGAAAGTGAATCAAAGAGTACAAGCCTCAGCGAGAGCGAATCGAAGAGTACCAGCTTGAGCGAAAGCGAGTCAAAGAGCACAAGTCTGAGCGAGAGTGAATCAAAGAGTACAAGTCTCAGCGAGAGCGAATCGAAGAGTACAAGCCTTAGTGAAAGTGAATCAAAGAGTACAAGTCTCAGCGAGAGCGAATCGAAGAGTACAAGCCTCAGTGAAAGCGAGTCGAAGAGTACCAGCCTTAGCGAGAGCGAGTCGAAGAGTACCAGCCTTAGCGAGAGTGAATCAAAGAGTACAAGCCTCAGCGAAAGCGAGTCAAAGAGCACAAGTCTTAGCGAGAGTGAATCAAAGAGTACAAGTCTTAGCGAGAGCGAGTCAAAAAGTACGAGCCAGAGTGAAAGTGAATCAAAGAGTACCAGCCTTAGCGAAAGTGAGTCAAAGAGTACAAGCCTCAGCGAGAGCGAATCGAAGAGTACGAGCCAGAGTGAAAGTGAGTCAACAAGTACAAGTA
>DGTC01000058.1 GCA_002394205.1 Lachnospira sp. UBA4346 | reverse complement strand
TTTTTGCTACATTGGTCTGAATCATTTCTATCGTTCTAGATAACACTCCATTCTGATTTGCCATCGTAGATATCAAAGTGAATACTTTTAGATACTCTTTATAATTCATCGTAATACCACCGGCAAGACCTGTTTTATCTTTGCTCTTATCTACCTCTGTTCCATTGTCATTTGCTGTGGTTCCTGCTAACTGACAATTATAATTTTCAATTACTCTTGAAATCTCCTGCTTCGCCGTTGCCTGAACAGATTCTTCTCCCTTTTGCAAGAATTGTGCTAACCTCTGATTTCAATGCATCATTTGCTGAATTTACTAATTCGCCCACCTTTTTATTAAGCTCTCTTTTTATCCAAGTCATCCTGTATCAAATCTACGGATACAAGCGTTGATACACCCTTCTCCTGCATCGTAATACCATATAAACGGTCTGCTGCTGTCATCGTACCACGTCGATGTGTAATAACAATAAACTGTGTATGTTCTGTCAGCTTATGCAAATAATTTGCATAACGGCTTACATTTGAATCATCCAGCGCAGCTTCAATTTCATCCAACAGACAGAATGGAGACGGCTTCAAATTCTGAATTGCAAATAACAGCGAAATCGCCGTGAGTGCCTTTTCTCCACCAGATAACTGCATCATATTCTGCAGCTTCTTTCCCGGTGGCTGCGAAATTATCGTAATACCTGCTTCGAGAATATCTTCTCCCTCTGCAAGTTCAATCGTACCACGACCACCGCCAAACAGTTCCTTAAATACCTTATCAAATTCCACACGAATTTCTTCAAATTTTTCCGTAAACTGTGTGCGCATGCCCTGATCCAATTCATCAATAATCTGAACCAATGATTTCTCTGCTTCAATTAAATCATCATGCTGCCCTTTTAAGAACGTGTAACGTTCATTGACTTCTTTAAATTCTTCAATCGCATTGACATTGACATCTCCAAGATTACGAATATTCGACTTTAATACATGAATCTGCTTCTTTAACTCTGACAGGTTCTCATATGCATCATTTCGCAATTCTTCTGCATAACTATATGTAATCTCATATTCCGTCCACATATATTCAACCAAACGATCATTTTGTTCTTCTAACTTTTCTTTCTGACCATTCAAACGATAACATTCCTTATCCAATGCATTAATCTGATTACTAATCTGTTCCCGTTTGTCAAAGAACGCCTTGTGACTATCCTGTACTTCCTGTCTGTCTTCTTTTAAGCCAGCTATCTTTGCCGCACAGTCGTTCATTGTAATTGTAGACTGCTTCAACTGTTCCTGAACCATTGCAATTTCTGACTGCTTCGCTGCAATCTCATCATCTGTTGAACGCATCTTATCCTGCAATTGTCTGCTCTCTGTCTGCATTGCTGCAATCTCTGACTGAATACGGGCAATTGTCTCATCTAAGAATCCTTGCCGCTGTTCTGAAGATGCCAGTGCTAATCTGCTCTCCTCCGCCTTTGCGTTCTGCTCTGATTCTAACTGTTTCTTTTCTTCCAGCTGCTTATTTAATTCTTCCATTTCTTTCTGGGAATCCAAATTCTTCGTATCTAATGATTCCAAATTCGTACTTACCCGGCTTAAACTTGCTTCTGTGTCCTTAATCTGTTGTTCCAGTGCACCAATCTGCAATGAAGAATCTCTGTAAGATGCAACAATTTCTTCTTTCCGTTGTTTTGCCTGCTTCACATTCATCTGTGCAGTATTCTTTTCAATCTGCTTTGCACGAAGCTCTTTGTTCGCTTCTTCTAACTGACTGCGAAGTTCATCTCTGTCCTTACGTAAATTGGCAACCTGTTCTTTTGTCTCTGTCACAGATTTGCTAACTTCGCCAACACTCTTTTTCAACTCCTCAATTTCACGACGACGTCCTAACAAATTACTTGCATTTTTAAATGCACCACCGGTCATCGAACCGCCCGGATTGAGCTGTTCCCCTTCGAGTGTTACAATTCGAAGACTATGACGATACTTTCTTGCAATCGCAAGTCCGTTATCAATGGTATCTACCACAAGAATTCTTCCAAGTAAATACTTTGCTAACTTTTCATATTCAAAGGATACATGCACCAGATTACTTGCAACGCCGATAACACCCTTCTCATGAATACACGCATCCTGTTCTAAAGTCTGTCGTACCTGAAGTGATGACAATGGTAAAAATGTCGCACGTCCGAAACGATTTTCTTTTAAATACTGAATCAGTCCTTTTGCAGTCTGTTCATTATCTGTTACAATATTCTGAATGGTACCGCCAAGTGCCGTTTCAATCGCAACTTCGTACTTCTTTTCTACCTTAATAATATCTGCAATAACGCCTAAGATTCCTGCATTATTTTCTTTCTGCTCCATAATCTTACGAATACTATTGCCATATCCGTCATATCGTTCTGTGATATTAATTAATGACTCTAAACGAGACTTCTCCCGATGATACTGTTGCTGTGTACGGTCAATCTGTGCCTGTAACTGCACAAGCTGTTCTTTGATTGTCGCCACCTGCTTATTTTTATCCTGAATCCCCTGTTGAATCTGTTCAATGTCTGTTTCTGTGTCGTGTAATGTCTGCTCATATTTACGAATCACATTATCCTGCGCAGCTTCTGTACTCTTTCCCTGCAGAATCTTACTACTCAACTCTGCCTTCTGAATATTGAACTGTTCTAACATCGTCTGAAAACGTTCATTATCCGCCTTGATTGTAGACTTCTGATTCAGAATCTGATAAATTGCTCCCTGTGCCTGTTCTAATTTCTGCGATAACTGCGCAATTTCCTCCTGCAAGTCACTTTGCGTATCACTCATATCCTGCTGCTGTTTCTCATAAGTTGCAAGTTCTTCCTGTAATGCTGCTTTCTGTGCAAGATTCTGTTCTAATTCACTATTCCGTGCTGCAATGTCCTTCGCAATGGTATCTGTACGATTCTGGTAATGTGTATTATTGGATTCGATTGTTTTAATCTGTTCAAAATATACATTAATTTGACCCTCCAAACGCTGTTTTTCAATTTCAGCATTGGATTGTTTCTCTGCCATCTCATCAATTTTTGTATTGATGCTGTTTAACTGTTCTTCCGCCTTCTCGTATTCTGTCTTTGTTGCATCTAAGGACTGCTGTGCCTGATTGAAATCATTCGTTGCAATTTCAATCTTCTCTTTCAGTCCTTTTACATCTTCCTGTAACTGGTCTGTTTCAAGAAGAAATGCATTGACATCATAGACTTTCAAATCTTCTTTTAATTTTAAATATTCTCTCGCCTTTTCAGACTGTCTTTCTAATGGTCCAACCTGCTTCTCTAATTCTGATAAAATATCATTGACACGAACCAGATTCGCACGCTCATTTTCAAGTTTCTTCTGTGCAGTTGCTTTGCGTCGCTTATATTTAACAATACCTGCTGCTTCATCAAATAATTCCCTGCGTTCTTCCGGCTTACCACTCAGAATCTTATCAATCTGTCCCTGACCGATAATGGAATATCCTTCCTTACCAATACCTGTATCGTAAAATAACTCTGAAATATCCTTCAATCGACAGGCATGTCCATTCATCTGATACTCACTCTCGCCGGAACGATAAACACGTCTGGTAACCGTAACCTCATCATAATCTACCGGCAGTGCATGGTCTGCATTATCCAACGTAATTGACACATATGCAAATCCCACCGGCTTACGATTCTGCGTACCGGCAAAGATAACATCTTCCATCTTTGTACCACGCAGCTGCTTTGCACTCTGCTCACCAAGTACCCAGCGCACCGCATCCGCAACATTACTCTTTCCTGATCCATTTGGTCCTACGATTCCGGTAATACCATTGTGAAAATCAAATACAATCTTATTTGCAAATGACTTAAAGCCCTGAACCTCAATACTCTTTAAATACATGCATTACTTCCCTTTCAGTTTAAATTCAACACCGTTCTTCTTTAATTGAAGCAACGCATTATAAGCTGCCTGCTGCTGTGCAGCCTTCTTTGTATGGCCCTTTCCCTCTACACGGAATAAATCGCCGGCAGACGCTGCCACCTCAAATGTCTTATCATGTTCCGGTCCTGATTCAGACAATAATGTATATTCCACTTCTAATCCTCTTGCCTGAACAACCTCCTGCAAGATAGTCTTGCTATCATAAAAGAGTTGCTTATCATCTAAATCTGTCATTACAAACTTAAGAATAAATTCTTTTGCACTAGCAAAACCACCATCTAAATAAATTGCTCCAATCAATGCTTCAAATGCATCTGATACAATTGATGCTCTCTTCCGTCCTCCGGTCTGGTCTTCTCCTTTGCCCAACATAATATACTCACTCAAATGAATATCCTTTGCGCACAATGCAAGCGTTGGTTCACATACGATACTTGCACGAAGTCTTGTCATCTTACCCTCGTCCATATCCGCATGATTCTTATAAATGTAATCACTTGAAGTTAGTTCTAACACTGCATCTCCTAAAAATTCCAAACGCTCATTGTCCTTATAATGAACCGTTCTCTTTTCATTTGCATAAGAGCTGTGTGTCAAAGCATTCATCAGTAAATTCTTATTCTGAAACTGATAACCGATAATCTGTTGAAAACCTTCTAAATCTGTATTGTGTCTCATATATCCTCTTTCTTCTTAAACTTTAAAATTCCTTCAATATATTTTTTCATTATTTCTTATAAAATTCAAGTGTCAAAAAGTGCTATTAAACATAAAGGCACCTTTTGACACCTGCGTCTTTAAAGGCAACAAACTAGATTTAAAGATATTTCATTGCTCCTATCTTCAAATCTAGTCTATTTGAACTGTGTGCATAACTATTTTTCAATGTCAGCATACGATAAATCCTCAAACAAATTAACGGGTTGCTTCCTGAATCTGTGCTACCGCATCTGCAACCGTTACAATCTGTGTTGCTGCATCATCCGGAATCTCAATTGAGAATTCTTCTTCGATTTCCATGATAATCTGGAATACATCTAATGAGTCTGCATGCAAATCATCAACAAATGTTGTCTCCGGTGTAATTGTTGATGCTTCTACATTTAATACGCCTGCAATAATTTTCTGTAACTTTTCAAATTCCAT
Organism: Lachnospira sp. UBA4346; assembly: GCA_002394205.1. Taxonomy (GTDB): domain Bacteria; phylum Bacillota; class Clostridia; order Lachnospirales; family Lachnospiraceae; genus Lachnospira. The sequence goes on along the minus strand of DGTC01000058.1, from coordinate 12,887 downwards.
AATAATCTCCATTCTGCGCTTTGCGCCTATTTTTTTATGAAAATATATTCTCATTCATACATCTTATAGAACATATGAAATACAATCTTTTGTAATGCAAAATTGATTCTCCAGCTCATTTAACTATAACCTGTTATTCGCGTTTAGGCTTCATCCTCTAATGGATTATGCTGAATCGATTCTGTAATTTTTTCCGTTACCTTTTCTTCCTTAAACTTCTTACATTGTAAAATTGAGTTGCGGATTTCTTTCGCTTTGGCATTGCCATGTGTCTTCACAACCAGACCATTCAGTCCGATAAGCGGTGCACCACCATATTCAGTCGCATCAAAAGACTTTAAGGTATCTTTTAAAGAGCCCTTTACAAGTAATGCACCAATCTTAGACTTCAAGCTGCTCATAAAAGCACCCTTAATCTTACTAAGAAGTGTCTTAGCCAATCCTTCATATAACTTCAAGATAACATTTCCAACAAAAGCATCACAGACAATAACATCCGCATCTCCATTTGGAATATCTCTTGCTTCAATGCTTCCAACAAAATTAATATCCTTGCAAGCCTTCAACAACGGATATGTCTCTTTTACGAGCTGATTGCCCTTTTCTTCTTCCACACCGACATTGACAATCGCAACCTTCGGATTCTTAATTCCTACGACATTTTCCATATAAATAGAACCCATCTTCGCCCACTGTACTAGAAAAGAAGGTCTTGAATCTACATTTGCACCACTATCAAGCAATAATGACACACCCTTTGCCGTTGGAATCAGTGGTGACATCGGTGGTCTTTCAACTCCCGGAAGTCTGCCAACAATAACCTGACCGCCAACTAAGATTGCTCCCGAACTTCCTGCTGAAACAAACGCATCTGCTTTCTTTTCTTTTACCATCGTTAACGCTTTCACAAGTGACGACTCTTTCTTACGTCTGATTGCCATAACCGGCGGTTCACCTGTCTCTATCACATCCGGTGCATCCACAATATCAATCTGTTCTTTCTGATATGTATATTTACGCAGCTCTGCTTCTACCAAATCCTGCTTACCAACCAAATATACATGAATCGTATTATCCATATTTACAGCATCAACGGCACCTTTCACAATCTCGCCCGGTGCATTATCTCCGCCCATTGCATCCAATGCAACACTTACTGATTCTGCCATACTCGTCCTCATTCTTAATTCTATCCATTCTTACGATAAAATTACATTTCTATTATTATTTATAATAAACAAAATTATTTTACTATAAATTACTATTATTTGCAAGAAATCAATCAAATGTTATTCAACAGAATCCCCCTATCGTTCCGTACCAGTTACATCTGTTTACACACCACTATTCGCCAAAAATAGCGTTGCCCCCAATAAATCATGATTCTGCTCCGCCGCATAGAATCCCGGAGAAATCGCATTACAACGAATTCCGGATTGTGCAAAATGTATATCCTAAAGAGCATTTCATTTCCCTATTATAGAAACGATTTTTCCCATAATAAAAGGAGTACTGCACAAATACTGTACAATACTCCTTATAATACTATGTAATTATATATTCTAATTACTTGTTACGGATTTCCTTAACAATCTTAACAGCTTCTTCTGTCATAGCCTTGATTTCGTCGAACTTACCAGCCTTGATTAAGTCACCCTTAACCATCCATGAACCACCACAACAGAAAATCTTATCACATTCAAGATATTCCTTGATGTTCTGAGCGTTGATACCACCTGTAGGCATGATACGAACCTGTGTATAAGCTGCACACATAGCCTTAATCATCTTAAGTCCACCTGCTGCTTCAGCTGGGAAGAACTTAACTCTTGTTAAACCACGCTTAACAGCCTGAGCCATTTCAGATGGTGTTACAAGACCTGGGCAAACTTCAATGTTCTTAGAGATACAGTAATCAACGATTTCCGGATCAAAACCTGGGCTTACGATGATTGAAGCACCAGCTGCTACTGCACGGTCAACCTGCTCTGTTGTAAGAACTGTACCAGCTGCGATACACATATCTGGGTACTTTTCATGCATTAATCTGATAGATTCTTCTGCTGCTTCTGTTCTGAATGTTACTTCTGCACATGGAAGTCCACCTTCTACTAAAGCATCTGCTAATGGAAGAGCATCCTTAACATCATTGATAACTACTACAGGGATTACACCCAATTCTTCAAACTTATCTGCTACTGTCATTGTTAAATCTCCTTTTTGATTTAAATTATACTTTTTCATACTTAAATTCCCATAATGTTGTCAAATTTAAGCAAAAAAGAGCCTAAGGTATTCTTACTTAAGCTCTTAACATATCGCTATCTGCGACAAATTAGTCAACAGCTACGATTTCTTTCTTGTTGTATGATCCACAAGCCTTACATACTCTGTGAGGCATCATTAAAGCACCACACTTGCTGCACTTTACAAGGTTAGGAGCGCTCATCTTCCAGTTCGCTCTTCTCTTGTCTCTTCTTGCTTTTGAAGATTTATTCTTTGGACAAATTGACATGGTTACACCTCCTTAAAATTGTTTAAAATATCTTTGAAAACAGACATTCTTGGATCTAAGGACTCTCTGTCACAACCGCATTCTGCAACGTTCAGATTCGCACCGCATTGAATACACAGACCCTTACAGTCCGTACGGCACAAAACCTTACTTGGTAAATTCAACAGAACTTCTCCGAAAACAAGTTTGTCCACGTCGAGGTTGTATCCATCAATATAGTCTTGTTCTTCCTGTTCTTCTACCCCATCTTCCTGACTCTGTGTTAAATCAACTTCCTTGTCAATTGAATAATCAACTTCTGTTGCCACAGGATCAAGACACCTATCACAAGGAATCATCAGTGTCATCTTACTCTCACCTGTTACTGTCAACTGGTTCTTACCAATCTTATGTAACTTGAGAACAACTGGCTCTTTCTTCGTAATCTCATACTTCGAAATACCATTGTCAAACACTGACATCTCTACTTCTGCTGAAACTACAAGTTCATCCTCTGTACCGGATAAAAGATCTCTTAAATCAATTAGCATAATTGTCTCCAATTCACACTATTTGTTGTATGAAAATATATTCATTTTCACACTTTTCCTATTATACGCACCTAATATGCGTTTGTCAACAACTTTATACCTGAGTTTTGTATTTTTTATGATACGATTCAAATATCTGTCAAAATACATAACTCAGGCACTTAATTGTAAATCTTGTAATAATTAGATTAAAGCTAATGTTTCTCTTGCAATTGCAAGTTCTTCGTTTGTAGGGATTACACAAAGTTTAACCTTTGAATCTGCTGTTGAGATAAGTTTCTCTACGCCCATAGCTTCTGCACTTGCAGCTTCGTCAAGTTCAACACCAAGGTAGCCTAAGTACTTGCATACCATTGGTCTTAACCATACAGCATTTTCACCAACACCTGCTGTAAATGTAATTGCATCTACACCGTTCATTGCTGCTACATAAGAACCGATATACTTAGCTACTCTGTAAGCATATGCCTCTAATGTCTGCTTTGCAATTTCATTGCCATTGTTCATTGCATCATTTAAATCTCTGAAATCGCTTGAGATTCCACCTGACATACCAAGAACACCAGACTTCTTATTTAAGATATTTAACATCTCACCGATTGAAAGATTTTCATGGTTGCAAAGGTACTCAAGGATTGCTGGATCTAAGTCACCTGAACGTGTACCCATGATAAGACCTTCCAATGGAGTAAGACCCATAGAAGTATCTACACACTTGCCACCGATAGATGCTGAGATTGAAGCACCATTTCCAAGGTGGCATACGATAACCTTAGCGTTGTCTTTGTCAAGGTTTGCGAACTTAATTGTTTCCTTAGAAACGAAGCTGTGGCTTGTTCCGTGGAAACCATATCTTCTGATGTGATACTTCTCATAGTATTCACGTGGAATTGCATAAAGATATGCCTTAGGTTCCATTGTTCCGCCGAAAGCTGTATCCCATACTGCTACATTTGGCTTGCCTGGCATTGCTGCTTCAGCAGCTTCAATACCGATTAAGTTTGCAGGGTTATGAAGAGGTCCTAAATCGAAGCACTCTCTGATAACTGCCTTAACATCTTCTGTTACAAGGCAAGATTCCTTATACTTTTCACCAGCGTGTAATACTCTGTGACCTACAGCTGAGATTTCATCTGTACTCTTAATCACACCATGTTCTGGATCTACTAAAGCATCTAATACTAACTTAACAGCAATGTTGTGATCCTTCATTGGCTGCTCTACAACATACTTGTCCTTGCCTGTTGGCTTATGTGTAAGTACAGAACCTTCGATACCGATTCTTTCTACAAGTCCCTTTGCGATAACGCTTTCGTCATCCATGTTGATTAACTGGTACTTCAATGATGAACTACCACAGTTTAATACAAGAATATTCATTTTGATATGTTCTCCTTTAAATTCTTAAACTATAAGAAACATACTTTGTACGCTTCTTAGATACGTGCAAACAGTCATCCAATAAACAACAAACGAGCTCATTTTATTTTCTGTATGCAAAATCATGTATACAATACCCCTCCAATTATAAGGGATATTGCATACAAATAAATATACTGGAATTCTTACGAATTAAGCATTCTGAGCCTGAACAGCTGTCATAGCTACTACACCAACGATATCTTCAGCGAAGCATCCTCTTGACAAATCGTTAACTGGCATTGAAAGTCCCTGAAGAACCGGACCATAAGCACCAGCCTTAGCAAGTCTCTGAACAAGCTTGTAACCGATGTTACCAGCTTCAAGAGATGGGAATACTAATGTGTTAGCATGACCAGCTACTGTGCTGTTTGGAGCCTTTAATGCAGCTACTTCTGGAACAAGTGCAGCATCTAACTGAAGTTCACCATCAACATTAAGATCTGGATACTTTTCCTTCGCTGTCTTAACAGCATCTGCTACCATTGTTACTCTATCGTGCTTAGCACTACCAAATGTAGAGAATGAAAGCATAGCAACCTTAGCTTCTGCACCTACGAAGCTCTTAAAACTTTCTGCTGAAAGTGAAGCAACTTCTGCAAGTTTATCAGAATCAAGATCTGGGTTAACTGCGCAGTCAGCGAATACGAATAAACCATTTTCGCCTAATTCACAGTTAGGAACTTCCATAAGGAAGAAACCTGATACGCTGCTGATACCTGGCTTTGTCTTTAATAACTGTAATGCTGGACGGATTGTGTTACCTGTTGAATGGCATGCACCTGAAACTGCACCATCAGCATCTCCGCACTTACACATAAGACATGCATAGTACATATAATCCTTTTCCATCTGTTCCTGTGCCTGTTCTGGTGTAACACCCTTCTTTGCTCTTAATTCAACAAACTTATCAATATACTTCTGCTTATTTGGATCGTTGAATGGGTCTACGATAGTTGCGCCTGTGATGTCATATCCCTTGCTATTTTCAGCGATTTCTTCTGGTGTACCGATAATGATAAGGTTTGCGATACCTTCCTTTAAAATCTCTTCTGCTGCTGCAAATGTTCTCTTATCCATTGATTCTGGCAATACAATTGTCTTCTTGTCTGCCTTTGCTCTCTTCTTAATTTCGTCAATAAATGCCATGATTACTGACTCCTCCTTGTATATTAGATATATTTTCCAGCGTTACACTGAAATCCTAAAAGGAATTATATACCAAATTAACAAGCAAAACAAGTTTTTTCCTTGTTTAAAAAACTATACATTTTTAAATTATTACTTTTTTCATCTATTGCGACCGTCTATTCTTTACGTTATAATATTCCAAATATATGTTAGAAGCATCCCCCGATTCATGAACACAAATTATTGAATACGAATCCTAAACATACGGTATAGTTACTTGTTGTTCACTTCTGATTCGACAAATTGATGCTGTGTATAAGACAAATTTACAATCGAATTATTTCGGCAAACACATTGTATCATTTTCATGAATTACAACACGCTAAATCGTCACTTACACCGTATAATAACGCACAATGACTAATATTGAACGAAAGGAATCTTATATTATGAAAGCTGTCGGACTCATTACTGAATATAATCCACTGCATAACGGACATCTATATCACATCAACGAGGCAAAAAAAATCACACAGGCTGACTGTGTCATTGCTGTGATGAGCGGAGACTTTGTGCAACGCGGTGAACCTGCAGTCATCAGCAAGTATGCACGAGCTGCTGCTGCAATCGAAGCCGGCATAAATCTTTGCATAGAATTGCCTTCTTACTATGCACTCTCAAGTGCCGAACAATTTGCTGACGGTGGAATTCGTATGTTACAGGCATTACAGTGTGATTCTATTGTTTTTGGAAGTGAATGTGGCAATATAGATGCGTTATCAGCGATTGCTAAGATTTTAACAAATGAACCTGCCACCTTTCAGGAATTATTAAAAAATGAACTTGCAAGCGGCAAATCATTTCCTCTCGCAAGACAGTCTGCACTGCACAAATACTGTGAAAAAGAACAGATTGTAATTGAAGATTCTGTTTTATCTAAACCGAATAATATTTTAGGAATTGAATATTTAAAATCCATTTACCGCCACCAGTTTTCAATGACCGCACACACAATTACAAGAAATGGCACCGGCTATCATGAAACTGCTATCAATGGACTTCCCAGTGCTTCTGCAATTCGCATGGTATTAACAAACAGTCTTCACGAAAATATTTTACAAAACAGCAAATGCCCACCTATTCATTCTGCCAATCAAAATATTTCGTCAGACAGCACACAAGAAAATAATAAAATAGACATATTTGCTTCCAATATAGATAAACTGCTGCCGCCTGCGATGGCAGAACAAATTCAGAACAACTTTCATTCCTTGATTACCTTTGATGACTGCACACCGCTCTTTCAATATAAGATGGAATCTATCTTCTATCAGAATCATTATCAGAAAGAAACTATCACAGTCGCATTAAATAACTATTACGATATGACAAAAGAACTTGCTTATCGAATGGCTGAACAGTTTCGTATTGGTGAGCCTTTATCAGACTTCTGCATGCGTATCAAAAGCCGCCAGTACACATATTCTCGTATTAGCCGCTGTATCTGTCACATTTTATTAGATATGACAAAAGAAAAGGCACAGCACTACACGATAGGTAGCGCCGCACCTTATATTCGTATCTTAGGATTTGATTCTATCGGACAGAAGTATCTTTCACAAATCAAAAAGACTTGCGACGCTCCTATCATTACAAAACCTTCTGCGTTTGCGGCATTGCTTGAAGATGATATTCATGCAGCATCGCTTTATCAACAACTTGTCTATCACAAATCCGGTATCTGTCTGCCAAATGAATTGCGTCGCGGTGTTTATCGCAAATCTGAATCCTAGAAATTTGCTCCGTTCCATCCCCAGTTTGTAACTGCCTGATATTTTACGTAGATATGATCTGGAGCAATGCCAAGCACTTCGTTAAAGATGTCACAAATAGCGCCTGTCAGCTTGTTAAACGCTTCTGGATTCTCTGAACCAAATACACTAACCTCTACAAACGCTATATCTTGTGAATTATCTCCACGAAAATACATTGACATCTCCGGCTCAAATCCAAGCATCAGCCATTGCTCTGACTTTCCCGGAATCAATGCAATTGCCTGTCCTAAACGCTCTTTAATCGTTGTTTCCTGTTCTTTTGTAATCTTTGTTGTTACTTTTGAATGAATAAATGGCATCGTAAACTCCTTTGTTATTTTCTATTTCATATTCAGGTGTCAAAAATATTTATATATATGTTTATTGTACCTTTGACACGCTATCTATTTTATTAAATAATACCATATAAATCCAGCATTATAAACCATTTTACCTTTTCTATAAATTCTTATAAAAATAACTCTCCATCATTATATATTTTGCAGCACCTTTTATCCCAGAATTCTATAAACAATAAGCAATGTTATACATACATTACACATCTCTACTTTGCTTTCGGATAAATACGTTTCATTTCTGCATCCGGATAATGCGTATCAAACCACACTCCAAGCTGTGTAGATGGCTCAATCCCCTGCTCTTTGGCTTGGAAGATAATTCTCTGATTCGTGATATAGAGAATTCCTTTGTGCTGAATCAATTCGGTACTCTCTATCAGTTTTCCTACACCCACGTTATATCGTGTTCCCTTAAACAATCCTGGAACAGAATGTCCTACATGACAGTAAGTCTTTTTCGTCTTCTCTTCCACCTTCTGTGTCGCCTCGGAAGTTACATTCTAATTTGTGCAGACCGTCTGCACAAATTATTTTTTCATTTCAATACGACTCCTGATTTCCTCTGGATCAGGCAATGCTTTCTTCAAATCTACTGGCAAATCCGTACACAGATGATATTCACTCACACCGATAGGTTTTGACATATCTCTTAAAGCATATTCTGCAATCGTTCTATTCTCATCCCTGCATAGAATAAGTCCGACTGACGGATTATCATCTGGAGCTTTTACAAGATCATCCAGTGCAGACAAATAAAAATTCATTTTTCCTGCCTGTTCTGGCTTAAACTCCCCGGTTTTCAAATCTATTGCGACATAGCATCTTAGTTTTGTATTATAAAAAAGTAAGTCAATGTAGAAGTCTTTTCCTCCAACTTCAAGATGATACTGCTGCCCCATAAATGCAAAACCTGTTCCCAGTTCCATCAATAAGGATGTCACGTTCTTAACAAGTTCGTTTTCAATATCTGTTTCCAACATATCTTCTGTATAGTTGATAAAATCAAACATATAAGGGTCTTTCATCGTACTCAATACCATGTCGTTTTGTACTGACGGTAATCTAGTTTCAAAATTTGATATTTTATTGGCTTCTACCTGTCTCTCATATAATTGGCTTTTCGCTTGAGAAGATAAATCGTCTACAGACCATCCATGCTCAAGCGTTTTTTCTAAATACCAAACATATTCTTTCTTGCTTGACACTTTCCCCATCAGTACCTGATGATGACTCCAAGTAATTCTTCCAAGTCCATATTTATCAACATCTTCCTCTTGAAAAATCTGTGCAAACTTTTTCATATATTTCAGGTTACGAACAGAATACCCTTTCGCTCCAGGGAATCTTATTCTCATATCCTTTGAGAGATTATCAATAAAACCATTTCCCCACTCTGAATTGCGAATGATGATATTTCCAATAAATATGTTCGTTTTCATCACCTCGCTGTTTACACCTACAGATGCACGATATTTTGCCTGATTCACATAATCATTTATCTCTTGTACCACTTTCAAATATTCATTTGATGTCGTAAGCATATGGCTCCCCTTTCAATTTGTGCAGACCGTCTGCACAAATTCAATTTCTAAACTAACTGATATTTTATCCTGTTCTTTCGTGCGTATTCCTCTGCATAAGAACCGCTTTCTCATCAAAGAAATCATTAAGATCTCTATTCTCGATTGCTCGCTCACCAAGAATCTTTTTCATACGATATACTTCATAAACAAACTCGCCGAAAAGTGCATCCGTCCTCATAGTTCTGCCATCTTCTTACTTTCCACAAAACCAAAGATCTTAGAAGTCATACCCGCACTATATCTCATTGTTTTCACCATACTTGTCCTTTTCATAATGGATGATGTCCCCGAAATCACAATCTAATTCCCTGCAAAGTTTTTCCATGATATCCATAGACACGGTCTTACCTTTTGTCATTTTTGCAATCGTGCTGCTACTGATTCCATATTTGTTTGTCAGGTCTACTTTCTTTAGATTTTTGTCGATTAATAACTTCCATAATCCGTTATATGATACTGCCATAAAACTTACCTCTCTGTCATTTGGACTTCTATCTAAGCAATTTATACAATCATTTGGATAAAATTACCCTAATTGTGTACTATTGTACCATACAGTTTCATAAATTTCAATGATTATCTTGCATATTCTCTTCGAGAACTCGAAGCTTCTGTTTGTTTGCAGAAGTATTTCACTTCGTTTAATGACTATGCTGTTCAATCAAGCATCTTTCTAGCGTACCATCGTTTCGAAAATACACAAGATCTCCTTCATAGATATCGCGTAACATAACCTCATTTCCTGCCATTTTCACCTTGTCTACAGCACCATCATTATCCCTTATAGTAATAACTGCACCGATCGAATCAAGGAATTTATAATCCATGATTCCGGTGCAGTCTGAAAATTCATAGCCAATGGTTATCACTCTGTAGACGTTTTTTCTATCATCCTTCTTCAATAAAATCTAATCCTAATTTGCTTCACACTGTAGTTAGTCTATCATCATTTCAAACCTGAATTTTGCTCTATTATAGGATGCAACTGTACTTAATATATCTTGTAAAATAATCACTCTAATTCGATGTAGTTTTTGTCCAGATCTTTTTGAACATTCGACAAATTGTATATAAGTATTGTAATTCCATACCACAATATTTTTGAAACTAGGAAAGCTTTTGAATACCTTTTCAAAAACATCACCTTCTGAATTTGCATTCATGAAATTTTCTTTAGTCTGATGTACGATTTTACTTGTCTTATCCATAAGCAATTCAGGTTTCCTTAGAACTCTTCCACCTAGCAGAGGTGATCTCTTTTATTCTTCATCTGCCGCTCCTTTCACTGTCGAAACACACTTTGCTACAAAACGCATACCTCCTCTGTTAGCACAGGTAAAAAGAGTCAGTTCTTCAGTATCCCCTTGGTTTTTGATGCTATTGTCATAAGGATCAATGATAAATGGATCTGTCTCCTTTTTGCATTTCCCACTTCATCACTTACACTTTAACAAAGCGAAACTCACTAATTTATTAAGTATATCATACGCTCTCATTTTTTCATATAAAAATATCACGAATCCTCACTTCATTTTCTCTTTAGATTCATTTTAAGCCAGTACTGTTTTTCTGTATATTTGTATAACACAATCACTATTTTTCGATATATTTTGTGCAATATTACTATTATTTTATGAAAAATTTATGAATTTTTGTGAATTTACAACTGTACTAATTTATGATAATTTACTGAATACAGGCGGCGCGCACCTCGAAGAATATGTATTGTATTAAACGGAGGATTTTCAATTATGAGAAAAGCAGGTAAGCTTTTTGGAACAGCTCTTACAGCATCTTTAATGGTATTTAACATGATGCCAGTGAGCACATTTGCAGCAACAAGCTCTAACTATATTAAGGACGGTTGGTATTATATCAAGAATATCAACAGCCAGAAGTACATGGAGGTTACAAACTCTTCAGATAAGAATTTTGCGAACGTGGCACAGAACGCAGGCAGTGGCGTTGACGGACAGAAATGGTATGTTAAGAATCTCGGCAGTAACTACATCACATTACAGAGCGGCGTAAATACTGATAAGGTATTGGATGTATACTACGGTGGTTCAAACAACGGTACAAACATTGACATTTGCTCAAACAACGGATCAGATGCTCAGATTTTCAAAGTAAAGAAAGTCGCTGATGGTTCTTATGCTCTTCTTACAAAGACAAGCAATAACAAGCAGGCTGTCGATGTAACAGGTTGGTCTAAAGACAACAACAGCAATATCGCGACTTGGGAATACAACGGATATGCATGTCAGCAGTTCAAATTTGAATCTGCAAACGGTAGTTCTTCAAGCTCTAAGAGTTCAAGTTCTTCATCTAGTAGTTCAAGCAGCTCAAGCTCATCTAGTTCTAAGAGCTCAAGTTCATCATCTTCTGTAAAAGGTGATTTTACAGTTAAGAATGGTGGAATGACACTTGCTGATGCTGTTAAAAAAGCAAAGTCTGGTCAGACAATCGTAATTGATGGTACAGTGAAGTCAGGTGCAATTGCTCTTCCAGCTGGTGTTAATATTTCTGGTATTAACAATGCAACAATTGATTTTTCTCAGACAAGCGGCAGTTCAGGAAGAGGGATTACTCTTTCTTATAACGGCAGCACAATCGAGAACGTAACAATTATAAAGGCTTCTGATAACGGAATCTTCGTTTCAGGTTCTAACAATACATTTAAGAACGTAACTTGCGCATACAACGAAGACGCTGGTTTCCAGGTAAGTAATGGTGGTGCAAACAACAAGTTCTACAGCTGCTATGCGCATCACAATGCAGATGCAAAGGGTGAGAACGCTGATGGTTTCGCTGTTAAGTTACACTGTGGCGAAGGCAACTACTTCGAAAACTGCCGTGCTGAATACAACAGTGATGACGGTTGGGATTGCTATGCAGCTCATGGTGCTGTAACTTTAGTAAACTGTCAGGCTAACTACAACGGATACTGCAACGGTATCTATGGCGATGGCAACGGATTCAAGATGGGCGGTGTTGATAACAAGACTCCTGGCGAAAAGGCTCACTTAGATCCATTAAATCATCAGTTAATTGGATGTAGTGCAAAGGGTAACTATGCAAACGGATTTGATAGAAACAACCAGAGTGGTGTTGTTACTATGAAGAAGTGTACTGCTGATTCTAACAAAGGCAACAACTACAACTGGCCAGCAAATGGTAAGCCATCTGCTCTCGGTTACAAAGTAACATTTGGCAAAGCTATCATTCAGGATTGCACAAACATCAACGGTAAGAACAATATTACAGGTGCAACATTAAAGGGAACAAACGTAGGTTTCTAAATCAACTTGATTGACATTTAATATATTCCTAAAAAAGGAGATTACGGATTTTGATTTCATTTTCCGTAATCTCCTTTTCTATTTTGTATTATCTTTTCATTTGAAATACGTACATAACCACATATTTTTTATATAAAATATCTTCTATTATCTTAGATATATCTTCCTTTTTGCAAGATGTGCATCCTCACGGAGTGTTTTCTTATAAGGATTCGGGTGTCAAAAGGTGCTGCA
>DGTC01000018.1 GCA_002394205.1 Lachnospira sp. UBA4346 | reverse complement strand
ATATGTACGCTCAGATTATTGACGACACAGTTGCTAAGACACTTGTTTCAGCATCAACTCTTGATAAAGAAGTTAAGGCTGAATGTGAGAAGACGAACAACGTAGATGCTGCTGCAGTTGTAGGTAAAGTTGTTGCAAAGAGAGCTCTTGAAAAGGGTATCACAACAGTTGTATACGACAGAGGCGGTTTCGTATATCAGGGTAAAGTAAAAGCATTAGCAGACGCAGCTCGTGAAGCTGGTCTTGAATTTTAAGCGGAAGGGAGATACAGTATGAAACGTACAATAATTGATGCTAGTCAGTTAGAATTAAATGATAATGTAGTATCAATCAAGCGTGTAACTAAGGTTGTAAAAGGTGGTCGTAATATGCGTTTTGCAGCATTAGTAGTTGTTGGTGATGGCAACGGACACGTTGGTGCAGGTGTTGGTAAGGCAGCTGAAATTCCTGAAGCTATCCGTAAAGGAAAAGAAGATGCTATCAAACATTTAGTAGAAGTTCCAATCGATGAGAATGGTTCAGTTCCACATGATTTTATCGGTAAGTTCGGAGGAGCTACAGTATTACTTAAGAGAGCTCCAGAAGGTACTGGTATTATCGCTGGTGGTCCAGCTCGTTCTGTACTTGAACTTGTTGGTATCAAGAACATCCGTACAAAGTCTCTTGGTTCAAACAACAAGCAGAACGTTGTATTAGCAACAATCGAAGGACTTCGTGCTATGAAGACTCCTGAAGAAGTTGCAAGACTTCGTGGAAAGTCAGTTAGCGAAATCTTAGGCTAATTATAGTAACGAGAAACATGTGAATTGCGTAGAAACATGGTGACATGTTTTGCGCTTCACATTGTAAATGAAGTTCGTATACCGCGCTTGCGGAGTGGAGGAATAAAAAGATGGCAGATAAGAAGTTAAAGATTACTTTAGTAAAATCTCCAATCGGTGCTGTTCCTAAGCATAGAAAGACAGTTGAGGCTATGGGACTTAGCAAATTGCACAAGACAGTTGAGCTTCCAGATAATGCAGCAACAAGAGGACAGATTCAGCAGATTGGTTATATGTTAAAGGTAGAAGAAATCTAATAACAATTTAGATAGGAGGTGCAGTAATGGATTTATCTAATTTAAGACCTGCAGAAGGTTCAGTAAAGAGTGATAATTTCAGAAGAGGCCGTGGACATGGTTCAGGTAATGGTAAGACAGCTGGTAAGGGTCACAAAGGTCAGAAGGCTCGTTCAGGAGCTCCTAGACTTGGCTTTGAAGGTGGTCAGATGCCATTATATAGAAGAATTCCTAAGAGAGGATTCACAAACAGAAATCATAAGGAAATCGTTGGTATCAACATCAGCGCATTAGAGAGATTCGATAATGGCGCAGAAGTTTCTATCGAAACATTATTAGAAACAGGTATCGTTAAGAATCCTAGAGATGGTGTTAAGATCCTTGGTAACGGTGAATTCACAAAGAAGCTTACAGTAAAGGCTAACGCTTTTAGTGCTTCTGCAAAAGAGAAAATTGAAGCTCTTGGTGGAACCTGCGAGGTGATCTAATGTTAAAAACACTCGTCAACGCATTTAAAAATAAAGACATTCGTAAAAAATTGCTTTATACACTTATGATGCTTGTTGTAGTGCGAATCGGAAGCTTGCTTCCGATTCCTGGTGTTGACACAGAGTATTTTAGTACCCTTTTAAGTGGTATTAATAGCGGCGACTTAAGTTATCTGAGTGCATTTACAGGTGGTTCATTTGAAAAAATGTCTCTGTTCGCACTGAGCATAACACCATATATCACATCTTCAATTATTATGCAGCTTTTAACAATTGCAATTCCAAAGTTAGAAGAAATGCAAAAAGAAGGTGAAGATGGCAGAAAGAAAATTGCTTCAATTACAAGATATGTTACAATCGGACTTGCTTTAATCGAAAGTATTGCGATGGCAATTGGTTTCGGTAGACAGGGCTTGATTAAGAACTATGCAGATATGAGTACAGTTCATTATGTAGCAAGTATTGTTGTCGTTGTAGCAGCACTTACTGGTGGTTCTGCATTATTAATGTGGATTGGGGAAAGAATTACAGAAAAAGGTGTAGGCAATGGTATATCAATTGTATTATTGATTAACATCATTTCTGGAATGCCAAACGACTTTGCAACACTTTACAGCACATTTGTTGCACCTAAAACAATTGCAAAGGGTGTTCTTGCTGCAGTAATCATTGTAGCAATTTTAGTACTTATGGTAGTGCTTGTCTGTTTCTTACAGGACGGAGAGAGAAGAATTCCAGTTCAGTATTCACAGAAGGTGACTGGTAGAAAGTCAGTGGGTGGTCAGTCTACTCACATTCCTTTGAAAGTAAATACGGCTGGTGTAATGCCAATTATCTTTGCATCATCTTTGATGCAGTTCCCGGTTATTATTGTTCAATTGTTCTCAAACAAGTCGTATGAATGGACAAAATATTTAAGTTCTTCATATTGGTGCAGAGTAGAAATGCCAAAGTATTCTATAGGTTTATTGCTTTATATTGTACTTGTTATTGTATTTGCTTATTTCTACACATCAATTACATTCAACCCGGTTGAAGTAGCTGATAATATGAAGAGAGCTGGTGGTGTTATTCCAGGTATTACACCGGGTAAGTCAACCAGTGAATATTTAAATAAAATATTAAATTATATCGTATTTATCGGTGCGGTTGGTCTTATGATTATCGCATTGATTCCTATTATGTGTTCAGGCTTCTTTAATGCAAGCGTATCATTTGGTGGTACATCAATCATCATCATTGTTGGTGTTGTTCTTGAAACATTGAAGCAGATTGAAGCACAGATGGTAAATCGTTACTATAAAGGATTTTTAAGTGAATAAATAGAACTTTGACAGACTGAGTAGTATGTAATCAGGAATGATATAATATTGAATACAAATTTGACTCGCCTGGTAAATTGAACTAGGCGAGTCATTTGTGTATAAAGAATCGCTTACATCGAATGATGAAAGACGATAAGTTACATTTGGAAATTATCCAAAAGGAAAGGGTATGGTAATCGCATGAAAATTATTATGTTAGGTGCTCCTGGTGCCGGTAAGGGTACACAGGCAAAGAAGATTGCTGCAAAATATGGTATTCCACATATTTCTACAGGCGATATTTTCAGAGCAAATATCAAGAATAACACAGAGCTTGGTCAAAAGGCTAAGACTTACATGGACAAGGGTGAACTTGTACCGGATGAACTTGTTGTGGATTTAATTATGGATCGTTTTAAGGAAGCTGATTGTGCAAACGGTTATGTATTAGATGGTTTCCCAAGAACAATTCCTCAGGCAGAAGCACTTGATAAGGCTTTAAAGGCACAGGGAGAAGCTGTTGATTTTGCAATCAATGTAGAAGTTCCAGATGAAAATATTATCAACAGAATGTCAGGAAGACGTGCCTGCGTAGGTTGCGGTGCAACATATCATATTGAATTCAATCCAACAAAGGTTGAAGGTGTTTGTGATGCATGTGGTGAAAAGTTAATCTTAAGAGATGATGATAAGCCGGAAACAGTAAAGAACAGACTTTCTGTATATCATGAGCAGACACAGCCATTGATTGATTATTATGCAAAGGCAGATGTTTTAGCAGAAGTAGATGGTACACAGGATATGGAAAAGGTATTTTCTGATATCGTGAACGTATTAGGAGCGTAAGACGAATGTCAGTATCAATCAAATCACAGCGTGAAATCGAAATAATGAGAGAAGCAGGAAAGATTCTTGGTACAGTTATGCGGGATCTTTCAAAGGAAGTAAAACCAGGAATTTCGACATACCGGTTAGACAAAATCGGCGAAGAGATGATTCGCAGCTATGGTTGTATTCCTTCCTGTTTGGGATATGATGGATATCCGGCAGCGTTTTGTGTTTCAGTGAATGAGGCTGTTGTTCATGCGATTCCTTCTAAGAAAATTATTTTAAAAGAGGGCGATATTGTAAGTCTTGATGCCTGCCTGGAGCATAAAGGGTACCAGGTAGATGCAGCACGTACAATAGGCGTTGGGACAGTCAGTGCAGAAGCTGAGCAACTAATGCGTGTTACGAAGCAGAGTTTCTTTGAAGGAATTCAATATGCCAAAGAAGGTTGTCATTTACATGAGATATCTAATGCGATTGCAGCATATAATGAAGGCTATGGATATGGAATGATTCGAGAATTGGTGGGACATGGAATTGGTGTAGAGATGCACGAAGAACCACAGATACCGAATTTTACACAGCCACGTCGAGGAATGAAGTTGTATGAGGGGATGACCCTTGCCATTGAACCAATGGTTTCAGCCGGACATTATGCACTTGAATGGCTTGATGACGGTTGGACAGCGATAACAGCAGATCATTCTTTAGCCGCACATTATGAAAATACTGTACTTGTAACAAAAAATGGTCCGGAAATACTTACATTGGTAGAATAAGGAGTGGATTTGAGAATGGTTCAGTATGGAGTTGGATGTTTTGCAAAGTCACTTGCAGGACATGATAAGGATAAGGTATATGTAATTGTTCGAGTTGATCAGTCGTATATATATCTGGCAGACGGATCGAATAAATGTATCGCAAATCCGAAGAGAAAAAAATGTAAGCATGTACAGCAAACAGGCATAAAAAACAAAGAAATTGCCGAGAAACAGGAGAACGGATTGCAACTTACAGATGAAATAATCAAACGCGCAATTCGAATCTATTGTAAATAAATTTTAGAATGGAGAGATAGATATGTCAAAAGCAGATGTTATTGAAATTGAAGGAAAAGTTGTAGAAAAACTTCCAAATGCCTTTTTTAAAGTAGAACTTGAAAATGGTCATCAGATTCTTGCTACAATTAGCGGAAAGCTTCGTATGAACTTTATTAGAATTTTACCTGGTGATAAGGTTACAATTGAACTTTCCCCTTATGATTTAACAAAGGGAAGAATTATCTGGAGAGATAAATAAATTGTAGAAATAAGCCGATATATAAATAGGCATGAAAAATGCCGAAATCGATTCTGGGGATTGTGTTGTATGCAAATGTATCAGAATCCCACAGAAATACAGGTTGGTTGAAGGATATATTTGCTTCTAATACAAAGTGAATAATATCTTACAATAATATATAGAAAAATTTGTACAAAATTTTTCTTGCAATCAAAAAATTAGTTGTGCTATAATGTATAACGAACTTGTCTGAAAGGAGGCTTTTGCAGTGAAGGTTAGATCATCAGTTAAACCAATTTGTGAAAAATGCAAAGTCATTAAGAGAAAGGGAAGCATCAGAGTTATCTGTGAAAACCCTAAGCACAAGCAGAGACAGGGCTAATTGTTCCATTGAATGAGGAGTAGAGGCTACTTCTCTCGTTTCTGCGTAATGAATAAGCTCTAAAAGAGTATGTCGGCAGACAGAATTATTCATTTTATATTTCTGCATAGATATGTAGAAATAGTTTAATTGCGGCTGCAGTAATGAATCACCCGGCAGGGTTGTAAGGTGAATCATTGCTATTTAATATAGTAGAATGAGTGGCAACGCACACATTTCAGGCGTCATAATTATGACGAGCTGCGTATGTATTCAGACTACAACAATTCTAAATATTAATTAATTTTGATTAACGGAGGTTAAAGAACACATGGCTCGTATTTCAGGTGTAGATTTACCAAGAGAAAAGCGTATTGAAATCGGTCTTACTTATGTTTACGGTATCGGTAGAGTAAGAGCAACTAAGATTCTTGCAGAAGCTGGAGTAAACCCAGACATTCGTGTTAAGGATTTATCAGATGAAGATGTTGCTAAGATTGCAAAGGTTATCGATGCAGATCAGGAACATTTAGTAGAAGGTGACTTAAGAAGAGAAGTTGCCATGGATATTAAGAGATTAAAAGAAATCGGTTGTTATAGAGGTATCCGCCATAGAAAGGGACTTCCTTGCAGAGGACAGAAGACAAAGACAAATGCAAGAACATGTAAGGGTCCTAAGAAGACAGTTGCTAATAAGAAGAAATAATAAATCGTAAACTCATAGGAGGTTAGTTGTAAAATGGCTCAAAAAGTTACAAAAAAAGCAACAAAGAAGCGTGTAAAGAAGAACGTTGAAAGAGGACAGGCACATATTCAGTCTTCTTTTAATAATACAATTGTTACTTTAACAGATGCAGAAGGTAATGCTTTATCATGGGCAAGTGCCGGTGGACTTGGTTTCAGAGGTTCTAAGAAGTCAACTCCATATGCTGCACAGATGGCTGCTGAAACAGCTACAAAGGCTGCTTTAATTCACGGATTAAAGTCTGTTGATGTTATGGTTAAGGGACCAGGTTCAGGTAGAGAAGCTGCAATTCGTGCACTTTCAGCTTGTGGTCTTGAAGTTACAAGCATCAAAGACGTTACTCCAGTTCCACACAACGGATGTCGTCCACCAAAACGTAGAAGAGTCTAATTTAGGAGGTAAGAGTTAAGATGGCAGTTAATAGAACACCTGTACTTAAGAGATGTAGATCACTTGAGTTAGATCCTATTTATTTAGGAATAGATAAGAAGTCTAGAAGAAAGGCAAAGAATGCTGGAAGAAAGATTAGTGAGTACGGCATGCAGCTTAGAGAAAAGCAGAAGGCTAAGTTCATCTATGGCGTATTAGAGAAGCCTTTCAGAAATTACTACAAGAAGGCTGAAAAGCAGAAGGGTATGACTGGTGAAAACCTTATGGTTATGCTCGAAACAAGACTTGACAGCGTTATTTTTAGATTAGGTTTTGCTAGAACAAGACGTGAAGCAAGACAGGTCGTAGATCATAAGCACGTATTAGTAAATGGTAAGTGTGTAAATATTCCTTCATACTTAGTTAAGGCTGGAGACGTAATCGAAATCAGAGAGAAGTCTAAGTCATTAACAAGATATAAGGAAGTTCTTGAAGCTACAAACGGAAGACTTGTTCCAGAGTGGCTTGATGTTGACAGAGATGCCCTTAAGGGAACTGTTGCTCAGTTACCTACAAGAGAAGCTATTGATGTTCCAGTTAACGAGATGCTTATCGTCGAGTTATATTCTAAGTAATCTCTAAATCATTAGATTGCACGAATAAAACTTTTGAAAACCCAAAAAGGAGGGGCTATACATGGTTGACGCAGATTTTAATTTTAAGATGCCTAGAATCGAAATGGCAGAAATGTCAGAAGATGGAAGATACGGCAGATTTGTAGTAGAGCCACTTGAGAGAGGTTATGGATTAACACTTGGTAATTCACTCAGAAGAATTATGCTTTCATCATTGGTTGGTACTGCTGTAAGCAGTGTTAAGATTGATGGAGTTCTTCATGAATTCAGTTCAATTCCTGGCGTTAAGGAAGATGTAACAGAAATCATTATGAATATCAAGCAGTTGGCAATCAAGAACAATGGGAATTCAGTTGAACCTGTAGAAGCTCATATTGACTTCGAAGGTGAAGGCGTTGTGAAGGCATCTGATATTCAGGTTGATCCTGATATCGAAATTGTCAATCCTGATCTCGTAATTGCACACTTAAATGGTGGTGCAAATAGCAAGTTATCTATGGAACTTACAATTACAAATGGTAGAGGATATGTAAGTTCTGAAAAGAATAAGAAGCAGGATCAGCCGGTTGGTGTTATCGCCGTGGATTCAATCTATACACCGGTTGAACGTGTGAATATGAAGGTTCAGAACACACGTGTTGGTCAGGATACTGACTTTGATAAACTTACACTTGATATCTTTACAAATGGTACAATTGCACCAGATGAGGCATTAAGCCTTGCTGCAAAGGTATTGAGCGAACACTTAAAAGTATTCATTAATCTTTCAGAGAATGCTGTTAAGGCAGAAATTATGGTTGAACCACATGAAGACGAATCAGCAAAGGTTCTTTCAATGAGCATTGAGGATTTGGAATTATCAGTTCGTTCATTCAACTGCTTAAAGAGAGCTGGTATCAACACAGTTGAACAGCTTTGCAACAAGACTCCGGATGATATGATGAAGGTTCGTAACCTTGGTAAGAAGTCATTAGATGAAGTACTTTTAAAGTTAAAAGAATTAAACTTACAGCTTAGTCCAAACGAAGACTAATCGTAAAGAAGAATATAAGATTTGTAGAAAAAACACATATACAGTAAGTCCATAAGAGCATGTATATGTGTTACAAATGGAGGTTAATTTAAAATGGCAAAGTATAGAAAACTTGGAAGAAACTCAAGCCAGAGAAAGGCTTTAATTAGAAGCCAGGTAACAGCTTTAATCGAAAACGGTAAGATTGTTACAACAGAAGCAAGAGCAAAGGAAGTTCGTAAGCAGGCTGAAAAGCTTATTACACTTGCTGTTAAGGAAAAGGACAACTTCGAAACAGTTACAGTATCAGCTAAGGTTGCTAAGAAGGATGCTGAAGGTAAGAGAGTTAAAGAAGTTGTTGATGGAAAGAAGAAGACTGTTTATGAAACAGTTGAAAAGGAAATCAAGAAGGATAAGCCTTCAAGACTTCATGCTAGAAAGCAGATTGCTAAGGAACTTTATGTAGTAAAGGAAGTTCCAACAGAAGCTGCTGGAAGAAAGAGAAACACAAAGACTGTAGACCTTACAAACAAGTTATTTGACGAAATCGCTCCAAAGTATGCTGACCGTCAGGGTGGTTATACAAGAATCGTTAAGATTGGTTTAAGAAAAGGTGATGCAGCTATGGAAGTACTCCTTGAGTTAGTTTAATTCGAGAGATTTTCATAAGTAGTATAAACACAAGTCAGGCTTGATAAATCTGACACAAAATATAATTTGATAAACAGCGCAGCAAAACTGCCATGTAATTCATAGATATTATATATTTCAATAATTTTATTATTGGTGTATTTTATTTATTAATTATATGGCAGTTTTATTTTATTTAAAGATTACAGTGCTTGATTGATTTCATTCCGAAAAGTTCTAGAAAAAGGCGTTGCATTTCATACAAAAGTTTCTGTTTATATACATACTCTAAGATGTAAGAATTCTTTTGCAGTATAGTATTATTTAAGAAGTTGTAGCATAGTTCCTATATGATGTTAAGAAATTGTTTAGAGAACATATATTCAAAGAAAAATGTTGCGAAAAGTGAAGGGAATATAATGAGATGAGTTATTTTACGAGATACTTTGTTCTTTAATATACTTGTAATCACATCCAAAACAAAGTATAATTGTAGACAATTATTTTATTATCTTATACAAATTATTTGAAATTTTATGAGATAAAATATTCGTAAGAAAATGTACTTCCCCTAAATACATGTGTTGTGGAGATTGTAGCGAGGGATTAAGATACCTTGAGGATAATAGCTCAAAATTTCTTTATACAGGTATGAAAGTGGGGATAAGTGAGTCATTTCATTTGTAGAAATATTTGTCGGTAAAAAGTGATAGAAGAGATGTTGTTTTATAATTATTTATAATTGCGCGAGAAGGAGTTGCTGGATTATGGGAATCGTAAAAGCGGATAAACTCACATTTGAATATATTAGACGAGATGAAGAAGGAAATGTAGATAGTATTACAACGGCTGTGGATAATGTGAGCCTGGAAATTAAAGAGGGAAGTTTTGTGGCAGTATTAGGTCACAATGGTTCGGGAAAATCTACATTTGCAAAACATTTAAATGCACTATTGTATCCAACAGAGGGAACATTGTGGGTAGATGGTATGGATACGTCGGAAGAGAATAATACAATGTCGATTAGACAGACTGCTGGAATGGTATTTCAGAATCCGGATAATCAAATGATATGTACACTTGTAGAAGAGGAAGTAGGTTTTGGCCCGGAAAATATTGGTGTTCCAACGGATGAAATCTGGCAGCGTGTAGAGAGTAGTCTGAAAGCGGTCGGAATGTATGCATTTCGGAAAGCATCTCCGAATAAACTCTCAGGTGGGCAGAAACAGCGAGTGGCAATTGCTTCAATTGTAGCAATGAAGCCAAAGTGTATTATTTTAGATGAACCGACAGCAATGCTAGATCCTGCGGGACGTAAAGAAGTTATTGATACACTGCATTTATTGAATAAGCAGGAAGGTGTTACGATTATTCTGATTACGCATTATATGGAAGAAGTAATCGATGCTGATTATGTCTATGTAATGGATGAGGGTAAGTTGGTAATGCAGGGAACACCACGTACCATCTTCTCACAAGTGGAACATCTAAAGGAATTGCGCCTCGATGTTCCACAGGTTACAGAACTTGTTTATGAATTACAGCAGAGTGGACTTCCAATCAAAGATGGAATCTTAACGACAGAAGAGTTGTTGCAAGAACTAGAGCGGTTTCGATAATATTTGTGTGATATGAAGGATAGGATATGTTTACATGATATCAGTAACGCTGGTTTCTGCAGGGATTATTATAAATTGGTGATATATTTATCATATAGTGAAACTTGAGAGAAAATATAATTTGAATATAAAATAGTTAATTTAGCTATAAGAATTAGGCAGAATGGAGAAAATATGTCAATCATTGTAGATAAAATCAATTATATATATGAGATTGGAACAGGATTTGAACGACAGGCATTAAAAGATGTCAGCTGTGTAATCGAAAAGAATGAATTCATTGGACTTATTGGGCATACAGGTTCTGGAAAGTCTACATTTATACAGCATTTGAATGGACTGATTCGTGCGACAAGCGGAAATATTTTTTATGAAGGTCAGGATATTTATGACAAAGATTATGATATGAGAAAGCTAAGAAGTAAGGTCGGACTTGTTTTTCAATATCCGGAACATCAGTTGTTTGAAACAGACATATTCAAGGATGTATGTTTTGGACCGAAGAATCTCGGTTTATCAAAGATGGATACAGAATTACGTGCATTTGAGGCACTTAGACTTGTAGGATTAGATGAGAATCTGTATTATCAGTCGCCATTTGACTTGTCGGGGGGACAGAAACGTCGTGTTGCAATCGCAGGAGTTCTTGCAATGAAGCCAGATGTATTGATTCTGGATGAACCGACAGCAGGTCTTGATCCGAAAGGAAGAGAAGAGATATTAGGCTGCGTACAGCATTTGCGTGAGGAGACAGGTATTACTGTTATTCTTGTTTCTCATAGCATGGAAGATGTTGCAAGATATGTAAATCGAATTATGGTAATGAATGATGGTATACTGATGTATGATGATACGCCTGCAAATGTATTTGCACATTATAAAGAACTAGAACAGATTGGACTTGCTGCACCAAATGTCACATATATTATGAATGACATGAAAAAAGCAGGTTGGAATGTCGATACAAGCGTGCTGACAGTTGAACAGGCAAGAGACAGCATTTTATCTTGTATTGATCAGAATGTATATCGCAAATAGAGAGGATAAGAGATGTTAAGAGATATTACAATTGGACAATATTATCAAACAGAATCTGTCATTCATCGATTAGATCCGCGTGTCAAATTAATGGGAACGCTGGTATTTATTATATCCCTCTTTCTAGGAAGATCTGTATGGTTATACCTCGGCGTGACAGCATTTTTAGCAGTGATTATTAAGTTATCAAATGTACCATTGAAATTTATTGTGAAGGGTCTAAAATCTGTGATGATTCTAGTCATTTTCAGTGCGATTTTTAATCTGTTTCTGACGGATGGACAGCCGCTTGTGCATATTTGGAAGCTGACGATTACGAAAGAAGGTACAATTCTTGCGATTTTTATGGTTATCCGATTATTGTATTTGATTATGGGTTCATCGCTGATGACACTGACAACGACACCAAATCATTTGACAGATGGTTTAGAAAAAGGCTTGGGATTTTTAAAGGTATTTAAAGTGCCGGTACATGAGATTGCAATGATGATGTCAATTGCATTGCGATTCATCCCAATTTTAATAGAAGAAACAGATAAAATTATGAAAGCGCAGATGGCGCGAGGTGCGAATTTTGAAAAAGGCAATCTGATTCAGAGAGCAAAAGCAATGATTCCGGTATTGGTGCCTTTATTTATATCAGCATTTCGTCGTGCAAATGAACTGGCAATGGCAATGGAAGCAAGATGCTATCATGGTTCAGAAGGCAGAACGAAAATGAAGCCATTGAAATATACGAAGACAGACTATATTGCATATCTTCTTTTGGCGTTATATTTGGTAATTCTGATAGTAATTCGTATCTTTCTATAAGGAAATGTGATGAGAAGAATTAAATTGGTTGTAGCTTATGATGGAAGCACTTACAGCGGGTGGCAGATTCAGCCAAATGCTGTGACAATTGAAGCTGTATTAGATGCAGCAATTTATGAATTGACAAAAGAAAAGATTCATGTGACGGGAGCGAGCAGAACAGATGCCGGCGTGCATGCAATGGGAAATGTAGCTGTCTTTGATACGGAATCTACTATTCCGGGAAGTCGTTGGGCGTATGCACTCAACCGATATTTGCCGGAAGATGTTGTTGTACAGCAATCTTGGGAAGTGGCACCTGATTTTCATCCAAGACATTGCAATACGCAAAAAACATATGAATATCGGATATTAAATACAGAACTTCCAATTCCACAGCTTCGTCAATATACCTGGAATGTATCACATCCATTAGATGTTGCACGTATGCAGGAGGCGGCGCAGGCATTGGTTGGGGAACATGATTTTAAGAGTTTCTGTTGTGTGAGAACGCAGGCAGAGAGTACGATAAGAACGATTTATGCAGTGGATGTAATAAAAGATGAACAATCACAGATTATTACAATTCGGATTCGTGGAAATGGATTTTTGTATAATATGGTGCGCATCATTGCAGGAACGCTCATGCAGGTAGGACGTGGAAAAACAACGAAGCAGGATATTGAAGAAATGCTTCGCAAACAGAATCGGGAAGTGGCAGGACAGACAGCGCCTCCACAGGGATTGACACTCATGCACATCGATTATGTGGATAACGATGATGCAGAATGGCAAAAATGTGAATAAATCGCAATTTTGTACAGTTTTTCTAACTAAATTTTGTTGACACACGTGGTATAGTGTTATATAATCAATAAATGTGGCGTGGACTACTGCGCCCAGATAGGAAGTTGTTTTTAATACTCATGCTTAACCAATGCCCCGGATAAGCGGAATATATGGAACACTTCATAATTAGAATAACGCAAATATGAAATATTTCAGGAGGAAAACCAATGAAAAGTTATATGGCTACTGCATCAAGCATTGAAAGAAAATGGTATGTTGTTGATG
>DGTC01000003.1 GCA_002394205.1 Lachnospira sp. UBA4346 | reverse complement strand
AGCTGCACTGCCATACAAAGATGAGTGATATGGATGGCGTGTCATATGCGAAAGATATTATTAAGCAGGCACTTCGTTGGGGACATAAAGGAATTGCCATTACGGATCATGGTGTTGTTCAGGCATTTACGGAAGCAAATCATGTGATGGATGATTTGAAAGGTGCTTATGCGAAACGTGGAGAAAAGCTGGATTTTAAGGTTATTTATGGTGTAGAAGCATATTTGGTAGATGATACAAAGCAGATTGTAACCAATCCGAGAGGACAGAATTTCACAGATGATACCTTTGTTGTATTTGATTTGGAAACAACAGGTTTTTCGGCAGAAGTAGATCAGATTATTGAAATTGGTGCTGTTAAAGTAAAGAATGGAGAAATTATTGACAAATTTTCTACATTTGTCAATCCGAGAGTGCCGATTTCCTTTCGTATTGAGAATTTGACGGGAATCAGTGATGCAATGGTGCTTGATGCCCCGGTCATTGAAGCTATTTTACCGAAGTTTCTGGAGTTTTGCGAAGGTGCAGTATTGGTAGCACACAACGCAGAATTTGATACGAGTTTTATCACAAACAAAGCTGAAAAAATGGGTATAGAAACCGATTATACCTATATGGATACTGTGCTAATGGGACAGTTTGTTGTTCCACATTTGAACAATTATAAACTTGATACATTGGCAAAACATTTAGGTGTGTCTTTGGAGAATCATCATCGGGCAGTTGATGATGCACAGGCGACGGCAGATATTTTTATTGAGTTGGTAAAGCGTCTTGCGACGAGAGATATTTTTACACTGGATCAGCTCAACGAAGAAGGAAAACTTGATGATAATGCAATTCGAAAGTTACACCAATACCATTGTATTATTTTAGCTTCCAGTGAAATGGGACGAATCAATTTATATCGTCTGGTGTCGATGTCTCATTTGAAATATTTTAACCGATTTCCAAAGATACCAAAGAGTGTGGTAAATCAGTATAGGGAAGGTTTGATTATCGGAAGTGCCTGCGAAGCAGGTGAATTATTCCGTGCGATGGTAAATGGTCGTTCTAATGCTGAGATTGCCAGAATTGTAGGATTTTATGATTATCTGGAAGTTCAGCCGATTGGAAATAATCAGTTTATGATTGAAAAAGAAGACTGCTATGTACAGAATGAAGAAGATTTAAGAGATTTGAACAGACGTGTTGTTGCGCTGGGAGCAAAGTTTCATAAGCCGGTTGTTGCAACCTGTGATGTTCATTTCCTAAATCCGGAAGATGAAATTTACAGAAGAATTATTATGGCAGGAAAAGGCTTTGCAGATGCAGATGAACAGCCGCCGTTATATCTTCATACAACAGAGGAAATGTTACAGGAATTTGATTATTTAGGAACAGATAAGGCATATGAAATTGTCGTTACCAATCCAAATAAGATTTTGAATATGTGTGAGGATATTATTCCGGTGCGGCCGGATAAACGACCGCCGGTTATCGAGAATTCAGACCAGATGCTTCGTAAGATTTGTCACGACAGAGCCCATGAAATTTACGGTCCGGATTTACCGGAGATCGTTACGGAACGATTGGAGCGAGAATTGAATTCTATCATATCGAACGGATATTCGGTTATGTATATTATTGCGCAGAAGCTGGTATGGAAGTCGAATGACGATGGGTATTTGGTTGGTTCAAGAGGTTCCGTAGGTTCTTCATTTGCAGCGACAATGGCCGGTATCACAGAGGTAAATCCGCTTAGTCCGCATTATCTGTGCCCAAAATGTTATTACAGTGATTTTTATTCGGAAGATGTGAAGAAATTTGCCGGTGGTGCAGGCTGTGACATGCCGGATAAGATTTGTCCAAAATGTGGGCATAAGTTGAATAAATTGGGCTTTGATATTCCGTTTGAAACCTTCTTGGGATTCAAGGGAAATAAGGAACCTGATATCGATTTGAACTTTTCCAATGAATATCAGAGTAAGGCACATGCATTTACAGAGGTTATATTTGGAAAAGGACAGACGTTTAAGGCAGGAACCATTGGTACGGTTGCAGAGAAAACAGCACAGGGATTTGTATATAAGTATTTTCAGGAGAAAAGTGAAAAAACAGGTATTCCCATTGTAAAACGCCGTCATGAAATAGAGCGGATTGCAGAAGGCTGTATTGATATTCGTCGAACGACCGGACAGCATCCGGGTGGTATTGTTGTACTTCCAATCGGAGATGAAATTGATACATTTACACCGGTACAGCATCCGGCAAATGATATGAAATCCCCGATTATTACAACACATTTCGATTACCACAGTATCGACCATAACTTGTTAAAGCTGGATATTTTAGGACATCTTGATCCAACGATGATTCGTATGTTGCAGGATTTAACAGGAATTGATCCATTGGAGATACCATTGGATTCCAAAGAGGTTATGTCATTATTTAAGGATACATCAGCACTTGGAATTACGCCGGAGGATATTGGCGGATGTAAACTGGGTGCGCTTGGAATTCCGGAATTTGGTACCGATTTTGCCATGCAGATGTTAATGGATGCGAAGCCACAGCAGTTTTCAGACTTGGTTCGTATTTCAGGCTTGTCACATGGTACCGATGTATGGCTGGGCAATGCACAGACATTGTTGCAGGAAGGAAAGGCAACGATTTCAACGGCAATCTGTACACGAGATGATATTATGGTCTATTTAATTCAGAAAGGACTTGAAAGTGAACTGGCGTTCTCTATCATGGAAAAAGTTCGTAAAGGAAAAGGTCTCAAACCGGAAGATGAACAGGTTATGATGGAACATGGTGTACCGGATTGGTATATTTGGTCATGTAATAAAATCAAATATATGTTCCCAAAGGCACATGCGGCTGCGTATGTTATGATGGCATGGCGTGTGGCATATTGTAAAGTATTCTATCCATTGGCATATTATTGTGCATACTTTAGTATTCGTGCAAATGCGTTCGATTACGAAAAGATGGCAATGGGAAAAGACAAGTTAGAGTATTTCATCAATGATTATAAGAAACGTAGAAGTGAGGCGCCGGGCGGTAAGTTATCAAATTCGGAAGAAGATGAATTGAAAGATATGCGTATTGTTCAGGAAATGTATGCAAGAGGATATGATTTTACACCGATTGATATTTATAAGGCAAAGGCGAGAACATTCCAGATTATTGACGGAAAGATTATGCCGTCGTTTAAAGTCATTGATAAAGTAGGTGAAGTTGCCGGAGAATCTATTGAAATTGCAGCCAGAGATGGTGAATTTTTATCGAAAGATGATTTGCGTCAGCGAGGTAAAGTAGGACAGGTTGTTGTGGAAAAATTGTCTGATTTGGGAATGTTAAAAGATATGGCAGAAAGTAACCAGTTGTCGTTATTTGATTTATAAGATATGTATGAATCAATAATGTAATGATACAAATAAATATAAATCGTATGAAGACGGGAGCCGAACCCGTGTCCGATTGATTGCGATACCCTCAAAATAGATTTGAAAGAAAATTTATTTTGAGGGATTTTTTATATTATAGCATTTTTTGACACCCGAAGTATTATAGGGAACTTCTCACATAAAAGGAAAATATTGGATTCTTTCTTGTTTATAAGAGATATAAACGCAAAATAAAAGGGAAAATGATGAAATTATACAAAATGCACAAAAATATATACGGTAATTCTCCAATGCTGTGAATTGTGCACACAGATATTCTATGATAAAATAAAGAAAAAGGAAACGCAAAATAAAAAATAAGTTTCCAAAGAGTGAAGAAAAATAGAAAGGAGCCTGAGATTTGAGGAAGCAGCAGATGCAGGAGGAACAAGATATCCGTGAGAAGATTCTCAAAGGTTCCATTGCAGCATTTCGAGAAAAAGGACTGAAGTTTACGATGGATGATGTGGCCGGATTGCTTGGTATGAGTAAGAAGACCATTTACCATTATTTTGACAGCAAACAGGAGATGCTTCTTGGAATGGTTGATTATATTTTTGACAATATTAAAATGAGCGAACATGAAATTGTTGAAAATGAAGATTTGACAACCATTGAGAAGATTCGCAGTATTTTGGGTGTGTTGCCGGAAGGATATAAAGAGATTGATTTTAACCAATTATATTTGTTACAGGAAAAGTTTCCGGAAGTGTATAACCGTGTGCAGCAGCGTTTAGAGAATGGTTGGGAAATGACACTTGGGCTGATGCAGCAGGGAGTTGAAGAAGAAGTGATTCGACCGGTGAATTTATCTATTTTTAAGATGATGATGGAAGCGTCATTGGAACAGTTTTTCGGTAGGGATATTCTCGTACAGAATCATATGACGTATCAGCAGGGACTTGCAAGCGTAGTAGATATTTTAATGAACGGAATTGAACAATAACAGGAGGTAAAAAGTATGGGCAGTATTCGTAAAGATTATGCAAAAGAAATATTTGGAAATAAGATTCGCACAAAGGATTATAAGAGTGCATGTAAATCTAAAAAGAAGTTCGCAAAGAAGTTCGGGGACGATACCAATGCAACATTGTATACAAGAGTTATTCCAAATGCGACGTTGGGAGATATGTTGGGAATTCAGGAGATTCGTGTATCAAAGAAGCAGGATAAAGCAACAGCACAATTTGACACGAAAAAAGGTGTGATTGTTGGGAATATCCGAATGGGATTTGGTCATTACAGAATCTCCATGGCGATTGCTTCTGCTGCACATGCATTGGGATATACACCGTATTGGATGGATTTGAATGGATATCCGGATACAACCTGTACAAAGGTTATCAGTTCTCAGAATGATTTGTATTCATTGGGTTCAAGATTGTCACAAAAGAGCCGATTATTTAACAAATTTGTCTGGGAACCGGTAAATTACGAAGGATTCCGTAAGATTACGTATAATGCAAAGGATCAGAAGAATGCAGAACTGATGGCACCTGTTTTTAAAGGAGTTCCAAAAGAAATACCGGTGATTGCAACACATGTATGGCCGGCACAGGCAGCAATGCATGCAGGAATGAATCGTGTTGTCAATGCGATTCCGGATAACTGGCCAATGGCATTACATTTCTCAGAAGGAAGTATCCATACAGTTCAGACACATTTTGCATATCAGGGATACCGGATTCTAAATGGTATGGATGGGAAGCACGTGTTACATCCGATGGATGCAGACAGCCTAAAATATACAGGACATTATGTTGACCATGAGCTTGTAAGCAATATCGAAGAAGATTGTAAGCGCAGAATGAATCGCAAGAAGAATGGTGAAGCAATGAGATTCCTGTTGACAATTGGCGGCGCAGGTGCACAAAAAGAAATCTTTACAGAGATTATCCGGTTCTTATTACCATATATTGAACAGAAGAAAGCCGTATTATATGTAAATGTAGGCGATTATAAAAATGTTTATGATGATATTGTTGCAAGTATTCCACAGGTTAAACATTATGCAACAGAACATTTTGATAATTGGGAGAATACCGTTGCATTTGCGACAGAAGCATTGGAAGGAAAAGTGGAAGGAATTCATGCATTTTATCATAAAAATATCTTTCAGGCAGTGTACGCAACGAATTTGTTAATGAGAAGCTGTGATGTATTGGTAACAAAGCCGAGTGAATTATCATTCTATCCGGTTCCAAAATTATTTATCAAGAGAGTAGGCGGACATGAACAGTGGGGTGCAATTCATTCAGCAGAGATTGGTGATGGAACATTAGAGTGTAGAGATATTGCACACACCATTCAGATGATGCAGTTATTCTTAGAGGAAGAAACGATACTTAAGGATATGTGTGAAAATATTATCAAAAATAAAGAAGCAGGAATATATGATGGAGCATACGAAGCAGTAAAGATTGCAATGAACGGAAAATAATGCAAGTGCTTCAGAATGGAGGGTATTATGTTAAGTAAAAAAGAGATGGTTTCATATGGTCTTGGCGCAGTGGGGAAAGATATGGTATACATGTTTTGCGCAAGCTATATCCTGTATTATTATCAGGATATTTTAGGAGTAAGTGCGA
Source organism: Lachnospira sp. UBA4346 (assembly GCA_002394205.1). Taxonomy (GTDB): domain Bacteria; phylum Bacillota; class Clostridia; order Lachnospirales; family Lachnospiraceae; genus Lachnospira. Next base: position 17,592 of record DGTC01000003.1, on the reverse strand, counting down.
TTGCAATGGGAATTATTCTGATGGCAGCACGTGTATTTGATGCGTTTAACGATCCGATTATGGGAATTGTCGTTGCAAAAACGAGAACAAAGTATGGAAAATTCCGTCCATGGTTACTGATTGGTACAATATTTAATGCAATTATTTTATATCTGATGTTTGCAGCTCCGATTGCACTGACAGGTTCAGGATTAGTTGCATATGCAGCAATTACGTACATTCTTTGGGGCGTTACGTATACTATGATGGATATTCCATATTGGTCAATGATTCCTGCGTTTACAAATGGTGGTTCTGAGAGAGAACATATGTCAACACTTGCGAGATCTTGTGCAGGTGTGGGTTCTGCCTTAATTACAGTCATTACAATGCTTTGTGTCAATGCATTGGGACATGGTAATGAACGAGCAGGTTTTCAGTGGTTTGCATTGATTGTTGCAGTTATTTTCATTGTATTTACACTGATTACCTGTATCAATATCAAGGAAAAATCCAGTGTTGATTTGGAAGCACCTACGGTTCGGGAGATGTTTTCCTCTTTGTTAAAAAATGATCAGGCGTTGACGGTTGTGGTAGCAATTGTACTGATTAATACATCCGTATATATTACATCAAATTTGGTTATTTATTTCTTTAAATATGATTTCGGCGGAGCAGACTGGTACAATGCATATACATTGTTTAATACGTTTGGTGGAGCAATTCAGATTCTTGCGATGATGGTAATGTTTCCGCTGCTTCGTAAATTTATGAATACGATTAAGATTTTTTATACAAGTTTTATTATGGCAATTGCAGGATATTTCGTACTTCTTATATTGGTATTTACATCAATGTCGAATGTATTTGTATTATTTGTGCCTGCATTCTTTATCTTTGCAGCAAATGGAATGTTACTTGTACTTACAACGATTTTCCTTGCAAATACGGTTGATTATGGGGAATTAAAGAATCATCGCCGTGATGAATCCGTTATTTTCTCAATGCAGACCTTTGTTGTAAAACTTGCATCAGGAATTGCAGCACTTGTTGTAGCCATTTGTTTATCAATTAGTCATTTGAGCAGTAATACAGATGCAGTGGAAGTTGTAGAAGAAGCAGGAAATAATTTGTTTGCGCTTCGAATGACAATGACAGTGATTCCAATTATCGGTCTGTTATGTGCCGTTGTATATTTCCGTAAGAAATATCAGTTAAATGAAGCAAAAATGGAAGAGATTACAGCAAAATTACAGGCAGAACACAAATCAGTTCAGTAAGCAGACTGTTATGGAAAAGGGAGAATAATATATGATTCGTGAAGAAAATGGTACGTTTATATTGGAAACGGAACATACCACATATAGTTTCTGGGTAATGCCGGGTGGATATTTGGAACATTTGTATTATGGAAGAAAGATTCATATGAGCAGAGAAGCCTTTCAACAGAAATATGCATTTGCGCCGGGAACAACCGTGGTGTGCAAGACACCGGAATATGATTTTTCGTTAGACGATTCTAGTCTTGAAATGTCAGGGAGAGGACGAGGCGATTACAGAGAACCACTGATAGATGTTATTTGCGCAGATGGAAGTACAACGACGAATTTTCTTTACAAGGGGTATGAAATCACAGAAGGTGTGGAAGGCTTAACAGGTCTTCCAACGCCGCAAGCCAAAGATGGACAGGCAGATACGCTTCATATTTTTTTAGAAGATGAAGCACAAAAAATGCGTTTAGAACTTATTTATGTGGTTTTTGCGGATTGTGATGTCATTGCACGCAGCAGTCGTGTATACAATCTTGGAGAAGAGGCAGTTCGGATTCAACGACTGATGAGTATGCAGCTTGATTTTAAGTCTTCAGATTATGAGATTACCACCTTTCATGGAGCGTGGATTCGGGAAATGGGGATGCATAGAACGAGTATTAGCGCGGGTACATTTCGGATAGGTTCTTTGACTGGTAATTCATCGAATATGGCGAATCCGTTCTTTATGCTTTCAAGAAAGTCGACAACGGAGCAGACGGGTGAAGCATATGGGTTCAATCTGGTGTACAGCGGCAATCATACAGAAATCTGTCAGGTAAATTCCTACGATAAGCTGCGTGTGCTTAGTGGAATTAATCCTGACACATTTGCATGGGATTTGGCTGGCGGAGATTGTTTTGAAGCACCATATGCGGTTATGACGTATTCGGCAGCAGGATTTTCACAGATGAGTGTTCAGATGCATGCATTTGTAAGACATCATATAGTAAGAGAAGCGTGGAGCAATCGCATTCGTCCGGTTCTGTTAAATAGTTGGGAAGCGTCATATTTTAAAATCAGTGAGAGTAAATTGCTGCGTCTTGCAAAGCAGGCAAAAGAAGTTGGTGTCGAATTATTTGTGATGGATGACGGTTGGTTTTTGAATCGAAATGATGACACAAGTTCCCTTGGTGATTGGATATGCGATGAGAAGAAATTACCAAATGGACTGAAAGGGATTGCAGATATGATTAACGCAATGGGAATGGACTTTGGAATCTGGGTTGAGCCGGAGATGGTTAGTGTCAACAGCGAACTGTACAGAAAGCATCCGGAGTGGGCAATTCAGGTGTCAGAATCCACACATGCGGAAGGCAGAAATCAGAGAATTCTGGATTTGTCGAATTCTGAAGTTTGTGAATATATTATCAATGAGATGAGCAGGGTATTTTCCTCAGCAAATATTTCTTATGTTAAATGGGATATGAACCGTAACTTTAGTGATTACTTTTCAAAGAATTTATCAGCACAGCAGCAAATGGAGCTGTCACATCGTTATGTGTTGGGATTGTATCATTGTATGCAGGAATTAACGAAACGTTTTCCGGATATTTTATTTGAAGGATGCGCTTCTGGCGGCAATCGGTTTGATTTGGGAATTCTTTCGTATTTCCCACAAATCTGGGCGAGTGATGATACGGATGCATGTGAACGTGCAACGATTCAGAATGGATATTCTTATGGCTATCCGCAGAATGTATATACGGCACATGTCAGTGATGTTCCAAATCATCAGACATTGCGCAATATTTCGCTCGCAACAAGATTTAATGTGGCGGCATTTGGAAATTTAGGATATGAATGTAATCTTTGTGATTACAACAAAGAAGAATTAGCTGAAATTGGGGAGCAGATTGCATTATATAAAAAGATTCGTAAAGTCATGCAGCTTGGTACGTTTTATAGAACAGCATCTTTTGATACAGGAGAAACCTGTGATTGGTGTGTTGTATCACAAGATAAAAAACAGGCGGTTGGACTTGCAATGGAGAAACTTATTCGTCCAAATCATGCCAATCGAATGTACTATGCTGCAGGATTAAATCCAGATAAGCAGTATCGGTTCCGAAATATTCCATTTAAGATTAATATTAAGGAATTTGGCGGATTGATTAATACGGCAACGCCTGTGCATATTCGTCCGGATTCCCTTGTGCATCATGTAGCGTCAAAGATGGTAAAAATGGATTCTGAGACAGAAGACATGACAGCATATGGAGATGCAATGATGTATGGCGGTATTCAGGTTGCAAGTGCATTTGCAGCCACAGGATTTAATGATAAGATTCGTTTGATGAAAGATTTTAGCAGTAGAATGTATTTTATAGAGGAGATATGATAAATGAAATCCGTATCTTTAGAAGAATTATATGGAACACAAAGTGGGCAGCGTGTACGGTATAACACATTAATACAAGGGTTTGCAAATACATTTCAGACACAGCCGGAAATGTTTTTTTCAGCACCGGGACGCAGTGAGATTATTGGAAATCATACAGACCACAACGGAGGAAAAGTAATTGCTGCCAGTATCAATATGGATTCCATTGCAGCAGTAAAAAAGAGAGAGGATTCCGTTGTCAGAATCTTTAGTGAAGGGTATGACGAGCTGATTGAGATACCGTTAGGATTTGCAGGAGATTCAAAATATACACAAAAGTTTGCTTTAAAAGGAACACAGATGACAGCCGAGCTTATCGCGGGAATGATAGAGGCAGCGCAGCAGTTTGGGTTTGCGGCAGGAGGATTTGATGCATATATTACATCCAATGTCATCCCTTCTGCCGGAGTTAGTTCGTCTGCATCATTTGAAATGTTGTTCTGTACGATAATTAATTTTTTGTTTAATGACAATCAGATGAATCTTACAGATTGTGCCAAGATTGGTCAATACGCAGAAAATCACAATTGGAACAAAGCATCGGGACTTATGGATCAGATGGCATGTGCAAGTGGTGGAGCAATTTTATTAGATTTTGCAGATAAAGATGAGATTCATTATGAGCAGATTCCCGTAACATTTGAGGAGTATGGTTATCGGATTGTTCTTACCAATACAGGAAAAGGACATGCAGATTTAAGTGAAGAATATTCATCCGTACCATTGGAAATGTATCAGGTTGCAGAGCAGTTTGGATGTAAACGGTTATGCGAAATGAATATAGACAGATTGTTAGAAATGATAGATGTGCAGAACAGTTTAAACGACCGTGCATATCTTCGTGCAATGCATTTCTTCCATGAAAATCAGCGTGTAGAGGATTTTGCAAAGGCAGTGAAAGAACAGGACATTGTGAAAATGTTATCATTGTTAGAAGCATCTGGAAATTCATCATATAAATTGCTGCAGAATTGTTATTGTGCAGGCAGTCCAAAAGAGCAAAAAATTCCATTTGCACTTGCACTTGCAGAAGAACGATTGACAGATAAAGGTGTGTGCAGAGTTCATGGGGGCGGGTTTGCAGGTGTTATCATGAGCATTGTACCGACACAGGAAGCACAACAGTTTGCAGCGTATATGAATCATTATTTTGGAGCCGGCAGTTCAAATGTTGTAGATATTCGCAAAGAGGGTGCAGTTCAGGTTGTGGGAATTGAGATACAATAGATGGTACTAAAGTATAAAATGTTAAATAATTAGAAAATATATAAAATTGTAATACATTATCTGAAAAATATGTTATACTATAAACAATAAGGTGTGAATAAAATTTACATTATAATGAATAAGATTACAGTGCAGTTTATGGTGACAGAAAGAGGTATGTGATAATGGGGAATAGATTAGACTATGAGAAGCCGATATCAGAATGGATTACACAGATGCCGGGAGGATTACTTGTGTATCGTGCAGATGACAGCAAAGAAATATTGTATGCCAACAAATGGACGTGGGAATTCTTTGACTGTGATTCTGAGAAAGACTTTTATCAGTTTTCAGATAAGTGTTTTAGCAATTTGATTTTTAAAGACGATTTAAATCATGTCAGGGATATTTCATCAATCGCAGTTTCCACGAATGTTGATAAATTTACACATTTAAGATATCGTGTTTCTACAAAAATCGGGCATGTAAAAGAAATGGAAGATTATGCTCAGATTGTAGATGACATTGTATATGGTAAAGTGATTGTAATCTTTATGGTTGAACCGGAAGATAATGTCATGATTAGTACGGGTACGGATGAGATTACAGGCTTGCTTCGTATCGGACCATTCTATGCAAGTGCGCAGCAGATTATACAGTCCAGGATGGAGACAGACGAGTATTATGTGATTTATTTTAATGTTCGCGGATTCAATTTGTTTAATGTAAAATATAGTGATGAAAACGGAAATTGGCTGCTTCGTAATCTTGCAGACATGCTGCAGTTGCGTTTTGAGAATTGTCTGGTTTCAAGATATGCAGAAGATCATTTTGTAGTGCTGACAAGTTCGTCTGATTTGACGACACAAGTAACAGAATTATGTGATGATTTCAAGGTGACTTATAGTAGTGAAGCAATTGAGCTGCAGGCAGGTATCTGTAAGATAGATGAACAATGTGACAATATTGCAAAAGCCTGTGACTGTGCAAAGTTAGCCTGTGATGTTATACGTGATTCTATTGGAGAGAAATACTGTTTCTATGATGAGAATATAGAACATATTGTTGAATTAAATGATTATGTTGTACATGCACTTGAGGGTGCTATCAAAAATGGACAGATTCGCGTCTTTTTCCAGCCGATTTATAGAACATTAACCAATGCATTATGTGAGTTTGAAGCACTTGCAAGATGGGAAGATCCAGATAAAGGGCTATTAGAACCGGTAGATTTTATTCGTGCATTAGAAGAGAGTCATCAGATTTATAAGTTAGATATATTTATGGTGAATGAAGTATGTCGCATGATGAGAGAGCGAATGGATAAGGGCGGATATACAGTTCCTGTATCTTTGAATATTTCAAGAATAGACTTACTGATGTGTGATATGGTTACAGAAATTGAAAATGCATTAAACAAATATGATATACCACGGGAAATGATTCATATAGAAATAACAGAGTCTGCATTATTAGGAGATACGAAGAAAGTTCTAGAAACTTCAAAATTGTTTAGAGAAACAGGATATCAGGTATGGATGGACGATTTTGGAGAAGGGTATTCTTCGCTGAATATGTTAGATCGCTGCGATTTTGATTTGATTAAATTGGATATGGGATTCTTAGATAGGTTTAATGATAAATCAAAGATAGTAATTGAAAATGTTGTGCGTATGACGAAAAAGTTAGGGGTACAAACTCTTGCAGAAGGTGTTGAAACAGCGGAACAATATGATTTCCTTAGAAGAATTGGATGTGAAAAGGTTCAGGGATACTATTTAGGAAAGCCGATGGAGCTTCAAGATGTATTGCAATTCTTAGAAGTACATTATCGAGTTCCGGAAGATCGCAAGACAGCATATTATTTTGATAAAATCGGTCAAATTGAATTTACTACGGATAAACCGCTTGCAATTTATGAATTATCCGGTAGCCATGTAAATATTTTATATTGGAATGAATATTTCTTAAATGTATTTATTTCGACAGGGTTAAACAGAATAGAAGAAATTCAGACGATTCTAAATGATCAGAATTCATCATTATCTGTGCATTTTCGAAACTTCTTGAAACAAATTCAGAATACAGAGCGAATTTACGAATTTGACTATACGGTGCGACAGCATTATATTCGTCTTCGAATTAGAAAGATAGTAGAATCAGATGATAAGTCCGTATACCAAATTGAGAATATGAATCTGACCAATGATAAAAATGTGTTACGCACCAATAAGATTGATTATACCAATCATACAATTGCATTATTTAATGATACGGTATTTACAATTAATTTGAAAAGAAACTGTGTCTCTGTATTTTTAGATGAATTATATTTGGATAATTTTGATCCGAATCAGGAATATTATGATATAGCTGAAATAGCCAAAAAAGCGGCTGTGCGCTATATTCATCCGGAGGAGATTCAGGAATATTTAGAATGGGTAAGAACAGATACTATTATAGACAGAATCAAAGAAGAACAAAGACCGTTCATAGCAAAATTATTCCGTACAAGGGAACGGGATGGCTCTTATGTATGGAAGAATCATCGAATTATGGTATGTCCGGGAACAGACAATCAGGAATTGATTTATACAATTAATTATGTTCCGATGAGTGTGATTGATACATCGGGAAAGTTAAATATATAATAAAGTGTTATAAATCTTGAAATGAGGTGTACGATGAAGCAGGAATTTTTATTTCTATCAGCAGATCATAAGACACAATTACATGCATGTAAATGGATTCCGGTTTTGGATGAAATAAAAGGCGTGCTGCAAATAACGCATGGTATGCAGGAATATATTATGCGTTATGAAGGATTTGCAGACTATCTGAACCAACATGGTTGGGTAGTTGTAGGTCATGATCATTTAGGCCATGGTGCATCTGCTGCAGATGATACACATTTGGGATATTTCTGTAAAGAGAATCCGAGTGCAACACTTGTTCAGGATATGCATCGGTTACGGAAACAAATGCAGAAAGAATATCCAGATGTTCCATATATGATGTTAGGACACAGCATGGGTTCTTATTTGCTTCGGAAATATCTTGCAAAGTATGCAGATGGTTTACAGGGAGCAATTATTGTAGGGACAGGTTATGTAAATCCTATTGTGACACTTGCAGGACTAAGTTTAGTTAAAATTTTAACATTGCGATATGGAGAATATCATAGAAGTCTGATTGCAGAAAAGCTGATGTTTGGGAAACCGTCACATGGATTAGATTTTACAGGAACAGTCTATGAGAGAAGCTGGCTCAGTAAAGATGTAGAATCCGTTCAGAAGTATTATGCAGATCCATGGTGTACGTATAAATTTACTTTAAATGGTTATAAAGGGCTGATGGATACAGTGTTTTTTGACTGTCAGGATAAAAATGTGAAACGCATCCGAAAAGATTTGCCGATTCTGATTGCTTCAGGTGATACAGATCCAATTGGTAATTATGGAAAAGGCGTTCGCAAAGTTTATCAAATGATGCAAAAAGCAGGAATTCTTGACGTTTCTATGAAATTGTATGAAAATGACAGACATGAATTGCTCAATGAAATAGATAAAGAGCAGGTTTATAAAGATTTTTTGGATTGGATGGAGGAGCATATTTGATTTATGCTCTGATATAAGCATGGACATATCTGATAGAAAAGAGGGATATACATGTATTACACTGTTATGAAAATACAAGAAGATTTAGATTTTGGATGTGAAGAACTGGCAGAGGATGCGCAGGTGTGTGCAGTTGTTACGTTGCAGGATGAAAAGGGAGCATCTATCATCCGAAAGATTTCTGATGCATATTTATATGAGCAGGGAATTGATGTCGGAAGCAGTGTCTTATTTGATGAACATGGTAAGCTGGTTTTAAAATAAAATCGGCTTGCCATATTTTATATTATAGGATTCGGGTGTCAGAAGATGTATTTGCAAAATTGATATGGTGTAAATGTTGCTTAATATATTTAATCGTAACATTTTTAAAAATAATAGTAAAAAATATAAATAATTAAAGATTTTTGGTAGACAAGATATTCGTTTCACAGTATAATATTATACGTTTGTAATACTGTGATGTGATGAGGTAATAAAACATGAAAGAGAGGGCGAAGAACTACATAGGCGTAGGATTCGTAAAACGATATTCAAGGAGAATAAATACCGTACTATTATTAATACATTTGATGATGTTGTTTCTTTATAAATATCTTCATATTTCAGAACTTGTTGTGGCGAATATATTTAGTGTGACGGTATATGGTTTGCTATATATTGCAATCAATAAAAAGAGATTCTCACTGTATATTCGATGCTGTTATTTAGAAATTAGTGTATATATGTGTTATGCTACAATATGTCTTGGTACACGTTCAGGATTTTTATTGTATTGTATGTCATGTATTCCAATTCTGTATTATTCAGACTATATGGGACGAAAGATTGGTTCAAAGAAGAAACTGGCGAACATTTATTCAGCAGTTTCAATTGGCAGTTTTTATATAGCAGTATTATGGAATATATATCATAAACCGCTCTATCTGTTAGATGATAAGATATCTTATGGTACGTTATTATTAAATGCTTTCTTTGTATTTTCATTTTTGGTAGTATTTATGAATGCCAATGATCACATTCTGTTACGTTCAGAGCAGAGTATTTATGCACAGGCAAATGAAGATGAATTAACGGGATTAAGAAACCGGGCATATTTGTATAAACATGTAGATGAGATTTATTTTAAAGAAACTGCACATAATTATTGGTTATTTATTGCAGATATTGATGATTTTAAGCATATTAATGATACTTATGGGCATGTTTATGGGGATTACGTGCTGAAGAAATTAGCACATGAATTGCAACTGTTTTTTAAGGACGATACCGTATATCGTTGGGGTGGTGAAGAATTTGTTGTAATTGGAGATGCAAAAGGCGATTTTACCAATATTAGTAACAGATTGGCTGATTTTATGAACTATATTCATATGACAGATTTTTCACAAGATGGAAAAGGCAAAAGTAACGTTACTGTTACAATTGGCGTAGCATTTGGTCGTGATGAGGATAACTATGATGAGTGGTTTAGCAGAGCCGATCATGCGTTATATGAAGGCAAAAAAGGAACCAAAGACTGCATTTGTTTTGATAAAACAAAATAGAAAAATAAAATAGAAATACAAAATAAAAATAGGAAGATACAGGTAGGAGAATTCTTACCTGTATCTTTTTTGATATTACCCGCAATACAATGTAAAAGTTTGACATTTATGCTATAATGAGCGAAAGAAAATCAAGCGACTGCGAAGCAGAAAAGAAAGGAAATATTATGCGTCAGAGAATAGAATCAGAAAATAAGAGCTTTGTTATTATGGGATGTGGATTTTTAGGAGAAATTGTCGTTTCAGCATACAAGAAAGGGTTGCTGAAAGGATACCATTTGGCAGGAGCGTATTCACGGAAAGCAGAGGATGCGAAGAGAATTCTTGGAGGAACAGATGCACAGGTATGTGAAACATTAGAAGAATTACTGGCATTAAAACCGGATTATTTAGTAGAAACGGCTTCGATTGCGTTATTCAAAGAAGCAGCAATTCAGGCATTACAGCAGGGTACAAGTGTTGTTCCATTGTCGATTGGGGCACTGGCAGATGAGGATTTTAAAAATGCAGTGATTAAAGCGGCACAGCAGACGGGGGCAAAGGTTAATATTCCGTCAGGTGCAGTTGGTGGATTTGATGTGTTGCAGACAGTAGCATTGATGGCACAGGCAGGTGTTACACATGACCAGCCATTTGGAGCAGATGGTGATAGTGTCAGTATTGAGGCGGGAATTCATACCCATAAAGGACCAAAATCATTGCAGAATACACCGTTATTTACAGAACAATTACTCACAGATGAACAGGAATCGACTGTATTTACGGGAACGACCAAAGAAGCTATTGCGCTGCTTCCCACAAAGGTAAATGTAGCGATTGCAAGCGCACTCGCAAGTGTCGGACCGGATAAAGCAACAGCGCAGATTACGAGCGTACCGGAGTTTGTAGGAGATGATCATTGTATTACGGCAGAGACAGATGGGATTAAGGCTGTGGTAGATATTTATTCATCTACAAGTGCAATTGCCGGCTGGAGTGTTGTTGCACTGCTGCGCAATCTCGTATCACCAATTCAGTTTTATTAAAATGATGAGGAGGAAATAAGGCATGAAGTTTCATAAATTAGTAGAAGTAGGACCGGTAGCATTAGAACCATGGGCAGAGCAGGAATTAGAGCAGTACGCAAATGAAATTATTCGTTATGATACATTGCCGGAAACCAATGAAGAAATTATCAAATGCATTGGCGGTGCCGATGCAGTGCTGGTTCGAACATATCCGAAAATAGATGCTGAAGTTTTGGCAGCTGTGCCAAATGTAAAATATATTGGAATGAGCTGTAGTTTGTATAGTAAAGAAAGTGCGAACGTAGATATTGCCTATGCAGAGGCACATGGTATCACAGTAAGCGGAATCCGTGATTACGGAGATCAAGGTGTGACAGAATATGTCATTTATCAATTGGTTCGGATTCTTCATGGGTATGATTATCCGATGTGGCAGGAGCGTTCGTTAGAACTAACCAGATTAAAGGTAGGCTTCGTAGGAATGGGTACATCCGGAAGACAGACAGCGGCAGCATTAAAAATGCTGGGTGCGGATATTTCTTATTTTGCAAGAAGTGTGAAATCAGACTTAGAAGAAGCAGGAATTCATTATAAAGAACTTCATACACTTCTTGAAGAATCGCAGGTTGTCATTACGTGCCTGAATAAAAATGTCATCTTGCTCGGCGCAGAAGAATTTGCAAAGCTCGGAAATGGCAAAATCATGATAAACACATCAATCGGACCAGCAGCAGATTTAGCGTGTCTGAAAGAATGGTGCAGTCACTCAGACAACATCTTTTGCAGCGATACCAAAGATGGCTTAGGAACAGAAATCGCAGAGGAATTTATGCAGCTTCCGAATGTCATCTGCACAGATGCTTCAGCCGGCATGACAGCACAGGCGTATGATTTGCTGAGCCGTAAGGTGTTGGATAATATTAAGGCGTATTTGCAGGTGTAGGGATTTAGGGTGTTTGTATGATGATTCAGCATAGAACACAATGTCAAAATAAATTGGAAAATTACAAGTTGTGTGATATGATAAATATAGATTTATAATTATTACATTACTACAGGAGGAAGTCTTATTATGGAAAATGCAATTTTATCAAATGATAGTCAATACACTATTTTTAAATTTGGAAATACTGTAATAAAGTTTCGTTCTCCCTATTCGTTAGAATATTATTCATCAATCAATGAATGGGATGACGGATATATTGTAGTAATGACAAAGTATAAACACAGTGAAAAGCTAATAGAGGAATATATAGATTTGGTTCCAATATTAGAGAATCTTTATATAGACAAAAATGAATTTTTAAAACCTATAAAGGAGGTTGTTGTGCAAAATGGTTAATATTCAAGATGTAGCTGATAAAGCAGATATGATTGTTAATGGGTATGCCTTTACAAAATGTGAATTGGGGTACAAGGTGTTGAATTTGAATAATACTTCCAAAGCAATGGTAATTTCTTTTGATGGAGAAATGCTTGAAACAACAATGGATGATATTGAAGTAGATATTGTAAAGTCGATTTATAGTAAAGATAAAGAATACTTGGAGGACTAAAATGCCCAAATATTATGAATTTAAAATAAGTGGATATTATTTATATTTTACTTCTGCATGTACTCTTGAATGTATGCATGTTCATGCAAGCGATAGAAAATTGACAGAAGCTGGATCTGCAAAATTTTTCGTAAAAGGAAATGGTGATACAATTTTGCAACATAGAGGCATACTAACTGATACTGAGATTAGAAAAATACAGAAATTTATTAAAGAACATTATTAGGATATGTATCTTAAATGGTCTGAATATAGCCGGAATGGATATTACGAAAAATAAATAGACATATTAGAAATTATATGCACGAGATACCATCTATGTTTATTTATAACTGTATTTGTGTTATGAGTGACCATTTGACATCAAAAGCAGGTACTATCACATCGGGTGAAGACCGATTCATGGAATGGAAAACAAAAGATGGAAATTATGAAAATACGCAGTATGCTCAATTTGATACGTTTTTTGAAGGAATGTTTGGTCAATTTATGAAGTGTAAGGATTTTCTTAGACAGGAGCCGGTTCATGCCACTTGTCGAAAATTAACAGAAAGTTCGTCTAAGAATGATGTTGGATTGAAGGATTGGCTAGATGGTAGACAGGCGAATGGAATCATTTTTACAACGATGCAGAAGTTTGAGGAATCTTTTGATTGTTTGTCTGAACGTAGAAATATTGTTGTTATGGCAGATGAAGCACATAGAGGGCAATATGGATTAAAAGAGAGAGTAGATGAAAAGACGGGTGAAATCAAAGTCGGTTCTGCACGTATTATTCGTAATGCATTACCAAATGCGACATACATTGGATTTACTGGAACGCCAGTTTCTATGAAAGACAGAAATACAAGAGAAGTATTCGGCGATTATATTGATATTTATGATATGACACAGGCGGTTGAAGATGGTGCAACTAGACCAGTATATTATGAAAGTCGTGTTATTAAGTTAAAACTTGATGAACAGACACTTCGTTTGATTGATCAGGAATATGATATTATGGCGGAAAATGCGGATGCTGAAGTTGTTGAGAGAAGCAAAAAAGAGCTTGGACAGATGGAAGCTATTCTGGGCAATGACAAAACAATACAATCCTTAGTGGGGGATATTTTGGATCACTATGAGAATTATAGGGAAAATTTGCTTACTGGAAAAGCTATGATTGTTGCATATTCACGTCCGATTGCGATGAAGATATATAAGAGAATTCTTGAGCTTAGACCTAGTTGGACAGATAAAGTTGCAGTTGTAATGACCGGCAGTAATAAGGATCCGGAAGAATGGAATCAAATTATAGGAAATAAACGTCATAAGGATGAGCTTGCGAAGACTTTCAAAGACAATGCAAGTCCATTAAAGATTGCTATTGTTGTAGATATGTGGCTTACGGGATTTGATGTTCCATCTCTTGCAACGATGTACGTTTATAAGCCTATGCATGGATATAATCTGATGCAGGCTATCGCAAGAGTAAATCGTGTATTTGGTGACAAAGAGGGTGGTCTTGTTGTTGATTATGTTGGGATTGCATCAGCGTTGAAACAAGCTATGAATGATTATACGGTGCGTGATAAGAAAAATTATGGTGATACCGATGTGGCGAAAGTTGCATATCCAAAATTCCTAGAAAAACTGTCGATTTGTCAGGATTTGTTCCATGGATATGATTATTCAAAGTTTATAGATGGTACAGATTTAGAGAGATCAAGGACGATTAGTGGTGCGGTGAACTTTATTGTAGCACCGATAAAAGAAAAGGAACGCGAAGAATACTTGAAAGAGTCTTTGTTGTTAAAACAGGCATTATCATTGTGCTCATCACTTGTAGAGAGAAAACTTCGTATGGAAGCTGCTTTTTTTGAATCGGTAAGAGTTCTTGTTACAAGAATTATGAATCAGGGAGAAGGCAAGAAGATTTCTCTTCCTGAAATGAATGCTCGAATCAATGAATTATTAAAAGCTAGCATAAAGAGTGATGGTGTTATTAACTTATTCTCTGATGTATCAGGGGAATTCAATTTATTTGATCCGAAATTTCTTGATGAGATTTCTAAGATGAAAGAAAAGAATTTAGCAGTAGAGTTGTTAAAGAAATTAATAGCGGAGCAGGTTAAGATTTATAAACACACAAATGTGGTAAAAGCACAGAAGTTTAGTGAGATTATTCAGCAGGCAATGAATGCTTATTTAAACGGTATGCTTACCAATGAGCAGGTTATTGAAGAATTACTAAATCTTGCAAAAAAAATTGCAGAAGCACATAAAGAGGGTGAACAATTAGGACTTACAGCGGATGAGTTGGCGTTTTATGATGCCTTGACAAAACCACAGGCAATCAAGGATTTTTACGAAAATGAAGAACTGATTGCCATAACTAAGGAACTTGCGGACACTCTTAGAAAAAATCGCACAATAGATTGGCAGAAACGTGATTCTGCAAGAGCAAGAATGAGAATGATGATTAAGAAACTGCTTAGAAGCCATAGATACCCACCGGATGGAATGGACGATGCAGTAGAAACTGTAATGACGCAGTGCGAGCTTTGGACAGATAATACGGATATGGAAGAACAAAAAGGTATGGTATATTCTTTTAATCAAAACGATAATGTGATGGCAGCAGAAGAGGTTACATCATATGGACAAAGAATATGATATACCTACAATTTTACATGAAAGACAGGAAAATTACACTGTAATACATTCTATGAAGCCAGTAAATCCCTGGCTTCATATTTTTAAAAAATAAATTAGCACTCAACGCTTGACAGTGCTAACAACAAGTGCTATAACATAATTACAGTAACCCAATAAAACGTTTCAGAATGGAGGATTGCTATGAATATTAATAAGTTTACACAGAAATCTATGGAAGCTGTCAATCAGTGCGAGAAGATTGCATACGAATATGGCAATCAGGAAATTGATCAGGAACATTTTTTGTATAGTTTAATGACAATTGAAGACAGTCTGATTGCGAACTTAATCGAGAAGATGGAGATTAACCGCGAGACATTTCTTGCAAATGTACAGACTTTACTGAATAATAAGACAAAAGTATCAGGAAATGTTCAGTTATATGTGAGCAATGACCTGAATAAGGTGCTTGTGAATGCGGAAGATGAAGCAAAGAGAATGGGCGATGCATATGTGTCAGTAGAACATCTCATGCTTGCAATGATAGCAGCACCGAATAAGGCAATTAAGCAGTTATTTAAGACATATGGCATTACAAGAGATAAGTTTTTGTCTGTACTTGCCACAGTCAGAGGAAACCAGTCCGTAACCTCGGATAATCCAGAAGCAACATACGATACATTAGTAAAGTATGGTCAGGATCTGGTAGAGAAGGCAAAGAGTGGAAAATTAGATCCGGTTATCGGCAGAGATAATGAGATTCGGAATGTCATTCGTATTCTTTCAAGAAAGACCAAGAACAATCCGGTATTGATCGGTGAGCCGGGTGTTGGTAAGACAGCGGTTGTTGAAGGTCTTGCACAGCGAATTGTACGTGGAGATGTGCCGGAAGCCTTAAAAGATAAGAAAATATTTGCACTGGATATGGGTGCATTGGTAGCAGGTGCAAAGTATCGTGGTGAATTTGAAGAACGATTGAAAGCTGTACTTGATGAAGTCAAGAAGAGTGACGGACAGATTATTCTGTTCATTGATGAGATTCATACGATTGTTGGTGCAGGAAAGACCGAAGGTTCGATGGATGCCGGTAATATGTTAAAGCCGATGCTTGCACGAGGAGAATTGCATTGTATCGGTGCAACGACCTTAGATGAGCACAGAGAATATATTGAAAAGGATGCAGCACTTGAGCGAAGATTCCAGCCGGTTATGGTGGATGAACCAACCGTAGAAGATACGATTTCTATCTTGAGAGGTCTAAAAGACCGTTACGAAGTATTCCATGGTGTCAAGATTGCAGATAGTGCATTGGTATCAGCTGCGACACTTTCTGACAGATATATTTCAGAAAGATTCTTGCCGGATAAAGCAATTGACCTTGTAGATGAAGCATGCGCAATGATTAAGACAGAACTTGATTCGATGCCGGCAGAATTAGATGAGATGCAGCGAAAGATTATGCAGTTAGAGATTGAAGAAGCTGCATTGAAAAAGGAACAGGATCGATTAAGCAAAGAACGTCTAGAAGCCTTACAGAAAGAATTATCAGAACTTCGTGCAACATTCCAGCAGCAGAAGGCAAAATGGGATAACGAGAAGTCGAGTGTTGACCAGATTAGCAAATTGAAGGAAGAATTAGAACAGGTTAATAATGAGATTGCACAGGCAAAGAGAGATTACAACTTAGAAAAGGCAGCAGAATTACAGTATGGTAAGTTGCCGGCAATCCAGAAGAAGTTGCGGGATGCAGAAGAGAAGAGTAAGGCAAAGGAATTAGACCTCGTACATGAAAGTGTCACAGAGGAAGAAATTGCAAAGATTATTTCAAGATGGACAGGAATTCCGGTTGCAAAGTTAAGTGAAACCGAAAGAGAGAAGACTTTGCATCTTGAAGATGTCTTGCACAAGAGAGTTATTGGACAGAATGAAGGTGTAACAAAGGTTACGGAAGCCATTATTCGTTCAAAAGCAGGAATCAAAGATCCAACGAAGCCTATCGGTTCTTTCTTATTCTTAGGACCAACTGGTGTAGGTAAAACAGAACTTGCTAAGGCACTTGCAGAGAGTCTGTTTGATGATGAAAATAACATTGTCAGACTTGATATGTCCGAATATATGGAGAAGTATTCCGTGTCACGTTTAATCGGAGCGCCTCCGGGATATGTAGGATATGATGAGGGCGGACAGTTGACAGAGGCAGTCAGAAGAAAGCCGTATTCCGTTGTATTATTTGATGAGATTGAGAAAGCACATCCGGATGTATTTAACGTACTCCTTCAGGTATTAGATGATGGTCGAATTACAGATTCACAAGGTAGAACAGTTGATTTTAAGAATACAATCATTATTA
>DGTC01000041.1 GCA_002394205.1 Lachnospira sp. UBA4346 | reverse complement strand
ACAATCTGTGATGAAGGTGTAACAAGTGGTGGTTCACCATAATCCTTACGAACTCTTGGGATTTCCTCAAGTACAGCCTGATACTTATCTTCTGCACCTGCATCTTTTAACTGAGATACAAGGTTAGAAAGCATACCACCCGGTACCTGATAAAGAAGTGTCTTAATATTAACACCCAATACCTTTGTGTTCATAAGACCGCTCTTTAATGCTTCTTCACGCATTGGCTGGAAGTAATTAGCGATTTCTGATAACAAGTTCTGATCAAGACCTGTATCATATGGAGTTCCCTTAAATGTCTCAACCATAACTTCTGTGGCCGGCTGGCTTGTACCCATTGAGAATGGTGACATTGCTGTATCAATAATATCAGCACCAGCTTCTACTGCCTTCAAATATGTCATTGAAGCAACACCTGATGTATAATGTGTATGCATCTGAATTGGAAGTGATGAACCTTCCTTTAATGCCTGTACAAGCTCTGTTGCTTTGTAAGGAACCAAAAGTCCAGCCATATCTTTGATACAGATTGAGTCTGCACCCATATCTTCAATTTTCTTTGCTGTTTCTTTCCAATAATCAAGTGTATAAGCGTCACCTAATGTATAAGACAATGCAATCTGTGCATGTCCTTTTTCTTTCTTTGCTGCTTTTACTGCTGTTTCAAGATTTCTTAAATCGTTAAAGCAGTCAAAGATACGAATGATATCAATACCATTTGCAATAGACTTCTGAACAAAATATTCTACAACATCATCTGCATAATGATTATATCCTAAAATATTCTGTCCTCTGAATAACATCTGTAACTTTGTATTCTTGAATCCATCTCTTAACTTTCTAAGTCTCTCCCATGGATCTTCCTTTAAGAATCTAAGAGAAGCATCAAATGTAGCACCACCCCAACATTCTACTGAATGATAACCAACTTTATCCATCTTATCAACGATTGGAAGCATCTGTTCTGTTGTCATTCTAGTAGCAATCAGAGACTGGTGAGCATCTCTTAATACTGTTTCAGTAATCTTTAAAGGTTTTTTCACCTGTTCTGCCATCTTCATATCCTCCATTTATATTTCTATTTACATTACACCAAACATCGCCATAAATGTACCGGCAGCTACGGCTGTACCGATAACACCCGCTACGTTTGGTCCCATCGCATGCATCAGTAAGAAGTTCGAAGGATCTGCCTCTGCACCAACTTTCTGTGATACACGAGCAGCCATTGGAACGGCTGATACACCGGCTGAACCAATTAATGGATTCACCTTGCCATGTGTAAGTTTGCACATAATCTTACCAAAGATTACACCTGCTGATGTTCCGAATGCAAATGCAATCAAACCTAAAGCAACAATCTTTAATGTGCTAAGATTCAAGAATGCTGCAGCACTTGTTGTAGCACCTACAGATGTACCTAAGATGATTACAACAATATACATCAACGCATTAGAAGCTGTATCTGATAACTGCTTAACAACGCCTGACTCTTTAAATAAATTACCTAACATCAACATACCTACTAACGGAGCTGTTGTCGGTAAAATCAATACAACGACGATTGTTACAATAACTGGGAAGAGAATCTTTTCTAACTTTGAAACAGGACGAAGCTGTTCCATTTTAATCTTTCTCTCCTCTTCTGTTGTTAATGCCTTCATAATTGGTGGCTGAATAATCGGAACCAATGACATATATGAATATGCTGCTACCGCAATCGGTCCCATGTATGCAGTCTGTCCTAATTTACCGGCAAGAAAGATTGATGTAGGACCATCTGCACCACCGATAATAGAAATAGCTGCTGCTGCTTTATCTGGGAATCCCATAAAGATTGCCATAATATAAGCTGCAAAAATACCAAACTGTGCTGCTGCTCCCAACAAGAAGCTCTTCGGATTGGCAATTAACGGACCGAAGTCTGTCATCGCACCTACACCTAAGAAAATTAAGGATGGTAAAATACTCCATTCATCTAACAAATAGAAATAATGAAGTAAACCTCCGATTCCATTATTGGAATCTTCAATGCTCAACATAATATCTGGATAGAGATTTACCAGAAGCATACCAAATGAAATTGGCACAAGAAGCAGAGGTTCATATCCTTTTTTGATTGCTAAATATAAGAAAACCAACGCAACAGCAACCATGAGGTAATTTCCCCATGTCAGATTAAAAAATGCTGTCTGCTGAACGAGGTTTCCCAATGTTGTTATAATATAACTCATCTTTTAACCTCCAGTTTATATGATTCTGATTGGTATTAGTTCATTGATACCAATACTTTACCTGTCTCTACTGAATCACCAACTGAACACTCTACAGTTGCAACTGTTCCATCCTGTGGTGCACAGATTTCATTTTCCATCTTCATTGCTTCAAGGACAAGCAATACATCACCCTTCTTTACTGCTGCGCCTGCACTTGTATTTACCTTTAAAATCTTACCCTGCATTGGAGCATTTACTTTAACTGCTCCCTGTGCTCCTGCAGGAGCTGCTGCCTTTGGTGCTGCTTTTGGTGCAGCCGCTTTCTTAACAGGAGCTGCTGTCTGAACGCCACTTCCTGTTCCTTCTTCTACTGTTACATCATATACATTGCCATTTACTGTAATTGTATAATTCTTCATTGTTATCTCCTCCAGTTATCTGTTTTATGAACTTTTTTAATTGAACGAACAACCAATCCATCTGCTGGTGTGTTCTCTGATGCTGCAATGGCTGCTGTAATAACAGCTACCAATTCAAGATCATCAACTTCTTCTGAATCATCTTCTACTTCTTCAACCTGTGCTACCGGTGCCGGCGTATTCTCTTTCTTAGGTTCTTCCTTCTTACCAATCTTATTAACATGCTTTAATAATGAAATGATAAATGAAATGAAAATCAAAACTACGAATACGGTTCCCATACCAATAACTGTATTTAAAGCAGCCTTTTCAACCTTTTCACCAGTCGTATATTCTGGATTGATTGCGCCACTTTCCAAATTCATATCCTTATCAATAACAAATTCAAATGTACATGCTCTCTTTTCATATGTTGTCTGAACAGAAATTGTACATAATTCACTTGTCTTACTGCTAATATTGATATCAAGTTTATCAATTGATTGTAATGCACCTAAGTCTTCTCTTGACTTAATCCAACCATTGTATAATTCAACAATATTATTGCTCATACCCTTCTGGTCTACAGCATATAACGTGTTGTTTGTATCACTTAATGTCTTTGCAGCTTCTGCATCTGAACGAATCTTATCATCGTTCGTGTGATCCAGATACAAAATCATATCTGTTGACCACTCTGCAAGTTCATTTTCATAACCAAATACTTCCTGTTCTTTTGCACTTTCCTTTGCTGACTGGGAAGAAATTGTATCGGTACATGCTGTCATACTAAACATACAGGCTGACATACAGAACAATAATAAGGATTTCTTTATACTTATTTTCTTCATATTTGCCTCACCTCATTATTAGACCGTTCCGTGCTTCTTTGCTGGACGATCCTCTCTTTTTGTATACAACATTTCTAATGCATATGCGATATGTCTTCTTGTATCCTGTGGTTCAATAACTACATCTACATATCCTCTTGCAGCAGCTGATTCTACACTTGACTGTAAGTTTGCATATTCTGCTGCCTTTTCAGAAATCTTAGCTGATACATCATCTGCCTTGCTGATTTCATCAGCATACATAATCTTCGCAGCAAGATTTGCATCCATCATACCAATACTTGCGTTTGGCCATGCAAATGTCATATCTGCACCGATTGACTTAGAATTCATGGCAACATATGCACTACCATAAGCCTTACCTGTAATTACATTTACCTTTGGCACACTTGCTTCTGCAAATGCAGCTGTTAAAGAAGCGACCGCTTTTGCAATTTCTTTTTCAGATGCAACTGTTGCTTCAAATCCTTCTACATTCGTTAATGTGATTACTGGAATTTCAAATGCGTCACAGAACTGAATAAACTGTGTTGCCTTCTTTGCTCCATCTACTGTAAGAACTGCTGCATATTCTGCCGCCTTCTCTCCTTCTTCATCAAAAAGTGCTGTACGATTTGCAACTGCACCCACTGTTGCTCCATTGACTGTAAGGAAACCTGTTACCATATCCTTTGCATAAGAAGCCTTTACTTCCATGAATAAGCCATCATCTGCAATATCAGTAAGTGCCAATGCAGGATCTGCAATCTCAGCTTCTAAATCTGAACATACTCTGTTCAAATCATCCTGACTCTCTGCAAATGTCTGATCTTCATTATTCGCTGGCAATAATGAAACAAGCTGTCTGATTCCATTTGCAATTGCTTCTGCATCACCAACATAATCAACTACTCCTGCTTCTGCCTGGAATGTTGCACTTGCTGTATCTAATTTACTGTCGTAGTTACCCTCTAATGCATTTGGACTATTCACAAATAACTTTGCTTTTTCTTCTGCAAATGTAAAATCTGAAAGTGCTGTAAGAACAGCAAGTCCACCACCGCAGTTGCCATATACAGCTGTAATCTGTGGAATCACGCCTGATGCAAGAGACATTTTCTGATAAATCTTACCAAAACCGTCTAATGCATCTGTTGCTTCCTGAAGTCTTAATCCAGCACTATCAATTAAACCAATTACCGGTGCTCCCATCTTCATTGCCATATCATAAAGGCCTGCAATCTTCTTTGCATGCATCTCACCTACAGAACCGTTCATAACAGTCGCATCCTGGCTGTACACATACACAAGATTCCCATTAATTACTCCATATCCGGTAATAACACCATCTGCTGAAGTATCTTTTTCTTGAATGTTGAAAGTTGTTGCTCTAGCTCTGACACCGGCACCAATTTCAACGAAACTGCTGTCATCAAGAATAGACTCTATTCTATCTCTAGCTGACACCTGTGTTGCTTCACTCATTCTCGTGACCTCCTATTGATTTTTGTTTTATAAACTGATATTGTTTATTTTATAACAATTTCATACATAATTCAAGCATAAGATTGTAACTTTTTTGTCAATTTATATTGCTTTTATAAATTATTTTGTACATATTTCACATCAATATTAAATAAATATACGATATATCCTCATTTTATAAAGTTCATTATTCAGTTGTAAAAACATCCAATTATTATTTGTATCTTCAGAAATATTTATAGAAATAATTTTATCGTTTCCTTTTAAATTCCCATTAATCTCTTGCCTCTATAACAATTGCTCTGCCGGATTCTATCATTATTTGTGCCTGTTGTTCTATAATCTCATTACTCTGGCAAATACTTTCTCCCTGATAAATCTTTTGATGTTTTAACGGATATTTCATCCCCTTTAATGTAAGCTGTAATTCCGGTGTCATCGGAATAAGTGAAATATATTTCCCATATTGTTTACATTTCTGTATCGTATGGGTGCTACAAATCTGATATATTTTATTATTTGTATCAAATATTGCGCAAAAAATCCCTGCTTCCGCTGCTTCTCTCATAATAGATATATTCGTCATCATATGGTCGATACGATTTCCTGTAGCCCCTATGATATCAATATATTCCGGCTTCATTTCAATTGCTTTTTTTAATGCAATATGCGTATCTGTATAATCTTTCTCCGGCGGATAGGTTTTCGTCTCCGTCGTCTTTTCATACTGCTCTAACAGTTCATGATTTACAGAATCATAATCTCCCACCAAATAATCCACTGACAGATGCATCTTATCACAATGCTGCAATCCGCTATCTGCCGCAATAATATAGTCATATTTATTATTATATAACCAGTCCTGTGCCCAATCATAATCAACGGTTCCACCAGATACAATCAATATTTTCCTGATATCGCTATACATGCTTTTTTTTAAATGTTCCACATTATCCTCTTCCTTTTTTAGATATAACTTTTGTTATGTAATTATTGCACCAACATTTTGATTTTAAAATCACTTATGTTCATTTTGATTTTATGCAAAATTGTATTTTGTACTTTAATTTTTCACATTTATTTATTATTATAGTACGAAAGAGATTTCAGTGTCAAAATTGTCTTGTAAAACAATAACACTTTAATCCGAATCTGAAAGGAGTTTTTTATGCCAATTATTACGAATGAAACAAATGAAAAATCAAAAGACAATTTATCTTCAGCCATTACATTTGCTGTCTGCGGCGTTGCCGGTATTGTCATTCTTTTATTAAATGACTTTGGTATTTTGCATTTATTTAATACGCAAGGTTCTGCCGGTGTTTTTGTAAATATCGTTCTAGGCGCTATGTTTCTTATTTTCTTTGGTATCGCATTTATATGCTTTCGTTCTTCAAAAACATTGCAATCAACTGCGCAAAAGGAAATTGAACGGGATACTAGAATTCTAGCATGGTTACAGGAAAATATCTCAAAGGAACAAATCGATGCTGCATGTGATGACTCTTTAGCAGAAGAAATGAAATACTTTCAACGCAGCAATTTTATTCAAGAAGCCATTTTGCAGGAATTTAATAATTTAGAACCGGAAATGATTGAATCTGTTTCAGACAATTATATCGAACAGCTCTATCCACCGAAGTGTTAAATTTCGTTTTGTGGAGAGATTTATACGCCTACTGTTTTTAATATATTATTTTCTATATTTAAATTTTAAGAAAGGGTTGAGCACATTTTTCAAAGGTGCTTCTGTAATATATGTATACAATCACACAGCCTCTTGCAGCGCAGCCGGATTGTTCCTGCTTTGATTATCTGAATTTATTCTACACCAATGATTTATCTGAATATTTATTTTTTGATATTGAAACAACCGGATTCTCTGCGAAGTCATGTCATTGCTATTTGATTGGTGTCGTTTTTTATGATTCTGCGACTTGCTTATGGAATTATACGCAGTGGTTTGCCGCTAATAAAACAGAAGAAATTGAAATTCTATCCGCATTTTACAACTGTACAAAAAACTTTTCTTACTTAATCAGCTTTAATGGTGCAGGTTTTGATATTCCATTTCTTATGGAACGGATGAATCGTACCGACGCTTTAAAAGGAAATCATTTTGAACATATGACACACATTGATATTTTTCGAGAAATCCGGCCTTTAAAAAAGCTCCTGCAATTAGAAAATTACAAACAGAAAAGCATCGAATTATTTCTTGGAATTAACAGAGAAGACTTATATCATGGTGGGCAATTGATTGAGATTTATGAAAATTATTCTAAAGTTCCTACTGAAGAAGCACTTTCACTACTGCTTCTTCACAATCATGATGATATTATTGGAATGGCATCTTTACTGCCTATTTTGAATTATCGTATTCTACTCGCAGATGAATATTTTTTTAATGTATCATCCGATAACACCAAAAACTTAATTCAATATGAAGAATCTACATATCAAGATGAACAGGGCACAAAACGCAAAGAATTATTTTTTTGTTTAAAAAGTCCTTTGACATTTCCAGTTCGTGTCCTACGTACTAACTTACCATTTGCCTGTAAATTGGAGGGTACTACCATTACATTGCGTGTACCTATTTTTGAGGATACTTTGAAATATTTTTATCCGAACCCAAAAGATTATTACTATATTCCTGAGGAAGATACCGCTATGCACAAAAGCGTTGCTGCTTACATTGATAAAAATCATCGCAAACAGGCAACTGCCAAAAACTGCTACGTTAAAAAAACAGGGCAATATCTTCCGCAACTTTCTGAAGATATTACTCCCGTATTTTGCACAGGATACAAAGAACTGCCTGTATATTTTGCATATACAGACAGTTTCCTAAATGACACAAAAAAAATGCTGCAATACATCATACAGACATTGCAACAGATAATTAAGTAAGTTTCGATTTAACGAGCAGTGCCAAAAAGAAATAACAAATACTCAATGGGAGCTTGCTCTCAAGAGAGTATTTGTTATTTCTTTTTGATAGTGCGACTGCACAGATGAGCAAGTATCGCAGCGGATTGCGAATCGCACTGCGTAATGTAGTGGGATGCTACAAGGAAACTTTGACCTAACGGAC
>DGTC01000005.1 GCA_002394205.1 Lachnospira sp. UBA4346 | reverse complement strand
GGTAGAGCACTAGACTTTTAATCTAGGTGTCCCGGGTTCGAACCCCGGTGGGCTCATTAAATAATTGTTTGTGTGACTTGGACGGTGGTTCAAGTCTTTTTTCTTTAGTAGGATTTTTTCTATAAAGTGATTTATAGGATACAAAGTAGAGATATAGGACAAAATGTATTGATGAAAACCGTCTTACCCTTATGAAAATAAAGGGGATGAGATGGTTTTCATTTTTTGCAAGAATATACAGTGTCAATTGGAGAACATTACAGAAATATAAAGATAAGATGAAGAGAACGATAGGGTGAAATTAGAAACTCTTTCAATCTAAGTGATACTATATTTCATACAATAGAGCTGAAATGGATGTTAAATAATACGAATTAGTTATAATAATATGAAAATTAAAAAAATGTCATAAAAATGTATATTATTCATTTGAAATGTGCTAAAATATAAAAATATAGATGCTTTAAGACGTTATTGTATGAAAATATCGCACTGAAGGAGAAAAGCCTCTGAGGAAAAGGTATATAAAGCGTGTATTGGCAGCCTTTTTGGCAGCTTCTATTACAAAACCTTTAAAAAATACAATTGTCAGCCTGCAGAGTGTATCAGAAGGCAAGTTAAATGAATGGGTAGATGATAAGTCATTGAATAGAAAAGATGAAATCGGAGATCTTGCAGCAGCTGTTATTAGTCTTAGAGATTCCTTAAAAGATATTATCGGTGGAATTCAGGAGAGCTCGCAGTTATTGTCTGATGCATCAGATGATTTGGAGCAGTCATCAAGTCAGACATATACATATATTGAAGATGTACAGACATCTATTAATGCAATTACATCAGCTGCAAATGAACAGGCAAGGGAGACGCAAGATGCATCACTGAACGTAGATCATATGGGAACGCTTATTATCGAAACGGGTAAAATTGCCGATGTGTTAAATGAACAGGCTGATGAAATGTTATCTTCAAGTGATCAGGTAACAGGTGCTGTAGGAGGATTGAAAGAAATAAGTACAGATGTACAGGATGTTGTTACAATGATTGCAGACTTAACGGAAAAAACAAATGATTCGGCTAACAGTATTCGAAAGGCAGCTGATTTAATTACGGAAATAGCAAGCCAGACGAATTTGTTATCATTAAATGCCAGCATTGAAGCTGCAAAAGCCGGAGAAGCGGGAAAAGGTTTTGCTGTTGTAGCAGGAGAAATTCAGAAATTGGCAGAAGAATCAAATGCGGCAAGCGTGCAGATTGGACAAACGGTTGGTGATTTGATTGGAAATTCTTCTCGCGTCGTTGATGCAATGTCTCATATGAAAGAAGTGGTTGGAGAACAGAATACGTACATTGGAAGCACAGAACAGACAGTAGAAGCAGTAATTTTAGGATTAAAGACGTCTATTGAAAATATTCGTCTGGTGGAAAGTAAGACAAGAGAATTAGAAAATGCAAGACAGGAAGTAGTAGATATTATCACTGCGTTATCTTCTATTGCACAGGAAAATGTAGAAAGCACGCAACAGACGAATACAGTTATATCAGAAGTGACGAGTCGTGTGGCAAACGTCCATCAGGCAGCACAGGATGTAAGAGCAACTTCAGATACGTTAGCACAGAATATTGGAAATTTCCATATGTAGGTTCCTTACATTGATTTTATTGTCTAAAATAGGTATAATAGAATATATAGCTAGAAATGACTTATACAGGAAGGAAATAAAAAATGAGTGAAGCATGTACACATGATTGTGGAAGCTGTGGTTCATCTTGTGAACAAAGAACAGCACCACAAAAGGTTAGAAATATAAACAACGAGGGTGTTAAGAAGGTAATTGCCATTGTCAGTGGAAAAGGTGGCGTAGGTAAGTCCTTGGTTACATCTATGTTAGCAGTACATTCAGCAAAGAATGGAAAAAAGACGGCAATTTTAGATGCGGATATTACAGGACCGTCAATTCCAAAGTCATTTGGAATTCATGAAAAAGCGATGGCAGATGCAACAGGTACGGTAATTTATCCGGCAGTGACAAGGAATGGCGTCAAGTTAATGTCTGTTAATCTGTTGATTGAAAATGAATCAGATCCTGTTATTTGGAGAGGTCCGGTTATTGCAAGTGCAGTAAAGGAATTTTGGGAAAATGTTGAATGGGCAGATACAGATTGTATGTTTATTGATTGTCCACCGGGAACAGGAGATGTTCCATTGACGATTTTTCAATCATTGCCGGTAGATGGAATTATCGTTGTTACATCACCACAGGAACTTGTATCAATGATTGTTGAAAAGGCTGTAAATATGGCAAAGATGATGAATGTTCCAGTATTAGGACTTGTCGAAAATATGTCATATTTTGAATGTCCGGATTGTGGAAAGATTCATCATATTTATGGAGAAAGTCATATTGAGGAGATTGCAAAAGCAAACGGCATAGAACATATTGCAAAGTTACCAATGGATCCAAAGACAGCATCGATGGTTGATGCCGGAAATGCAGAACAATTAGATACAGAGGCACTAAAAGATATTTATGCTGCAATTAAGGAGTGTAATGCCGAATAGTCAGTATACAGAAAAAATAGAAATAGAGTGTTGTCAGGAACATATTGTTCATGATGATAAGGTGTGTGCAGTCAGAAATCGTATGCCGAAGGATCGGGATTTAGAAATGCTGTCAGAGACATTTAAAGTATTTGCAGATAAGACCAGAATTCGGATTTTGTATATTTTGCATATGCAGGAAATGTGCGTGTGCGATATTGCACAATTATTACAAATGAATCAGCCGGCTGTATCACACCAGTTGAAAGTTTTAAAACAGGCGAAATTAGTACAGAGCAGACGGGAAGGAAAGTCTGTATTTTATTCGTTAGATGATTCTCATGTACATGAGATTTTAAATATGGGAATGGAGCATATTTTAGAAAGATGAAGCATATCATTCTATTCAAGGGTGGAGTTGAGACACTAGAATTTTTTTCGATAGAAATGGCACGTACATTCCGCCAACAGGGATATGATATATTTTGGTTTGATTTAATATTTTGTACAGAAAGTTCGAAAAAATTAAAAAGCTGTTACTCTGAATGGATGAAAGAAGCATCGTCAGTATATGCACTTACATTTAATTTTGGCGGATTAGCCGGAGAAGAAGGATTATATACACCGGATGGAGTTAGTTTTTGGGATGAGACGAATATTCGTGTTTATAACATTGTTGTAGATCATCCGCTATATTATCACAAATATGAGAAATTCTTACCGGATAATTATATACAATTGGGAATCGACAGAAATCATGTGCGTTATATGGATACATTTTTTCCAAAAATCCAAAATGCATTTTTTCCATTGGCAGGAACCGGGTTATATTCACAGGAATTAAATGGCATAGA
Source organism: Lachnospira sp. UBA4346 (assembly GCA_002394205.1). Lineage (GTDB taxonomy): Bacteria > Bacillota > Clostridia > Lachnospirales > Lachnospiraceae > Lachnospira. Next base: position 26,008 of record DGTC01000005.1, on the reverse strand, counting down.
CAAGCCATTTATACCTTGGAAGGACAGAAAAATAGATATTCTGTTTACAGGAAATTATACACCGTTAGAGCAGTTGGTTTCGTATTTGGCAGGGATGGATGAAGAATATAAACAGTTTTATATAAACATGGTAAAAGAGTTAATGGAACATCCGAAATTACTTGTAGAAGATGTTGCAAAGCAATATTTAGAGAGAGAAATTGGAAGAGGGCTTACGATAGAAGAACTCAAACCATGTATGCCTAATATGATGTTTGTGGATTTGTCAATAAGATTTTATTATCGGGCAAAAGTCCTTCAGACATTGCTGGATGATGGAATGAAAGTGCACATTATTGGTGCAGGATGGGATTTATTAGAATGTAGACATCCGGAAAATATGATTTTGCATGGAAATCAGTCGTCACAGGCCTGTTTGGATGCAATTGCACAAGCAAAAATATCCATAAATGTTATGCCGTGGTTTAAAGATGGTGCACATGATAGAATATTTAATTCCATGTTAAATGGGGCAATTAGTTTGAGTGACGACAGTTGTTATTTGAGAGAAATATTCAACGATCAGGAAGATATTTGCTATTATGCATTAGAAGATATACCAAAGATAACGCAGAAGGCAACATACATATTACAGAATACAGAATATGCAGAAATAATACAAAAAAATGCCTATAAAAAATGTATACGGGAACATACCTGGCAGAAAAGGGCAGAATGGATTATACAGGATATAATCCGTTATGAAATGTGGTCATAATACGAGGCGGCTTACCAAAAAATACCATGTAAAAAGCCTTGTATTAAGATATATATTATGTTATATTTTTAACGAAGTCGTGCTTGTTTCATGTTGATAATTATGGGGGATATACATAAACAAAACAGACGAGTCAACAAATCATGGAGCGATATTCGAAAAAATACAAATAACAAAAAAGAAACTGTAGGAACTGTAAAAGCAGAGTTGTTAGGGAGGTTTGTATGAGAAGAAAAATCGTAGCAGGAAACTGGAAAATGAATTTAACACCGAGTGAGGCAAAGAAGCTGATTGAGGCGTTTCGTCCGCAAATTGACAGCGACGAAGTGGATGTTGTCTTGTGTGTTCCGGCGATAGATATTGTTCCGGTAGTACAGGCATTAGAGGGAAGCACTGCCAAGATAGGAGCTGAAAATATGTACTATGAAGAACGTGGTGCATATACGGGAGAAATTTCTGCGGAAATGCTGACAGATGCAGGTGTGTCATATGTTATTTTAGGTCATTCAGAAAGAAGACAGTATTTCGGAGAAACAGATCAGTTGGTGAATAAAAAGGCACGTAAAGCAATTGAAGCCGGATTGACACCAATTATTTGTTGTGGTGAAACAATTGAACAGAGAGAAGAAGGAATTACATTACGTTTCATTCAAGAACAGATTAAAAGTGCATTTTCACAGATTCCGTCAGAAGATGCGAAGAAATGTGTTGTGGCATATGAGCCAATCTGGGCAATTGGAACGGGACATGTTGCAACAACTAAACAGGCACAGGAGGTATGCGCTGCCATCCGTAAGAATCTGGAAGAATTATATGGGGCAGAAGTATCTGAGGCAATACGAATCCTTTATGGCGGAAGTGTTAATGTTGCAAATGCTGCTGAGTTATTTGAACAGCCGGATATTGACGGTGGTCTTGTTGGTGGAGCAAGTATGAAACCAGACTTTACACAGATTGTACATTTTCATTAAGTTCCATCGTTTAGAGAAAGTGTAGAAAACAAAGCATATGCGAAACATCGGTAAAAGGAGCAGAACATGAAGAAAAATATAAAAACATTTATGAAAATACTTTTTGCGGTAGCGTGTACATTTACTGTATATGTGTTGCCTGGAATAGCAGACAATACATCAATGTTACAGCAGGTATATGCTTTGGAATATGCAAGTTATACAGATGAGTATGATGAAAAAGAAGTTTTGAATAGAATTTACGAGGTTCAGAATGAGTATCCAGAAGGTCGTCCGTGGACGGATGCAGATTTAATATTTGCAACATATATTAATTACAACGGGGCAAGCAGGCTAGGAATGACAGGCGGTGGTTGTTATGGGTTTATGCTTGCAGTCGAAAAGCATGTATTTGATACAGATGCATTTGAATTAGAACATAGAGAATGGGATGGAAATCTTGCAGCATTGAAAGCAGGAGATCATATTCGATTTACGAAAAATGCCCTTCATTCAGTTGTTGTTTTGACAGTGAATGAGGAGAAACAGCAAATTACAGTGTGTGAAGGAAATTATAATTCCATGATACACTGGGGCAGAGTAATTTCAAAGAAGTATTTGGATGAGCATGCAGGTTATGTTGATAGTTTTTATACGAAAAAAACAAGTGCAGCAGTAGAAGTACAGCCGAAGAATGGATTCTGTCAGGAAGATGATGGAACGTGGAACTATTATAAAGATAATCAGATTGATACAAGTGTAACAGGTTTGGTTCAAAATGGTTCTGAATGGTGGTATGTACAGAATGGTACAGTTGATTTTCGTGCAGATGATATAGTTGCATATGATACGGACTGGGTGAAGATTACCAATGGAAAGCGTGACGATTCCTTTACAGGTCTTGCAAGTAATGCCAATGGTTGGTGGTATGTAGATCATGGCAAGGTTGATTTTACGAGACAGGATGTTGTTGCCAATGAATATGGCTGGTGGAAAGTTACGAGAGGTCAGGTGGATTTTGGATATACAGGTGTTGCATGCAATGCGTACGGCTGGTGGAGAATCGAAAATGGACAGGTGAATTTTGACTATACAGGACTTGCAGCAAATGAATACGGTTGGTGGTATATACAAAATGGCCAGGTAGATTTTGCAAGAAATGATATTGTTGCCAATGAATACGGCTGGTGGAAGGTTACGAACGGTCAGGTGGACTTTGCATTTACCGGGCTTGCTGAAAATGCGTATGGCTGGTGGTATTTGAAAGATGGTGCTGTTGACTTTACAAAGAATGGCAAAGTAAAAAATGAATATGGAACATGGAATGTTGTAAATGGACAGGTAGTGTTCGGCTAAAATTAGAAAGAACTTCATCTGAAGCAAAATGGTGTTTCAGATGGAGTTTTTTATTAACACATTTGACACTCGAAGCATGAAAAAAAAAGATTGACAAATGCAATTTAATTGTATAAAATATAATCAAGAAAAATAAATAAGTAAATTTAAAAATAAAAAAAATAAGGAGGTATATTATGAGTAATATTCCAGCAAGTTTTTATGAAATTGATGCAGAAGATGCAAGAGGCAGATTACATTCGATGTCAGAGTATGCCGGGAAGGTTGTATTGATTGTAAATACTGCAACCCAGTGTGGATTTACACCGCAATATGATGATTTACAGGATCTGTATGAAAAATATGAAGAACAGGGATTTGAATTATTAGAGTTCCCATGTGATCAGTTTGAGCATCAGGCACCGGGAACAGTAGAAGAAATTGTGACATTTTGCGATGCAAAGTTTGGAATAACATTCTCTCACTATGATAAAGTAGATGTGAATGGAGAGACAGCACATCCTCTGTTTCAGTTTTTAAAGTCTAAAAAAGGTTTTGAAGGCTTTGATATGGAACATCCGTTAGCACCATTTATAGAAAGTAAATTAGAGCGTACACATCCGGATTATAAGGATACACCGGATATTAAATGGAACTTTACGAAGTTTTTGATTGATCAGGATGGTAATGTAGTCGCAAGATTTGAGCCAACAGCTTCATTTGAAGAAATATCTGCCCGTATTGAAGAATTGTTGAATCGTTAGAATGGTTGACAAAATTTAGATTAATTGATATACTGAATATGTTGTGAGTTATTTTATAAAGATAGCACAGACATATTCGCGGGTGTGGCGGAACTGGCAGACGCGCTAGACTTAGGATCTAGTTCGAGAGAGTGCAGGTTCGATTCCTGTCACCCGCATGAAAGAGGTTACAGTTAATGTAGCCTCTTTTTTTCTTTATATGATAGTAGGATAGGCAACTTCATTCTTATAATATAAAAAGCACTGCAGGATGCACAGATAATACCCGGCAGTAAAAACAGATGCCAGACGGAAAGGAATAGATATGTATACAATTGATCAATTATATAGTCAGATAAAGAAATTAGGTGTACAGTCAACAGATACACTTTTGGTTCATTCGTCGATGAAAGCAATCGGTGAAGTGGAGAATCGGGCAGATGGAGTATTAGATGCATTGATACAGTCAGTTTCTGATGGAATGTTGGTACTGCCCACACATACCTGGGCAACGATAAATGAACAACAGCCGGTGTATTGTCCTAAAACAGAACCGGCATGTGTGGGAATATTACCCAATTTATTTATGAAACGAGAGTGGGTATACCGTTCACTGCATCCAACACATTCCGTAGCAGCGTGGAGCAAAGATATACATCGAGTTCAACGATTTCTTGCAGGAGAGGAAACAAGAAGGACACCGTGCAGCAGGGAAGGCGTATATGGTAAATTATATGATGAGAATGCAAAAATCCTATTGCTTGGAGTAGGATTTAATCGAAACACATATATGCATGGTGTAGAGGAATGGTTTGGAATACAGGAACGTCTGACCAAAGATTATTTGTCACTGACGATTCAGACATCGGACGGAATAGAAATACCTGTGCAGATGAAGAAACATTTTAAGCCAAATGGTATTAGTATTTCAGAATACTATGGGAAGATGGAACCAGTATTTTTAGAAAATGGAATAGAGAAAAAAGGTTACGTTGGAGATGCACATGCAATATTATTGTCAGCAAGAGGTGTTGCGGATATTACAACGGAATATTTAAAGCAAAATAGGGATGTATTTTTGGACGATAGACCACTATAAGATATATAACAATACACTTTTCAAAAAACGAAAGAGAATGATATAATCAATATATGGAAAACGGCTACAAATTTCAGAAAGGTGGTAATATGGGAAATTTTAACCGGAAATACAAATGTGTTATGGTGCAGGCAGCTATTGTCGTAATGTGGGTATTGGCAGTCTGCTTTATGCAATCATATACGGTTTATGCGGGCACACAGTCTGCTAAAAATACAGATAAATTGATATATGAGCTTCAGCAGTTTGAAGAACATATTGAAACCATTGATGATAATCAGATAATAGCAGATATTCCGCAGCAGATGGAGTTTGGGGATGCATCGGAATGGACACGGTATTCTAGTGATTTTTATTATAATCAGCTGACACAGGACGAGAAGATTCTTTACGACAGATTAGAAACAGTTGTATTGCAGTATATGGATACAGACAAAGATATTACAAATATTAAATTTGGAAATGAATATTATATAGATAATATTCCTTGTCAGGATTTAAATTTAACAAGTGATCGTGCGCGTTTTGTGGCGGAACTGTTTTATCAGTCGGAATCACAATATTATTTTTTGAGAAACACATGGACATTTAGCCGTTCCGTTTCAACTGGAAAACTTAGAAGCGTATCAATTGCAGTGTATGATCTATTTGCAAATGGACAGACAAGAGCGGAATATACAGAGCAGTTTCGGATTCAGATTGAAGAATGGAAACATATCATTGAACAGGAGCCGACAGATTATCTGAGACAGAAAAAAATTCATGATATGATTTGTGAATTTTTTATTTATGAAGGCGGTGATTATGATCAGAGTGTGATTAGCGGATTGCTGGATTATGGTATTTTCCATAGAAAGACAGTTTGTGCCGGATATGCCAAGGCTTTTCAGATTTTGTGCAATGCAGTAGGAATTGATTCACTTATTATTGTGAGTGACAGTCATGCATGGAATTTTGTTCTGTTAGAGAAGAATTGGTTCTGTGTGGATTGTACGTATGATTCTAATTTGTATCCGTTTGGAATTACAGAGTATTTGGATATTAGCGCAAATGAATTATTGCAAATTGATAAAAGAGATGGTTCAAAGGCACATACGGTAAGCCAGTTATGGAGTCCGTATAAACCGGATAGTATATATAATTATAGTGATCAGGCTGATAAAACACAGTGGAAAATTGGAAAAGATATTATCGCAGGATATGACAGAAATGGAACATTGACATTGACAGGTGTTGGAAATACATATTCTTATGCAAAGGAACAATCACCATTGCAGCATACAATGTATGCAGCTTCATTTGAAACAGTTGTTGTTGCGGAAGGTGTTGCAGGTCTGGGAGATTATGTATTGTCAAACGGACAGTTTACAACACTTGTGCTGCCAAAATCACTCAAAAAAATTTCAGATACAGCATTTTATCAAAGTAATCAGGTAGAAAAGATTGAGAATAAATCGTCCCTTGAAAATGTATTAGAAACGATGTTTGGAGCATCAGAAAAAGAATATATCTGGAAAGATGCATTGACAGCAACAGAAGTAACTTCCTTACAGAAAAAGGGCAGTTTATTACGGGAAGAAATTGATTTGACAAAAAATGGTGTGCAGCAGGCACAGAATGGTAACTGGTATTATTACAAAGCTGGTGTTATTGACAAAGAATATTCCGGAGTTGCAGCCAATGAGCATGGCTGGTGGAAGATAACGAATGGAGTGGTTGACTTCACATTTACAGGATTGGCAACGAATGAATATGGAAACTGGAAGATAACGGATGGGATGGTCGATTTTGGATATACAGGATTAATCAATGCAGGCGCAGATTGGTGGTATGTGAGCGAAGGTGCTGTAGATTATGATTATACAGGCGTGGTACTCAATGAATATGGCTGGTGGAAAGTAACGAATGGAGCGGTCGATTTTAACTATACGGGCTTGGCAAACAATGAATATGGCTGGTGGAAGATAACGAATGGAGCGGTTGATTTTAACTATACAGGACTGACAAACAATGAATATGGCTGGTGGAAAGTAACGAATGGGGCGGTCGATTTTGGATACACAGGACTGGCAGACAACGAATATGGCTGGTGGAAAGTGACGAATGGAGCGGTCGATTTTGGATACACGGGACTGGCAGACAATGAATATGGCTGGTGGAAAGTGACAAATGGAGCAGTTGATTTTTCATTTACGGGAATTGCAGAAAATGCAGGATATTTGTGGTATCTTACGAATGGAGCGGTCAATTTTACATATTCAGGAATTGTAGAATATCAGGATTCTGTTTATGAAGTTGAAAATGGCGTTGTAGTAGTGTAAAAGGAGAACAAAATGAAGAAAAAAGTTATAGGATTATTACTGGTATTACTTGTTGTTGGTAGTTTTATAGGCGGTTTTCAGACAGCAAGATATATAGATAGGAAACATAATCCGGAAGTAACGGTTACGATGATTCAGGAAGCGTTGAAAGATTGCAGTGATTTGACAACGGCACAGTTAGAGTATTCAGGTTTTGTAAGATATACAGACGGTACAATTAATTTCATTAATAAAAAGAGCTTTTCGATGATTTATCATGCAACGATTCGGGCAGGGATTGATATGTCTAAGGTAGAGATAGAACTTTCGCCATCGCAGGTGATTATAACACTTCCGGAGACACAGGTTGCAGATGCAGAAATTGATACAAGTCATCTTACCTTCTATGACGAGTCTTTTGCATTATTTAACTGGACGAGAAAAGAAGATACGACAGAGGCTGTAAATCTTGCAAAAGAAGATGTCAAGAATAATGCGGATACAAGTCAGTTAAAAGTACATGCAAAAGAGCAGGCAAAGAAGGTAATTGAGGGTTTGATTCGCCCGATTATAACAGACGGCAGAGAATTAATTATTCAGTAGCGTTTGTAGTATCATCTGCAATCTGGGTGCCATTTGCATCCATGTGAAAGTTTTCACGGATAATTAACTGGGAAATCGGAATAAATGTATATCCTTGCTGTTGCAGGGTAGTAATAATGGTGTCAAGTGCGTCAGCGGTGTACTTGGCACCATTGTGCATTAAAATGATTGCACCATTACCAAGTGCCTTGTGGTTTGTTACAGTTTTAACAATAGAATCCACACCATAATCTTTCCAGTCAAGAGAATCAACAGACCATTGAATCGGGTAGTAATTGTTAGAGTAAGTTGTTGTAATCAATGTATTATTATAGTCGCCATAAGGCGGACGAAACAGAAAGGATTCATATCCGGTGAGTTCTTTAATTTTGTGGTAGACAGACATGATTTCTTCGGTCTGCGCAGCAGAATCTAAGGTACTCATTTTTTTATGGTTTTGGCTGTGATTGCCAAGGTCGTGTCCGCGGGCATAGATTTCCCGAACCATATCGGGATAGGAATCAACCCAGCCGCCGGTCATAAAGAACGTCACTTTTATATGATGCGCATCAAGAATATCGAGGATTCGGATGGTATCATCAGCACCCCATGCAGCATCAAAAGAGAGGGAGATATATTTACCGGATGCGTTGAGATTAGAATCAGTCGTGTTTGCATGAGAAATGCGGCTATTCATATCAACGGAATAGATGGGGAGGCATTTCTTTCCGGCAATGCATGAACCGGAGATAGAACCGTTTCCAATCGTTGTGTCTGTATTTGCAAAAACATGCCCGTTATTTGTTGTTACGGCAGTTAGCGTGCTTCCTTTTTTTAGGCAGAATAAAAGGATGCACAGACAGAAAAATACGCCGGTAATAAGCAGAGTACAGCGGATTTCAGTATGAGAATGTGATGATGTATGAAATTTTGTAGTAAACATCATGATACCTGAATAAATTGTTTGTAGTACTATATGCGGCAGGCTGATAAAAAAGACATCATTTATTATATTTTAGGTGTATTGAGACTAAAATGAAAAATAAATGAAATTTAGTGCTTTAAAGTGTTGACAATTTACAAAAATGAATTATAATAGAAACAACATTTGAATAGTTATACAGAATTTCGAAGAAGAGAACAAGATTTTCTTAAACAAACATTTACAGAGAGCTTGTGGTTGCTGGAAACAAGTAATGCCTTAAGGAAATTATCATCTCAGAGAAGCCCGTTGAACAAAGTAGATTGAGCCGGTATCCTCCGTTATCAGGATAGCGTATGAAGTACGTGAAGTGCTGTATGTATATGTATTTTGCATGTACAACAGAAGTTGGGTGGTAACACGGATTATATTCGTCCCTTTCAGATTTTAGTCTGGAAGGGGCTTTTTTTATATTGCAGGATTTGCGTGTCAAAAGGTGCTTCAAAACATAAAATGCACCTTTTGATATTCAAATAATTATAAGAAATGATACCGTCAAGATGAATCCCTTTTCTCTTATTAGGATATTCGAGCGTTTGTATATTATATTCAAGTGAAATAAAATCGTTGGAATATTCGAGGAGGAAATGTTATGAAAGCATTACAGAAAGTAAGCAAATTTTTATCCAATTACACATCGGCAGTTGTTATCGCAATTGCGGTTGTTACATTTCTAGTTCCAGGTCTGATGACATGGGTAAACCAGAAATTATTTGTAGATCCGGTAGGGAATAAGTTTACCAGTCAGTCGATTATCATCGGTATTATTATGTTTAGTATGGGACTTACATTGTCAACAGAAGATTTTAAGGAATTAAAGAAAAGACCATTTGATATTGCGGTAGGTGCAATTGCACAGTACTTTATTATGCCATTTTTAGCATTTGCATTAACGAAGCTGTTACGTCTGCCGGATGCGATTGCATTAGGATTGATTCTTGTAGGTTGCTGTCCGGGTGGTGTATCATCTAATATTATGTCATATCTGTGCGGTGGAGATGTTGCATTCTCAGTAGGAATGACAACGGTATCTACAATTCTTTCACCGGTGATGACACCACTTATGGTATCGCTGCTTGCAAGTGGAACAACAATCACTGTTAAAGGTTTGTCAATGTTTGTTTCCATTGTAGAAACAGTTATTTTGCCGGTTGCATTGGGATTTGTGTTGAATCATTATTTAGGAAAGAATAAGACATATCAGGAAGTGCAGAAGATTATGCCGGGTGTTGCCGTATTAGGTCTTGCATGTGTTGTTGGCGGTGTTATTGCTTCACAGGGCAGCAAGTTCTTTACATCAGGTGTGGTTATTTTTGTTGCTGTATTATTACATAACAGCTTAGGTTACGCATTAGGTTATGGTGCAGGTAAACTTGTCGGAATGAATGTTTCTAAGAGAAGAACTATCTCGATTGAAGTAGGCATGCAGAATGCAGGTCTTGCAACGAATCTTGCAACGACTACGCCACAGTTTGCAGCAGCTCCGGAAGCAGCCATTATTTGTGCGGTATCTTGTGTATGGCATTCTATTTCCGGTACATTACTTGCAGGTCTGTTTGCAAGTTTTGATAAGAAGAAAGAGGTACAGAAGAAAGCTGCTTAAAAACATTGGGGAATGGGATAAGCGAAGATTGACATAAATTTAGTAAGATAGATGAAACAAATAAATAGATGAATTCAATAGAAACAGCTCAGAGATTAAAATAGATAAATCGCTGAGCTGTTTTATTTGTTAAAAATAGTATTCTTTTTACAATGTCATTATAGGATTAAGGAACTAACACTTCGTGTACGGTAGAAGTTGTTTCATCATATGCATCACCGAATACCAACTTACATAATTCCTGACAGTATGATAATGAGAAATCAGCATTGCCACTGTCATTTCGAATTGCATTTGCAGCAGCCAAATCTTCCGTATAATCATATAATTTATATGCAGTAATGAGTCCCTGACCAAATAATTTCTGTGTAACAATTGGGGTATAGCTGTAATCTTTAATATAGCAGCTGTTGTCAGTGCCCTTCTTTACGAGGGAAACTTTTGCCATACCGCCGAGCATACGAGGCTTTTTATCCTGATTAGATACAAAGTTGCCAAGTGAGTAATATACAAGCATCTGATGTCCGGTTGTGTCATCTGTCAGAACTTCCACAGGTTCCATAACGTGTGGATGTCCGCCAAGAACAACATCAACACCAAGACGCATGAAAAGGTTTGTCCAATATACCTGATTTGAATCCGGTTTGTATACATATTCTGTACCCCAGTGTGGGCAGACAACAACCATATCGGCAAGCTGTTTTGCTTTTGTAACATCTTCTGTTATTTTATCTTCATCAAGCATATTTACAACATATGGCTTTGATTCCGGAAGCGGAATACCATTTGTACCATAGGTATAATTTAAAATGGCAATCTTAAATCCGTCTTTGTTGTATACATAAATGTTGTTATAATCTTCTTCTGTTTCGTTAATACCTAATACAGCAGTTTCCGGATGTTTTGTTTTCCAGAAATTCATGCAGTTTTCAACACCACGAAGACCTTTATCTAATGTGTGGTTCGTTGCGTGAAGAATAACATTGAAACCGGCCTTTACCTCAGCATCACCGATTTCATAAGGACTGTTAAAGTTTGGATAACCGCTTAATCCTAATTCAGTACCACCAAGAATAGCTTCCTGATTAACAATACTTACATCGGCAGCCTTGATATCACTTGAGATATTTTTAAACAAATGATCAAAGTTATAAGTGCCGTCATCTTGAAGTCCACTGTTGTAGACACCTTCATGTGCAAGAATATCACCAATCATCATAATGTCAATTTCAACATCTGGTGGAACGGTTGTCGTCTCTTCCTGTGTTGTTGTTTCTGTCTGATTTGACGCGGTAGAATCTGCATTTTTATTTGAGCAGGCAGATAATCCGATACCAAGTCCAACAAGGCAGATGACAGAAAATACCAAAAGTGCAAGAAGTGCGTGTAAAGAATGGCGTTTACGACGACGTGATTCATTCATTCGTACTCTGTTTGTCATAGTTTTTCTCCCTTAATATATAGTTGTAATAGTATATTGTGAAAATTATATCAATATTAGGTTCGTCTGCAATTACATATAAACATAAAAAGAAAGTTATTATGTTGTTGAACCATCAGATATAAAGATATAACATCCAAATTATACAATGTTCATCATACAAGAAAAAGGGAACAGTTTCAAGGCGTAATCAGAAAAGAATCTGTAAAATGCCGGGAAAATGATACAGATTAGTATTGACTATCTAGTGTCAAAAAGGTATACTTGTACTCAGTTGGTTAAATCTAACAAAAAATAAAAAAAGAAAGTTTGTGAATTGTATAATATTTATATCATGGTGTTTTAGATATTAAACTTAAATTGAAAGATACAAGAGAAAAACTGGAATTTTTAGATATTTGTTAGATAAAATGAATAAAAAGAAATTGGAGAAGGGTTTTTATGAGAAAGACAAGACGTATTGTAAAGCAGGCAGCAGTTGTTTCAATGTCCGCATTGATGGCAACATCAGCAATGCCGGCAACAGCTATTCCATTTTTAAGGGGAGCAAACGGTATTGTACAGGTATATGCAGCGGATGCGGCGTATGAAGGATGGAATTTATCAGGCGGTTATAGTGTAGGTCAGAATTATGGACAGTCATTGGGATTGAGTGTTATGACAGATTTGACTTATACAGAAGGTACATCTTCCATTGAGGGCGTGTCATATCCTGGCTATCTTTCAAATGGCACGAATGCAGCTGTAGGTGCAGATAATATTCCAACAAGTTCAGCAGTTGTATTAAAGCCGGAAAGAAGCGGTGATCTTACTGTTGCATTAAAGGTTAATAAAGGAAGAACATTTACACTTGTAGGGGAAGACGGAACAATTCTGGATACAGTTGATAATTCGGCTGGAACAAGTTCTAAGTATGAAACAAAGACATTTTCATTAGAAGCCGGAAAGACATATTATATGTGTGTTCCAAAGAATAAGTTATTTATTTATGGAATGACATGGTCAGCAGAGAAAGTGACAGAATCAGTAGATTTCACGAATGGCTTAAAAGTCGGAGAGAATTACCATGGCTTCTCTGTATTTACAGATTGGGCAGTTGCAGCAGATAAAGAGACAGGAGCTCCGGCTTCACAGGAAGTAGAGGGCGTTACATATTCTCCATTTGTGAATGCACCAGGTAATCCAACATATGATGAGAATGGAATTCCAAATGGTGGTGGCGCTTTAAAGTTTACAGCAGAAGAAGATGGCTCTATTGATTTGGCTGTTAAGATTAATAAGGGCAAGACATATAAGTTTGTAGATGAGACAGGCACAGAAGTAGATAAAATTGTAAATTCTGGAACAAGCTCATTATACAAAGAAGTTTCATATGACGTAAAGGCTGGAAAAACATATTATGCATATGTTGAAGGCTCTAAGATTTCTGTGTTCAAGGCAGTTGCTACAAAGGGTACAAAGAATGCATGGGTAGCATGGGAAGATGTTGCAACACCTGAAATCAAGTCAGTTACAGTGAACGAAGACGGTGGATTTGATGTAAACTTTTCAGCACAGATTGATAAGTATGCAGGCGCAGAATATGTACGTATATCTATGCTTGAAGACGGCAAGGAAGTAAGCACAAAGACAGTGAAGGCTGCGAGTGTCGATACCGTATCCTTTACACCACTCTGGTCAGGCAATTATACATTCAAAGCAGTTGCAGTGAGAACAGGGGAACCAAATAAGGAAAGTGAAGTGGCTGCATACAATGATTATGTAATGGCAGTTAGAAAACCGGTAATTACATGGGCACAGAATAAGGGCAATGGCAGTGTATATCTTGACTGGGTAAATATTGCAGATGCAGATTCTTATGCGATTGGATATAGAGCAGCTGGTTCAGATGCAGAATATACAATGGTAGATTCAGCACTTCCTGCAACACAGGGAAATTATACATTAACAGGTCTTACAGCAGGTGAGAACTATGAAATTGTCATTCGTGCAACGAGAAATTCAGATGGATTCGTTGCAACAGCTACAAAAGAAATTGCAGTAACAGATACAGCAGATCAGCAGTGGTATGTAGCAACAATCGGTTCTGCACAGCAGACAAAAGGTACACTTACAACAGAAGCTGGGGCAGTGACAGATATTAATATGGCATCCGGTGATACTGCAGCTGTGAAGCAGAATCTTATGGAAGCAGATTCTATTGCAAATACGAAAGGTACGATTGAATTATTAACTTCAGATTCTGGTAAGATTTCTGATGATGAAGACGGATTCTCATATTATTTTACAAAGATAGATCCAAATACAGAAAACTTCAAGATGGGTGCTACATTTGAAGTGACGGCTTCAGCAGCAGATAATCAGACAGGTTTCGGTATTATTGCAGCAGATGCATTAGGAATTAATGTCTGGGGAGAACCGGGGTATACAAACAAATACTTTAACTATGCAGGTGCTATGATGTATAGTCATAAGCAGGCAAATCCGGTACTTAGAACGGTAAAGGGTTATACATCAGCCGATACATCAAGCAATGATGGTGTAGAGCGAGTTGTAACAGGAAACAAGTTTACAGAAGTTAAGTCTGATTTTACACCGGGTTCTACATATACATTTACTTTAGAAAAGACAGATAAAGGTTATACAGCAACATGTAATGGACAGACAATAGAATTAGAGGATAACTCATTTACATCGGTTCAGGAAGATGGAACGGTAGCAATCGGTATTGCAGTTTCAAGAAAGGTATCTGCAAAGGTATCTGATGTTAGATTTGAGAAATCAGCAAGTAAGGGTATTACATCTGCTGCAGATAAGGATGCAAAAGTAAAACCAGAAGGAAGAATTTATTCAACGAATACATGTTCGTCTTCAGAATATGAATATATCTATGTTCCAAACTGTGATGGTAAAATTACGGTATCCGGACCTGCCGGAACAGTTGTAGAGAATAAGGCAGTAAAGGCGAATGATGTCGTTCGTGTAAATGTTCCGATTACGGAAGGCGTTAACCAGATACAGTCCGTATTCACACCGGATGCATCTGAGAATATTACATCAACAGCACCAATTACAGAGACAACAAATGTATCTTGTGTCAGATATGGTGTAGAAGGTCAGACAATTATTGTATCAGCAGATGGTACAGCAGATGGTAAGGGTACAGAAGAGAGTCCATTAGATTTGGATACAGCGACAAAGTACGCACAGCCGGGACAGACAATCTTCTTAAAGAATGGTATTTATAATAGACCGATTAAGATTCAAAGAAGTGTAAGCGGTACTGCGGATAAGCCAATTACAATGGTAGCAGAATCTGTTTCAACAGATGGAACAGATGGTGTTGTATTCCAAGGAGCTGGGCTTACAGTAAGTGGTAGTTATTGGCATATTTACGGTTTATATGTAAAAGATGCACAGAGTGTTGGTATCCAGATTTGTGGTAATAATAATGTTATTGAAATGTGTACTGTAAATCATGCGTCAAACACAGGTATTCAGATTAGTCGTGACGGTAAGACAGATAATACAGCAGGTCGTGTTGGCAGATTATGGCCTTCAGACAACTTAATAAAGAACTGTGAATCATTTGATAACTGTGATTCAGGCAGAAATGATGCCGATGGTTTTGCTGCAAAGTTAACTTGTGGTGAAGGCAATAAGTTCTATGGTTGTATTTCACATCACAATATTGATGATGGCTGGGATTTGTATGCAAAGTCTGTATCAGGTGAGATTGGTGCAGTTACAATTGAAAATTGTGTAGCGTATAACAATGGTTGGTTATCATTTGAAGATGACAACAGAGACTATGGTGAAGGTAACGGCTTTAAGTTAGGCGGTGGTCAGTTAAAGGGTGGACATACATTGATTAACAGTGTATCATTTGACAACCATGCCAAGGGTATTACATCAAACAGTTGTCCGGATTGTAGAATTATTAACAGTATTTCTTATAATAACTCAGTTGAAGGTGCATCATATAACGTAGGTTTGAATACAAAAGAATCAAATGTTAAGGCTTGGGAAGTGTCAGGTTTGATTTCAATTAATAAGAAGGACAACACAACACAGGAAGATTTGATTCCGTTCTCATTATTAAATGAAAACAACTTCTTCTATAATGGTGAAAACTCATATAATTCTAAGGGTGTTCAGGCAACAGACGAATGGTTTGAAAGTGCCGTATTTACAGCACCAACGAGAAATGCAGATGGTACAATCAATTTACATGGTTATACAGTATTAAATGATAAAGCACCGGCAAATGCAGGGGCGAGACTTGATGTGACATCAGATGCAGCAAAGTCAGTAGCACCTGCTAAGACGGAAGTAGTTCAGGGTGACACAGAAATTGTTGAAGATGAATTGATGGTTATGGCAGAAACGACGACACCACAGGTAAAAGTTGGTGACAAGATTGTCGTAAAGGCTAGTGCGATTGGTGGAAGTAAAGAAGGATATACATATACATTCTTAAATGGTAATACAGAGATTGCCAGTGGTTCTTCAGATACGCTTGAATGGACAGCGAATAAGAGTGGCACTGTAAATATTAAGGTTCAGGTAAAAGACAGTGAAGGCAATATAGCAACAAGTGATGTTGTTGAGGTTGTAGTTGAAGAAGTTGTAGAACCATTAACTGTAACAGCAAAGGCAAGCACTACAAATGTATTAGAAGGAAACAAAGTAACTGTAACAGCAAAAGCAGCTGGTGGTCAGGGAGAGTATACATATAAGTTCTTAGTATACACACCGGCAACAAAGAAATGGGAAACAGTACAGGAGAGTGAATCTGCTACATGTGAATGGACAGCAAAAGGAAGTGGAGCAAGACATTTTTATGTAGAAGCAACAGACAGCGAAGGTACAGTTGTAAGAAGCAAGGCATATGGTGTAACAATTGCAACAAGACCAACACTTACAGCAAAGATTAGTACATCAAAAGTAGCAACAGGCGGTAAAGTAACTGTTACAGCGACAGCAAGTCAGGGAAGTGGAAGCTATACATACAGATATATTATGTACAACCCTTCAACAAAGGCATGGACACAGTTACAGGGCTTCAGTGCAAAGAATACATATACATGGACAGCAACCGGAACAGGAGCAAGACATCTTTATGTAGAAGTAAAAGACAGCAATGGAACAGTGACAAGAAGCAATGCATTCGGTGTAACAGTAGCAAGTAAGCCTACAGTAGCAGCAAAGTTAAGCACATCAAAGGTAGTTGCAGGTAATAAAGTAACTGTCACAGCAACAGCAGCACAGGGAAGCGGAAAGTATACATACAGATATGTGATGTACAATCCTGCAACAAAGGCATGGTCTGAATTACAGGGTTACAGCAACAAGAATACATACACATGGACAGCAACCGGAACAGGAGCAAGACACATCTATGTAGACGTAAAGGATAGCAATGGAAGCATTACAAGAAGTGCAGCTTACGGTGTAACAGTTGCAACAAGACCTACATTGACAGCAAAGGTAAGTACATCAAAGGTAGCAACAGGCGGTAAGGTAACTGTTACGGCAACAGCCAGCCAGGGAAGCGGAAAGTATACATACAGATATATTATGTATAATCCTGCAACAAAGGCATGGACACAGTTACAGGGCTTCAGTGCAAAGAATACATACACATGGACAGCAACCGGAACAGGAGCAAGACATCTTTATGTAGAAGTAAAAGACAGTAATGGAACAGTAACAAGAAGCAAGGCATTTGGTGTAACAGTAGCAAGCAAGCCAACAGTAACAGCAAAGTTAAGTACATCAAAAGTAGCAGCTGGTAAGACAGTAACTGTTACAGCAACAGCAGCACAGGGAAGCGGAAAGTATACATACAGATATGTAATGTATAATCCTGCAACAAAGGCATGGACACAGTTACAGGGTTACAGCAACAAGAACACATATACATGGAAGGCGACAGGAACAGGAGCAAGACACATTTATGTAGATGTAAAGGACAGCAATGGTACAATTACAAGAAGTAATGCATTTGGTGTAACAGTAACAAAATAATATTTGAAATTACAGATTGTATTTTCAATGAATCAGGAGTCACCGGTGACATATTTCATGTCACTGGTGATTCTTTTACTTATATTAATGAGAAAGAGAAATGACTTAATATAATTTAATGGAAAAATAGAATGAGAAAGTTGTTGCATTACAGATAGTTAAAAAAAGCAGAACGTAATTTCATAAGATTGATTTTAAGAAATCTTTTGCATATAATAACAAATAGTAACAAATTTAAATCTGTAAAAATATAAAATAAAACATTGTGAAATAAATCACAAATTAGGAGGCAGACATGGGGAGATATTCTAAAGAAGACATTTTTCGTATGGTAGAGGAAGAGGATGTAGAGTTTATTCGACTTCAGTTTACAGATATTTTTGGTGTGTTAAAAAATATTGCAATTACATCCAGCCAGTTAGAACGTGCATTGGATAACCGCTGTATGTTTGACGGTTCATCTGTAGAAGGATTTGTACGAATTGAAGAGTCGGATATGTATTTGTATCCGGATTATGATACATTTGAGATTTTTCCATGGAGACCACAGCAGGGAAAGGTGGCACGTCTGATTTGTGATATTTATACACCGGACGGCAAGCCGTTTGAAGGAGACCCAAGATATGCACTGAAGAAAGTAATTAAAAAGGCAAGCGATATGGGGTATATCTTTGAAGTTGGACCAGAGTGCGAATTCTTCTTATTTCATACAGATGATAATGGGTATCCGACAACGACATCCCATGAAAAAGCAGGATATTTTGATTTAGGACCGGCGGATTTAGGAGAAAATGTTCGTAGAGATATGGTACTTACATTGGAGGATATGGGGTTTGAAATCGAAGCATCTCACCATGAGGCGGCACCGGCACAGCATGAAATTGATTTTAAATATGATGAAGCATTAATTACGGCAGATAATATTATTACATTTAAACTGGCAGTAAAAACGATTGCAAAACGTCATGGGTTGTATGCAACATTTATGCCAAAACCAAAGTACGGAGTAAATGGTTCGGGAATGCATATTAATATGTCACTTGCAGCAAAAGATGGAAAAAATATATTTACGGATACGAGTGATGCACATGGCTTGTCCAAAGAAGCGTATCATTTTATTGCGGGAGTGATGGAACATGCAAAAGGAATGTCAGCAATTACAAATCCGCTTGTCAATTCGTATAAGCGGTTAATTCCAGGATATGAAGCACCGGTACATATTGCATGGTCTGCAACGAATAGAAGTCCATTAATTCGAATTCCGGCATCCAGAGGCAATGGAACACGAATTGAATTACGCAATCCGGACCCTTCAGCAAATCCATATCTTGCAATAGCTGCATGTCTTGCAGCCGGGTTAGATGGAATTGAACGGAAATTAGAGGCACCAGCTAGTATTGATAGAAATATTTTTGAAATGACGGATGAAGAAAGAAGCGAGAAAAAAATTGAGCGTCTGCCGGATAATTTGTATGATGCAATCGAAGCACTCAAGCAGGATCAGGTAATTTGTGATGTGTTAGGACCACATATTCTGGCAAAATATACAGAAGCAAAGTTACAGGAATGGGATGAATATCGTGCGAGTGTATCGCAGTGGGAAGTGGAAGAATACCTTTATAAGTTTTAAATAAAAGTTGCAATGAGACAATTTTTAATTAGAACGGAGGAAAGGGATTATGGCAACGCTAATTGTTGCATTTCCTAGAATAGAGGAAGCAAAGGCTGTCAGAAATCTTCTGGTTCGAAAAGGGTATGAGGTTGCCAATCCTTGTACAACGGGAGCACAGGTAATCAATCAGGCAGATAATTTGTCGGACGGGATTATCATTTGTGGATATAAGTTGTCGGATAATATGTTATATTCTGAGATAAAAGAATATAAGCCGAAAAGTTTTGAAATGCTGTTGGTAGCATCAAAAAATGTCTGGTTGGAATGTCAGGAAGAAGAGATTTTGTGTGCGGCAATGCCAATTAAAGTCAATGAATTATTATCGACAATAGAGATGATGCTGCAGACACAGCTTCGTAAACGAAAGGCAAAAAGAAAGCAGCCTCGAAGGCGAAGTCCACAGGAGCAGAAAGTGATAGATGATGCAAAAGCCTTACTCATGAATAATAATAATATGTCAGAGGAGGAGGCGTTCCGCTATATTCAGAAATGCAGTATGGATAGTGGGAATACGATGGTAGAATCGGCGGCAATGGTCATCGATATCTATTCAGAGATTCGATAAATTGTGAAAAAGTAGACAAATGGAGGCAGAAAAATGGAATTTGTGAAAATGCATGGCTGTGGAAATGATTATGTATATGTAGATTGTACAACGAAAGAATTAGAAAATCCTGAACAGGTAGCAATTCGCGTGAGTGACAGACATTTTGGGATTGGTTCAGACGGATTGATTTTAATTAAATCTTCGGACAAGGCTGATTTCTTTATGGATATGTATAATGCGGATGGGTCAAGAGGAAAAATGTGTGGAAATGGAATTCGTTGCGTTGGTAAATTTGTATATGACAATGGGCTGACAGATAAAACAACGGTACAAATTGATACTTTATCAGGAATCAAGACACTGCAGCTGCACATTGAAAATGGAAAAGTAGCGACGGCAACGGTAGATATGGGAGCACCGATTCTTACAGCGGAACAAATTCCGGTAAATACAGCAGCCTTTGCAGAAGCAGTACAGCCACAGGATACAGTGATTGCAAAAAGAATTACAGTTGGCGGCAAAGAGTATGAAGTGACTTGTGTATCAATGGGAAATCCGCATGCGATTGTATATTTGGATAATTCCGTGGATATGAAGCAATTTGACATTGAAAAGATTGGACCGTTATTTGAGAACCATCCGGCATTTCCTGAAAAAGTAAATACAGAATTTATACAGGTGGTTGACGGGACACATTTGAATATGCGTGTATGGGAGCGTGGTTCAGGAGAAACGTATGCATGTGGAACAGGAGCCTGTGCGAGCCTGGTAGCGACGGTTCTTAATCACAAATGTAAAGAAGAAGCTACACTGCACCTATTAGGCGGAGATTTAAAAATTCAATGGGACAGACAGAAGAACACGGTGTTGATGGAAGGACCTGCGACGACAGTATTTAGAGGTACGATAGAATAAAACATTGAAAAGTAGTTTTAAGCAGATACTTCCAATGGAAACAAGGAACGTCGAATGAAAAATATTGAATAGAAACAATAGCCTGACTATATTTTTTGGAGTACGTATGTTATAATATTCATGAACGAATCAATCTGAAAAAGAAAAGTCTTTTTTAGTGCCAGATACGTAAGAATGAAAAGGGGAGTAGCAGGGATGAAAGATATGAAACAGGAGACGATTGTATCATTTTCAAAAGAATTAGCTTCGTCGGCAGCAGTACCGGGGGGCGGTGGAGCCAGTGCGTATGTAGCAGCATTAGGAATGGCATTAGGTACGATGGTTGCAAATCTTACAACGGGCAAGAAAAAATATGTACAGTATCAGGAAGAAATTGAACAACTTATTGAACAGACACAGCAGGTTACAGACGATTTGATTGCATGTATTGCAAAGGACGCCGAAAGTTTTGAACCTTTGTCTAAGGCATATGGACTTCCAAGAGAAACACCGGAGCAGATGAAAGAGAGAGATGCAATTATGGAACATGCGCTTGTTGCAGCAAGTGAGGCACCAATTTATTTAATGGAACAGATTGTGAAATCTATGACATTATTAGAGCGATTATCAGAAATTGGAAGTAGAATTGCCATTAGTGATGTAGGTGTAGGTGTGCAGTTTGCAAAAGCCGCTTTAAATGGTGCATCGTTAAATGTATTTATCAATACGAAGATGATGAAAAATCGAGATAAAGCAGAAGAGATGAATACAAAAACAGATGCATTGCTTATCGATGGAAATGAACTTGCAGATAAGATTTATGATACAGTAGTTGACGCAATTCGTTAGGATTCTATTTGGAATAAAATGCATGAAAAAGTTTATTTCAAGTCAATTTATACGAATAAATATCAAAGGTGCATTTTTAATAAGAACAATATTAGGAATGAAACTGTAGAATGTTTAAATAAAAATGTACTGTTTTATCAATTCCTTATTAGAAATGTACATGGTGTTTTACTAAAAATATTAAATGATATATAGTAATATACATAAAGGAGTAATTATGCAGGAATTAAGGGGACTTCCGGTTGCAAATGCAATCAATGAAGAATTAATTAAAGAAGCAGCACAATTGCAGGGAACAAAGCCGCATTTGGCAATTATTCGTGTTGGAGAACGCCCGGATGATATGTCTTATGAGCGTGGTGCAACAAAGAAGATGGAAAAGGTCGGATTTGACAGTACATCTTATACATTTCCGGCAGATATTGATAATGATACCTTTCAGAAAGAATTTGATAAAATTAACGAGGATACAGCCATTGATGGAATTCTTTTATTGCGTCCGCTGCCAAAGCATTTAGATGAAAAGGCAATTGAACTTCGCATAGATCCTAGAAAAGATTTAGACGGAATTTCACCGATGAATTTAGCCAAGGTATATGCAGGGGATGAGACAGGATATGCGCCATGTACGGCAGAAGCAGTTGTTGAAATGTTAGATTATGCGAATATTGATTTAACAGGAAAACGTGTTACGGTTGTCGGAAGAAGTCTTGTGATTGGAAAGCCGGTTACTATGTTATTGATGAAAAAGAATGCAACGGTAACGGTATGTCATACCAGAACAAAAGATATGGCAGCAGAGTGTCGCAAAGCAGAAATTGTGATTGCGGCGGCAGGAGTTGCAAAGATGATTAATGCGGATTATATCAGTCAGGATTCCGTGGTGATTGATGTAGGAATTAATGTAGATGAAGCAGGAAATCTGTGTGGAGATGTGGATTATGATGCAATTAGCACGGTAGCATCAATTGCATCACCGGTTCCGGGAGGTGTCGGAAGTGTGACCACCTCCGTACTTGCAAAACATTTGTTAAGAGCGGCAAAAGTGCGTCCATAGAAGTTAGAAAAAGAGTTCAACGATAAAGACAGACAGGCAGCAAAGAGAAGCAACCTGAATCAGACTTCTGCGAAAATATGCTGCAATAACACCAACGATTAAAGCAACAAGACCGGCAATTGGATGGTCGGATGTTGTAAGAATTGCGGGAAATGTCATCACAGACAGTGTTACATACGGTACATAATATAAAAAAGAACGAATTAGTGGACTTTTAATATCCCGTCGAATCAATGTCAATGGCAGTACACGAATCAAATAGATGACGGCTGCCATAATAAAAATATAAATATATGTATTATGAAGTAACATAAAAACTCCTTTATAAATAGTATGTAAATAGTTTGTACGTGTTCTTTGTGAAAATAAAATCAATCTTATGTCAATCCTGATATTTTATTATGTAAAGAACACTAAGACTCTTTCACAGGAAAAACAATTGCAGCAAACAGTGAGATTGCAATTGTTAAAATGATGATTCTAGTTCCGGTAGCAATTCCTGCTAACACAGGGGCGTAAGTAAATATATAACTGGCAGTCATAGAACATACAATGACACCGGCAATCACACGATTGCTTCTCGCCGGTGGAACAATGATTGCAAGAAACATTCCATATAATCCAGCACTTAACGCAATTACCACGCGTGCAGGAAGAATATTGCCAAGCAGGACGCCAAGCATTGTTCCAAGGGTCCATGCAGGTGCTGCGACAGCGGCCATGCCATATGTGTAATAGGGATTTAACATACCGGGTGTAGAAACCGATAATCCGAAAATTTCATCTGTCATAAAGAAGCCGACGAGCAGTCGGTGGAAAAATGGCAGATTTTTTTCTAATTTCTGACTGATGGCACAAGACATCAGAAAATATCTTGCATTAATAATAAATGTTGTGAGTGCCAGTTCCGCATAAGTTGCGAGTGCGGCAATCAGTGTAAAACCAGCAAATTCACCGGCGGATGCAAGGCTTGTAAAACTTGCAAGAGCTGCCTGAAATGCATTGAGTCCGGCATTTTTTGCAGCAATTCCTAATGTAAAGGATACCGCAAAGTAACCGAGCGCAATTGGAATTCCATTCTGAATTCCTTTCTGAAACCAATTTCGGTTCTGAGATTTGTCTTTCATAAGTTTCTCCAATGTTAATATGATAGTTATTGAAACGTAGTTAGTTTATTTAATGGGCAGTGTCAACCATGCATTTGTATTTTCAAATCCGTAATCTAAATACACAGGTCGGCCTTGCTTAGATATATCCCCTGAGACCATTTGTATTTCGAAAACTTGGAGGAAATTCATAAAACTGAATTGCCCCTGTAGCTATAATGTTATGATTGTCTTCGATTAACCATTCGACAAGACTTTTATCCTGTAAATGTTTTGAAAAATATTCGGTTAACTCGTCATCAATCTTTGTATCGGGGATTAATCCTTCCTCAATTAACTGAATTTTTCGTGGTTCAACTAGATTTTTAACATCGGATACAGTTGCTTGTCTATATTTCATAATGAACTCCTATTTATAACATATAATAAGATGTCATTGATCATTTCAAAGGCATCCTTTTCTAGCAGTGTATTACTAGAGAATAAAATTTGTAATAGAAATTATTTATTACCATAGGAAAATTATTTTAATTTCCTATATAATTATAATATAATCATTTCTTATATAGAATATTTATAAATGGAATTTTAATGGTATGTAGTAACTATGAAGGTAAGAGTAGTGCAATCCTATATAAAGTGAAATGTACGAAAAGAATATTACAACAAATACCTGAAAAAGTAAATGCGCAAATAAAACAGGGATAAATAGAAACGTATATGGAATGAAGGAGAGAACAATGAATAAGAAGAAATTAACAAACACTGTTAGGAAAATAACAATTGCAGGCTTTGTGGGGATGTTAGGAATAGAAGTATTTCTGTTTACAGGCTGCGAAAAGAAAGAAACAGAGCAGACACAGGAAGCGTGTGAAGTTACACAGCATAATCAGGAGGAATCTGTAGCAAGAGGTGTAATAACAGAACCCTATCAATATGAAGATACAGGATATGCATATGCAGATCAGACAACACAAGTACCATCTGATTTAATAGAAAAAAAGAATACTATCGATTATGGCAGAATGGATGATCGTATTTCTTATTATTCTTCAACAATTGGAGAATGGAAAGAATGTGGCGTGTTGTTGCCGGCAGGATATCGTACGGAGAAAGAGTATCCGGTCGTTTATGTGTTGCATGGAAATGGTGGCGATCATTATGATTGGAATCGGGATGACAGTTATTTGTAGACACTTTATGGAAATATGTTAGCAAGTGGAGCAGCAAAAGAGATGGTAATTGTTATGGTAGATATGTGGACTGCACCGAAGGCAGAGAAAGTAAATCCAACCATTGACAGACAATTAGATGCATATGATGAGTTCTACAAGGACTTAGGAGCAGATTTAATTCCATTCATACAGGAACATTATTCTGTAGCGACGGGAAGAGATGCGACGGCAATTGTCGGAACATCAATGGGGGGTACGGAAGCACTTGTAGCAGGTTTTTCTTTATTAGATAGAATTGGGTTTATTGGGGCATTGGCACCGTGTTCCGGTGTAGTGCCGATTCCGCAGCTAGGAGAAGGAGCATGGAATACACCGGTATTGGACAGTTTTACAATTGAAAAGAAAGAAAATACTCCGTACTATCTTCAGTTGACAGTTGGGAGTACAGATCCGTGGTGTTACGAATCTACATTAATATATGATGAAATACTCACAAAAGAGCAAATCCCACATACACTTACGGTTGTAGAAGGGGTAGGACATGAAGATGCTTTGTGGCAAAATGGATTGTATCATTTTTTTAGACGAATCTTTCAATCATAAAAGATAGGTAAATGATAGAGGAAAGGAAATACATCGATACACATAGGCAAATTATGAGAGAAAATGTGGATAACTGACGGATAAAAAAGAAATTTGAGAAAAAATGAAAAAAGTTGTTGACATATAAAGGGGTAGGTGCTATTATAATCAAGTCGCTGCGGTACAGCAACGACAACAAATAAGAACTTTGATAATTGAATAGTAAAACAACCTTGAAAATTCTTTAAGAATTATTCATAAAGCGAATTGTTATTAAGTAATTGATAACATCCTTTAAAACAGT
>DGTC01000006.1 GCA_002394205.1 Lachnospira sp. UBA4346 | reverse complement strand
CAATGGCAGAGCATTCGGCTGTTAACCGAAGGGTTGTTGGTTCGAGCCCAACTCGGGGAGCTCACAAAGTTTGCGGATCTTTTTAAAATCCGCTTTAATTTTATATGGCGACATAGCCAAGTGGTAAGGCGTGGGTCTGCAACACCCTGATCATCAGTTCGAGTCTGATTGTCGCCTCTATGTAGAAATGCAAAAGCTCAGGACAGTTTGTTCTGAGCTTTTTGCGTTATAAAAGATTACTCTGAATTTCTTAATGATACAAAATTCTTAAATTATTCTATAATATGTATATGTCAATGTTGGAATCAATTGGCAATACATCCCTATTATATAATCAAACAAATAGTCGCACAAACCCCATATATGTGATATAATGAGTGCAGAAAAAAGCAAGCGACACCGAAGGTGGCATTTGTTTTTTTCAAGCCATTAACGAGAAAACAAAGCTACGAAGTAGCGAAAAGCACGAAGTGCGGGTTTTCGAGTATATATATGATATAATATAAACAATGCAAAAAAGAATAAAATGAGGTCTATTACAGAGATGTATAGGTCAAGTACATAAAATTTATATGGAGAAGTGTATGAGAATAAAAAAGAAAATGATACAATCGGTGGCGTTGTTATCTGTATTTGCAGTGAGTCTCATAGGATGTGGTGCGAAAAAAGAAGCCGTAATTACGTCGGATGGAGAGGACATTACGGAATCACAAAAGCAATATGAAACATTTGCGAAGAGTAGTGCACAGAAGTTTTCTTATAAAGATTTAACGGTAAATCAGGTAGCTTATATGATGACGGAGCAGGAAGTAAAGAATAAATTAGGAGAGCCGGTATCGACATATAGCAATACAGAGAAAAATAATGCAAATAATATTATTCTTGAGAAAGTATATTCTTACAATGATTTAACACTTATATTTTCACAAATCAAGGGAGAATATCGTCTGACTGCAGCAGCATCGGTCAGTGATCAGGATAATTTTGCGAGAGGAATGAAAGTTGGTGATTCGGTCGATAAGATTTATCAGCAGTACTACCGAGAGCAGGATGCTTTGAATCGTGAAGTATATTCAGAAGATAAGTCAGCGAAACTTGGTAAATTATTGTATGGCGATTTTACGATTGATTCTTTGGAAAATGTAAAGGCGAAAAATAATATTGAATATGGAATGATTCAGTATAACGGTAATGATTCATATGAAACGGCTACTTCTTATATGGTTGAGTTCACGTATTTTGAGCCGCCGTATAAGGGAGAATATGCGACGATTGATGATGATTTTGCACAACTGTCATTTGATGTGGATAATAAGGGTAAGATTACGGCAATTCGTTGGTATTATTATCCGGAGCAGTAAATATTTAGATAGAGTGTTAGATATTTATATTTGATATGGATTAGATATTTGTAGAAATGATATGATTTTTTAGAGATTTGTGTAAGTATAGAAATAATATACATTTATAATGAATGAAGGGTATTAGCTGAAAACGAAATAGACAGTGAAGTTAATAGACTAATGTTGCATTGGCAGGTAGTATGATCGAGTTGTCTATACGAGTATAGGAATGGAAGAACACAGCAACATCAAAGTGCCCGAAGAAAGAGAAAAACGGAAATTCAAAAATGTTAGAAGAAACAGGAAAAAGGAGAAAATGATGAGAAAACTTTCGAGATGTGTTTTGATATTATTGCTCACATGCATCATAGCTGCGGTGGGAGGATATTTTTATGAAAAAGAGAATATTTCGCCTGTATATACGGCAACTGTGAAATTGTATGTTGTGCCGGGTGAAGAAAACGAAGCATCCATTCGAGCATCCAACGGTGGATTAAATAACGACTTTATGATTATTTTTACAAGTAACATTGTTATTTCAGATGCACAGAAGACACTAGCAACAACAGAAGATATTGCAAAATATTTGACAGTTTCTTCACCGGATAATAGTAATATTATTGAAATTACTTGTGAAAATCCTGACAAAGGAACAGCAAGAGCTTATGTAGATGCTGTTGCAAAGACAGCAGTAAAAACGACAAGTATTATTCCAGTGAAATCTATACAGATTTTACCGGCAGATGCTGACAGCGATGAAATGATTCGACCACATTTATACGAGAATGTAGCAAAGATTACGGGTGTTGCAGGAATTGCATGCGTCATATTAGAAATGTTTATTTTGCTGATTGTAAGTGCATTTAAGAAGCCGGCAGACCATTCAGACGATGAATGGGAGTATGAGAAGCATTATGGAAAGTATGCAAATGCGCAGACTCCAGTGTTAACAGAGAATAAGGAACCTTTAACAAAGAAACAGAAGGCAGAAAAAAAGAAAGAAGCAGCATTTTTTAAGGGTGTGGAAATTACAAATCCATTTGCTGATGTAGAAGATGATGAAAAACAGGAAGATACAGATGAAAAAGCTGAGACAGCCAAAACTGTAAATAGCCAAGTGCAGACAGTAGAAAAAACTGTAGAAGAAAAACAGACAACAAATGTAAAAACAGAACCAGAGAATCAGCAAAACAAGGAAGAAGGCGATTTTCTGGCTGAATATGAAAAAGAATATGGTGTGCCAAATATACAGGAACAGGAAGAATCAGATAATACATACGGAACTGTTGTTGAACCGGATGAAGAATTGATGCGAAAGGTTCAGGAAGATATTTATAAAGAAGCATATCGTGATGTTGCTGCAAGTTTAGAGCAGGAACAGGATTTTGAAGAAGAGGATGTCTTAGCATCCAATGAAGAGCAGAATACTGTTACAGATGCTGTGGAACAGGAGCCGGAAACAGGTGCTGGGAGCGTAAAAATTGCACAGGAAGTTGTGGAAAAAGAAGAAACGGAAGATTCACAGAATACTACAACTGAAGCAGAAAGTGCTGTGGAAGAAGTTGTAAGTGATACAGTGCAAAATGAGTTATCAGGTATGCAGAGTCAGGAGGAACAGCAGGATACTGTGGATACACAAGAACAGGAAAAAGTGTCACAGGATGTTGTTGAAGAAGTACAGAATTTAGATAAACAGACAGAACAGTTGGCAGCTGAACAAAAGCAGAAGCAGGCAGCATATGAGCAGGCAGTGTCAAATTATCAGGCAGAAGATACAACAGATAAGAAAATAGTGATTTTAGGAACGATTCAGAGATAAGGCAGGTGAAAATATGTATAGTATTAATATAGATAAACTTGTGGATATGACATCAAAGGAAAAGAAAAGTTTTGTAAAGATTGCAAATACATTGGTTGATACATTGTCTGACTGTCTGGTATGGCCGGACAGACAGGAGCAGCGACCGGATGAAAAGTGTTCCATTGCAGTAATCGGAGATGCCATAGATACATTTAAACTGGCAGCGGTATTTTCACAGAAAGGAAAGCGTGTATTATTTGTCGATGGAAATATTGAATCTGCATATTTTCTTGGAAAATACAAGCTGGGTAAGGAATTAGAAGGCTTTGTTGAGTGTGTGATGAGCAAACTGAACAAAGAAGCATTAAAGAAGCAGATTTGTATTACAAATCGGGGCAAATTGGATGTGCTTTTTAGCGGGAGTATTGACAGAGGCGCAACGACCGTTCATGGCGTATTTGCTGCCGGAGAAGATTATATTTATACGATGTTTTCAGAATTGTTAGAAAGCTATGATATGATTATCTGTCATTCAGATGATGCAGGAAAGGCAGCAGCATATTGTGATGCGACTGTGTGTATCGTAAAGGAATCAGAATATGTTGAGGCAGAAGTTCTAAAGCATCAGGCGCAGCTTGAAGAAAATGATTGTAATGTCTTAGGTGTTATTTTAGATAAAGAAGATTAGTATAAAAATATATAATTCAAATACTGTGGTATTTTAAGTAATATACGAGATAGAAAATTTGTGTATGGATATAAAAATATATAATAAAATACCTTTGTGAAACAAGTACTTGTGCTGCGAAAATAAAAATGTGAAGTGTTTTCTGGGAATAAAGGATGCATAAAAAATGGCAAAGTTACGGAAATATATTCCTTGAAAATGGTTATTCTTAATTTATGTAAAGTCAGGTGAGGGTTATGGCAACAGAAAATGTTGAGAAGATAGAACAGTTTAAAGAATGGGTAAATCATTCCAATTCGATTGTATTTTTTGGAGGTGCCGGTGTATCGACAGAGAGTGGAATTCCGGATTTTCGGAGTGTAGATGGATTGTATAACCAGTCGTATGCTTATCCGCCGGAACAGATTCTTAGTCATTCATTTTACAGACAACGTCCGGAAGAATTCTTTCGGTTCTATCGGAATAAGATGCTATTTCCGGATGCCGAACCTTCTACAACACATAAAGTTTTAGCAAGATTAGAAGCAGAAGGAAAGCTGCAGGGTGTGATTACGCAGAATATTGACGGATTGCATCAGAAAGCGGGAAGCAAACATGTGATAGAACTGCACGGTTCTGTATTGCGAAATTATTGTGAAAAATGTAACAAATTCTACGGCATAGATGCAATTATTTCTTCAACTGGAATTCCGCATTGTACGTGTGGCGGGCGGATTAAACCGGATGTTGTGCTATATGAAGAAAGTCTGAATGATGCAAATATCACAGAAGCATTACGACTGATTCGGGAAGCCGAGGTTCTGATTGTCGGTGGAACGTCTCTAGGTGTCTATCCGGCAGCGGGACTGATTGATGATTATCGTGGAAATAAGCTGGTCTTGGTAAACAAATCATCAACACCATATGATAAAAAGGCAGACTTACTGATTCAGGATGCTTTAGGAACTGTTTTCGGAGCATTATAAAAGCATGATGAACATTCCTGAAATGCAATAATACAAGCAGATACAATAGTAAGAATAACAGATTTTATGAAAATCAAATGATTTGCAGATAGTGTCAGATTGCGTAGAATGGACAGGAGCGAATGGTATTTATGTAGTTAGAACGTGTGGTATGTTTAGAATCGCTCAACAATGAAAGAATGATATCTTAGATATTACAGGGAATGGAAAAAGAAAGTGGGGAGTTTATGCTGAAATATGACATTGGAGATATTGTGCAGTTGAAAAAGAAGCACCCGTGTGGCAGTGCAGAATGGGAAATCCTGCGTGTTGGAGCAGATTTCAAATTGAAATGTCAGGGATGTGGTCATGAGATTATGGTCAAGCGTTCTTTGGTAGAAAAAAATACGAAAAATTTAAAAAAGGCTTGTCAATGATTTACATTTATGATAACATATTGTCTTGTGATATATATTTTCCTTGTTCCTCTATAAAATAGAAGATTGAGGGACCAGAGACCATAAGGAGGTGCGACGAAGAATGAATAAGTATGAATTAGCATTAGTTGTTAGTGCAAACGTCGAGGAAGAAGTAAGAAACGCTACAATCGAGCAGGTTAAAGAATTAATTACTCGTTTCGGTGGTACAATTACAGATCCAGGTGTATGCGAAAAGAAGAAGCTTGCTTACGAAATTCAGAAGATGAGCGAAGGTTTCTACAACTTCATTAAGTTTGAAGCTGATGCAACTTGCCCAGCTGAAGTTGAAAGCAGAATTCGTATTATGGAAAACGTAATCAGATTCTTAATCGTTAAAGACGGTGAATAATTTAAAGATGTTTGCTTAACGACTCTTTTATAGAAGAGGAGAATAAGTATGAACAAAGTAATTTTAATGGGTAGACTGACAAGAGATCCAGATGTACGTTACTCACAGGGTGCAAACGGCTCAATGGCAGTTGCCAGATATACATTAGCAGTAGACAGAAGACGTTCTAGAGATAATGGCGGAAATGAGCAGACAGCTGATTTCATTAGCTGTGTTGCATTTGGAAGATCCGGTGAATTTGCGGAAAAGTATCTTCATCAGGGAACAAAGATTGCAATTACTGGAAGAATCCAGACAGGAAGCTATACAAATAAGGATGGTCAGAGAGTTTACACGACTGATGTAGTTGTTGAAGAACAAGAATTTGCAGAGAGCAAATCTTCAGCAGCAGCAAATAGTGGTGCTGCATATACACCATCAAGACCAGAACCGGTTTCAGAAGCCGGAGATGGTTTTATGAATATTCCAGATGGGGTAGAGGACGAAGGTTTGCCTTTTAACTAAATCAGGAGGTTACAGGTATGCCAGAAAAGAAGTCTGAAAGACCAGAAGGTCAGATGAGAAGAAGACCAATGCGTAGAAGAAAAAAAGTTTGCGTATTTTGTGCAGATGCTAACAAGGCACTCGATTATAAAGATGTTGCTTTATTAAAGAAGTATGTTTCTGAAAGAGGTAAGATTCTTCCTAGAAGAATTACAGGAAACTGTGCAAAGCATCAGAGAGCGCTTACAGTTGCAGTTAAGAGAGCAAGACACGTTGCTTTAATGCCATATAGCGTAGATTAATTGAAAATATACTGTATGATACAGTGTTGGGACACTCGGATTTTCCGGGTGTCTTTTTTTATATTATAGGATTCGGGTGTCAAAAGGGGCTTCAAAACATAAAATGCACCTTTTGACACCCAAATCATTATGGGGAATTTCGTTTCTATAATATTTCTATAATATGAAGTTTATTGCTGCGCAATACTGTATGGATGAGAAAGAGTTGGAAGCAATGATTTATTTTTATTAAAATGTCCTGGTTTTATGAAAAGAACATGTTGATACAGGGATTCTTAAGCGAAATTTTCATATACATTTTACTGCAATAATGCTATAATATAATAATGTATCGTTTACAGTACAGTGGAATTGGAGAGAATGACATGGGAAAAGAACGAGATCAGAATCAGACTGTTAGGATGTCAGGACATTTGAGATTATTTTTGTCCTGGCCGGTATATATAGGAATTTGTTTTGCGATTGTATGCTTTGGTGTATTGCTTGTAGATTGCAGAGCAGGCGTTATCATGGCAGGATGTCTGGCTGTGTATATGGTAGTATGTTTTGTTATGCAGATAATTGTCAGACAAAGCATCATACGTGATATGATTGAATTTTCGTCAAATTATTCACAAGTGCAAAGAAAGTTATTATATGACCTTAGTGTACCGTATTGTTTGGTTGATGATACTGGAAAAGTTATGTGGCTGAACAAGGCAATGTTAGAAAAAACAGGCAAGAAGCGGGATTACAGAAAAAATATTTCTAATATTTTTCCGGAAATCACACCAAATGTATTTCCACAGGGAGAAGATCCGAGAGAAGTTCGTATTTCATATAATACCAGAGATTATTGTATCGAGATTAAGCGGATTGATGTACAGGAATTAGGGCAGGGTGTTCGTTTTATAGATACACAGCACAGTGGAAATTTCTATGCATTGTATTTGTTTGATGAGACGGATATCAACGCATATATCCAGAAGATTAAGGATGAACGTTTTGTTGTTGGTCTTGTATATATTGATAATTATGAAGAAGCGTTAGAGAGCATTGATGACGTAAGAAGATCATTATTTATTGGTTTGGTAGATAAGAGAGTCAATAAATATTTTGCAGCAGGAGCAGCGATTGTCAGAAAGTTAGAAAAAGATAAATATTTGGTGGTATTCCGTCATAAGTTTCTTGAAAAAATCATGGCAGACAAGTTCAGCCTGATTGAAGAAATCAAAAATGTAAAAATTGGAAATGAAATGACGATTACGTTAAGTGCAGGTATTGGAACCGGTGCCGGAGATTATGCGAAGAATTATGATATTGCAAAAGCAGCGATGGACCTTGCATTGGGACGTGGAGGAGATCAGGCGGTTGTCAAAGAAAATGACAAAATTAGCTATTATGGTGGTAAGAGCCAGCAAATGGAGAAGAATACCCGTGTGAAGGTTCGTGTAAAGGCACATGCACTTCGACAGATACTAGACAGTACGGAGACGGTACTGATTATGGGACATAAGATTGCAGATATTGATTCCTTTGGTTCAGCAATTGGTATTTATACGATTTGTAGAAAACTTGGGAAGCGTGCACATATTGTCATCAATGATATTACGGTCAGTGTGAAGCCGTTTTTACAGCGTTTTGTGGATAAGGAAGAGTATCCGGATGATATGTTTCTTGTCAGAGAGGAAGCACCGGAATATGTAGATGATAAGACAGCTGTTATCGTAGTGGATGTCAATAAGCCGCATCTTACAGAATGTCCGGCATTATTAGAAAAGTGCAAGACGATTGTTGTATTTGATCATCACAGACAGTCGAGTGATTCAATTACCAATGCGGTATTATCTTATGTGGATCCATATGCATCCTCAGCAGCAGAAATGATTACGGAAATGATTCAGTACGTTGATGAAAATGTCAAGATTCGTGCCTTTGAAGCAGATGCATTGTATGCGGGTATCAGTATTGATACGGATGGATTTAACAGTAAGTCGGGACCGAGAACCTTTGAAGCAGCAGCATTTTTAAGAAGACATGGTGCAGATGTAACCAGAGTGCGCAAGATGCTTCGAAATGATATGAATGAGTATCGTGCAGTGGCACAGGCAGTCAGCAGGGCAGAGGTATATAAAGATGCATTTGCCATCACGACATTTGACGGAGAAGGATTAGAGAGCCCGACGATTGGCGGTGCAAAGGCTGCGAATCAGTTACTTGATATTTCAGGAATTAAGGCTTCGTTCGTTGTTACAGCTTATAATGAGCAGATTTACATTAGCGCGAGATCGATTGATGAGGTCAATGTACAGCTTGTTATGGAGCGTTTAGGCGGCGGCGGACATATGAGTATTGCAGGTGCACAGCTAAAGGGATGTACCGTTGAACAGGCAATACATACGATTAAACAGACATTAGATGCTATGGTAGAGGAAGGAGATATTTAAAATGGAAGTTATTTTATTAGAAGATGTGAAGTCATTGGGAAAAAAAGGACAGGTAGTAAAGATTAACGATGGTTATGCAAGAAATTATGTATTGCCAAAGAAGTTAGGGGTAGAGGCGACAGCGAAGAACCGCAACGACTTAAAGTTAGAGAAGGCAAGAGAAGCAAAACTTGCAGCAGAAGAATTGCAGGCAGCAAAGGATTTGGCAGTAAAAGTTGAAGAAAAGGCAGTAGAACTGACAATGAAGACTGGTGAAGGCGGCAAGACATTTGGTACGATTTCAACAAAAGAAATTGCTGCAGCAGCCAAGAAACAGTTAGGACTTGATATTGACAAGAAGAAAATGAAATTAGACGAGCCAATTAAGACACTTGGAACACATATTGTTACTGTGAAGTTACACAAGGAAGTGACTGCAAAACTGACAGTTCAGGTAACAGAAAGCAAATAATTTGCAATTTATAGAGAAGGATTAGGATAGAATGGAAGAAGCAAGTATTGCACGAATTATGCCAAATAGCCTGGAGGCGGAGCAGTCGGTTGTCGGTTCTATGATTATGGACCGTCAGGCGATTATTACCGCAGGTGAAATGCTGGTAAGGGAAGATTTTTATCACAGACAGTTTGGTGTGATGTTCCAGACAATGATTGATATGAATAATGCCGGAAAGCCGGTTGATATCATTACATTTCAGGAGAATATGAAAGAAAAAGATGTTCCGCCGGAAATGTATAGTATGGATTTCCTTCGTACGTTATTATCTTCCGTACCGACATCTGCAAATATTCGTCAGTATGCAAAGATTGTGAAAGATAAGTCAATCTTACGAAATATCATCCGTGTTAATGATGCCATTGCAACCCAGTGTTACGAGGGAAAGGATTCCATTGAGGATATTTTAGCAGATACAGAAAAGCATATATTTGATTTGGTAAAAAATAAGGGTGACCATGAATATACGCCAATTGATAAGGTTGTATTAGAAGCACTTGATAAGATATCGGCAGCTGCGAAGAATCGAGGAGCAGTAACCGGTGTTCCAACAGGATTTAAGGATTTAGATACGTATTTGTCCGGATTGCAGCCGTCAGATTTTATTCTGGTTGCGGCCAGACCTTCCATGGGTAAGACTGCTTTCGTGTTGAATGTAGCAGAAAATGTAGCAATTAAGCAGGGAATTACGACTGCCGTATTCAGTTTGGAAATGTCAGATGTTCAGTTGGTTAACCGTATGTTATCGTTGGAATCTACCGTAGATGCAGATAAGATTCGAAAAGGACGGCTGGATTCGAATGATTGGGGAAAATTAGTAGAAGGTGCCGACAGCATAGCCAAATCCCAATTGATTATTGATGATACACCGGGTATTTCTATTGCGGAATTGCGTTCAAAATGTAGAAAATATAAGATGGAACACAATTTAGGCCTGATTATCATCGATTATTTGCAGTTGATGAGTGGAAGCGGACGTACGGATTCCAGACAGCAGGAAATTTCAGAAATCTCCCGTTCTTTAAAGGCTTTAGCAAGAGAATTGGATGTTCCGGTTGTTACATTGTCTCAGTTAAGCCGAGCAGTTGAACAGCGACCGGATCACAGACCGATGTTGTCTGACCTTCGAGAATCCGGAGCAATCGAGCAGGATGCCGACGTTGTTATGTTCTTATATCGAGATGATTATTATAATAAAGATACGGATATTAAAGGAATTGCAGAAATTATTATTGCAAAACAGCGTAACGGTCCGATTGGAACGGTTAAAATGGCATGGATTCCGGAACAGACCAGATTTGCTGATTTATTATCAAGAGACAACGGACAGAGAGGCGAATTTTAAGTCTGCAAAATGAATATATTTTAATTTGATGCTTCAGACAGAAGTGCGCTTATAGGCAGATGACAGCTTGTAGGGGTTCTTCTGTCTTTCTGCTTTATAAAAAGAAGGAGAGAAATAGGACACAGCCAAAGTAATGAAGATATTCCAAAGGGAGATTCTGGTGCGATATGTCTTGTTTTATAATGAATCGAAGTTTAGACGATTATTTTAATGTTCAGTATAAATGAGTGAAAAAGAAAATTGTAAGGATTCCATTTTCAATATAAAAAAGAGACAGGGAATACACCCGGCCTCTTCTTCACGTTCTCTGGTTAAAATAAAACCTACTGTGGGTTAGGAGCTCCTACTGGACAAACACCAGCGCAAGCGCCACAATCAACACAAACATCAGCGTTGATTTCCATATGAGAAGCACCTTCTGAAATAGCTTCTACTGGACATCCTGGTACACAAGCACCACAGCTAATACAATCATCATTAATTACATATGCCATAATAACATCCTCCTTAAAATTTTATATAATGATTATACACTATATGAAAAAAAATTTCAATAGAGGAAAAATACATTCATTGTTTATACTTTTTTAAAAAATTATTAAGTTGACATTTTGTTGATAGAATATTATAGTAAAATTACTATATGAAAATGAAGAATTTATATTCCATTTTTATATGAAAATAAATGTATTTAGGAGGAACCAAATATGACTAGAATTACCAAGGACACTACAATTGGTGAAGCATTACAGATAAATCCGGGAATTGTTCCAATTCTTATGGGAGCAGGTATGCACTGCATCGGTTGCCCATCTTCAGCAGGGGAAACAATCGAAGAAGCAGCTATGGTTCATGGAATTGATTGTGACGACCTTATGGAAGAAATTACAACATTTATCAATTCACAGGCTTAATTTATTCGCCGTATATTATCAATAGAAAACGAATATATAAAATAAAACTCTTTATCAGAATGTTTGTATCAATGTACAGAGACAATCTGGTAAAGAGTTTTTGTTTTGAAATCGTTTTATATTGGATATAAATAATATATCAATGTGCAGATTATAATTTTGCACCCTTTTGCACTGCAAAATGAGGGATGAGACATTTACAATGTTCTGAGAAGTATCCCGTGCTGGCCTCATTCATATGTTCTTTTGTGCCATATTCAGATAAAATATTGCAAGTCTTATTAAAGTCAATGAATGGACAGTCTTTTTTGTTCAGAATGACATAGTATAAGTTATTCTTCGGTGATTTGTACAAGGCACTTTCGCCTGTATAAACAGCCTGAATCGCACGCATGGCATCCGTAAAAGTATCGAAGTCATCAAAAGAGAATATTCGTACAACCGGTTCGGATATATCCGTGTCAGCAGCTGATGGTGCAACCATTGGATTTTCTTTTTTTGGAAAATGTTCAATGCTGTCTTTTAAGGGAATAAAATCAGCAGCATGCTCAGATGAATCGCTTGTTGCCTGATTTAAAAAGTCCTGTACTTTTCCAAATAAATCACGAATTTCGTTGCCAATCGAAGATTGGAGAAATGGATCCTGAGAGTCAGGAAGCTCGTCCCTTGCGGATGGAGCATTATTTGCATAGGCTTCATCATAATTTGCCATTGTATCTAATGAGTCAAAGTCTTCAAAAGGGGAATCATAACCGTAGTCCTCTTCCTCATTATTTGGTGAGAATTTTGAAAAACGTGTATCTAATTCCTCCGGATCATCTACTTTTGTGACAATAAGAACAATACATTCAGCAGAAATTGGAATGGCTTCAATCATAAGTGGAATATCATCGGATTCGAATCCAACCTCATAAGCAGCCTGTTTCATCATGTCACGAAAAAGAGCCTTTGCTTTTTCGCTGCCGTATGCTAATTCGCTTATCTTAAGTTGTCTTGCCGCTAAATCAGCTTTGTTTAGTGTGCAACGTATCTGATTTTCACTTATTCTTTCTATTTTCATATCATCACTTCCTATCGGTAATATATTAGAATTATAATACCCATTTTTGATGGATATGTAAAGGTGCTAAGCGAGGGAATCTTATAATAAAAAATTAAAAATCAAAAAAATATTCTAAAAGTATTGCAATTGTATATTAAATGTAATATAATTATACCATAATGACGGTTGGAAAGGAGAAAATATAGCAATCATTGGTTTTGGAAAATTATGATATGATACGCCGGATTGCACAGACAGATCATACACAGGTCTGGTTGTGTGAACATAAGCTTCTCAAACAGGAGCGTGTCGTTAAGATTGTGGAAAAGTCACAGTTTGGTGCACGTATTATACAGGAAGCACACTGGATGAAACAGTTTCGGCACGATGCGATTCCACAGATTTATGATGTCTTAGAAGATAACAATAGTATTTGCATAATTGAAGAATATATTGCAGGGAAAAGTTTATCAGAATATTTAGGTATAAAACAGCAGTTATCCGTACAGGAAGTTATTGAATATGGAATTCAGTTATGTGAAGTGTTAGATTATTTACATCATTTTCAAGAGCAGGGCGTTCTTCATCTGGATTTGAAGCCGGAAAATATTTTTATTAATGAAAAAAATCAGTTAAAACTTTTAGATTTTGATCATGCGCTTCCTATGGGCGCAGAATCAGAAGGATATGGCAGTGTTGGTTATGCAGCACCGGAGCAGTATCTTTCAGGTCGAGTGAATGTCACAACCGATATTTATGCGGTAGGCATGTTGTTATTGTATATGACAAATCAGCGTTGTATACAGTCTTTTGCAGAAGGAAAAGCAGAACTTTCCATGATGCAGTCAGAACAATTATATCCCATTATAAAAAAATGTATTCATCATCATTCATTTCAGCGGTATTCGTCTGTAGCCGGGTTGAAACAGGATTTGGAACAGATGAATATGAAATTAGAACGTCACCACAAAAATAAAAAACCGTTGTTAAAAACCACAAATTATCATATTTATGTGCACGGCAGCAGGCGAGGTGTTGGAACGACACATGTGTGTCTGTGTCTGGCATCGTATCTTGCAAATTGTCAGTATCGGGCAGTATATGTAGGACATTCGCAGGAAAATGATTTGTTTGAAACTGCCATGCAGGGTGTATTGCAGAAAAATGGAACGTATCGTCTTCACAATATTGATATTTTGTTGAATTATCAGCAGCGCATCAATTGTGATATATCGAAATACCAGTTTCAAATTCATGACTGTGGTGTAAGTGCGGTGACAAAGGTGCAGGAATCATTTGCTCAGCAGACAAAATGTATGCAAATTTATGTGACGGATTTGGGATATCGTCAGCAGCAGGACAGGCATATTCGGGAACAATTACCGGAGAATGTTATGATTGCCATGAATCATATTGATGGGATTCGTTTTTATCAGGAATTAAAACAAAAAACGGAGAAAAACAGCTGGGTACGTATTCCGTGTATCTATAATTGGGCAAAGTGTAATGAAATATTTGATGAAACTGCAACAGAATTGTTGCGAAATTTGTTCGGAGCAGATTTTGTGCAGAATTGCAGCAGACATAAACATACGGGATTTGCACGTATATGGTCGTATTTTATGGAAGATGTATAGAAAGAGAAAGGAGGAGATTGGTATAGAATTCATTGAGATGGAAATTGAAAATAAAAAATAGGAACAAATATAAAAAGAAGCATTGGAATAAAAAAATTATTGGATGTCTTGGTGTGGGCAGGGCAGTCGGAACGACCAATCTGGTGTTGTCAGTGGCAAACTGTCTGGCAAATGGATGTGGATTACGTGTGGCAGTTATTGAAGCAAATACGCATAATGACTACCTTTCATTGCGCAGGCGCACAGAATATGGAAACGCATCGCAGAATTCGTTTGAAGCGGGCGGAATATACATTTACAGGAAACTTTCTTCCTGCGAAACTGCAGAGGTACTGGCGATGGATTATGATGCAGTTATTCTCGATTTACAGTATGAAGATGCAGACTGGAACATATGGCTGGCGCAGTGTGACAGAAAGATTGCCATCGTTGGATTACAACCCTGGAACAGGAGATCGGCAGAGCGATTCTTACAGCAGGAACATACAAAATTGCAGCAAATTACGTGTGTATCGTTATCTGTATTTCCCCAATTTCAGAAATGGATACGCAAGCAATATGAAATAGATGTGACAGAAATTCCAATGGAAAGAGATGTATTTTGTATACAATCTGAAAATCTGCATTGGTATCAGAATTTAATACAGTAAATGCACTTGCTTTCAATATATATCACACAATCTGATATTAAATACAGAGGATGATAAGAATATACGGATGAATATCAATAAACAAAGTTCCCCTTTGCACACACATTTGGAATTCTTATCATATTGACGGACGGCATAAAGGTATCGTGGAAATGATTCATTTATGCTGTCATTTTAATTTTATATGCAATGATCGTTATAAGAACTCCCTTTGTAATCAATATTTGAAATTGGAGAAAAATATTTGTTATAATAAATATATATAGAGATGTTTATTATGCTATGAGGAACTTGGAATATATCTTGTATACAGGCTGCAGCTTGTGTATAATAGATAAGATAGAAAAGAGACGGCAGCAGACAGGATGCAAAGGAGAAGAAATGGCAGGAAAGGAACCAAATAATCAGAATGAAAATATACAGTCTGATGAATTAGAATTTGAAATATTAGAGGAAACGGATAATTCCATTGGTGAAGAAAATATTGATAAAGAAGATGTGCTGGCAAATGGGGAGAAAGAACCGGCAAAACAGGACATACAGGATGTTGAAGATTTGGACGCATTATTAGATGATTCAGAGGATGATTTGATGTCGGATGAAGAGATGCACCGCGAGGCGCTGAGAGAACACCGCAGACATAAAGAAGACAGACGACGCAATCAGAAAATGCGGAAAAAGAGAAAGACAAAGTGGATAGGGCTTGGAGTGGCAGCAGTTCTTGTGTTAGGTGCAGGTGCTGCATTTATGGCAAAGCGCTATCTTCCATCGAACGAAAAAATGAGCGGATATGTGTATTTTCATATGGAAC
This sequence comes from Lachnospira sp. UBA4346, assembly GCA_002394205.1. Taxonomy (GTDB): domain Bacteria; phylum Bacillota; class Clostridia; order Lachnospirales; family Lachnospiraceae; genus Lachnospira. The sequence goes on along the minus strand of DGTC01000006.1, from coordinate 127,079 downwards.
AGCAGGAGGATGCAGTGCTGTTATTTGTGAATGGTCAAAAGATTGACGCACAGGGAAAGATGATAGATGGACGTGTATATTTGACGAGAGCAGATATGGAGCAGTATATCAATGAGCGTTTTTATTGGGATGTAGAGACAAATGGTATACTGTATACAGATGCGGCAAAAAATGAAACATTTATATTCCCAATAGACCAGGCAAAGTATATTAGCAGTAATGGTGTAGAATATCAGACAGAATATCCGGTTGTAAAGTCGGATGCGGAGCAGGTATACGTTGCATTCGATTATGTAGCACAAAAGACAGCATGTAATTATGTATTTGTAGAAAATCCAAATAGACTGTCTGTTGAAATCGGCGATGATGAACAGACTTATGTAACAGCAAAGAAGAAAGCAGCAGTCAGGTATCGTGCCGGCATCAAGAGTGATGTTTTAGAAGAAGTTGCAAAGGGAAGTAAGTTATATCCTGGGAAGGAAGTTGACGAAGACTGGAAGGAAGTAACAACACAGAGTGGATTTACAGGATATATCAAAAAGTCAGATATATCAGATCCTGTAACAGCCGTCAGCGAATACGATTATCAGGAAGTTTACCAGACGAATCTTCGTGCGGATAAAGTCAATTTGAGTTGGTTTCAGGTTACAAATGCAACAGCAAATACATCCATTGATTCCTATCTTGAAGGAGTTCAGGGAATAAATACGATTTCTCCGACATGGTATTCAATCGTGGATGAAGCAGGAACAACCAGCAGAATCGCATCTGCGAACTTTGTGAATCAGATGCACAGCAGAGGTTATGAGGTATGGCCGCTGGTAAATGATTTTGATAAAAATGTAGATTATGCTGTGCTATTTGCAAGTAAGACAGCAAGAACAAACCTTGCAAATCAGCTGATTGCAGATGCACAGACATTTCATTATGACGGTATAAATCTGGATTTTGAAAATATTAAGGCAGATTATGCTGCGGGATATTTACAGTTTGTCAGAGAATTGTCCGTACTATGTGAAAAAAATAACATAAAGTTATCAATTGATAATTATAAGCCTGCAAGTTTCAATAAATTTTATAATTTAAAAGAGCAGGCAGTATTTGCCGATTATATTATTATTATGGGATACGATGAGCATTATGCAGGCTCAAAGACAGCAGGTTCGGTGGCTTCTCTTCCATTTGTCAGAGAAGGAATCGAGGGTGCGTTAAAGTCTGTGCCATCAAATCAGCTGATCAACGCATTGCCATTTTATACGAGAGCATGGACAACATCTTCATCCGGCTTGTCAAGCAAGGCATATGGAATTCAGTCATCCATTGATCTGATGAATCAGAATGGTGCACAATGGTTATGGAATGAGGCAACAGCACAGTATTATTGTGCGTTTAATCAGTCAGATGCAACTGTGGAAATCTGGTTTGAAGAGGAACGTTCCATTGAAGAAAAGATGAAATTGTATGCAGAATACAATTTAGCAGGTGTGGCTTCTTGGAAGTTAGGGCTTGAACGGGCAGGCGTATGGCCTGTGATTTCGGACGGATTACAATATTAAAGTCCGGGAAAGTGGGATTTTCACAAATAATTAGGATGAAATTCGAATGATTACATAGGAAGATACATAAGATAAAATAAACCTGTCATAAGGAAAAATTATGAAGACGAACCAGAAATGGTTGCATATCGTAATGACAATCGGTATACTACTAGGGGTTTATATTACCATGTATTACTGTCTGCCACAGAAAACAGGCAGGGATACAGAACGATACAGAGGACAACGAAAGGTTGTATCTGAGGATGTTACAGAAAGTGCTGCGCATGTGGTTGTATTAGACAGTGGACACGGTGGGATTGATCCGGGAAAAGAGAGTGCGGACGGAACACTTGAAAAATATATCAATCTTGCAATCGCGACAAAGCTGCAGCAAATGCTGGAGCAGAATGGAGTCAAGGTCGTAATGACAAGAACGGATGATGCAGGATTGTATCAGGAAACAGATCACAACAAGAAGATTGCGGATATGAAGAAACGCTGTGAAATTATTACACAGAGTCATGCAGATTTGGTTGTGAGTATCCACCAAAATAGTTATTCTGATACGAGAGCACACGGCGCACAGGTATTCTATTATAAACATTCTGCAAATGGGAAAAAGTTAGCACAGATTTTACAAAAGAATTTAAAAAATGGGTTGGATGCAGACAATCAGAGAGTGGAAAAGCCGGATACGACATATTATATGTTGTTACATACAAAAGTACCAACGGTAATTGCGGAATGTGGATTTCTTTCAAATCCGCAGGAAACGAAGCTGTTGCAGACGGAAGAATACCAGACAAAGGTTGCATTGGCGTTGTATAATGGTATTATAGAGTATTTGCAGGCAGCATCCTAAATTGTCTGCTAAAATAAGAAATAAACGAGGCAAAAGAAATAAGAAATGGATACGATTATTGAAAAGATTACAGAGGATGATCACAAAAACAGCAGTATTTATCAGAAAGCAAGTGAGATTCTAAAGGCAGGCGGTCTTGTTGCCTTTCCAACAGAGACTGTATATGGATTGGGAGCGGATGCACTTGATGCGGACGCTTCCGCAAAGATTTATGCGGCAAAAGGTCGTCCGTCTGATAATCCATTGATTGTACATATTGCAGATACGGATGCATTATATGAATTGTCGTCAAATGTTACGGAAGAAGCAAAGAAATTAGCAAAAGCATTTTGGCCGGGACCACTGACGATGATTCTTCCAAAGAAAGAGGTTGTACCGGATTCTATAACGGGTGGACTGGGTACCGTAGCAATCAGAATGCCGAGTCATCCTGTTGCAGCAAGACTCATTAGAGAGTCCGGTGTGTATATTGCTGCACCGAGTGCAAATACATCCGGTAAGCCAAGCCCAACCAAAGCAGAGCATGTGATTCATGATATGAATGGCAGAATAGACATGATTATAGAAGATGATACGGTAGACATCGGTGTAGAGTCTACAATTGTGGATTTGAGTGAGCAGGTGCCGACCATTTTAAGACCGGGATATATTACAAAACAAATGCTTGAAGAAGTGGTTGGAGAAGTGCGGATTGATCCTGCAATTATGGGCAGTGTGAAAGAAGGTGTTGTGCCAAAGGCACCTGGAATGAAGTACAAGCATTATGCACCGGATGCACAATTGACAATTGTTGAGGGCACATTGCCAAAGGTTATTGAGAAGGTTAATAATTTAACAAAAGAAAAAGAAGCTGCTGGTTATAAAGTTGGTATTATGGCAACACAGGAGACGAAGGATCAGTACACAGGTGGAATCATCAAAGTAGTGGGAAGTCGTGAAAGTGAAAAAACAGTTGCACATAATTTATATGCAGCACTTCGTGAATTTGACCAGATGGGTGTACAGTATATTTATTCAGAAAGTTTTTCGACAAATAATGTTGGACAGGCGGTTATGAATCGTCTCATTAAGGCAGCAGGGCATACCATTATCCACGTATAAGGGTATGTAATCTTTGCAGAATGGAGAACAATATGAATTCATTTCACAAGATTATCTTTGTATGTTCCGGCAATACCTGTCGGAGTCCTATGGCAGCGACAATCATGGAAAAGTTCCTGCAGGGAACAGATGTGCGTGTGCAGTCACGGGGAATGGTCGTATTATTTCCTGAACCATACAATCCGAAAGCAGTTGCAGTAGCTGCAAGACATGGAATGATTATGGCAAGTAACACTGCGGTGCAGATTGAAAATGACGATTTTGGAAATAATACATTAGTGTTAACAATGAACACCAGTATGAAGCAAAAGATTTATCACGATTATGATCAGGCAATTAATGTATACACATTAAGTGAATTCGCCGGTGAAGGCGATATTGAAGTAGCAGATCCATACGGAAAAGGAATCGAAGAATACAACAAATGCTTCGAAGAATTATACGTATTGATAGAAAAGGCAGTTCGTAATATAATGTAACATATCGGAAGGAAATCAAGCGACTGCGAAGCAGGCATTTGATTTCACCCGATATGTTAGCGAACAACCGCTATGGAGCGGAGCGACAGAGCAACAAGCGCGTAAGCGCGAGGTTGTGAGCCTAGTCGAAGGAAGGAAATCAAGCGACTGCGAAGCAGGCATTTGATTAGCGCGAGTAGCGATGAAAGAGCCATGCGAGCATGAGCACTTGAGGAGCACCGCGGCTACGAGAAATGAAGAATTCATTTCGAGTAACACCCGATATGTTAGCGAACGAGCGCTTAGAGCGGAGCGACAGAGCAAGAAGCGCGTAAGCGCGAGGTTGTGAGCTTAGTCGAAGGAAGGAAATCAAGCGACTGCCTTCTAAGAGGAAAGCAAAAAGTGTATATGGGGAATAAATAAAATACGTCAGAAAACTGGCAGAAATGAGGAAAGAAATGATAGCAATTGGATGTGATCATGGTGGTTTGGAATTAAAGAACCAGCTCATCGCGCATTTAGAAAAGAGAGGAATTGAATGTAAAGACACAGGGTGTTATACAAGTGATTCCTGCGATTATCCTGTATATGCGCATAAGGTGACAGATTTAATCAAGTCTAATGAATGTGAATTGGGAATTCTGATTTGCGGAACAGGTATTGGAATGAGTATGGCAGCAAATAAGGTACACGGTATCCGTGCAGCGTTGTGCAGCGATTGCTTTAGCGCAGAGATGACAAGAGTGCATAATAATGCAAATGTATTATGCCTTGGTGCACGTGTTATTGGACCGGAACTTGCATTTAGAATTGCAGACACATTTTTAGATGCATCTTTCTCAAATGAAGAAAGACATAATAGAAGAATACAGATGTTGGAGGAAAACTAAAGATGGCAAATACAGTAATTATGGAACACCCACTGATTAAGCATAAGATTGGTGTAGCGAGAAGATTAGAGACAGGTTCAAAGGATTTTCGTAATCTGATTAGCGAAGTAGCGATGTTAATGTGTTACGAAGCAACAAGAGGACTTGAATTACAGGATGTAGAAATTGAGACACCGATTTGCAAGACAACAGTTCAGGAATTAAAGGGTAAGAAACTTGCCGTTGTTCCAATTTTAAGAGCAGGTCTTGGTATGGTTGATGGTATGTTAAATATGATTCCGGCAGCAAAGGTTGGTCACATTGGATTATTCAGAGATGAAGAAACACATGAACCGGTAGAATATTATTGCAAGATGCCGAGTGATATTTCAGAAAGAGAAGTATTTGTTGTAGATCCAATGCTTGCAACAGGCGGTTCTGCTTCAGCAGCAATTACAATGCTTAAAAAGCGTGGTGCACAGAAGATTAAATTTATGTGTATCATCGCAGCACCGGAAGGATTAGAAAGATTAAGACAGGATCATCCGGATGTAGATATCTATATTGGAAGTCTTGATGAAAAGTTAAATGAGAATAAGTATATTATTCCGGGACTTGGTGATGCCGGCGATAGAATCTTTGGCACAAAGTAGAAAGAGAAGCGTATATGAGCGATAAAAGAACGGATTATATATCATGGGATGAGTATTTTATGGGCGTTGCAAAGTTATCGGCACTGCGTTCAAAAGATCCCAATACACAGGTGGGAGCCTGTATTGTCAGTGAAGATAATAAGATTTTGTCTATGGGGTATAATGGATTGCCAATCGGCTGTTCTGATGATGAATTTCCATGGGCAAGAGAGGGCGCACCGTTAGAGAATAAATATATGTTTACGGCACATAGTGAGTTAAATGCCATTTTGAATTATCGGGGCGGAAGTCTTGATAATGCGAAGATGTATGTGACCTTATTTCCGTGTAATGAATGTGCCAAAGCAATTATTCAGGCAGGAATTAAAACCATTGTTTATGATAGTGATAAATATGCTGACACAGTGTCGGTTATTGCGTCAAAGAGAATGTTAAATGCTGCAGGAGTTCGTTATTACCGTTATGAACACAGTGAAAGAACACTTACAATAGAATTATAATTCGTAAAAACAGCTTCATGTACTATGAAAAATGAAAATCATATGCATGAAGCTGCTTTATTTTGCAAAATATTTATTTGATGATGCATATTGTTTGCAAAGTTTTAGAGGTCAAATATATTAAAATGCAGGCTTGTACAAAATATGCATATTTGACACTTCAATCTTATAGAATAATTCTTAATCCGTATATTTTTTCAATACGTCCATATACGTTTCAAATTCCTGGTTATATACAACATTTAAAAGACTGTTGAGCTTGCGAAGGGAAAGCGTAAGCATCTCATTTGAAATAATTCCCTGTTCACATGCATCTGCAAGTTCATCTAAATCTACTACACGGACAAGTCCGGAGTTTTCAATGATAACATCAGCAAGTAAGTCAGTAAATGTGTACGTATCTGTTACAGCATCATAATCAGTGTGGATAATGTCACAGTAGATATAAGCAAGAGAACCGTCAGGCTTGTAAAAACGGCTGATTTTCCAGCCTTCATTTAAACAGTAACAGGAACAGCCATGGGAAAATTCTTCTTTTGGATGAAGCGTTTTCCATGTTGTAATAATATGCGTATCATCCATATGAACAATTGTGTCGTCTTTTAACGGAATACATTCGCATGGAATCAGACGTTTGCGAAGTAGGGTTGTCATAGCAGGTACCTCCGAAATGATTAGTAAAATATTGTCTAAATTATAACAAGAATAGATAGAGTTTTCAATAAATTTAAATGAAATACAAGAATAAGCAATCATCTTATGAAAATAAGGTTTTTAAACAAATATAGAAATAATTAAAGTTATTGTGTTGTGATTTGCTAATAATTATAAAAATTGCCGATGTAGTTTATATTTTTTTTAGAAAGTCGATAATTAAATTTTTAACAATTTAATAGACTTTACAAATAGAAAATGTTATACTCAATTAGCTTGTGATGTTGAAAGGACGGAGAAATGAGTGGAAAAAGTTCGCAATATCGAAATATCGTACTGATATCACAGATTAGTATCAATGTTATGGTTCCGACCTTCTTATGCCTTGCATTAGGATTGTGGATTGATAAGAAATTTGGTACGTGGTTTACAGTTCCGTTGCTTCTCTTAGGAATTGCGGCAGGCGCAAGAAATGCATATGTACTGGCAATGAATACAATCCGTCAGGATGAATATCGCAGAAAAAAGCAGCAGGAAAAGCATATACAGGAAATAATCCAGTCGAGAAATGCAGCAGATTCTTCTGATAAAGAGAATTATTCACAAAAGTAAATTTTGAACTTGTGATGAATGTAGAAATTTAATGAATCGTTGTGATATAATAAAAAAGTATCAAAATAGTGTGAAAATTCAACGGAAAAACCTTGAAAAAAATGTGATTTAGGGATAAAATTTATGTTAAATAAGATCAAAGAGTTGAATGAAGCATTACCTGGAATGATGCTTCTGGATTTTTTATATTTGTGTATTGGAGAGCTGGTCATTCTGCTGTTTATTCCGAATATGGAATATGCGGTTGGTCTGTTGGCCGGTGTACTGTATGCAGTGTTTGGGTCGTTTCAGATGAGTCATCAGATTCGCAAAGTCGTTTATGGCAGAGCGAATGCAAGAAAGACGTATCTGATTGGATATTTTATAAGATTGGCAGTTATGATAATTGTTTTTGCCATTCTCTATATATTCCATATCGGTGATTTGCTTTGTGCACTGATTGGAATGTTTTCAATGAAAGTATCGGCTTATTTACAGCCGCTTACTCATAAGTTATACAACAAAATAAAAAAAGGAAGGTGAAAAGGTGGGAAGCACGATGATGACATCAATGGTTGCGTGTGACAGTAGCTTTATGATTAAAAAGCTTCTAGAGTTTCGAATACCGGGAATCGATTACGATTTCATTATCGATACGACACACGTAGCGATGTGGCTTGTATCCATATTCATCCTTGTGATGGCGATTATTGCCAGAGTCAAGTTGAATAAGGTAGAAGCAACAGACACTCCGGGACCATTTCTCAATGTGATTGAATTAATCGTAGAAATGCTCGGATCGATGGTAGATGGCATTATGGGTAAGAATGCAAATCGTTTTGTAAACTACATTTCGACACTGTTTTTATTCATAATTATCTCGAATATTTCAGGTCTTTTTGGACTAAGACCACCTACCGCAGACTATGGCGTTACAGTTGCACTCGGTATAATCACATTTATACTGGTACAATTTAACGGTATTAAGAAAAATGGTGTGAAGCATTTCACAGCGTTATTCCAGCCGTTGGCGTTCTTATTCCCAATTAATTTAATTGGCGAATTTGCCGTACCGCTGTCGCTTTCATTACGTTTGTTTGGTAACGTTATGTCAGGAACCGTATTGATGGGCTTAATTTATGATCTGGTTAATCCATATACAATTGCTTATCCAGCTCTCTTACATGGCTACTTCGATTTGTTCTCTGGCTGTATCCAGGCATACGTATTCAGTATGTTGACAATGGTATATGTCAATGACAAAATTGCCGATGAATAGGCAGAACGAACGACACAGTCGTTAATCCCCGTCACAACAGTGACAAAATTTTTCAAAAATGGAGGAAGAAAACATGAATATTAGTGGACAGGAATTTATTCAGGCTATGTCAGCAATTGGTGCTGGTATCGCAATGATCGCAGGTGTAGGTCCTGGTGTAGGTCAGGGTATTGCAGCAGGACACGGTGCTTCTGCAGTTGGACGTAATCCGGGTGCAAAGTCAGATATTACATCAACAATGTTACTTGGTCAGGCCGTAGCCGAGACAACAGGTCTTTATGGTTTCGCCGTAGCTATTATCTTAATGTTTGTACAGCCATTCAAGGGTTAATTGATTTCAGATCAAATACCATTTATGAATAATCAGACATTTAAGCTGGTAGGAAGGAGGCTGAGATCTTGAATTTAATAGGTAGTACATTCTTTGCACTTGCTGCGGATGAGCGTTTATTTGGTCTGGATTTACAGACAGTTTTTGATGCAGCAATTACAGCTTTGAACGTATTCGTTCTGTTTGTCTTACTTTCTTTTATTTTATTTAATCCTGTAAGAAATATGTTAAAGAAAAGACAGGATAAGATTACAAGTGACAGAGAGAATGCAGAATCTAATAAGAAAGAAGCACTTCTTTTGAAGCAGGAATACGAAGAAAAGTTAAAACAGGCTGATAAGGAAGCTGAGGCAATATTAAGCGAAGCACGTAAGGTTGCTATGCATAACGAGCAGAAGATTGTCGATGAGGCAAAGGAAGAAGCTGCACGAATTATTGCAAGAGCCAATACGGAAGCGGAACTTGAGAAGCAGAAGGTTGCCGATGAAGTAAAGCAGCAGATTATTGCAGTTGCTTCAGTAATGGCATCAAAACTTGTTGCAAAGTCAATTGATGAGAGTGAGAACGATGCTCTGATTGCAGAGACATTAAATGAAATGGGTGAAAAGACATGGCTAAGCTAGTTGAAACAACTTACGGTGATGCATTATTTGACCTTGCCGTACAGGATTCAAAGGTTGATGCGTTGTTTGAAGAAGCAAAGGCAGTCATTGACACCTTTGAAAACAATGACGAGCTTGGAAAGTTATTGAATCATCCGAAGATTGAAAAAGAAGAAAAACAAAAGGTCATTGAAAATATTTTTGATCAGTTTGTATCAAAGGATATGACCGGTCTGCTTGTAATTATGATTGCAAAAGACAGACAAAACAAAATTGTTGAAACATTACAGTATTTCTTAAAGCGTGTAAAGGAATATAAAAAGATTGGTACCGTAACTGTATCAACTGCAAAGCCTTTAACAGATGCGCAGAAGACAAATGTAGTAAACAAGTTGCGTGAGACAACACAGTACGCAGAATTTGAGATTACATATATTGTTGATGAGTCATTAATCGGCGGTATGGTAATTCGAATCGGTGACAGAGTTGTCGACAGCAGTATTAAGACAAAAATAGACGAACTTGCAAAAGAGTTGAGAAAAATTCAGCTTGCATAATTGTGATGTTCGGACTTTTAAGAAAGAGGGTGCGTTAGTTCCATGAATTTAAGACCGGAAGAAATCAGCTCAGTAATCAAAGAGCAGATTAAAAGATATTCTACGGACCTTGAAGTATCTGACGTTGGTACAGTTATTCAGGTAGCTGATGGTATTGCACGTATCCACGGCCTTGAAAAGGCAATGCAGGGTGAACTTTTAGAGTTCCCTGGCGAAGTATACGGCATGGTACTGAACCTTGAAGAAGATAATGTTGGTGCAGTTTTACTCGGTGATAGCAAGAATATCAACGAAGGTGATACTGTAAAGACAACAGGTCGAGTAGTAGAAGTACCAGTTGGTGATGCCTTAACAGGACGTGTAGTAAATGCGTTAGGTCAGCCAATTGATGGTAAGGGACCAATTAATACAGATAAGTTCCGTAAGATTGAAAGAGTTGCCTCTGGTGTTATCACAAGAAAGTCTGTTGATACACCATTACAGACAGGTATTAAGGCGATTGATGCCATGGTACCAATTGGTAGAGGACAGAGAGAATTAATTATCGGTGACAGACAGACTGGTAAGACAGCTATCGCAATCGATACAATTATTAATCAGAAAGGTCAGGGCGTTCATTGTATCTATGTTGCCATCGGTCAGAAGGCTTCAACAGTAGCCAATATCGTGAAGACATTAGAAGAATATGGCGCTATGAGCTATACAACAGTCGTAGCTGCAACAGCAAGTGAACTTGCTCCATTGCAGTATATCGTTCCTTATTCAGGCTGTGCCATCGGTGAGGAATGGATGGAAAACGGTGATGACGTATTGGTAGTATATGACGATTTAAGTAAGCATGCTGCCGCATATCGTACACTGTCTTTGCTCTTGAAAAGACCACCAGGACGTGAAGCCTATCCAGGTGATGTCTTTTACTTACATTCAAGATTGCTTGAAAGAGCAGCAAGAATGTCAGATGAGTTCGGAGGAGGTTCTTTAACAGCACTTCCAATTATTGAAACACAGGCAGGCGATGTATCTGCATATATCCCTACAAATGTTATTTCAATTACAGACGGACAGATCTATCTTGAGACAGAAATGTTCAACTCTGGTTTCAGACCAGCTATTAATGCCGGTCTTTCTGTATCACGAGTTGGTGGTTCTGCCCAGATTAAGGCTATCAAGAAGATTTCAGCTCCAATCCGTACAGAATTAGCACAGTTTAGAGAACTTGCTTCTTTCGCACAGTTTGGTTCAGAATTAGATGCAGATACAACTGAGAAACTTGCACAGGGCGAGCGTATCAGAGAAATGTTGAAGCAGCCACAGTATAAGCCAATGCCTGTTGAATATCAGGTAATCATTATTTATGCTGTTACAAAGAAATATGTACTTGATGTTGCAGTTGACCGTATTCAGGATTTCGAACAGGGATTATTTGATTACATTGATACAAAGTATCCAAATATTCCAGAGACAATCCGTGATACAAAGACACTTGATGAAGCAACAGAACAGGCGTTAATTCAGGCGATTGAAGAATTTAAGAAAACATTTCGCTAAGCATGGCGCAGAATGGAGGTAATTGATTATGGCCTCAATGAGAGACATAAAAAGACGTAGAGACAGTATTCAAAGTACCGGTCAGATTACCAAAGCCATGAAGCTTGTTTCCACTGTAAAGCTCCAGAAAGCTAAAGGAAAAGCAGAAAGTACAAGACCTTATTTTGATTTGATGTATGAAACAGTGTGCAGTATGCTTGCAAAATCAGGCAATATCAATCACAAGTATCTTACAGCCGGAGAATCAAGTAAGAAAGCAGTTATTGTAATTACTGCCAACAGGGGACTTGCGGGTGGTTATAATTCAAATATAACCAAGCTCATTACAAATGGAGATATTCCAAAGGAAGATGCACTTATATATGCAATCGGACGTAAGGGGAAAGATACCCTAGAACGCAAAGGATATACAATTCAGGCAGATTATTCTGATGTCATTGATAATCCATTGTATACAGATGCAAAGGCAATCTGTGATGAGGTATTAGAAGCCTTTACAAATGGAGAAATCGGTGAGATTTATCTTGCATATACATCTTTTAAGAATACAGTTGTTCATGAACCAAAGCTGATTCAGCTGCTTCCGGTTGATGCGAAGCAGTTGCAGTCAGATGCCAATGCAGACACGACACCAATGAACTACGAACCGGAAGAAGATGAAGCACTCAATATGATTATACCGAAATATGTATGTAGTCTTATTTATGGTGCATTAATCGAAGCAGTTGCGAGTGAAAATGGTGCCCGTATGCAGGCAATGGATAATGCCACAAGTAATGCAGACGAGATGATTTCTGATTTATCACTCAAGTATAACAGAGCACGTCAGGGTTCTATTACACAGGAATTGACAGAAATTATCGCTGGTGCAAATGCTATCGAGTAATACTGTTACAAAATAAAAATAAATGGAGGCAAAAATGGCAGAAAAGAACATTGGTAAAATCACTCAGATTATCGGTGCCGTTCTGGATATTAAGTTTACAGACGGAAACTTACCAGAAATCAATTCAGCTATCAGTGTCGACACAAAAGAGGGAACAAAGCTGGTTGTAGAAGTTGCACAGCACCTCGGTGATGACACAGTTAGATGTATTGCCATGGGACCAACAGACGGTCTTGTAAGAGGTATGGACGCTGTAGATACCGGCGCACCAATCTCTGTACCAGTTGGTGAAGAAACATTGGGAAGAATGTTCAATGTTTTGGGTGATCCGATAGATAATGAACCTGCTCCACAGGTTGAGGAGCATATGCCAATACACAGAAAAGCGCCATCATTTGAAGAACAGGCTACATCAACAGAGATGCTTGAAACAGGTATCAAAGTCGTTGATTTATTATGCCCTTACCAGAAGGGTGGTAAGATCGGTCTGTTCGGTGGTGCCGGTGTAGGTAAGACGGTATTAATTCAGGAATTAATCCGTAACATCGCTACAGAGCACGGTGGATATTCTGTATTCACAGGTGTAGGTGAGCGTACAAGAGAAGGTAATGACCTTTATTATGAAATGAAAGAATCAGGAGTTATCGAGAAGACTACCATGGTATTCGGTCAGATGAACGAACCACCAGGAGCCAGAATGAGAGTTGGTCTTACAGGTCTTACAATGGCTGAGTACTTCAGAGATAAGGGTGGAAAGGATGTACTTCTTTTCATCGATAATATTTTCCGATTCACACAGGCTGGTTCAGAAGTATCAGCGCTTCTTGGCCGTATGCCGTCAGCCGTAGGTTATCAGCCAACATTACAGACAGAAATGGGTGCTCTTCAGGAGCGAATCACTTCTACAAAGAATGGTTCTATTACATCTGTTCAGGCTGTATATGTACCTGCCGATGACTTAACTGACCCGGCTCCAGCTACAACATTCGCACATTTGGATGCGACAACCGTACTTTCACGTTCTATCGTAGAATTGGGTATTTATCCGGCGGTTGATCCATTGGAATCTACATCAAGAATTCTTGATCCAAGAATCGTTGGTGAAGAACATTATAAAGTAGCCAGAGGCGTTCAGGAAATCTTACAGAAGTACAAAGAACTTCAGGATATTATTGCAATTCTTGGTATGGACGAACTTTCAGAAGAAGATAAGCTCGTTGTATCAAGAGCAAGAAAGGTTCAGAGATTCTTATCACAGCCTTTCTTCGTTGCAGGACAGTTTACAGGTCTTGAAGGAAGATATGTACCTGTTAGTGAAACAATTCAGGGCTTTAAGGAAATCATCGAAGGAAAGTATGATGACATTCCGGAAGGTTACTTCTTGAATTGTGGTAACATTGATGACGTGCTTGCAAAGTGTAAATAAGTAATTGCGTCTGCGACATCGTTGAGAAATGGAGATTGCTATGGCAGATTTAAAGACATTTCAGCTATTGGTAAGCACACCGGATAGAACCTTCTATGAAGGTGATGCAGGCATGGTTGAAGTTACGACAAGTGAGGGAGAAATTGGTATTTATGCAGATCATATACCATTGACTTCCGTTGTAACACCTTGTGTTATGACAATCCATGAAAATGGTGCTATTAAAAAGGCGGCAGTTCATGGAGGAATCATTGAAATTCTGAAAGACAAGGTTACAATTCTAGCCGAAGTTGCCGAGTGGCCGGACGAAATTGATGTCAACAGAGCCAACGAAGCAAAGATTCGTGCAGAACGCAGACTTTCAAGCAATGATTCGAATATTAATGTCTTACGTGCAGAGATGGCACTCAAGCGTTCGCTTGCCCGTCTGAATGCAGTAGATAAATAAATTTTTGTATAAACCTCTCATTTCGTGGGAATCCTTTCCATAACAGGATGGATGCACGAAATGGGAGGTTTTTATGTTAAAGGATTATTTATATCGGAAAGGTCTGAAAGTCTATGAAGGAGTAATGGATAAAGAACGTAGAATTCAACACAGAAAATGGACCGGATACGATAAGTTTTTGTTCATATGTGTAACCTGCTTGTGGATTATGGCAGCAATTCATTTGTTTTCCGGTGGAAAAGATGTGCAATGGATGCAAAATGCAATGCAGCAGGCACGTATGGAAGGAACCGGACAGGAAAATGTAGTCAGTGCCTTTGGAGGAAATATACAGGGAATGTCAATAAGGAAAGTGACGGCAGGAGTTAATACGTATGCAAAGTATTGTGACACACCGCTTACGGATGCTGCAAAAGCAGATATTCTAAAACGGGTTGCGGATTGTATGGGAATTAGGCAGTATACAATATTAGACTCCATTGAATCAGAGAATGAAGTGAAGACTTTGAGCCAAATGGATGAAATACGGGATGTTATTTGTAAAATCGTAACAGTAACGGAGGAAGATACGGCACATTTGTCACAGGTGCACCAGTATCTGTATATTGGGATTACATTATATGATACGATAGATCAGGTATTTGCGTATGAGCGGACAGTGCGGAATTTATTGGCAGATTGGAATATGGATGCAACAGTTGCTGTGCATTTAAAAGGAGAATTGCAAGGAAATTTAAGCCCAATACAAAAAAATCAGGTAATACAGACGTTATTGCGACAGGCAGATGTAGAGGTGGTTATGGAACATCGGGGAGATGATGTGTATACTGTATACGCATATAACCGTTCTATCGGCGATGCCGTAAAAATTGGCAGTCAGAATGTAAATGTGAATATTAGCATGAATTATGATGAGCAGCAGAATATTACAAATGTATATTATGCAACACCGATTCAGATGACGGATTATTAAGACTTGTAGTTTTTTACAAAACAGATTACAATAGTAAGAAAACAATCAAATACAGTTATTTACAAAGAGTTTACGGGTGAATAACTGTTTTACGAGATAAATGGAGGACTACGTGGAGATTCAGGAATTACTACAGCGTTGTATTAGCGAGGAATTAATCGATTTGACAATCAGTGGAGCAAAAAGAAAAGATGGCACATTGCCGGATAAGATTAAGGTGCGTCCGATTCGGATGAAAGAAGAATTGTATTATCAGGTGTCCGAATTTGTAGGTCCCAAGGTGCTGCACCATAATGATACGGCACAGGAATTAGCAGATGAGATTGTGAATCGAATAACAAATGATTATAAGCAGGCACAATTTCAGATGACAGATGCAGTGGGACAGATTCTTTCAAGTAGTAAAGGAAAGCTGACCATTAAATATAAAAAAAGTAAAGAAAAACGGGAGCAAAAAAATCTCGAACATAACAGAAAGAAACGTTATATATTAGAAGAAGGAACACCAATTCCATTTCTGGTAGACTTAGGCGTTATGACAAAAGAAGGCAGGATAGTTCGTCAGAAGTATGATAAATACAGACAGATTAATCGATTTTTAGAATTTATCGAGGATATTCTGCCACAGTTAGATAAGAATAAAGAACAGACGATTATTGACTTTGGATGTGGAAAGTCTTATCTGACATTTGCAATGTACTATTATCTTAAGGTTTTAAAGGGATATTCGATTCGGATTATCGGATTAGATTTAAAAGAGGATGTTATTCGTCACTGCAATGCCCTAAAAGAGCAGTACGGATATGATAAACTGGATTTTTATATTGGAGATATTGCATCTTACAATGATGTAGATGCTGTGGATATGGTGGTTACATTACATGCCTGTGATACGGCGACGGATTATGCGCTGGCAAAGGCAGTGAAGTGGGGGGCAAAAGTTATTTTATCAGTGCCGTGTTGTCAGCATGAGGCAAATAAGATGATTGAGAGCGATTTACTGCAGCCCGTCTTAAAATATGGCATTTTAAAAGAGAGAATGTCGGCGATTTTTACAGATGCAATTCGTGCGGAGTTATTAGAACAGCAGGGGTATCAGACACAGATTTTAGAGTTTATAGATTTAGAGCATACGCCGAAGAATCTGTTAATTCGCGCAGTCAAGACGAAGAAGGGCAGGGAGAATATGCAGATTCGTCAGGTAGTGCCGAAAGCAACAGTAGATCATTCAGAGAGTGCTTTAGAAAATATGGAAAAAGAACTTCATTTAAATCTTACATTGAAGCAGTTGTTACAGGAAGGTTAAGAAGATGAAAGAAAAGCATGTTTCAATCATAAAATATGTGGTGTTGGGAGTACTGTTTTTGACAACAGGTATTGTTACATTTTTCACAATGGACTATCAGAAATTAAGTGCTTCTACAGCAGCGATGACAGAGGCTTCGTTGCCGATTGTTGCGATGCAGACAGAAGAAATTACGTATAATATGCTGCATGGATATACCGTGGCACAGGATGAAAAAACGGTCAAACGGCAGATTACGCCATTAGAGAGTAATAAAAAGCTGCCAATCATTATTCATACGTATGGAGCAGAAGTGACCGGACTGTCTTATCGTGTTCGGGAGATGTCTGATTTATCGTTGTTAGAATACACGACGGTAACGGATTATGAGCAGTCCAATGATACGATTACAGCGGAATTAAATATTAAGAATCTCATTGAAAATAATACAACATATTATCTTCAAATTATTGTTGCAACAACACAACGTCAGGAGATTTATTATTATACAAGTATTGTAAGCGGTGTAGAATATGAGACTGCACAGAAGTTATCATTTGCGATGGATTTTTGTAACAATACATTGAGTCAGGAAGGATTAACAGAGATTGCACAGTATTTGGAGCCGAGAGGTTCTGCCGATGCAACAAATTATGGGAAAGTAAATATTCATAATAAGCAGTCTATGGTTGGCTGGGGAGAATTGCGTCCATTCATGGAAGGAAATATAGATATTCAGCTTGAGAAAATTAGCAGTGAAGGTGCAACTCTTCGTCTGAATTATATTGTCGGGGCGGAAAATGAATCCGGCACATATGATACGTATGATGTAACCGATTATTATGAGATTGGACGAACATCTAAAAAGGTATTGTATCTTATTGATTATAACAGAGAGACAAGGCAGATATTTGACAGCAGAAATGACACTTATGGCAAACAGATTGTGTTGGGAATTCAGCCTGACTCCGAAGTTGAGAAAATGAGCAGTGCAGACGGCAGATTTGTGTATTTTATCAATCAGGGAGTATTGTGGTGTTATGATGCAGAACAGAATCTGTTTACAGAAGTATTTTCGTATCAGTCACAGGATTCTGATAATATTAGGGAGCGTTATCCGTCATTTGACATTCAGATTATGAACGTGTTGGATAATGGAGATTGTGATTTTCTTATCAAAGGTTATATGAACCGTGGAGAGCATGAAGGAGAAGTAGGAGTTTCACAGTTTATTTATCATTATGAGGATAATACGACACAGGAACGGTTGTATATACCGTTAGATATGGCATATCAGGATGCAATTTATGAAGTTGGCAAAATTGCTTATGTAAATGAGCAGGGTATCTTCTACCTTACGGTAAAAGATACCTTATATGCAATTAATCTGACGAATAATGAGACGATGGTGGAAGTGAAAGGCTTATCTGAGGGAACATATGCCGTATCAAAGAATGGTCGTTCGATTGCATACAGTAAAAATAGCAGCAGATATGATACGGACGCAATTAGAATCTTCAATATGGAACTTGGAACGGATTATGAGATTCATGCGCAGTCAGGAAATAAGATTCAGGTCATTGGCTACATTAACAGTGATTTTATCTATGGAATGGCAAAAGAAAACGATATTGCTGTAGATGAGACTGGAAATACAATATTTCCGATGGGAAAAATAGAGATTGTCAACGAAGAATATGAAGTGATTAAAGAATATGATGAACCGGGAATTTACGTAACCCATGCAGCGGTTGAGAATCTGAGACTGAATCTTGAACGTGTGAAAAAAACAGCGACAGGATATGAGCAGACGACGATAGATCAGCTCATTAATCGGGAAGAAAATGATGCAAAAGCAACGGTAACGGTAGATGTGACAAGTTCTGCAAATCGTTTAAAAGAAGTTGTATTAGAATTACAGAAGAGTATCAATGCATCTGTAAAAATGCGTTATACCGATCGTATCACATATCTGAAGAATACAACATACACATTAGAATCATAAAGATACATTTGATGTAAATGAGGTGAGTCATGGCAAATCAGACGACAGGAAAACAGTCATCTACACAAAAGACAACAAAGGCAAAACCCGTAAAACGCAAGAAGACACATTGGGTACGGCGTGTGATTTTATCCCTTCTTGCGATTATCATAATCGCTGGTGGAATTTATGCAGTTCCGAAACTGATTACTGTTGTGAAATTGTACCGGGAAGCACAAAGCTATGTTGCAAAAAGCTCGACAGGGACATTCCAGGATTCTAAAACGACGGTGTTGTACGATGCAGCAGGGCAGGTACTGCATACAATGAAGCAGTCAAAAGATTTGTATTATGTAGAGTCAGAGGAAATTCCTGCAACACTCAAAGATGCATTTGTAGTAATGGAAGACCGTCAGTTCTATGAACATTCCGGCTTTGATTTACGTGCGATTATCAGAGCAATCGTGGTAAATCAGCAGAGAAATGATATTGCACAGGGAGCCAGTACCATTACGCAGCAGTTGGCACGAAACATTTTCCTGACGCAGGAAGTTTCATGGCAGCGAAAAGTTGAGGAAATTTTTATTGCAGTTGGATTAGAAAAAAAGTTTTCAAAGAATCAGATTTTGGAATTTTATCTCAATAATATTTATTTTGGAAATGGTTATTATGGCGTTGAAGCGGCATCCAGAGGATATTTCAGTAAGTCGGTATCAGAATTGACTTTAGCAGAGCAGGCATTTATTGCAGCGATTCCAAATAGTCCGACACGTTATAATCCATTGACACATTATGATAATACTGTGCAGCGCAAGAATCTGATACTTGAGCAGATGTATCAGGAGGGAAAATTAAGCAGCCTGGATGCATATATGGCAAAAGATGAACAGGTGGTACTCAACGAAGCCAAGAGTACAGAGGTTAATCAGTCAGCAATTACATATGCCAGGCACTGCGCAACGGAGAGTCTGATGAGTGCGTATGGATTTACATTCCGTTATAATTTCGATACGCAGCAGGATTATGACATGTATGCGTCAAGCTATGAAACGTATTATACGATGTGTCAACAGAAGTTACTAAGCGGCGGGTATACTGTATACACGTCATTGGAATTAGATAAACAACAGGCATTGCAGGATGCCATTGATACATCCCTTGCAGGGTATCGTGCATTGTCTGATGAAGGCGTATATACGATGCAGGGAGCTGCGACGTGCATTGATAATAATACGGGAAATGTTGTGGCGATTGTAGGTTCCCGCAGTCAGGCAGAAATCAAGGGGTATGGGTTGAACAGAGCATATCAGAGTGACAGACAGCCCGGAAGCTCGATAAAGCCTTTGATTGCATATCTTCCATATATTCAAATGGGAAATACACCGGATACGATTGTGACGGATGAAGCTATTGAAGGCGGACCTGCCAATGCAGACGGCATATTTTCAGGTGATATTACATTCAGAGAGGCAGTGCGTACATCAAAGAATACGATTGCGTGGAAGATTCTGACACAGATTACACCGCGTTCCGGCGTATCATTTCTGACTAGTATGGGATTTGCGAATGTATGGCAGGATAAGGATCATATTGCAAGTGCATTGGGGGGCTTTACATATGGTGTAACGACAGAAGAGATGGCAGGTGCATATGCGACGATTATCAATGATGGAATGTATCGGAAAGCAACCTGTATTGTGAAGATTTTAGATGCATCAAACAGGCCGATTGTAGATACCTCAAATCGGGCAGTAAAAGTGTATGATGCGAATGCAGCGAAGATGATGACAGATATGCTGCGAACCGTTGTAACACAGGGAACCGGTGTGACAGCTTCGCCGGATAATGCAATTGTTGCAGGCAAAACAGGTACAACGAATTCCACAAAAGATGCATGGTTTTGTGGATATAGCAGATATTATACGACAGCAGTGTGGACAGGTTATGATTATCCGAAGGAAATAGAGAATCCGATGGCAAATGACATCTTTAAAAATTATATGACACAGATTCATCAGGGGTTAGCATTGGTGGACTTTACGGCAGCCAATGCACCGGCGATACAGCCGGCAACGACAGAAGCCGCAACGGAAAATACGACACTTGAAACACAAAGTTCTCAGGAGAGCAGTACTGCACAGGAAATGACGACAGCAGTCATGCCAAATCAGACAACAGCAGTCCAGAATAATCAGGATAGAAATAATAATCAAAATAATCATCAGCAGACAACAAAGGCGACACAACAGACGACAACGGCAAGGCAGACGCAGCCGGAACGGACAACACATTCGCCGCTTGATCAGGATGCACCGACGAGAGGGGATATGGATGCTGTTACGCAGGGTGGAGACTGGTAGTATATGAAAAAGAAAGATGCTGCTGGTATAAAAGAGTTGTTTAAACTGTCAGATTCATTTATATGAAAGAATTTTAAGAATACGGATGAAAATGATAAAACGAAATAGTGGTGTTGTAAAAACAGATATATAAGAAAACGCCCAGCCATATGTGTAAGATAACATATGGCTGGGCGTTTCTCTTTATGTGATGTTGTAAATCAGAAATTACTTACCGTAATGAGTTTCGTTATATTCCTTAACACGCTTCTGAATACGTTCTACAGGATTTAAAAGGTTGCTGATAGATGAGTCATGATTTAAAGTATCGATGATTAAAGCGATGTACTTACTCATATCAACGTTGATGTACCAAGGCTTTGTAAGAAGTTCAGCAGGCTGGTAAACAAGGTTTGTTGTTAAAACTTTATCAATGATGCCATTTTCATAGGCTTCATCAAACTTCTTGAAACCATTTGTAAATAAACCAAATGTTGTTGCACAGAATACACGTCTTGCCTTACGACGCTTTAATTCAGCAGCAACATCAATCATACTTTCACCAGATGAAATCATATCATCAATAATAACAACGTCCTTACCTTCAACATCAGAACCTAAGAACTCATGTGCAACGATCGGATTACGTCCGTTGACAATCTTTGTGTAGTCACGTCTCTTATAGAACATACCCATATCAAGACCAAGAACGTTTGCAAAGTATACAGCACGTCCCATACCGCCTTCATCAGGGCTGATAACCATCATATTCTTGCTGTCGATGTGTAAATCATCAACACCGAGTAAAAGATACTTAATGAACTGGTATGTTGCAGAAATAGATTCAAATCCCTTTAAAGGTGTGGCATTCTGTACACGAGGGTCGTGTGCATCAAAAGTGATGATATTATCAACACCCATTTCTGTTAATTCCTTTAATGCAAGAGCACAGTCGAGTGATTCTCTTCCTGAACGCTTATGCTGTCTGCTTTCATATAAGAAAGGCATAATAACTGTAATTCTTCTTGCCTTACCACCGGCAGCAGCGATAATTCTCTTTAAATCTGCATAGTGGTCATCCGGTGACATATGGTTTGTCATACCGCAAAGAGAGTATTCCATGCTGTAGTTACATACATCAACCATTAAATATAAATCGTATCCACGAACAGAATCGTTGATAACACCTTTGCCTTCGCCAGAACCAAATCTAGGTGTGCTGGCACTTACAATGTATGAATCTCTTTTGTAGCCATTGAAAGCAAGTGTTGATTCGCTTTCGTGGTCGCGCTGTTCTCTCCAGTCAACAAGGTACTTATTAACCTTATCTCCGAGTTCTGTACAGCTTGATAATGGGATAATTCCCAATGTACCATATGGAATTGTTTCTGTGTGACGTTCGTCTCGTGGCATAATTATTGTCCTCCGTTAAAAATCAATCATTGTTTATAAATCCAGGGATTCAGGATAGACCATAAAACCCCAAATTAACTATTTTACAAAACACTTATAAATATAAACATAAATAAGGTATAAGTCAATGAAAAAAATAAAAAACTTATTATTATATTTATTGTGTCAAATTGAATGAAAAAATATCAAAATATCCCGTGGAATCAAGATAATTTTGTGCCGGTGCGTTTCAGAAGCCGAATATCTCTTCCGAATAATTTCAAAATCTTATAAGAACTTGTCAGGCGTGAAAAAATACGCTCGGAATAGGTATCCCGAATGTCTGAAAGGGAGAGATTTGTGGAAATAATAACACTCTTATTACGAAGCAGACGTTCATTGATACAGTAAAACAGGCGGGAATTCGTATAAGAATTGCCGGATTCTGTACCCAAATCATCAATAATCAGTAAATCACAGTCTAATATGTAATTGCTCTCTAGTCCGGCATCCGGGTCTTTTCGGAAATCTGCATATTCAAACTTCTGGAATAATTCAATGGCAGTCAGATAAATGACACTGTGTGAAGAATCTAAAAGTTCTTTGGCAATGCAGTTGGTTAAAAAAGTCTTTCCGATACCGGGCTGACCGTAAAGCAGCAAATTATCTGCACAGGAATCGAATTCTTTGACGAAATTTTCACAAATGGCAACCACATTTTTCATATTCTGTAAAGAAGTTGTTTTTAATGCGGAATCTGTTTCCGTATTGTCATACCAGTTGTAAGACAAGGTATCAAAATTCTCATTTGCAGTAATATTTTTCAGATTGGAATCTTCGTATACGAGATCAATTGCTTTCTTTTTGAAGCAGGAACATTTCTCAGAGCCGACATAACCCGTGTCGTGACAGAATGGACACGTGTAGATTTCATCGAGGTAATTAGCAGGCTTCCCAATAGAGGCCAGACATTCAATACGACGGTTGTTTAAGGAATCAAGCTGTGCTTTGTATGAAGTGTCGTCGGCAGAGTTGTGTTTGCCAATCATGGAAGTGGCAGCGTCCATTGACAGCGAGATGATTTCATTTTCAATGTCGGTAAATTCCGGACAGGCTGATACAACTTCCTGATAATGCGCCTCTTGTATATGACGATTTTCCGTTCGAATGGTATCGTAGATACGCATAATGGCATCATACTGTGAGTTCGTTAATGACATAATAAATCTCCCTTCTGTAGTGTATATTTTGAAATTTAAGTTCTATTTACATGCTTTATAAGTATCGTTTTGCCAAAATAATCATAATGAGAAAATTATTTTTGGTTATTGCTCAGCAGAGAACTTTCAAGACTGTCAATATCTGTATCACGCTGGTTGAAATTGTTGAAGCGGTTATTGGTAGCAGCAGTTTTCTTGTTATAAGATGGACGTTTCTTTGCAAATTCTGCATCAGCCTTTTCTACATCGCTTAATGAGCGGATGTTTGAAGAATTCCATTTAGACAGAATGGAATCAGCATATTGAAAACTTGGCTGGTGTGTCGTCTTTAAAGTACGGTTGCAGGCCTCTAAAATCAGTTCTGTAGTAAAACCATAGGTATTGGTCCATTTTGCAATATAATCCTGCTCCGCCTGACCAAAATCACGGTTGTTCTGACCAAATGCACGCATAATGGCATAAGCCGTTTCGTTGTGTGAACTTGATTCGAGCTTTGCCTGCTGGACGGTCGTAATGCCGGCATCAGCCCATGCAAGGGCTACCTTTTCGATATAGCGGATGCTTTTGTGTCCTTTGGTTACACAATATTCTACCAGATATTCAATCAAATCGGTTGGAAAATGTAACGTATCATAAAAATAAGTAATGGCAGAGAGTTCTGTTGTAGACATAGAACCACCTAAATAATTGGTAATGCCTCGTAGTAACATCTGAAATTCAATGTCATTAGAAGAAATCTTTTGAATCTGTGCCGGTGAATAATAATGTGAAGTTTCACGAGCAGGTTTTACAGGTTCTTCTTTTGTGGCAGAAACTTCCGGTTCCGGTGTTGTATTTGGTGCAGGAGCCTCCGTGTTGTTTATCGCTGGTGTAATCTCGGCAAAATCACTGTTTGCAGTGGTGTCATTAGACGAAGCAAGATTACAGATGGTAATTCCGGCGATGGAAGAATTTTGAACGGTCAGCTGTACCACGCCCTGTTTGTGCCAATATTTGAGTGCACGAATGACATCGGCTTCGGTCTGGTTAAAAATATCAGCCATACTTGCAATTGAAACTGTAAGATTCGCATCGCTTAAACTGCGCAGCAGATATAAGTAGATTTTTACAAA
Organism: Lachnospira sp. UBA4346; assembly: GCA_002394205.1. Lineage (GTDB taxonomy): Bacteria > Bacillota > Clostridia > Lachnospirales > Lachnospiraceae > Lachnospira. The sequence goes on along the minus strand of DGTC01000006.1, from coordinate 102,471 downwards.
CTCTCCATTTGCAGCAGACATATAACGGTCAATAAATATATTTGAAATTAATGTTGAATTGGTATCATATTGTGTAGTTAGTACTAAACGTTCCATTTATGTATTCAATCCTTTCATTATTATAATAAGAAATGTAACAAATAATTCTTTGGATTCCTAATTATAACACAACCGAAACCAAAAGCAAGCAAGGGAAAAATGGGATAACTGTGTACTTATCCACTGTGGAAATTGTGGATAATGTGGATAACTTGGGGATAACAGGTATAAATATAGGAAATCCGACAATTTATTAATAATTCGTTATAAACAAAAAATCCACAGGAAAAAAGTCCTAGAAAAGACTAATTTCTGTGGATAATGTGGATAACTTTGTTGACAAGTCAAATGTTTGTTAAAGAAATCACGATTTTACAAGGCTTTCGCCGATTTTATAGACATCACCGGCCCCCATAGTTATTAACAAATCGCCGTTCATACAATTTTTTTTGAGGAAATTTTCAATTTCTTCAAAAGAAGGAAAATAGTCGCAATGTTTTCCACTCTTTTCAATTTCTGCCTGAAGTGTCTGAGAACTAATGCCTAAATTATCTGTTTCTCTGGCAGCATAAATATCAGCTAAAACAATGTGGTCAGCTTGTGACAAGGCTGCAGCAAATTCAGGAAGAAGTGCTTTTGTTCGTGTATAAGTATGTGGCTGGAACACGCACCATACTTCACGGTGTGGATAATGTGTTGTTGATGTTAAGGTTGCACGAATCTCATCCGGATGATGTGCATAATCATCGATAACAGTGACACCGTTAAAAGTTCCCTTTTTTTCAAAACGACGGTTCGTACCTGTGAAGTGCTTCAAGCCGGCAATAATATTTTCAAAGGAAATGTCTAACTTTCTGGCAGCGGCAATAGCAGCAAGAGAATTGTATACATTATGCAATCCCGGAACGCTCAGTTGAATCTTTTCAGAAGGTGTTCCTTCTATTAATAATGTGTATTCACAACATCCATTTTCATTGTATGTAATGTCTGTGGCACTGTACATACTTTTTGCAGGTTCGCTGCCGACAGTAATTACCTCACAGTTTTTATCCTGATAGAAATATTCGTAGTGTTCAATATCGCTGTTGACAATTAAAGTACCGTTGTCCGGTAATTTTTCTGTAAACAATTTGAAAGAATGACGGATGTCATCTAAATCTTTAAAGAAGTCTAAATGGTCTTCTTCGACATTTAGAATAATATTCATTGTTGGTTTAAATGATAAGAAGCTGTTCGTATATTCGCAGGCTTCTGTTACAAAAATCTTGGACTGACCGATGCGGATATTTCCACCGATGCTGTTTAAGATTCCGCCGACAGAGATGGTTGGATCTGCATCAGCAGCAAGGAGAATCTCTGTGACCATAGAAGTCGTGGTTGTTTTGCCGTGTGTACCGGCAATATTTAAGGCAACGTCATAATTGTCCATTAAAGCACCGAGCAGTTCCGCTCTGGTAATGCATGGAATATTAGCATCTTTTGCAGCACACAATTCTGGATTATCCGGATGAATGGCAGCCGTATAAACAACAAGATCAATATCATCTGTGATATTTGCGGCAGCCTGTGGATAATGCACGGTGCAGCCAGCAGCAGTCAGTTCGTCCGTCAGTGCAGAATGTGCAGAATCAGAGCCGGAAATTGTGAAATTCTTTTCACGTAAAATATGAGCAAGTCCGCTCATGCTGATGCCGCCGATTCCGATAAAGTGAATGTGAATAGGGGTATTAAAATCAATTGTAAACATAATGAAAGAAGTCCTTTCTTCTATAATAATATATCATACGGTATAAATTACCGTTGGTTACAAATATAATATATAGCGGTTGTTCGCTAACATATCGGGTGACACTCGAAATGAATTCTTCATTTCTCGTCGCCGCGGTGCTCCTCAAGTGCACATGCAAGCATGGCACTTTCATCGCTACTCGCGCAAATCAAATGCCGCTATTAGCGGCGCTTGAATTTGTGCAACCTATAAGGCTCACAACCTCGCGCTTACGCGCTTAATGCTCTGTCGCTACGGCTCCATAGCGGTTGTTCGCTAACATATCAGATAAAATCAAATGCCGCTATTAGCGGCGCTTGATTTTCTGCTGATATGTTACATTATAAACTGTTTGGGGAAAATTTCAATGGGGGATTGCAGGGGGATGAAAGCACGACATAGTGAGAAAATATTACTGCGTAGTGAGTAATTGTTAATATATTTGTTAGAAAATGTCAATAATTGTAAAATTAAATCATAAAATTGTGAATAATTTTTAAAAAATTCTTTTTACTTCACTGCGATAATATGATATAATGTATTTATTCAAATACAAGCTATTCAGTTTAGGAAGCTTATTTGTCATATTTCCAAAGAATAAGTATAGGGGTGGAACACGTAAGTCGAAGGAAAAAGCACTTATACACTGGAGCAAACAGGGCTAGATTGTATAGGGAGTAAGGAAATTTTAGCATCAGAGGTGAGAGCATGATAAGAAAAGAAATGATTGCCATGTTATTGGCAGGGGGACAAGGTAGCAGACTTGGTGTTTTGACATCAAAGGTTGCGAAGCCGGCAGTATCGTTTGGCGGCAAGTATCGAATTATTGATTTTCCATTAAGTAACTGTATTAATTCAGGAATTGATACAGTAGGTGTATTGACACAGTATCAGCCATTGCGACTCAACACGCACATTGGGATTGGTATTCCGTGGGATTTGGATCGAAATGTCGGAGGTGTATCAGTACTTCCTCCATATGAGAAGAGCTCTGACAGTGAATGGTATACAGGTACAGCGAATGCCATTTATCAGAACATGAATTATATGGAGCAGTTTAATCCGGAATATGTACTGATTCTTTCAGGAGATCATATTTATAAGATGGATTATAAGATTATGTTAGATTATCACAAAGCGAATAATGCAGATGTAACAATCGCATCTATGCCGGTACCAATGGAAGAAGCAAGTCGTTTTGGTATTGTTGTAACAGATGAGGATAATCGCATTACGGCATTTGAAGAAAAGCCGGAGCATCCACGCAGTAATCTGGCATCAATGGGTATCTACATATTTAGTTGGAAAGTATTAAAGCAGGCATTAATCACATTAAAAGATCAGAATGAATGTGACTTTGGTAAGCATGTTATTCCATATTGCTTCCAGAATGATAAGAGAATGTTTGCTTACGAATACAATGGATATTGGAAGGATGTCGGTACATTAAGTTCTTATTGGGAAGCCAATATGGAATTGATTGATATTATCCCGGTATTTAATTTGTATGAGGAATTTTGGAAGATTTATACAAAAACAGATATTATTCCTCCTCAGTATATTGCTGACAGTGCTTATATTGAAAAGAGTATTATCGGTGATGGTACAGAAATTTATGGTAAAGTATATAATTCCGTTATCGGTTATGGCGTTGTCATTGAAGAAGGTGCCGTGGTCAGGGATTCGATTATTATGAGCAATGCGGTAATTGGTAAGAATACGGTAATTAATAAATCCATTATTGCAGAAGACGTTGTCATTGGAGAGAATGTAGAATTAGGTGTTGGAGAAGAAGCAGAAAATGTAGCAAAGCCGAAGATTTATAATTCCGGTCTTGTTACGATTGGAGAATGTTCTGTGATTCCGGCAAATGTAAAGATTGGAAAGAATACAGCAGTTTCAGGTGAAACAACATTAGAAGACTATCCGGACGGCATGTTGCAGAGCGGTGGCATAATAATTAAGGCAGGTGACAATGTATGAAAGCAATAGGAATTATTTTAGCAGGTGGAAACAACAAGCTGATGCGGGAGTTGTCTTATAAAAGAGCGGTGGCAGCTATGCCAGTGGCAGGAAGTTATCGCAGTATTGATTTCGCATTGAGTAATATGTCCAATTCGAAAATTCAAAAAGTTGGTGTTATTACACAGTATAATGCACGTTCATTAAATGAACACCTGAGTTCTTCAAAATGGTGGGATTTCGGAAGAAAGCAGGGTGGCTTATTTGTCTTTACACCAACGATTACAGCAGAGAGCAGTTATTGGTATCGTGGAACAGCAGATTCTCTTTATCAGAATTTAGATTTCTTAAAATCAAGTCACGAACCATACGTTGTAATTGCTTCAGGTGATGGTATTTACAAATTGGATTATAACAAAGTATTAGAATATCATATCGAGAAGAAGGCTGATATCACAGTCGTTGTAAAGGATTTACAGGATCGTTCAGAAATCACAAGATTTGGTGTGGTTTCCATGACAAATGAAGGTCGTATCACAGATATTGATGAAAAGCCATTAGAGACGAATTTATCAACAGTTTCTACAGGAATTTATGTAATTCGAAGAAGACTTTTAATCGAACTGATTGAAAAAGCAGCACAGGAAGACCGTTATGATTTTGTAAGAGATATTTTAGTTCGTTATAAAAATATCAAGAAAATATACGGATACCGTCTTGAGACATATTGGAGAAATATTTCATCAACAGAGTCTTATTATAAAGCAAATATGGACTTCTTAAATAGAGAGATTCGTGATTACTTCTTTAAACAGTATCCGGATATCTACTCTAAGGTGGATGATTTGCCGCCTGCAAAATATAACTACGGTGCAAATGCAAGAAATAGTCTGGTATCAAGCGGATGTATCGTAAATGGAACAATAGAAAATTCCGTATTATTTAAGAAGATTTATGTTGGAAATAACAGTGTAATTAAGAATTCAATTATATTGAATAATGCATATATCGGGGATAATTCTTATATTGAGAATTGCATTGTTGAGAGTGGAAGTACAATTAAGCCAAATTCTAGTTATATTGGGGAGAATGGAATTAAGATTGTACAGGAAAATACGCAGCTCTACGAATAAAAGAGCTATGAAAAAGGGTAAAACGATTCAATCGTTCTGCTATATTTACAAAAAGAGTGATCGCTGAAGAGTCAGCAGAAGGGGTGCTTATGAACATTACAGATGTGCGCGTAAGAAAGATTACAAAGGAAGGTAAGATGAAGGCAGTTGTATCAATTACAATTGACGATGCTTTTGTCGTACATGACATTAAAGTTATTGAAGGAGAAAAAGGACTATTTATCGCAATGCCAAGCAGAAAGTCATCAGATGGCGAATATCGTGATATTGCACATCCGATTAATACAGAGACAAGAGATGGAATTCAGTCTATCGTATTAAAGGCTTATGAAGAAGCTGAGGATGTTGTAGAAGAATAGATTTTTGTTAAGAATATGTCGTTGACTATATTTTTATAAAACACAAATAAAGGGTTCAAGAAGGTATTTCGATTGCAGAAATACCTTCTTTTTGTATCTTGATTCGGGTGTCAAAAAGTGTTTCTTCTATATCAATGTTATCAAAGTATAATTATAAAATTACCCCTGTAAATTACCTTTGAGCTTTCGGAATGTAGATGGAGATACGTGATTTAAGTGTTTAAAAGCATCTCCGAAATAATTGCTGTTATCATACCCACATTCAAAAGCGATTTCCGTAATGGTTTTATTGGTTTCTAGTAATAGCTTTTCTGAGTGGTTAATCCGTACCGTGTTTAAATAATCTTTAAATCCGAATCCGTTTTCAGCTTTGAACTTCTTAGAAAAGTACGAAGCATTTAAGTGTACATAAGAAGCTACGTCTGACAGAGAAAGATTTTTAGAAAAATTGTGGTTGATATAATCCATTGCCTGTGAAATCGCATCATTTGACGTAAGGGATGATTGTGCGGCCGGAAGTCCGGTAAGTCCCATATAAATAGGAAAGTTTTCGGCTTGTGTAAACAATAAAAGCAATAGCTGCTGAAAATATAATTTCTGTGAGCATTTGGCGTAAACAGAAGCTCCGTTGTGTTCGGCCTGAATGTGAAACAAAATTTGCTGAACACGCTGTTCTAGTTCCGGTGGAATTCGGAAGATAAAATCTTTTAATTTATGACGAAACTGCTTTAATCCAATGACTTCCACGATGTCTGATGCATAATCTAAAGTAAATTCAATATAGGCACGCTCATGCGTTTCGGATTCTATATAAGTTGTCTTGTGTAATACATTCATGGGAACAAACAGAATGGTTCCTTTATCAAGGCGGTATGTATGATCTTCTATTGTAAAATCACATGTACCATTCATTAAATAATACATTTCATAGTAAGAATGTTCGTGTGCAGAATGCATACTATAACTTTGCGTATGTGTCTGCTGAGATATTTCAAATCGAGATAAAAAATTCAAAGTAATATCCCTCCAATGATTGAATTTATATATGTAACAATAATAGTGCATTTTTAACAAAAATACAATACATTTTATGTCAAAAGTAACATTTTGAACAGGAATATCATCAAAATAACAGTAATATTAAAAATGCATAACAAAAAATAGGTAGTGTTTATAAAAATTTTATGATAGTCTAACGGTACTAGGTCGTAAGACTGGATAGGAAAAGGAGGAAAAGTCTATGAGAGTCAAAAAGGGCAAACGAATGATGTCCTTGGTACTTGCATTTCTGATGGTTATCGGTATGATGCCGGCAGATTGGACTGCACTGTCAGTACGTGCAGCAGATGCAAATGTAGAAGTGTTTACATTTAATGCAGCATCAGAAAATGCAATTACGAGCGCAGCCACAAAAGGTACAATTGCCGAAGGTAAATATGGTACAAGTGGCTATTATACGTTAATAGGCAAAGGAACAAGAGGAAACAGTACATCAGTAATGTCGTTAGAACTGGGACTGCCAACAGCAGGCAGTTTTTCAGATGGCGGCAGATTTCAGTTTACAGTAACTGGTTCAGCTGATGTTAAAATTTCAGCAACAAGTACAGGAGGCTCTAACACATCTGAGTTAGCAGTATATAATTCTGCACATGAAAAGATGGGAGAAGGTACATACAATGTAGTAGGTACATCACCTGCAACAGAGGTTAAGATTACAGGACTTCCGGCTGATACTTATACAATTCAGGTACCGGTAGATTATGACGGAGTGAATCATAAGAGAGGATTCCGTATTTTATCTGTTGAAACAACACAGGTATCTAGTGGAGAAAGAGCTCCTAGAGCGGATTGGTCTGGCGTAGCAGCTCCGGTAATCGGTAATATTACGTCTGAGAATGGTACAGTAACAGTTCCATTTACAGGTGTTGTAGGTTATGACGGTGCTGATACAGTTGAAGTTACAATGTCAGATGCGACCGGTGTTGTAGATACAAAGTCATATGCATTAGATGGACAGGGTGGAAGCGTAGCATTTAAGCCGTCTGCATCTGGTACATATACATTTGTGGCAACAGCAAAGAGAGCAGAATCAGAAGATAAAGTAAGTGAGAGCGCAAGCACAGATTTCGTACTTCCACTTGCAGCACCAACATTTTCAAGTGCAACAAGCAAAGGTAACGGTAAGGTAAACTTAATCTGGAACGCTACAAAGGAAGCAACAGGTTATAAGGTATCTTACAGCACAGATGGTAATACATATTCAGAGCCACAGCTTGTTACAGGTACAGAATATGAAGTATCTGGACTTACAGTTGGTACAAGATATACATTCAAGTTGACAGCAGTAAGAAATGATGAAGAAACATCCGCTGCAACAATTGAAGCAACAGCAACAGAAGAAGAACAGATGGTATGGTCATTTTCAGCTTTCGGTTCAGGCGTTGATACAAATGCCAAGAACAACGGTTATGAAGGCAATGCAAATGACGGTAAGGTATCTGTTTGGGAATTAAACAGCAAGGGTAAGATGGTTCCTAAGTCAACAGATGGTCTTGCTTTCTATTATGCAGCAGTACCTGCTGACAAGAACTTTACATTCTCAGCAGATGTTCATATTGATCAGTGGACATTAACAAATGGTCAGGAAGGCTTCGGTCTTATGGCAGCAGATAGAGTTGGTACAAATGGTGATTCATCAATTTTCTGGAACAACTCTTATATGGCAACAGCAACAAAGGTAGAATATTTTGCAGATAAAGAAGGTAAGGTAACAGACGATTCCACAGCGGACAAGATTACAATGAAGATCGGTGTGGGTTCACAGGAAAAGAAGAATGTTACAAATGACTTACTTCCATTATTACTTGCAAATGATTCAACAGCAGTAAATAAGATATTCAGTACAAAGATGACAGCACTTGATACATCTTGTGGTGTTAAGGGTGTTGGAACATATAACTTAATCGGTAATGGTAAGACAGCAACAGCACCGGAAGTTCCTGGTACAGTTGAGAATCCAATTACAGACTTAAAGTTAGAAATTCAGAAGAATAATACAGGTTATTTTGTAAGTTATACAACTCCGGAAGGAGAAAAGATTACAAAGAAGTATTATGATACAGAAGCTCTTGAACAGCTTGATAAGGACAACGTATATGTTGGTATCTTTGCTTCAAGAACATGTAAAGTAACAGCAACAAATATCAACTTAAAGCTGGTTGATCCGAAGGATGATGCAGATGCAGAAGAAAGACCGATTACATATGTAACACCTTCATATCAGGTATATTCAGCAACAGTTGCAAACAAGGCAGCTTATGACTTAAAGTATACAGCAAATGCAGATGGTAAGGTTGTTATTACAGCAGCAGATGGTACAACAGTTGCAGACCAGACAGTAGAAGCCGGCAAGAAGTATACATTTGCTACAACATTAACAGAAGGCACAAATAAGTTCACAGTCAATATGACACCGGACAAGACATTTAAGCCTTCGGAATTTGAAGAATTATCTTCATATGATGCTTCAACATTTGGTTTTGAAGTAGAATATCGTACATTAACAGATGGTGATATTTATGTAACACCAGATGCTACATCAGCAGGAAACGGTACAAAAGAAAATCCGGTTGATGTATACACAGCAACAAGTTTTGCAAAGGCAGGACAGACAATCTATCTTGCAGGCGGAACATACAACTTAACTTCTACAATCACAATTCAGCCGGGTGTTGATGGTGAAGAAGGTAAGATGATTACAATGACAGCAGCAAAGGATGCCACAGAACGTCCGGTATTCGACTTCGGTAAGAACTGTGAAGGTTTTGTAGTAGCCGGCGACTACTGGCATATTGAAGGTTTAGACGTAACAAATTCAGCAAACTCTAAGGACGGTATCCGTCTTGGTGGCAGCAACTGTATTTTGGATAACCTTCATACATACCACAATGGTAACACAGGTCTTCAGATTAGCCGTTACATGGTAACAGATGGCAAGGCTGACTGGCCGGCAAATAACTTAATCTTAAATTGTACATCATATGGCAATGCAGATGCAGGTTATGAAGATGCGGATGGTTTCGCAGCAAAGTTGACAATCGGTGAAGGCAACGTATTTGATGGTTGTATCGCACATAACAACGCAGATGATGGATGGGATTTATTCGCAAAGGCAGAAACAGGTCCTATCGGTTCTGTAACATTAAAGAACTGTGTTGCTTATGCAAATGGTTACTTAGAAGATGGTACAGATGCAGGTAATGGTAATGGTTTCAAGATGGGTGGTTCTAGTATCACAGGTTACCATACATTAATTAACTCTGTAGCATTTGATAACAAGTCTAAGGGTATTGACAGTAACAGCTGTCCGGATATCCAGGTTAAGAATAGTACATCCTTCAACAACTATGCTTCAAACGTAGCATTGTATACAAATGATGCTGCAAACACAGATTTCAGTGCAACAGGTATTCTTTCATACAGAACACAGTTTACTAATGTGAATGAAACATTTAAGTTAAGAGGAACACAGGATGAGACAAAGGTATATCAGGCAACTGATTACTATTGGAACTACGATGGTACGACAGCACACAACAGTGCAGCAGAGATTAAGCCATCATACTTCGAATCGATTGATACAGGAATGGACTATGCAACACGTACATATGCAAAGGCTCCTGTAACAAGAAATGCAGATAACACAGTTAATATGAACGGTTTACTTGCAATCTCAGAAGAAGGTAAGCAGGCATTAGGCGAAAACGTTGGTGCATATGTAAATGCAGTCATCGAAGAGCCGGATGAGCCGGTTCAGCCGGAAGAACCTAAGGCATTGGATACAGTATGGAAGGAATCAGAAATTGGTACGCATACAGACAAGGGTTCCTATTCATATGATAAGGCAACAAAGACAGTTACTGTAAACGGTGCAGGTACAAAGTTCGATAAGGACGGCGGAGTAGATGATTTCTATTATGCATACGTTACAGCAAAAGAAAATATCACATTAACAGCAAAGATGAAGGTAACCGGTTCAGGACAGGCTGGTATCATGCTTCGTAATACAGCAGATGAAGTATCAAGTGCAACAGGTGCTGTATATGCAGATATGAGCAATAAAGAGGTTCGTGCCGGTAACCATGGCGAGAATGCCGGTGGTGGTGCAGGACAGATTAATTCAGCTGTAACACCAGCTTCAGAAAGTATCTATATTAAGATTGAAGTTGTAAACGGTGGATTTAAGTACTATGCAGCAACAAAGCCAGACTTTAGTGATGCAGTAGTTAATGCTTCAAAAGTAACAGGATTAGCTGCAAAGACAGTTGGTTTCTTTGCAACAGCAGGAACAACAGCTGAATTTAGCGATGTTAAGGTTACATCAAAGTATGATGTTGATGGAACAAAGGTAAGCAAGATTATCTTTGACTCAGAAATGGGCGAATTCCTTCCAGAATTCTCTTCAAGTAAGGATTATTCAGGTGTATATGCAGCAGGAACAAGCATGAGTACAGTTGTAGATGGCAACATCTTAAAGGTTACTCATAAGAGAGATGCAGACAATAAGGGTAATATCAGAGAAGATAAGAGTGTTGATTTTTGGTTATTCCCAGCAACAAATAAGAACCTTACAATTTCAGCAGATGTATCACTGATTTCGGTTGACTCAGGTACAGATAAGCAGGGTCTTGCAATGGGACAGTTTGTAGCAGTACCAGGAAGCCCAATTTATCATGATGCAATTCATTATCAGAAGAAGGCTCTTTTCCAACATTCATTTAGTACAGGTGTAAAGGTCGGTAATACAGGAGATCCGAAGACAGCTACGTTAACAAATTTAACAGAGCAGTCACCACAGTCATATACTATTTCTTATACAAAGAATGGAGCAACAGGTACAGCAAGTGTTACATCAGCAGCTGGCGAGAAGTTGATTGATAATGGTGTAATTGATTATGCGAATGTAGTAGCAGAACTTGGAGCTGGAAAAACAGTTCGTTATGGTTTTGCATTCTCAGGTATTGTAACAGATATTTCAAATGTTACAGTAAAAGATGAAGATGGCAACATCATTTATGATATGAATGATTACTACATCGCAGTTGGTGTAGCACCGGAAATCGCAAATGCAACAGCAACAGTAGCAGATGACAGAGAATCTATCGCAGTGAACTGGGATGTGACAGCAGAAGGCTCAGGTAATGTGAAGTATAACGTATATGTATCAAAGGACGGCGGCGAATTCGTTAAGGCTGGCGATACAAAGGTTAATTCATTCACATACAAGGCAATGAATGGTGATGGCACTTATGCATTCAAGGTAGTACCAGTTGGTGGAGATACACTCGGTACACCAGTTGAAACAACAGCAGTTAGCTATCAGACACCACTTAATAGAACAGTAATTACAGCAGCAGGAACATCAAAAGAAGTCGCACTTACATGGACAGCAGTCGAAGGTGCAACATCTTATGATGTATACAAGAAGTTAGGTTCAGACGGAACAGCAACAGTTGCAAAGACGACAGCTGATACAGCTTGGACAGATACAGATGTAGTTGAAGAAGAACCATACTATTACTACGTCATCGCAAAGAATGATAACAATACATCAAATCCTTCTGAGACAGTTCAGGTACTTACATCTGACGGTCATACAGGAGCATATGTATACGAAAATGCAGCAACAAAGGTTACAGTAGATGAGAAGTCTAATGATACAATCTTTGATACAACTGCAAGTGTAACACTTCATACAGATGAAGATGTTACAGTAAAGGCATCTTTAAATGGTGCAGTTACAGAAACAAAGGCAATCACAGCCAATGAAAAAGCTACATTTGCTTTCAATGATTTGAAGCAGGGTAGAAATGATGTTGAGTTCTTATTCACAGATAAGGATAACAACACAACAAGAAAGATTTTCAACTTCGTAAGCAATCCTGAAATTGACATCGTTGTTGATAGTGCCTTTACAGGAAATGATGGTGATGTAACAGATGGTTACCCAACATATAAGACAGTACAGGCAGCAGTAAGTGCAGTTCCTGCAGATAATGCAGAAGCTAAGGTAATCTTCATTAAGAATGGCGAATATGAAGAGCGTGTAGAAGTAACAGCTCCTTATGTAAGTTTATTAGGTGAAGATGCAGAAAAGACACATCTGTTCTACGCAGTATGTGTTGCAAATGGCAATGCAAACAGCATGTGGAATCGTAATGCAATGTATGTAGAATACACAGCAGACGGATTCACAGCAGAGAATCTTACAATTGAAAACTCTTACGCATATTCAAATGGCAATGACCAGCAGGCAGATGCATTATGTATCGTAGCTGATAAGACATTATGTGTAAATGTAAGATTAATCGGTTACCAGGATACCCTTCTTACAGATTCAAGAATCAAAGATGCAACGGGTAACTATGAAGTAACAAGACAGTACTTTGACAAGTGTTATATCACAGGTAATGTAGACTTTATCTACGGTGCCGGTACATCTGTATTCAATGACTGTGATATTGTAGCAAGATATACATCATATAAGAATGATGGTGTATTTACAGCTGGTAGAACATATGCTTCTACACCTTATGGATATACATTCATTGGATGTAGATTCCTTGCAGAAGATGGTGTAAAAGATGGTGCTTACAGAATGGCTCGTCCATGGGGTGCTGATGATTCAACAACATTTATTAACTGTTATCTTGGTAGAGCAATTCAGCCAGTTGGATATGGTGATATGAGTGGTAACAGCTATAAGAAAGCAAGATTCGCAGAGTTCGGTTCATACGGACCAGGATATGTCTTAAACGCTGACAGACCATTACTTTCACAGGCACAGGCTAAGGCTTATACAGCAGAAAATATCTTCGGTGATTATGATTATGCAACAGTGAAGGCTGCAATGTATGGAGCAACTGTAACACCAGTAGATCCAGAACCAGTTGTAGATCCATTGACAGTAGCAGCAAAGGGAAGTACATCTAAGGTTGTAGCAGGTAATAAGGTTACAGTTACAGGCACTGCGAATGGTGGTGATGGAGCGTATACATACAGATATTTATTATACAATCCAACAACAAAGGCTTGGACACAGTTACAGCCATTCGGAACAAAGAATACATATACATGGACAGCAACCGGAACAGGAGCCAGACATCTTTACGTAGAAGTAAAAGATGGTAACGGAACAGTTGCAAGAAGCAAGGCATTTGGTGTAACAGTTACAACAAGACCGACACTCACAACAAAGGTTAGTGCATCAAAGGTAGCAACAGGCGGTAAGGTAACAATTACAGCAACAGCAAGCCAGGGAAGCGGAAGTTATACATACAGATATATCATGTATAATCCGGCAACAAAGGCTTGGACACAGTTACAGCCATTCGGAACAAAGAATACATATACATGGACAGCGACCGGAACAGGAGCCAGACATCTGTATGCAGAAGTTAAGGATAGCAACGGAACTGTAACAAGAAGCAATGCATACGGTGTAACAATCGTAAGCAAGCCGGCAGTAACAGTAAAGGCAAGCACATCAAAGGTAGTAGCAGGAAATACAGTAACAGTCACAGCAACAGCAAGTCAGGGAAGTGGAAATTACACATACAGATATGTAATGTACAACCCAACAACAAAGGCTTGGTCAGAATTACAGGGTTACAGCACAAAGAACACATATGTATGGACTGCAACCGGAACAGGCGCAAGACATATTTATGTAGATGTAAAGGACAGCCTTGGAACAGTAACAAGAAGTGCAGCATTTGGTGTAACAGTGGTAACAAGACCAACACTTACAGCAAAATACAGTGCATCAAAGGTAGCAACAGGCGGTAAGGTAACAATTACAGCAACAGCAAGCCAGGGAAGCGGAAAGTATACATACAGATATATCATGTATAACCCTGAAACAAAGGTATGGACACAGTTACAGCCATTCGGAGCTAAGAATACATATACATGGACAGTAACCGGAACAGGAGCCAGACATCTGTATGTAGAAGTAAAGGATAGCAACGGAACTGTAACAAGAAGCAGTGTATACGGTGTAACAATCGTAAGCAAGCCAACCGTAACAGCAAAGGTAAGTACATCAAAGGTTGCAGCAGGTAAGACAGTAACCGTCACAGCAACAGCCGGCAAGGGAAGTGGAAATTACACATACAGATATGTAATGTATAACCCGGCAACAAAGACTTGGACACAGTTACAGGGCTACAGCAGCAAGAACACATATACATGGAAGGCAACAGGAGAAGGCGCAAGACATATCTATGTAGATGTAAAGGACAGCCTTGGAACAGTTACAAGAAGTACAGCAGTTGGTGTAACAGTTACAAAATAACTTCATAAGAATTTGCACAAAGACTGCAGATTGTTAGAAAAATAACAAAAAACATCAGCGATGTTTTGCCGCTGATGGGAACATAAAACACAGCATATCAGGATAGATTGTTTCTGATATGCTGTGTTTTTATTATATTAATAGGATTCGGGTATCAAAAGGTGCATATGATATTTCAATATGTCAAATTGCACAAATTTAAACACAAACTCTGTTGTGAACGAATCTCCAAGAATTACCAACTTAAATCTCAGCAATGGCTTCGATTGTGGGAAGTTCTAGGAGCTGGATTTTTATTTCATAAGAAATAAAACACTCCGTGAGGATGCACACCGCATCAAGGGGAAACGTTGTGTAATGTGCACAATAAAATGCAATATTCATTGTAATGATTGTAGAAAATATATGAGAAATATTGACTATGACATAGTGTCATACTTTAGACTGACATACGATGTACGACTGGGGTATATCAGAAAATATACATTTCTACCGCATAAGATACAGGAACAGGTTCTATGATACAGAGAAGGTATAGATCTATAGTTGTATGTATTGTATGCAGGGAGAGAGTCTAGTATGAAGAAAGGGAAAGTTTTATGAGAAAGCAGACGAAAAGAGTTGTTAGTTTCTTATGTGCAATGCTTATGGCAGTATCCAATGTTGGATTGGGCGGTGTGACAGCATTTGCAGCAGAAGAAGCAGCAAGTGCATCGAAGAAAATCGATGTATGGGATTTTGGTGGTGTCGAAGAAACAGACACAAGTAAGTACGTCAATCATGTGCATGCTTCTGACTGGGACAATGATGCAGATCTTGGTGATAATGCAAAGTTCACAGCCACAGGCATCAAGCAGTTTGACGATTTGAGATTGAGCATTATCGCTTCTGATAGAATTTATTCAGGACTGGCTAAAAAGAACTATGGCGGAAGTGGCATGGCGATTACACAGTATAGCGATGGATATAAAGCAAACGGTATGTATTACTGTAACGGATATGGACATGATACAAGCCGATATGTAGTTGTAGACAACTGCAAAGTAGGAGATAAGATTGTTGCCTATATGGGAACAAGTAATGCAGTATCAGACAGTGATGTGCATTTCCAGCATGTCACAGGAGAGAAGAATACTCCTGATACGGCAGAGGTTCAGGATGATGTCCAGAGCGGTGCAACGAATAAAGGTAAGAAATTTGAATTTTCAGCCCAGTATGAAGGTTCATATAAGATTTGGTTAACAGGAACAGGAAAGCCGATTTACAACAGAGTTGTAAAGATTCCTGCTGTAGAAGTACAGGGTACACTTGATTTACAGGGTGCAGATATTTCAGGTTATGGACTTACCTTCAAGAGTGAACAGACAGAAAAGATTTTTGCTGCAAATGTAACTGGTACAACATATACAGTTTCATTACCGGCAGACGAATCATTTGTTGCAACACTTACAGATGCAACAGGATATGGTATTGTAAATGATCAGAAGTCATTTGCATTAACAACAGAAGATGCATTAAAGGATGGAACTGTTAAGAATTTCACAATTGAAACGAAGTCTACATATATCTATTCTGGTCAGGTAACAGGATTTGCAGATGGATATGATACTTCAAAGTTGAAAGTAAAGTTAATTCCGTCAGCAGATTCACTTGCAAACACTGTTACATTAGAATTGGATGCAGACAAGAAGTTTACAGCAGTGTTAGATCCGGATGTACCTTATACAGTTGAAATTTCAGGCGTGAATGATTATGAAGTTGTAAAGGGTGGCACAGTGAATAATAATGTGGCATTTACACAGAATATTGAAGTAGCTGAAAAGGCTGTGTATACAGTAACAGGTTCTTTCTTAGGATTAGAAGGTGCTGCAGTAACAGAACTTGTATTTGTAAATGTAGATGATAACTATTCTTATCAGGCAAAGGTTACAGACAATGGTTACAGCGTTCTTTTAAGAGATGGTTCTTATCAGGCAGTTGCAGTAGTTGATGGTTTCCGTACAAGCACACACGTTGTTGTAGCTGGTGCAAATGCATCAAAGGATTTATTATTCGTATCAACAAAGCAGCCGGCAAGCATGGAACGTGTATCTGATATTTATGTTGGATATAAGGATCAGGCAAATAACTACGAAACAGTATCAGAAGCCGTTGCAGCAGCAAAGGCAATGAATCCGAAGTCAGAGGAAGAGCGTATTACAATTCATATTGCTCCTGGTACATATAGAGAGCAGATTATTGTAAATGTTCCTTATGTGTCATTTGTAAATGATACACATGAAGAAGTTCTTCTTACATGGTATTATGGAATTGGTTATAAGTACTACAGTGCAGATGCAAAGGGTTACTATAACGAAGAAAACAGCTACGATGAGTTCAATAAGAACATTGCATCAAAGTGGGGATGTTCTGTATATGTTCAGAATACAGCAAATAATTTCGTAGCAAAGAATATTACATTTGAATCATCATTCAACCGTTATATCACAGATGAAGAAATCGATGATGGCGTTGAAGTAAGTGGATTAGAAAAAATCAATGTTGTACGTCGTTATGGCACAGACGTTCAGTCAAAGACAGCAACAGAGCGTGCGACAGCACTTGTAGTAGAAGGTACACAGTCTAGTTTCGTTGGATGTACATTCTTATCAAGTCAGGATACATTATTTACAGGTAATTATGCAACAAGATTATACTTCAAGAACTGTTTCATCGAAGGTAACACAGATTATATCTTTGGTGAAGGTAGTGTAGTATTTGATGGATGCCAGTTGAATTTCTATGGTTACAGCCAGAATGCAATGGGTGGTTACATCACAGCTGCAAGACCGACAGCAGGTTCTTTGGGATATTTATTTAGAAATTGTACAGTAACAGGAAGCAAAGACTTAACAGTAGCACCAGGTTTCTTAGGAAGACCTTGGGGAGCAGGTGCAGTTGTTCGTTTTGTCAATACAAAGTTAGAATCAGCTGATTTAATTAAACCGGTTGGTTGGGATGAAATGTCAGGTGTAAAACCGGCACAGGCAAACTTCTATGAATACAATACAACAACACTTGATGGACAGGCAGTAGATTTAAGTGCACGTGCAGGAAAGACAATGACAGCAGAAGAAGTGGCAGCAATTAACGTAACAGATTATTTTGGTGCAGGATGGACACCGGAAGGATATGTTGCAGAAGCAGCAGATGTAACATTTGCAACAGTTCCATATCTTGTAGACAATGGAGATATCAATGCACCATATCCGGGCCATACATTAACAGCAGCTTACTCATTAGGAGAAGCAAATGATGCCAATGATGCATCAATCATTCGTTGGTACATCGTTGACAAAGATGGAAAAGAAACACTTGTAAAAGAATCTACAGCGAATGTAGATAAGAAATATCAGATTACAAAGGATGCAATCGGTAAGTATATTAAGTTTGTTATCGTACCGGAAACACTGAGTGGTAATCAGGGCAAGGCAGTTTCTTATCAGGCAGAAGCATTTGTAAGAGATGGTTATGAAGATCCATCTGCACAGGCTGGCGATATCGAGCTTGGTGATGGCGTAAATATCTTCGTAGCAGGTGACTCAACAGTTAAAGATTACTCAGCAAAGGGTATGTACTCTAAGGGTAAGGCACAGTCAGAAGGCGCATGGGGCGAATTTTTACAGGATTTCTTTGATTCATCAAAGGTAAAGGTTCAGAACTATGCAAACGGCGGTAGAAGTTCAAGAAACTTCATCAACGAAGGTTCCTTAGACAAGATTGCCGAAAATATCAAAGAAGGCGATTATTTATTCATTCAGTTCGGTCACAATGACTGTACAGACCAGGCAGGATACATAGAAGATCGTTCTGTACCAATCGGAGCACCGGATGCAAATGGAATCTATCCTATAACAGAAGGTAAGAAGGTAGCAACACCAGTTTCACTTTCAGAAAAGTATGGTGCAACATTCTATTCATATGATTGCGGCGGTACATATAAGTGGTACTTAAAGCAGTATGTAGATGTTGCAAAGGCAAAGGGAGCAATCCCGGTTCTTGTAACACCGGTTTCAAGATTATATTACAATGCAGATGGTACAATCAGAGCACATCATGACAATGATTCAGTGCCGTCAGCACAGAAGAATAACTCATATGTAACAGCTGTTAAGCAGTTAGCAGCAGAAGAAAATATTAAATGTATTGATGCATTCTCTTTAACAAAGGAAATGTATGAAGCAGCTTATGCAGCAGATCCAAGTGCAAAGAATGGTGTATCTGCATACGGATCACAGGTAATGGCTGTAGGAGAAAAGACACATAGCAATAAGTTAGGTGGATTCTTAACAGCAGCAATGATTGCAAAAGAAATTCAGAAGTCAGATATGCTGATTGCAGGTACGGTACAGGCTCCGGCAAAGACATCAGGTGTGGATTCAGCAGGAGAACAGGTATTTACTGTAAATGGTAAAAATCAGCTTACAGCATATGTGGCAGATGCAGCAGGTAAGTATACAATTGGTTCAGCATATTGGACAGGCATTGGTCAGAAGATGATTAATGATATTCTTGTGGCAGCCGGTGGCACAGAGCAGCCGACAAAGCCTGTAGAACCAACACAGCCTACAGAGCCAACAACAGAACCTACAACAGAGCCAACGAAACCAACAGAACCGGCAACACAGCCTACAGAGCCGACACAGCCTGTAGCAAAGGAAGCAACTGTTTGGGTAGTTGGTGACTCAACAGTTTCATCATTTAATGATGCTTACTACTATCCAAGATATGGATGGGGAACACAGCTTTCTAATTACTTAGATAAGTCATTAGACGTACAGAATCTTGCATTGTCAGGAAGAAGTTCTAAGACATTTAAAGACGAAGCAAATTATAAGAAGCTCATTGCTGAAATGAAGAGCGGAGATTTCTTATTCGTAGGATTCGGTCACAACGATGAGAAGATGGAAGAAGGCCGTTATGCAAATCCAAATCAGGATTATAAGACAGAAGGCAGCTTTGCAAATTCTCTGTATACAAATTATATTGAGCCGGCACAGAAGGCAGGCGTTACAGTTGTTTTAGTAACACCAATTGTTCGTAGAACGGCAACAGGTGTATGGACAAATGCAAATCTTCATATTACAGAATCAGCAGGAGCTTATGAAGGTGGAGATTATGCACAGTCAATCCGTACATTAGGAGCTGACACAAACACAGCCGTTGTTGATATGACAACAATGACAAAAGAGTTATATGACACATTAGGACCAGATGAAACAAAGTATTTACATTCATGGACAGCAAAGAAAGACAGCGATGCGAATGTTGATAATACACATACAAACATCTATGGTGCAAAATACAATGCATACATGATTACACGTAAAGTAAAAGAATTAGGTGTAGCAGGTCTTGCAGAGCATGTATTAGAAGCAAATGCACCGGAAAAGGCAAAGGACTTAGTTGTAAATCCTGATTATAAGGAAACAGCATATACACCAATCACAACAGACAGCCAGATTTGGAAGAATGTTGGTATTTGGAAGGGTTCAGCATTTGGTAACTTAGGTGGACTTGTATCACCGGATTATCAGACACTTGAACCGGATGCGAATGGAAATATTCATATCGCCGTTCAGGGAAATAAGGGTAAGATTGCAAGTACAGCAGATGGTTTAGCAATGTACTATTACAAAGTACCTGCTAACAAGCAGTTCTCACTTTCAGCAGATATGACAGTGAATAAATTTGATTCAAATGATCAGGTATCATTTGGTTTGATGGCAAGAGATGCAATGTTCTTGGATACAAACTTTACAACACCTGCAGGTGATTATGTAGCAGCAGGTCCATTAAAACTTACAAAAGCAGGATCACAGTGGAACTGTTTTGCTAGAAAGAGTGGTGTCTTAACACAGGGTAAGACAATGTCACAGGATGTTGTAGCCGGTAAGACATATGCATTAAATATTACAAGCAATTCAGACGGATATGCATGTACATTTGGCAACGAACAGACAATTACAGGTGGATTTGATTTCAAACTCACAACAATTGATTCAGATTATGTATATGTAGGTATGTATGCAGTAAGAAATGCAGATGTAACATTTAGCAATGTTCATTTATACATTGATGGCGTAGAAGTAACAGAAGACAGCAAAGAAGAACCAACACAGCCGGAAGAACCAACACAGCCGACAGAGCCAACAAAACCGGAAGAACCGACACAGCCAACAGAACCTACAAAACCGGTAGAAAAGGAATTGAGCGTAGCAGTAAAGGCAAATGCAGCAAAGGTTATGACAGGCAAGCAGGTAACGGTTACAGCAACAGCAGACGGTGGAAACGGTGATTATACATATACATATTTATTGTATAACCCGGCAACAAAGGCTTGGAGCACATTACAGAGCGCAAGCACAAAGAATACATATGCATGGACAGCAACAGGCACAGGTGCTAGACATATTTATGTAGAAGTAAAGGATGCAGAAGGAAACACTGTAAGAAGTAAGGCATTTGGTGTAAATGTAATCAGCAGACCGGTTGTAACAGCAAAGCTAAGCACAGCAAAAGTAGCAGCAGGTAAGACAGTAACGATTACAGCAACAGCAAGTCAGGGAAGTGGAAAGTACACATACAGATATATCATGTACAATCCGGCAACAAAGGCTTGGACACAGTTACAGGCATTTGGAGCTAAGAATACATATACATGGACAGCAACCGGAGATGGAGCAAGACATTTATATGTAGAAGTAAAAGACAGCAATGGAACAGTTACAAGAAGTAAAGCATATGGCGTTACCGTTTCAAGCAAGCCGGTTGTAACAGCAAAGGTTAGCACATCAAAGGCGGTAGCAGGAAATACAGTAACAGTCACAGCAACAGCAAGTCAGGGAAGTGGAAAGTACACATACAGATATGTAATGTACAACCCAACAACAAAGGCTTGGTCAGAATTACAGGGCTACAGCACAAAGAACACATATGCATGGACAGCAACAGGCACAGGCGCAAGACACATCTATGTAGATGTAAAGGATAGCAATGGTGCAGTAACAAGAAGTAAAGCATTTGGTGTAACAGTGGTAACAAGACCAACACTTACAGCAAAGATTAGCAGAGCAAATGTAACAACTGGCGGTAAGGTAACAATTACAGCAACAGCAAGTCAGGGAAGTGGAAAGTATACATACAGATATATCATGTACAACCCGGCAACAAAGGCTTGGACACAGTTACAGCCATTCGGAGCTAAGAATACATATACATGGACAGCAACAGGAACAGGCGCAAGACATTTATATGTAGAAGTAAAAGACAGCAATGGAACAGTAACAAGAAGCAAAGCATTTGGTGTAACAGTTGTAAGTAAGCCAACCGTAACAGCAAAGGTAAGCACATCGAAGGTTGCAGCAGGTAAGACAGTAACAGTTACAGCCACAGCCGGCAAGGGAAGCGGAAAGTATACATACAGATATGTAATGTACAATCCGACAACAAAGGCTTGGAGTGAGTTACAGGGCTACAGCAACAAGAACACATATACATGGAAGGCAACAGGAACAGGCGCAAGACATATCTATGTAGATGTAAAGGACAGCAATGGTGCAATTACAAGAAGCGCAGCAGTTGGTGTAACGGTTGCAAAATAATTGCGTAATGATTTGCAGGTTGTTAGAAAAATACCAAATAAAACATAAGTGGGATGACTGCTTATGAGAATATCAGGCACAGCATATCAGAAGAGATTCTGGTGTGCTGTGTTTTTTGTGCAATGTTGTTTGGGGGGCAAAAGAGTCGTTTATAATGCTTTGGCCTTTGCATCGGATTGTTGATGGGGGTTGGAAAGCTGCAACACAATTTGCAAGACAAAACACTGGTGTGATGAACAAACATCATATATAATAAGACAGGGTATATTGGGTAGGGCATAGTTAGTAGTATTTGCTATATATAAGATATATTATTGACACTTGTTTTTTTTTTTTTGCTAGTATATATTTATGTTAGGGATATATCATACTATATTAATACTGTATATTGCCCTCAAAATAAAAAGGTTAAGAGGAGAGGAAGAGATGAAAAAACGTATTGTTAAATCATCGGTCAGTGCCTGTCTTGCAGTCTTAATGACATGTGAGATGGGAGCAATGGATGTTGCTTCGGTACAGGCTGCTACGGCGAATCTGCCACGTAAGCAGAATGTAGTATCGGTTCAGCAGGAACAGACTGCAGATGAAGCACAGACCGCAGTGAATGAGACACAGGCGGTTACAGAACAGACACAGACCACAGAGACAGAAGAAGCTGCGACAGAGCAGGCATCACTTTATGAGGTTGTGGACACAGAAGAAATTCACGCAGAAGGAGCTTCCCAGACAGAGGGATATTTCACATATCACGAAGACAATGGAATGGCTTGTGTAGATAAGTACACAGGTTCAACCGTACAGAATGTTACGATTCCGACAACACTTGGCGGATTACAGGTTGGAAGTATTGCAGAAGAAGCATTCAAAGACCATACAGAAATTGTAACGGTAACATTACCGGATACGATTACATATATTGGGGAACGAGCATTTGCAGGGAACACAGCACTTACATCGATTCATTTGCCAGACAGTCTTGAAACAATGGCAAGAAGTATCTTTGCAGGATGTACATTATTAAAGGAGATAACAATTCCTGCAAGTATTAAAAAAGCATATGGACATAATTATGGAGCATCGACTTATAGCGGACCATTCGTAGATTCAAGCATTGAAAAGGCAGTAATTGCAGATGGAGCAAAAACGGTTCCAAATTATCTGTTTAATGGTGTACCAAGTTTGAAGGAAATTAGCTTGCCGGATACCATAACATCGATTGGTGAATACGCATTTGCAGTGACAAGTATTCCACAGTTTGTATTGCCAGATGCGATTACATATATTGGGGAAGGTGCATTTGCATACAATGCACAGTTGTCATCGATTCATTTGCCAGACAGTCTTGAAATAATAGGAAGAAGTGTGTTCAGAGATTGTACATTACTAAAGGAGATAACAATTCCTGCAAGTATTAAAGAAGCATACGGACATAATTATGGAATATCGACTTATAGCGGACCATTCGTAGATTCAAGTATTGAAAAGGCAGTAATTGCAGATGGAGCAAAAACGGTTCCAAATTATCTGTTTAATGGTGTGACTGGTTTGAAGGAAATTAGCTTGCCGGATACCATAACATCGATTGGTGAATACGCATTTGCAGTGACAAGTATTCCACAGTTTGTATTGCCAGATGCGATTACATATATTGGGGAAGGTGCATTTGCATACAATGCACAGTTGTCATCGATTCATTTGCCAGACAGTCTTGAAACAATGGCAAGAAGTGTGTTCAGAGATTGTACATTACTAAAGGAGATAACAATTCCTGCAAACTTAAATAAGGCATACGGCTCAAACTATGGAGCATCGAATTATAGCGGACCATTCGTAGATTCAAGCATAGAGAAGGCCGTGATTGCAGATGGAGCATTAACGGTTCCTGATTACCTATTTAATGGTGCAGTAGGTTTGAAAGAAGTGACATTGTCAGATACGATTACAAAGATTGGCGAATATGCATTTTCATTGACAGACATTACCAGAATCATCATTCCAGATGCAGTAACAAGTATCGGAGAAGGTGCATTTCGATATTGTAAATCACTTACACAGGTCACATTGGGGGCAGGTGTAGAATCAATTGGTTATGCGGCATTTGCTGATGATGTAGTACTCGCAGATATTAATCTTCCGGTAGGATTAAAGGATATTAGAAGAGAAGCCTTTTTAAATTGTACGGCACTCAAGCAGATTACGATTCCAATTACGTTAGAAAAGGCAGACGCATATAGTTATGATTCAAAGGAACATGCGAATGGTCCATTCCAGAATAGTGGATTAGAGAAGGTAACATTCGATGATGCGATGGACTATATTCCAGAATATCTCTTTGCTGGTGCAGCGAACTTGAAAGAAGTGACACTGCCTAAAAATGTTACTGAGATTCATACAGGTGCATTTGCAGCGACAGGACTCACACAGGTAGATATTCCAGAATTCGTTACATTTATTGGAGAAGGTGCCTTTGCAAATTGTGCTTCCTTAGAGAAGGTAACATTCGATGATGCACTTGTAGAAATCAGATATGCTGCATTTTTAAATGATGCAAAATTAACAAATGTTGCTTTGCCACAGAATCTTGTGAAATTAAAGAGATGTGCATTTAAAGGATGTACAGCAATTACAGAGATTACGATTCCTGCAGCATTAGATGAAGCAGATGCATATGGATATGGAAGTGATGCAGAAGGTCCGTTTGCAGGAACAGGACTGACAACCGTTCGTTTTGCAGAAGGAACAACAGAGATTTCTAAATATTTATTTGTTGGTGCAAAGACATTGACACAGGTAGAGATTCCAGAAAGTGTTGTAGAGATTGAATATGCAGCATTTGCCAATTCTGGACTTACAAGTGTTACGATTCCAGAGAGTGTTGTAAAGATTGGGGAAGGTGCCTTTGCAAATGCGACAGCTTTGACGTCTGTTACAATGAGCAATAATGTAACAGAAATTGGAAGCAGTGCCTTTGAAGGTGATGAGAAGTTAGACAACATTCAGCTATCAACAGCATTAGAAAAAATTGAATACAAAACATTTTATAATAACAAAGCATTAAAAATGATTAATATTCCGGATTCTGTAACAGCCATTGAAACACAGGCATTTAGCAATAGTGGACTTACAGAGATTACAATTCCAAAGAGCGTTACACGTCATGGAGATTCTCTTTTTGAGAATACACCATTAAAGAAGGTTGTATTAAATGGTACGGGTGATATTACATATCATATGTTTAATGGATGTAAATATTTAACAGATGTTACTGTGTCAAAAGGTGTTAAAAATATTGGAAGAGAGGCATTTACAGGCTGTACACAACTGAAAGAGATTGTATTCCCATATGGATTACAGGAAATTGCAAGAGCAGCATTTAGTAAATGTACAGCTCTTACGAGTGTGACACTTCCAAGAACGGTTAAGACAATCGCAGATGACGTATTTTCATATCCTGCAAGAATTACATTAACAGGTATCGCAGGAACATATGTGCAGGATTATGCATCAGCAAAGAATATCAAGTTTGTCAACAAAGAAGTAGAAGCAACAACTGTTGAATTGAATAAGACAGAATGGAATGTTGTGTTAGACAAGAACACTTATACAGTTCGTGAACAGTTAGAATTAACAGTATTACCATATGATTTTACAGATGATGTTGTATGGACTACGTCTAATGCAGACGTTGCAGAAGTAGATGCGACAGGAAACGTATCTGTAAAGCGTGCTGGCGATGCAGTGATTACAGTTAGTGTCGGAGAAATTTCTGCAACATGTAAAGTACATGTAGAACAGAGAGTTACGAATGTTAGAGTTAGCTATAACAATGTTGAAGCGGGCGAAACCTATACACCATATATTAGTATCTATCCATCAGATGCAACGAATCCGGAATTGAAATTTACATCAATGGATCCGTCTATTATTCAGATAGATGAATCTGGTAAGATTACGGGTGTGAGCAAAGGTAAGACAACCATTGTTGTCAGCACAACAGATGGAAGCAACATCAATGTCTATGCAGAAGTTGAGACATTGAATAATCGTTATGTTGTTACAAAAGTTGAAGATTTAGAAAGTAACCATAATGATGCGAACAATAATCGTGATGAGTGGGAATATACACTAGAAGGTGCAAAGAAGCTTAAAGTTACATTTGATGAGAAGACCAATTTGGAGAATTTTGCATACTTGCGTATTTTCAATGTAAATAGAGCAGATTACAATAGGGATTACACAGGAACAGGACTGGCAGGTAAGAGTGTCTACATTATGGGAGATACTGTTAAGCTGAAGATGTATGACAGAGCAGGGAATGTAGGTTATGGTTTTAAAGTAGCGAGTGTAGAAGAAGTCATTCCGACAGCGAAACTTACAGCAGATAAGACTTCTGTTGGTATTGGTGATGAGGTTACATTTACAGCTAATGTTGATGATGAAACATTATATTATTGCTATGATTATGCGGTATATAATGAACAGACCGGTGAATGGGATGTTATCGCAGAAAATGAGTATGATCAGTCATATCAGCATGCATTTGATAAGGCAGGAACTTACAAGGTTCGTGTCAGTGCAAAGACAGCAGATGATATGCAGCCATATGCAACTAGTGAAGAGATTACCGTTCAGGTCGCTAATAATCTTGAAGTTTCAGCAAAATTGAGTGCATCTAAGGTTGCAACCGGTGGAAAAGTTACGGTAACAGCGACAGCCAGCCGTGGAACAGGCTCATATACTTATAGATATTTACTGTATAATCCATCTAATAAAGGTTGGACACAGTTACAGGGATATAGTGACAAGAGTACATATACATGGACAGCGAGCGGAGTCGGAGCAAGACATCTTTATGTGGAAGTAAAGGATAAGGATGGCACAATCGTAAGAAGCAAGGCGTCCGGTGTAAATGTTCTTAGCAAGCCGGCAGTGACAGCGAAGATTAGTACATCAAAGATTGCCGCAGGAGACAAGGTAACAATCACAGCAACAGCAAGTCAGGGAAGCGGCAAATATACATACAGATATTTATTGTATAATCCATCGAACAAGGGTTGGACACAGTTACAGGGATACAGCACAAAGAATACGTATACATGGACAGCAAGTGGTGTCGGAGCAAGACACCTTTATGTAGAAGTCAAGGACAGTAACGGAACTGTAACAAGAAGTGCAGCATCCGGTGTAAATGTTCTTAGCAAGCCGACCGTGACAGCAAAGATTAGTGCAGCAAAGGTTGCCGCAGGAGATAAGGTAACGATTACAGCAAGTGCAAGTCAGGGAAGCGGTAAGTATACATACAGATATTTATTGTACAATCCAGCAAACAAGGGCTGGACACAGCTGCAGGCGTATGGAGCAAAGAACACATATACATGGACAGCAAGCGGAGTCGGAGTAAGACATCTTTATGTAGAAGTCAAGGACAGCAACGGAACTGTAACAAGAAGTAAGGCATCCGGTGTAACCCTTGTGAGCAAACCGGCAGTGACGGCGAAGATTAGTAAGTCAAAGGTTGCGACAGGAGATAAGGTAACGATTACAGCAAGTGCAAGTCAGGGAAGCGGTAAGTATACATACAGATATTTACTGTATAATCCGGCAAACAAGGGCTGGACACAGCTACAAGGTTATAGTGCAAAGAATACGTATACATGGACAGCAAGCGGAGTCGGAGCAAGACACCTTTATGTAGAAGTAAAGGACAGCAACGGTATGGTAACAAGAAGTAAGGCATCCGGTGTAACAGTAGTGAGCAAACCGACAGTTACTGCAAAGCTGCGTTCAGGAATCAAAAAAGTAACGATTACAGCAACAGCAAGTCAGGGAAGCGGTCAGTACGCATACAGATACATTATGTACAATCCGGAAACAAAGGCATGGACACAGTTACAGGGTTACAGTGCAAGCAACACATATACATGGAAGTTTGCCGGAACCGGTGTGAGACATTTGTATGCAGAAGTCAAGGACAGCAACGGAACCGTGGCAAGAAGTAATGCATGTGGCGTAAAAATTGCAAAATAAGCAACGTTCAGATAAGAATAAGGGATATGAATTGTTAGAAAAATAACAATAAAATAGCCGTAGAAGACACAGCATGTCAGGAGAAGTTCTGGTGTGCTGTGTTTTTAAATTTTGTAAAAAAAGATTTACATTTAGATATAATTGTGTATAATAATAAGTGAGAAGGAGACTTCTCACTTATTTTGGAGATTCACAGCCGTTAAGTGTGAGCGATAATATTTTGGAGATTCACAGCCGTTAAGTGTGAGCGATAATATTTAAGAAGGCAAGGTTTTTAACTTTGCCTTCTTTCATTATATGGAGAAAAATAAATGGATTTATATGAAGTTACGCAAGAATATGTAGAATATTTAAGAAAATTTGAACCAACAAAAATTTTGTCTAATACAGATGAAAAAAGCAATAGAAAGTTTATTGGTTTAATTGTAAAAAAAGACAGATATAATTATGTTGTTCCATTAAGTTCGCCTAAATTTAATAAGGATTTTAAAATAAAAAATTACAATGGAAAAACATTACCGAAAGATTATTCTGCGCAAAAATATAAAAAAGATATTATTTTATTGAAAGATACAACAGAGCCGGTTGTATTTATGTATTCTTCAAATGGACATGGGATTGATTTCTATTGTAAGATTCAATGTAATAATATGATTCCCGTTCCAAATTCAGAGTTAAGAAAAGTGGATATCGACAAAATTGATGATGATGCATATAAGTTTCTTTTGTTAAAGGAAATCAATTACATAAGAAAAAATGAGAATAAAATCATCAAAAAGCATATAAATCCTGTGTATAATAATCGCATCAATAATAGAATGAGTATAGGTTATATCCGACTGGCTACGCCTGATTTTAAGTTATTAGAAGAAAAATGTGATTTATGGGAGCAGGCAAAAGGAATTCATTAGATGTATTATAAAATATTGAATAAGAATAGACACAGCATGTCAGGAGAAGTTCTGGTGTGCTGTGTTTTTGCGTGGTTGTAATTTTGGCAGAAAAATAGTATATTTACCATAGATTTGTATGAAGATAGAAATGGAGAAAAATATGTACATTATAGCAGGACTTGGAAATCCGGGAAAAGAATATGAAGGAACAAGACATAATGTCGGATTTTCAGTGATAGATGAACTCGCAGACAAATACAATATCAGTGTGGATACTGCAAAGCACAAGGGAATGATTGGAAAAGGTGTTATCGAAGGTGAGAAGGTCATTTTGGTAAAGCCAATGACATATATGAACCTTTCTGGTGAATGTATTCGCGAAGTGATGGAATATTATAAGGCAGATATCGAGGATTTGATTGTCGTATTTGATGACATTAGCTTAGAGCCGGGCAAATTGCGTCTTCGTCCAAAGGGAAGTGCCGGGGGACACAACGGAATCAAGAATATTATTGCACAGCTTGGCAGTGACGGATTTAAGCGTGTAAAATTCGGTGTCGGTGACAAGCCAAAGGGCTGGGATTTGGCAGACTGGGTACTTGGAAGATTTCCAAAGGAAGCAGACAAGACACTTGCGGATGCAAGAGTGCGTGCGTGTGAAGCCGTTGTGTGTATGATGCAGGAAGGCATCACAAGTGCGATGAATCAATATAATGGCTAACAGGTAAATAGCTGGAAGTAAGACAGGAAGGAAACAAGTATGAAGGTATTTTACGAGCCCATTCAGAATATGGCTGGAATGGAACAGATAGAGAAGTTATTATCTGAAAAAAATGGACATATGATTGTAAGCGGCTGTATTGATACGCAGAAGGTGCAGTTTGTACATGCAGTCACAGAAACGTATCCGTATCGTGTGATTATTACAAGTGATGAAGTCAAGGCACGTGAGATACAGGAAGATTGTCTGTTTTTTAACAAGAACAGTATTTATTATCCGGCGAAAGATTTCATCTTTTACAGTGCGGATATTCACGGAAGCCAGTTGGTTGGTGACCGTTTGAAATGTATTCATACGATACTAGAAACGTTTCAGACAAATGCAAAACCAGATGCAGGTTTCTCAGAATCCAAAGAGCAGCTCACAGTTGTTACAACGATTGATGGGTGTGCAGATTTGTTGGTATCGTTAGAAAAATATCAGGAGTATACGATTCATTTTCAAACAGGAGCGATTTTAGATGTTGAAGAATTAGCAAAGAAGCTCGTAAGTATTGGATATGAGCGGTGTGGAATGATTGAATCGCCCGGTCAGTTTGCAATTCGTGGTGGAATCATAGATGTATTTTCTCATACAGATGAGGTGCCGGTGCGAATTGAGATGTGGGATGATGAGATTGATTCGATTCGTACCTTTGATGTGTCTAGCCAGCGTTCTATTGAGAAAGTGAAGTATTATGAAGTATTTCCTGCGACAGAATGTATTCTCTCGGAAGAAGAAATTGAGACAGGTATGGAGCGTGTGCGCAAACAGACACAGGAGCAGTTAGAATTATTAGGTGTCAATAAGCGCAAGAAAGATTCCAAGATGATGGAAGCAATCAATCGGACACGAAAGAACCTTGCAGATTTGGAAAGAATCGAAGATTATAGTAAGTTCTTTCCGTTTTTTGAGCAGCAGCCGTCGGGATTTTTAGATTATTTTCCTGTGGAGGAGACGGTATTTGTATTAGACGAGCCGAATCGTTTAAAAGAGCGTATGGAGCTGGTGGAATTTGAATATGAAGACAGTATGAAGAACCGTCTTGCCGGTGGATATATTCTGCCCGGTCAGACGGATATGCTTCGTGGAATTGCGCAGATTTATCATAAGTTGTCAGAACGCAAACTTCTGATGCTTTCTGCACTTGATTATAAGCCGGCAGGATTTGGTGATGTAACAAGGATGCGTATTGATGCGAGAAGTATCAGTTCGTATAATAACCAGTTTGAGTATCTGGTTGATGATTTGCACAAATACAAGCGGAATGGGTATAAGATTCTGTTGGTATGCAGTGCCAGAACGAGAGCGTTGCGTGTTGTGGAAGATTTAAAAGACCATGATTTGGATGCATTCTTTCGTGAAGATTATGACAAAGAAGTGACAGCAGGTTCGGTAATGGTTACTTACGGAAGTCTGCATCGAGGTTTTGAATATCCATTGCTTGGATTTGTTGTCATTGCAGAAAATGACATTTTTACGGCACAAAAAAAGAAGAAAGCAAAGAAGAAAAAGTACGAAGGCAAGGCAATCGCACAGTTTAATGAACTTGATGTCGGAGATTATGTCGTACATGAGAATTACGGCGTTGGCATTTACAAAGGAATCGAAAAGATTCAGGTAGATGGAAGTGAAAAGGATTATATTAAGATTGAGTACGGCGACAGCAGTGATTTATACGTGCTTGTTACGCAGTTAGACCGCCTGCAAAAGTATGCGGCATCAGATACGGAGAAGAAGCCGAAGCTAAATAAGTTAGGAACGCAGGACTGGAATAAGACGAAGGCGAAGGTTCATGGCGCAGTCGAAGAGGTTGCGAAGGATTTGGTGGCACTCTATGCAGCCAGACAAAATGAGAAAGGGTATGCATTTGGAGCAGATACCGTTTGGCAGCAGGAATTTGAGGAAATGTTCCCATATGAGGAAACATCTGACCAGCTCACAGCGATTGAGGATACGAAGCGTGATATGGAAAGTAATCGAATTATGGATAGACTCATCTGTGGAGATGTTGGTTACGGTAAGACAGAGATTGCGATTCGTGCAGCGTTTAAGGCAGTTCAGGAGGGCAAACAGGTGGCATATTTAGTGCCAACGACGATTCTAGCACAGCAGATTTATAACACCTTTAAGCAGCGTATGAAAAACTTTCCGGTAACAGTCGCACAGTTATCAAGTTTTAGAACGAGTAAGGAAATCAAAGAAGATTTAAAGGAACTGAAAAAAGGTTTTGTAGATATTGTGATTGGAACGCACCGACTGCTTTCAAAAGATGTGGAATTCAAGGATTTAGGTCTGCTGATTATTGATGAGGAACAGCGATTTGGTGTTACGCATAAAGAGAAAATTAAGAAGTTAAAAAATAACATCGATGTATTGACGTTAAGTGCAACGCCGATTCCTAGAACGCTTCATATGAGTCTGGTGGGAATCCGTGATATGAGTGTATTAGAAGAACCTCCGGTAGACCGTATGCCGATTCAGACCTTTGTAACAGAACACAATGATGAGATGATTCGAGAAGCGATTCACAGAGAGTTGGCACGAAATGGTCAGGTGTATTATGTATACAATCGTGTGCGCAGCATCGACGAAGTGGCAGCACATATTGAGGAACTTGTTCCGGATGCAAATGTTGCATATGCGCATGGACAGATGGATAAGAAGATGCTGGAAAATATTATGTATGATTTCATCAATGGCGAGATTGATGTGCTGGTATCGACAACAATTATTGAAACAGGTGTGGATATTTCCAATGTCAATACAATGATTATTGAAGATGCAGATAAATTCGGCTTGTCACAGCTCTATCAGCTGCGTGGTCGTGTCGGTCGAAGCAATCGTACGTCTTACGCATTTCTTTTATATAGAAGAGATCGGATGCTCACAGAAGTTGCAGAGAAGCGTTTGAGTGCGATTCGTGAGTTTTCTGATTTGGGCTCCGGATTTAAGATTGCGATGAAGGATTTAGAGATTCGTGGTGCTGGAAATGTGCTGGGAAAGTCGCAGCATGGTCATATGGCGGCTGTTGGATACGATCTGTACTGCAAGATGCTGAATCAGGCGGTCAATGACTTAAAAGGAATCAAGAATGAATATGCATTCGAGACGAGTGTTGATTTGGCAGTGGATGCATTTATTCCGTCCACGTATATTAAGAGTGAGTATCAGAAACTTGATGTATACAAGCGGATTGCAGCAATTGAGACAAAGGATGAACTGTCGGATATGCAGGATGAATTAACGGACCGTTATGGTTCGATGCCTACATGCGCAGTCAATTTGTTAAAAATTGCGCTGATTAAGGCAATCGCACATAAAATCGGCGTATTAGAGATTAAGGGCGGCGTTGATACAGATAGTGTTCCGTCTGTGTGGAGAACAAGAATTAGTCTTTCTCCAAAGGCAGAAATTGATGCGGACCAGATTCAGACCTTTGTTGAAAAATATCGTGGTGCGCTTACTTTCCAAGTGAAGAATGAACCATATTTTGCATGGCGTGTTACACGAAAAAAATACAGCAATGCTGCAGAATATCTGGATGGACTCTATGATATGGTGCAGGCAATGCTGAATGTGTTGGTTCATATAGATTAAACAAGGGTTGAAAATTATAATTGTTTTTTCTTTTGTTGTTTAGCTGTCATTGCAAGCATGTATTTTCGAGGGAGAATACGGACTGCGATGGCGGCTGCTTTCATAATAAATGTAGGAACGATGATGAGTCTTCCTTTAAATAGTTCTTTTAATGCATAATTCGCACAGCTTTTGGCAGAGATACCAGGCAGTGAGAAGCGAACATTTGCAACATTGTTAAAGTTTGTATCTACAGGTCCGGGGCAGAGTGCAGCAATATGCACATTGCTGCGGGCTTCTTTTAATTCTTCGTAAATTGCACTTGTTAAACTTGTAACATATGCTTTGGTTGCGTAGTAAGTTGCCATATATGGACCGCCGTAGAACAGACCGGCACTGGAAGCAACATTTAAGATATATCCAGAGTTTCGTTTCTTAAATATAGGAAGCAGCTCTTTGGTTAAAATATGAAGTGCCATAATGTTTACACGAATCATATCTAGATCTTTGTTAAGACTTGTCTGATCAAATTCTCCCAAATCTCCAAATCCTGCATTGTTTATTAGAATTGTAATGCTGCGTGTTTTGAGTGTCTGTGCCAGTTCTATAACAGAATCTTCTATGGATAAATCACAAGGGATAATTTCACAGTGTGTTGGCAGTTTGTCAGCTAACGCCTGTAAGGTATTGGCACTTCGTGCAACCAGAATCAAATCATATCCCATTTTACTTAATTTCTTTGCAAATTCCATTCCAATACCGGAACTTGCGCCGGTAATACATGCAGTTGCCATAATAAACCTCCTTTTGATGCGGGTGTTTGTGTTGAGGTTATTATACCAAGATTGGGTGGGTTTTACTACAGGGATTTGGATGCCAAAAGCTATATCATCATCAGGTTATTTTTCTGTTTTATATTTGATAAAATTATGACATTGGTTTCGCATATAATAACAGGTAATATAGATATATATGGAATAAATACATCAAATATTGCAAATAATGAACAAATATAAACATGATTTCTGTTTATATTTGTTGACTGTCCCCAACGCATATGTTATTCTGATATTGTTTGGAGTGAAATGGAGGTTTGGTATGAGATTATTAAAGATATCTGCAGAAGGTTTGATGATGTTTCAAGGGAAAATGGAGTTGGATTTTTTTGCAGAGCAGAGGGTTATTTCAGGGAATACAGAGATGCTCTACAAGGCATTTGGAAATATTTATACCAATAATGTTATATCGATTGTTGGTATTAATGCATCGGGAAAAACGTCTTTACTCAAGGTAATTGCATTTACATTAAAAATGTTAAATGGAGAACCGATTAATAATATTTCTTCTAATGATATTCTTGGCGAAAATTCCCCTGTTATTATAGATACGATTTTTGATGATGAAAATGGAAATATTTATAAATTGCATACGGAGATTTGTCATGAAATAACAGGAGATTTAGAAAGCCGTTATTTTATAAAGAATGAGGTTCTTTATAAGAAGAGTGCAGCACAAGTTCGAGCAAAGAAAGATATTGCCTTATTTGATGAATCGAATCATAGATTGACAAGAGATGAAAAGGCAGAATTTTTAAAAGATGATATCAGCATTGTTATATCTATTAATAGAAATAATGGATTTAAAAATAAAGATTTAATAGAATTAACCAATATGAATTATTTAGGATTAATCGGTGATTTTCCGCGTGAATTAATTGAATTTTTAGATCCGAGTATTGAAAAAATTGCATTTCATAAACAGACGAAGAGCTTTTTATTGAAATTTTATGATAGAAATCCAATTGAAATCAATAGTCCTTTACAGTTTGAAAAATATTTATCTTCGGGTACAATTAAAGGATTGAATATTTTTATTAATGCAATGATTACGTTTCAGGAAGGCGGATATTTGCTTATTGATGAATTAGAAAATCATTTTAACAGGGAAATTGTGGCGACACTGATTCGATTCTTTATGAATGAAAAAGTAAATGGAAGAGGGGCAACTTTGATTTTTTCTACGCATTATGCTGAACTTCTTGATGAATTTGAAAGAAATGACAGTATTTATATTGTTAGAAACAGAGGTGGAATTACCGTTCAGAAACTTTATGAAATTTTGAAGCGAAATGATGTGAAAAAGAGTGAAGCGTTTAAGAGTGATTATCTTGAAGGAACGGTACCTTCTTATGATGCATATATACATCTTAAAAATGCAATTTTACAGAGCAAAATTAAGGAGGGTTAATCAGTTTGACAGATGATAAATTAATTGCTTGTATTGTAGAGGGAACTGCGGAAAGGGTAATTATAAATAAACTATTAGATGCAGGATGTTTGATTTTTTCTAGAAATCAACTGTTAGATCAAGAGTTATTAAAGTGTCGTAATGCACGAGAATTTGAAGATAAGTATCTAGGGAAAGGTTTTAAACAAAAAATTAGTGTATATAGAATTTTAGATTCAAGGACAGAAAAATTCAAATTGAGAAAGGTGTATCAAAATAAGGTTGATGTTGTAAATGTTATAACAGCTCCTGAAATAGAAATTCTAGTGATTTTGAAAGAAAACAAATTAAAAGATTATGCAAAATATACAAGTGAATTAAAGCCTAGTGAGTATTGTATTCAGAAATTAAAATTGCCAAATGTCAAAACAAAGGAGTTTCTAGAAAACTATTTCTCAGATATAGATGAATTGGTAGAACTTGTAAAGAAATATAAGCGTGTGCATAAAGTGCTAAAAAATGAGAGCTGTATTGCTGATTTGTTAAAAGCATAAATTACACACCACACGGAGGATTTATGACACAGATTCGAAAACTAACCAAAGATGAGATGTATAACATCTATCATACACATTTGATAAAGGACTTTCCGGCGGGGGAAGTGAAGCCGTGGAAGTCGATTGTGGCAGGAATGGAAAGAAAACAGTATTTTGCTTATGGAATGTATGAGCAGGATGAATTGCAAGTGTATGGATTTGCGATTTATAGTAAGGCGTATCAGACCGTTTTGCTGGATTATTTGGCAGTGGTGGAGGGGAAGCGTTCGAAAGGATATGGAAGTGCGTTTCTTACACAATTTCAGGAGTTGTTAGCAAAAGAACAGATACAGCTGATTCTTGAGGTGGAAAACCCTGATTATGCGCCGGATGAGAAACATAAGGAATATATGAATACACGGATTCGTTTTTATGAGAGAAATCGGATGCACGTTAGCAATGTCAGTTGTAATTTTTATGATAATGAATATCGTATACTGTATGCAGGAGAGTTGATGCAAGATACCGTATTGCAGCAAAAGGTTTATGCAGTATACTGTGATTTCTTTGGAGAAACATTCATCAGGGAACATGCACGGTTTCATGCGATTTAAGAGGTGTGTTTCAGTATGTTTGAAAAGAGGATAGCAATGGAAGAAGAACAGCAAATAATAGAAAATAGCAAAACACAAGAATGTGAAATGACAATTGAAAACAAAACGATATTTCAGAAAGAATATATTCGGACAATGGTCTGGGCAGGACATGCTGCGGATGAGAAATATAAGCGATTTAAGCTGATTTACAATATGTTTGGCTTGCTTGCTGGAATGATGTGTGTGCGATGTGCCGTTTTTGATATTACAGGACAACAGACCGGAGGACGCAGCTTTATTTATATTTATGGTGCGGTTGCGGCAGTATGTCTGTATATTGGAATGTATGGAATGGATAATCAGCAGTTTAAGAAGAGTCGGGATAAATATAAAGACATCGTAGGAACTGCATTTATATATCGGATGAATCAGGAGCGGATTGAGATTGCGATTGGAGAGAAGGATGTAATTTCCTTTGGGTGGAATGATATTGAGCAAATCAGGCAGGACATGAATTGCTTCTATATTTATATGAAAGAGCAGGAATTGTGCTTTGTAATGGATAAAAGAGGTTTTATCACAGGTGATGTGGCAGCGATGCAGAGACTTCTTAGAGAAAATACAGCGACACAATAAGAGGGGAAAGGTGCATATATTTGCAAGTGTCAAATTGCACCAATGTATGTTATGCTGCACCTTTTAAAATCCAAATTACAAAACGATAGGAGAAATGGCAGATGAATCGAAACATTGATAAATTATACAATATTGGTTTGGGAACAGTAGGCATAATTGGATTTCTGATGGCAATGAGTAATATTTTGTCGATTGAAATTCCATATATTGTAAAGATTATTCTTTTGGTGGTGGATATTGTTGCATTTGGTATATGGATATATGCAACGATTCAGAAAAGAACCCAAAGGAGAAAATAATAAAGAAAATGTTCCCGAATTTTATAATACGGCAATGAATAAAATTGCTTTAAGACAAGTAAATCAAAGTGCGGTCAATTGACAAATATGCAATATTGTTGCATAATACTAACAATTGTAGACGGGATAGGGAGGAAATTGTATGAATAACCAGCAGATGATGGAATTAACAACGGTTGAGCCAGGCGCATTTGAAGAATTAGTAAAAGAATGTACACGTTCCGGTTCGATTGATCAGAATTTGTATACAGAATATGATGTTAAGAGAGGATTGCGCGACAGTAACGGTAATGGTGTCTTAACAGGTCTTACAGAAATCTCAGATGTATGCGGAAGCAAGAGTGTACATGGCAGAAAGATTCCAATGGATGGTGAATTGTACTACCAGGGTTATAATGTTGCAGATATTATCAGAGATTCTGCAAGAGATCGTTATAAGTTTGAAGAAGTAACATATCTGTTGTTATTTGGTTCCCTTCCGGATGATAAACAGTTTGCGAGCTTCCTTCATATTTTATCAGATTTACAGGAGATTTCAGGCGCATTTATTCGTGATGTGATCATGAAGGCAACAAGTGATAATCTGATGAACTCTTTGATGAAGAGTATTTTAAGTCTGTATTCTTATGATGAGAATCCGGATGATATTACCGTTCCAAATGTCCTTCGTCAGTCATTACAGCTGATTGCAAAGATGCCTTTGATTGCCGTATATGCATA
The DNA here is from genome assembly GCA_002394205.1 of Lachnospira sp. UBA4346. GTDB lineage: Bacteria > Bacillota > Clostridia > Lachnospirales > Lachnospiraceae > Lachnospira. The sequence continues at coordinate 63,940 of DGTC01000006.1, read as the reverse complement.
TCAGGCATACAGACATTTTAAATTAGACGGAACACTGATGATTAAGAATCCGAAGAAAGAGTATTCAACTGCTGAAAATATTCTGTATATGATGCGTGATGACGGTCATTTCACAGAATTAGAGGCAAAGGTATTAGATATCGCACTTTGCTTACATGCAGAACACGGTGGTGGTAATAACTCTACCTTCACAACACATGTTGTTACTTCATCAGGAACAGATACCTATTCAGCAATTGCAGCTTCTATTGCTTCTTTAAAGGGACCGAAGCATGGTGGTGCGAACTTAAAAGTACAGCAGATGTTTGCGGATATTAAGGAACACTGCAAGGATTGGGATAATGTGGATGAAATTTGTGCATATTTAAACAGGATTCTTGACAAAGAAGTATTTGACAAACTCGGTTTGATTTATGGTATGGGGCATGCTGTTTATACGAATTCAGATCCGAGAGCAGTTATTTTGAAGGAATTTGCAAAGAAACTTTCAGAAGAAAAGGGTATGCAAAAGGAATTTGCATTGTATGAGACTGTTGAACGTGAAGCAGGCGCACTGATTATGAAGAAGCGTCAGATGTTCAAGCCAGTATGTGCAAATGTCGATTTTTATAGTGGATTTGTGTATACAATGCTTGGAATTCCGGAAGAATTATTCACACCTATTTTTGCGATGGCAAGAATTTCAGGCTGGTGTGCACACCGTCTCGAAGAACTTGTTAATGCAGGTAAGATTATTCGTCCGGCATATAAGTATGTAGGACATCACAGACCATATTGTGATATGAATGACAGAAATGAGGGTAAGCAGCCACGATGAGAACAGGAAGCAGAGTCGTCTTATTTAAGGGAATCATAGATTCATTAGATGCATTTGCAGAGGAATTAGCCGCAGGTTTTCAAGAAGCCGGTGCAGATGTATTGCTTGTAAATGTAGGGGACTTGCGTACGTTTGAGGATGCGATTTTTCAGACAATTGAAGATTATGTCTATGATGAACATACCATTGTTATTTTTATGAATAACATTGGTATGCTCATGCAGGATGAATACGGCGGGAACTATTGGAATCAGAGCGGTGTAAAATGCTATGATATACTGGCAGACCCGCCATTTTTTTATCATAATGCGATTGTGTCGGATATTGAAAATGTAATGTTTGTCTGTGTAGATAAAGAACAGGCAGACTATGTGAATCGTTATTATGGAAAGGATTCTGCATATCACAAAGAGACAGGAAGAATACGAACGGCGATGTATATGCCGCTTGCAGGTGTCAGTTCGCATTGTAAGAAGTATATTCCATATGAAGAGCGACCGATTGATATTCTTTTCACAGGAAATGTGCGGGATTGGGAAAATATTGATACGGAAACAGATGGATTTGATGAGAATCTGAAACAGCTATGGGAGATTGTTTATCAGATGATTCTTGCAGATACGACATTGACAATAGAACGTGCGATTTATCGGTGTATGGAGCAGTATGGACTGCAATTTGAAGATACGCATGTACATCAGCTGATTCAGTTATTTAAGCGAATGGATAGTGTGATTCGGGCGCAGTATCGGGAAAAGGTCATTACAACACTTACAGAAGCAGGACTTGTGGTGGATGTATATGGTGACGGTTGGGAACGAGTGAAAAACACATTAAAACATCCGGATAATTTGAGAGTACATCCGATTGTTTCCTATCGGGAATCGGTAGAAGTGTTGCAACAGGCAAAGATTGCATTAAATGTTATGCCGTGGTTCAAGGAAGGATTTCATGACCGAATTGCATCTGCGATGCTTGCAGGATGTGTCTGTGTTACAGATACGTGTGGATATGTACGGGATCATTATCAGGAAAATGTGGATTATATCCGTTATGATTTGCAGCAGTTAGAAGAATTGCCAAAAAAGGTCCGCTATTTATTAGAACATCCAAAGGAAGCGCAGGCGATTGCCATGTCTGGACAAATACGGGCTTTAAAACAAGATACGTGGGCAAATCGAGTGCCGTTTTTTCGTTTATAAGATTTGCGTATCAAAAGGTGCATTGTCTCTTTCAAGCTGTCAAATTGCACAAATGTAAACGCAAACTCCGGATTGGTCAATTATCATAGATGACATTCGGATATGAAAAATAAAATCAAGAAAATTTGCTTGGAAAATAGAAAAATATAATCTATTTCAATAATTTTCTTACAATAATAAAGTGAAAATGCGATTCTAATTTATAAAATAAATATAAAACTGAAAAAGCCGTTAAGAATATAAATAAAATCAAAAAAAGTACTTAACATTTTAAATTTTAGGCGTATAATACAGGTTGGCGAAAGTATTTTTTGGAGAAGAGGAAGTACAAAAATGTCTCAATATAAGGTAAAAGTATTAGATCATGCAATTGATTGTGCAGTAGAAGTACCAGGTTCAAAGAGTATTACAAACAGAGCATTGCTCATGGCAGCACTGTCTAAGGGCGAGAGCAGATTAAATGGTGTGTTATTTAGTGATGATTCCAGACATTTTTTAACAAGTCTGATTGCACTTGGTTATATTATAGAAGTCAATGAAGTGGAAAAATATGTTGTGATTAACGGTCATGGCGCAGATATTCCAAAGAAGCAGGGAACGATTGATGTCGGAAGTGCCGGAACGGCAGCGAGATTTTTAACAGCGATGCTTGCACTTTCAGACGGTGAATATACGATTCAGGCATCTGAACAGATGAAGAAACGTCCAATGCTTCCATTATTTGAAGCGCTTACGTCTATGGGGGCGAAGTTTACGTTCTTAGAAAAGGAAGGCCATCTTCCGGTTCAGGTAACAGGAGCTGCATTTAACGGGGCGAAGCCTGCAACAGAAGTGGATATTGATATTAGTGAGAGTACACAGTTTTTGAGTGCCCTCCTGATGGTTGCACCAATGTTATCAGATGGTTTAAAGATTCATATTACAAGCGAGAAGACGGAAGGCTCTTATATTCGCATTACCATGAAGATGATGCATCAGTTTGGCTGTGATACGATGCATGAAGGGAATTTATATGAGATTCAGGCAGGACAGCAGTATATTGCAGAGACATACCAGATTGAGCCGGATGTATCCGCAGCATGTTATTTCTATGCAGCAGCGGCGTTGACGGGAAGCCATATTTTAGTTGAGAATGTTCATTCAACATCGATGCAGGGAGATATGAAGTTCCTTGATGTATTAAAGCAGATGGGCTGTGTCATTCGGGAAGAGAGAGAAGGTATCTATGTAACAGGACCTAAGGATGGTGTCTATAATGGTGTTGATATTGATATGAACGATTTCTCGGATCAGACCATGACACTTGCAGCGATTGCACCGTTTGCAAAGACAAGCACATATATTCGCAATATTGGACATATCCGTTTGCAGGAGTCCGATCGAATTCATGCGATTGTTACAGAATTAACAAAGATGGGAATTCAGGTAGAAGAGGAAGAAGATGCAATCCGAATCCATCCGGGCAATCCACAGCCATCACTTGTAGAGACTTATGAAGATCACCGTATGGCGATGGCATTTGCACTCGTGGGACTTCGCAGTGAAGGGATTGTCATTGACCGCTATGAATGTTGTGCCAAGACGTTTGAGAATTACTTCCGTGTGTTAGATACCTTGTATCGTGCATAAATGAAAATAAATCCCATCGCTGCGTATCATTTATTTGGATAAGTCAGATGGAGAATACGCTGTGGAAAATAATGGGAATTGGTATAATTTAAATTCTATAATTTCATAAACAGATTAAATCAGTCACATTTCTAGGGAGAAGGGTTGCAGGAGTTGATGTATTTCAGAGACCTCTGTAAGACGCGATGTTAGAAATGTGGCTTTTTATTTAATCAGATATATGAACCCCCCTTGAAAAGGGGATGGTTTGTGATTTTTATGTAAAAATATATCGAATATAAGAGGTATAACTTATGAAAAAAGAGATTACTACGCAAGATAGAATACAGCGGATTACTGCGATGGAGATGTTATATGATGAAATCGTGACGGAATTGGGACATTTACAAAAACAGCAGACACTGCCGGAGTTATTACAGAAGAAGATTTTGGATTTGGAACGGTATTATGAGAGCGCAGACTGGCTTGCAGATAAGGAGGCAGATGATTGTGGAGAACTTCCAAAGAGCCTGAAACGGGGAATACTTACAGAAGATACGATTTATGATTTATTGTGTGAGGCAGATACAAGAAGGTAGCAGACTTTGATTCCATTCATATTTCATAGGAACATCGCATATAATCCCATAAAGACATTCAAGAATAGAATTCATATGTTATAAAATGGGAGGATAGGCGTGGTTATTCAGAAAGAAAATATACATGAAAGCAGGGTGCAGTATCAGAATACATTGCAAATTGTGTTAGATGATGATTTTAATGTACCGGACAGAAAGGCAGACATCAGTGCGATTGTAAAAGAGCGTGGACGTGTACATATTGACAGTGTGAAGAATGTTTCGGATAAGGCAGAAGTTACCGGAAGTCTCGAATTTGCATTGTTGTATACAGGAAATGATACGGCTTTGCCGGTGCAGATGCAGGGGAGTATGAATTTCCACGAGACGATTAACTTATCAGAAACAGGAGATAACGCACAATTGCACTGTAGTGCAAAGGTAGAAGATATTACAGTAAAGGCAATTAATTCAAGAAAAGTGAGTGTGAAGGCGATTGTGACACTGCAGGTATCTGCTGAGGTGGTACAGGATGTAGAATTTGGCTGTGCAATTGCAGACACGCAGGAAGAAGATGAATTGCAGACACGCTTAGAAACAGTACATTCTACACAGTTGGCTGTACAGTTGACAGATAATTTCCGCATCAAGGAGACGACACAGCTTCCGGCAGGAAAATTAGATGTGGCAGAAGTATTGTGGGATGATGTTGATGTACGGAGTGTGAATACACGGCTGTTAGACGGGCAGTTGGGAATGAGCGGACAGGTCAATATTTTTCTGATGTATGCAGCAGCGGAAAATAGTGAGGCAGTGCAGTGGTATGAAACGACTATTCCATTTGATGGAACGTTAGAAGTCAGCGGCTGTAATCCGGATATGATTGGATTTGTAAAGACGCAGATTATGCATGCAAATGTTGAAGTTCGCCCGGATTATGATGGAGAAAACAGAGAAATTGCAACAGAAATTGTGTTGGAATTATCTGTCAAAGCATATGAAGAAAAAGAACATTCTCTTTTGGTGGATATGTATTCGCCTGTTAAAAATGTAACAATCAATAAAAATGATGCAACGTTAAGACACTTACTGATTCATAACAATTCACAATGTCGGATTTCAGAGCGTATTAAGGCGACAGAGTATGTGAATTTGTTACAGATTTGTAATTGTACCGGAGTTGTTCAGGTGGATGATATTACGATGGAAGAGGATGGATTACAGGTAGAAGGGGCAATCCTTGCAAATGTATTCTATATCGCTTCCGATGATAATGCACCGATGGGAAGTCTTAGAAGTGCAGTTCCATTTTCTCATAAAGTACAGGTGCATACAAGAACTACGCAATTTGGACAGAATGAACAGACGGCAATGGAATATGTCGTGAATCCGGTTTTAGAAGACCTTCAGGCGATGATGACAGGAAATAATGAAATTGAAATCAAAGGAAGTATTGGGTTAGATACACTGATATTTGAGCCGGTGCCAATTAATACGGTTATGGATTGTGAGGTTACTCCATTTACGGAGAATGAATTCTTAAAATTTCCGGGAATTATCGGATATATTGCAAATGGAGAAGAGACACTGTGGGATATTGCGAAAAAGAATCACACAACTACGGAATCTATACGTCTGCGCAATGCAGCGCAGGTAGAAAAACTTCCGGATGATAAGTGTGTACGGCGTGGAGAGAAGCTGTTATTGGTAAAAGCAGTCCGAATGTAAGATATAAAGTATTCCAATTATGATAAAATCCACGTTGTATCATTAGATATGAAAAACAAAATACTCCGTATGGAAATATAAAATCACCATACGGAGTATTATAAAGCACTTCATAAGTATAAAGGAAAGTGCTTTCGTTATGATTGCAGTTGATTTGTTATTACTTTAACAAATTAGCAGTTGTAGCATCTGAATGGTTTTCTGTAAACCAATTGTGGAATTTCTTCATAACAGCATCGAATGTCTTGTTAGAGATATCCGGAAGGTTTTTGCCCCATGTCTTTGTAGCTTCTTTGAAGCCTTTTTCAACAGCTTTAACCATTTCCTGCATTTTTGCATCATTACCGCCTGAGAGTGCTGTTGCAAATGAGAAGATACGCTCAGATGTCTGATCGACACCCCAGTAACCGTCTTCTGCAATATCTTTCTTTGCCTGTGCAATTGTTTCAGGGTCAGCTGTAAATTTGCCGTCTGCTAACATTTTCCACATGTCATCTGTTGTTCCGATTGTAACGCCCTGTTTTGAAAACATCTGTGTAACCAAAGACTGCATCTGCGCAATACGTGCATCAGAATCTGCCTTTAACTGAGCAATGATTGCAGAACGATCCTGTTTTACTTTTACAGAACCTGACTTTGCAGATGATTCATAAGTTGCAGATACATTTGAATAAGAATCTTTTGCTGTATTTGCAGCTTTTGTATCGGCAGCTTTCACATCGGCAGTCTTAGCCGGTTCTTTTGCTGCAACGGGTGTTGTCTGATAACCTGTATAAATTCCATTAACGTCCATAATGATTTCTCCCTTCTGAATATGACTTAAAATGCACTTGATTCTAAATCGTTACATCTATATAATAATAATCGGATTTTATGGAAAAAAACTTAGCATATTAAATTGTTAAATTTATATAATTTTTCATTCGGATGGTGGTTCATTTGGAATAAATAGTTCCTTTGGATACCATTTATAATATTAGAATTATATGGATTGGAGGGTGTATATGGAAAAGAAGAACGTGAAAAACACGGCAGAAAATAAGGCAGAGTCAGAAGCGTTGTCTCAGACAATACAGAAAGAGACAGATAAGACGGATGAAAAACATGAAGAACACGAAATGGAAGCAAAGCAGGCGGGCAAAGCCATAATCGGGGCAGATATTAATGCACGGGTGGCACAGCAGGACGCACAGGGCGATACGCAGGAAGAAGAACAGGTACAGACAAGTGCGTTTTTAGATGAGTTGATGTCCGACGGAAGAAAAATAGCGGCGTTGCTTGGTGCCATTCTCTTTTTTAGCGGATGTTATTTAAGTTTCTGGGGCGTAATGAGTGATGAAGGCAGATTGAGTCAGGGGAGTCTGTTTGCAGGATATATGTGTGACGGACTTTTTGGAAAATTGTGTTTTGTATTGGTATTATGTGCCGGTATTAGTATCTGTATTCGCAGAAATCAGATTGCTTGGTACATGCAGTTAGGCTCTGTTGCTGCGATGCTCGTTCAGATTGTTTTGATTATAGGATTTGGTGCAAATGTAACAGAAGCCGCCGGTGCGCATGTATATCCGGGGCTTGGAAGTCTGATTTGTGTTCTTGGCGAGGGAATTATGGTAATATTCATTCGCCGTCTTAATACAAATAAATAGAAACAGGAGGTACAACAAATGAAAGTATTATTAGTAAATGGCAGTCCGAAAGCAACAGGCTGTACATATACGGCATTGAAAGTTGTTGCAGATACGTTAGAGGCAAATGGAATTGAAACAGAGATTTTTCATGTGGGAACCCAGCCAATCCGTGGTTGTATGGGATGTGGCGGTTGTGCAAAGAATGGCAATCACCAGTGTGTATTTCATGATGATACAGTCAATGAAGGAATTCGCAAACTGCATGAGGCAGATGCACTGATTGTCGGTACACCGGTTCATTATGCATCAGCGTCAGGCACTATTACATCCTTCCTTGACAGAGTATTCTATGCAGGGTATCCGGCAGCACATAAGCCGGCAGCATTTATTGCAAGCTGCAGAAGAGGTGGTGCGACAGCAACACTTGACCAGATTAGCAAGTATGCAGGAATTGCACAGATGCCAATCGTTACAAGTAATTATTGGAATATGGTTCATGGAAATACACCACAGGAAGTTATGCAGGATGAAGAAGGGATTCAGACAATGCGTATTTTAGGAAAGAATATGGCATGGATGTTACAGTGTATTGAAGCCGGAAAGGCAGCAGGTATTGTCTGTCCGGAAACAGAAGCAAAAGTAAAGACCAACTATATCCGCTAATGAATGGGTGTGCAGTTTGTCATATGATGTATATCTTATGGCATTTGACACCGGAATTTGGATGACTGCAGTTAAAGGCTGTCATTATAGATTACAATAGAAGAAAATATAAAAATAAATCCATATGTGTTCGTTAAAATCGAATCACATATGGATTTTTTATTTAAGAATGTAGAAAGCACATTCTCTGATATAAATAACCTAAATCTTTAAAACCACCCCAACTGCGCTGAGGGGGGATGCGCAGAGGGGCTATCGAAATAGGGGAAACTGGCTAAATTTAAGTTGTTTCTGGTTCGCTTGCGTCGGAGTCAATCGTAACTGTGCGACGCTTCCAAATTCCTGTCCAATATAAAATGTAGAGAATTAATGCAGAAGTTGCATTACTTACTACAACAGCATACCAGATACTTTCAACGCCCATACCGAGTACGGTTGAACATATCCAAAGGGTAAGAAAACGGAATACCCATATTCTGGATGCATCCACGACCATGGTAATCATCGTATGACCGGAACCTTGAAACATACCCATTGTAACATTATAAAACGAATTAGTCCAGCAGCAAATTGCCATAATTGATAAAAAATTTGTTGCAAGTGGAACAACCGCCTCATCTGAAGTGAAAAAACGGACAATTGGTTCAGCTACAAAAGGTCTTGAAAGAATCATACCACATACAAAAAGGAATACTGCACCAATACGAAGAGCGATATGATATGACTTATCAGCACGCTTGATATTGTTTGCACCGAAGTTCTGACCGACAATGGTTGAAATTGCGGAGCCAATACCATTTGCAGGCATTGTAATAATACTGTTAATCTTATTACCGATTCCATATGCTGTCGTTGCAGTTGTACCATAAACGTTAACATTTTTCGTCATAAGCAGGAAACCAAACTGCATCGTACTTCCGCCAATTGCGGTAGGAAGACCGATTTTCAGGATAGAAAGAATCTTCGAACGTTCGAAGTGGAATCCTTTCAGATGAATCTGAATCAGCTGGTGTTTACCACGCAATGCCACAAATGCGATAATAGCACTTGGAATCTTTGCAAGCAATGTTGCCAGTGCAGCACCGCCAATTCCTAAATCCCAGCCAATTAGGAATAATGGATCCAGAATCATATTAATACTAACGCCAAACAGATTGAGTAACATCGGACGAACCGTATCACCCTGAGACTGTTTTACTGACGTATATAGGTTTATCATAAAAAGGAATGGTAAGTCAAGTACAACAATGCGAAGATATGTAATTCCATATGTATAAATATTATCGACAGCCCCCAGCCATGCAACAATTGCAGGAGTTGTAAGCCAGCAAATTGCTGCACAGATACAGGCGAAAATCATGGAACATACGCAGATGTGATTTGCCATAATATTTGCCTGACGGTCCTGTTTGGCTCCGAGGTACTGTGAAATTAGAATCGCACCTGCAGTTGTAATGCCGGAACCAAAGTTAATCAGGATGTTCTGCATGGGAGATACTAAAGTTATCGCAGCCTGTGATTCGGTTCCGATTTTACCGAGCCAAAATGTATCTGTCAGGTTATACATGGATTGAATAAAACTGTTAAACATAACAGGAATGGCAAGCATCAGAATCGCCTGAATGAGATTGCCATTTAGAATCATATTACGTTTATCCGCACTGATTGGTTTTGCCATAATCGCGTATTCCTTTCTGTTAAATATAATTAAAAAGCAATTATCTGGTATAGTTTTGCGTTTGTATGCGTATCAGAAAATATTATCAATAATTGTCTGATAAAGTATTGACAAACTGAAATCTTATATTATTATAATAAGCATAAAAAACAGTGATTTCTACTTATAAATAATTGATAACAGATAAAAATACAGAAAAATTGCAAATGATTGCAGGGAGGTATACGATGTTATATGATATGACGACGGATTATAAAATCTACAAAGTCCGCAGAGAACCGGGACAGCAGCAGCAGCCAAAGCATGGACATCCTTATTATGAAATTTTTTATCTGCTCAATGGTGACTGCACATTTTTTGTAGACCATAATATTTATAAGCTAAGTAAGGGAGATCTCGTAATCGTACCGGTTGGAGAAATTCACAAGAGTACATTTCCGACCAAAGGATACAGCGATCGTCTGGTGGTGTGTTTTCGGGAAGAGAGTCTTGACTGGATGAAAAAATTAATTGGAGAAGATGCGGTTAAAGAGAGCCTCAAACAGGGCGTTATTTCCATTCCGGATAAAAGGCAGGAATATGTGGAAGGAATTATCGGAAAGATGATTTTTGAAAATGAAGGGCAGGATGCATTATCGCCGGCATTTGTACAGACAGAGCTTATGGAGTTACTGCTGTTTATTATCCGCTGTCAGAAATATGAACAAACGGTTGTAAAGGAGTTAGATGTTGATCATCAGTTGATTCAGGAGGTTGCAACCTATATTTACAATAATTATGAAAAAAAGCTGAGTTTGGATGATATGGCGAAACAATTTCATATTAGCCGGTCCTATCTTTCTAAAAAGTTTAAACAGGTAACCGGATTTGGATTTAAAGAGTATATTGTCAATGTTCGAATCAAAAATGCCTGCACACTGTTATTAGAGACGAATAAGTCGATTACGGATATTGCATTTGAATGTGGATTTAATGACAGCAATTATTTTGGAGATGCATTCCGTAATGTAAAAGGGGTGTCACCACACAAGTACCGAAAGAGTCAGGAAACAATCTAGCGAAAGAGTGTAGAAAATAGAAATGTGGTAAAATACTGCATTGCGAATTATTGTACATATATTTGTACAATGACTTGTATTTATAGCCCGTATTTTGTATAATGTATTGTGTATACAAGAAAAGAGGACGACGATGAAAAGTATTCGGTTAAAGGCGAGAGCAAAAATTAATCTTGGACTGGATGTACTTGGAAAGCGTGCAGACGGCTATCATGAGGTGCGCATGGTTATGCAGACCATTGGAATTTATGACCGTTTGATTATTACAGCGATTCCGGAAGAGGAGATTCGGATTACATCCAATCTTTCTTTTTTGCCAGTGAATGAGAATAATTTAATTTACAAAGCAGCAAGATTATTAAAAGATACCTGTCATTATAAGGGCGGTGTATCGATTGAATTGAATAAATTTATTCCGGTAGCGGCAGGTATGGCAGGAGGAAGTTCTGATGCTGCGGCTACACTGTGGGGATTGAATCAGTTATTTGGATTGGGATTGTCTGTGAAGCGACTGATGGAATTAGGCGTTTCTATCGGCGCAGACGTGCCATATTGCATTATGAGAGGAACGGCACTTGCGGAAGGTATCGGCGAAGAACTTACAAGGCTGCCTTCTGTTCCGCATATGTGGATTGTGGTTGCCAAACCTCCGGTTAATGTATCAACGAAGCTGGTTTATGAACGGCTTGATATGAATGAGGTACAGGAACATCCTGATATTGACGGAATGATTGCAGCGATTCAGAGCCGGAATGTGGAGGCGATTGCCGCAAAGATGGGAAATGTCTTAGAAGGCGTAACGATTCCATTATATCCGGTTATTGATGTGATTAAGCAGGATATGTTGTCGCACGGTGCGATGAATGCGATGATGAGTGGCAGCGGACCGACTGTATTTGGTATTTTTCCGGATGAGCAGACGGCACTGGACTGTCAGGCATATTTAAGACAAAAAGGCGATGCAAAGACGATTTATATAACAGAAACATTTGAAGTAAGAACCAAAGGAGGACGTGTATGAAGGGCGAATTAAAGATGGATGTAAGTGAATACCTTCCACTGAGAGATGTCGTATTTAATACATTAAGACAGGCAATTTTGCGTGGAGAAATGGAACCGGGAGAACGTTTGATGGAGATTCAGCTTGCCCAGAAATTAGGTGTAAGCAGAACACCAATTCGTGAAGCAATCCGTAAACTTGAACTTGAAGGACTTGTTATTATGATTCCGCGTAAAGGTGCAGAAGTTGCACATATTACAGAAAAAGATATGCGTGATGTATTAGAGGTTCGTGCAACGTTAGAGGAACTTGCGGTAACACTTGCCTGCAAGAATGTAACAGATGAAAAGTTGGCAGAATTAAAGGCTGCGAATAAGTTATTTGAGACAGCGATTGTGTCAAAGGATGTTGTAAATATCGTAGATGCCGATGTACATTTTCACGATATCATTTATTCAATGACAGATAATGCACGTCTGATTCAGATTATCAACAATTTAAGAGAGCAGATGTATCGTTACCGTCTGGAATATGTCAAAGATGCCCGTACACATTCTATCTTAATCAGTGAGCACAATGATATTATCAAACAGCTCACGGAAAAGAATATTGAACAGGCAAGAATTGTTGTATATCAGCATATTAATAATCAGGAAAAAGGTATTATCAGATTGTTAAATAAATAACAAAAAATACATGTATAGTCTGCATTTGTTTTGTCTATACTCCTAGTATCAAGAATGGTAAATTCTGGAAGTAAAGAGTACGTAATCCGTACAGAATGGAGTGAATATGAAACAGAAAAAATGCAGACTATTGTTATGTATCGCCCTGGTTGGCATGATTACGGCAATTATTCTGGTATATAAGGGAAGAAAAGTACAGGCACAGATACAGCTGCAGGAAGACCTTGCACAGCGTGTCATTCGTTTTCATGTGCGCGCAAATAGTGACAGTGATGAGGACCAGCGTGTTAAGCTGCGTGTTAAGGAAGCGGTTATTACGTATTTAGAACCGCTGTTTGCACAATCAGAAAGCCTTGAGGAGTCTAGACGGATTCTTACAGAGCAGATTCCACAGATAGAAGCGATTGCGAAAGAAACCCTTGACAGGGAAGGTCATTCTGATTCAGTAACTGCCTATTTTGAACGGAGCTATTTTCCGGCGAAGATGTATGCAGATGTTGTATTTCCTCCGGGAGAATATGAGGCATTTCGTATTGATATTGGTGTGCATGAAGGGAAGAACTGGTGGTGTGTATTATATCCGCCGTTATGCTTTGTAGATGGTGTCTATGGAGAGCTTCCGGATTCTTCAAAAGAAGTTTTGAAAAATGTTTTGACAGCAGATGAATATCGTGCTATAACAGAGGTTCGGTATCAATACAGATGGAAATATTTGACCTTTCTGAATCGGTTCATGAATTAGAATATTTTACATGCATATGATACACATAAATACATACAGGAATAATATGAAAATAAATTGATATAGAATAAGTTTAAGGAGAACAGGATATGGATACTACAGCACCAATTGGTGTATTTGACTCAGGGGTAGGCGGACTGACGGTTGCAAGAGAGATTATGCGACAGGTACCGAATGAACGAATTGTTTATTTTGGAGATACCGCCAGAGTGCCTTATGGGAGTAAATCCAAAGATACGATTATAAAATATTCCAGACAGATTATCCGTTTTTTGCAGACGGAAAAGGTCAAGGCAATTGTCATTGCCTGTAATACAGCCACTGCATTGGCATTAAATGAAATGCAGAAAGAATTTGATATTCCAATTATCGGTGTCGTTCAGCCGGGCGTTGTGGCAGCGACGCAGACGACAAAGAACGGAAGAATTGGTCTGATTGGCACGGAAAGTACGATTCACAGCGGAATGTATCCGAAGCTGATTGAAGAAATAATGCCACAGGCACAGGTAATCGGAAAAGCGTGTCCGTTATTTTGTCCACTTGTAGAGGAGGGCATGATTAATGATACGATTACAACACAGGTTGCTGAGCGTTATTTAAGCGAATTAAAGAAGCAGCAGATTGATACGCTGATTATGGGATGTACACATTATCCGCTGTTGCAGGATACGATTGCACAGGTTATGGGAGAAGGAATAACACTTGTTAATCCGGCATATGAGACAGCATTGGAGTTAAAGCAACTCTTAGAGCGTGAGAATCTGGCAAATGTCTGTGAGATTGACAGTCCGTCTTCAATGTATCGTTTTTACGTGAGCGATACCGCAGAGAAGTTCAAAAAGATTGCCAGCTTTATTTTGCCATTTGATATTACAATGACACAGCAGATTGCGATTGAGCAGTTTTAGTGCGACATTTATATAACAAAGATGTACATGTGTCTGTAGTCAAGGAAAGGAAAATTCGCTGATTGGTCAGGAGAGGTACATTTAGATATGAAAGAAAAGGTATATATTCGGGTAAAGGGATTGCAATTTACGAGAGAAAAAGATGAAGATTTGGATGAAGAAGCAATCGAAATCATTCAGATTGGAAGCTACAAAGTTGTAAATGGCAAAGAATATATCCGTTATGATGAAGTTCACGAAGAAGATCATCAAAAGAGTAAGAATCTGATAAAAATATCCGGGAATACGGTAGAAATTACAAAAAAAGGAGCAGTTACGGCACACTTGTCTTTTGTGGAAGGCGAGAAGACGATGACTTGTTATAATACGCCGTACGGCAATATCTATTTAGGAATCTTTGCAAGAAAAGTAGCAATCGAGAGGGAAGAAGAAAGGATTCATATTACGATAGATTATTCCATTGAGATGAATTATGAACAGGTTGCTGACAGTCTTGTGGAGATTGAGATTGGTGCGCAGGAACTGTTTTCAATTGAGAAAGAAAATAGAGAAAAATAAAAGATTTATTTCTATATGTCGTTTTATTAAAAATTCATTCAGATAGTAGATTTGCACGATACGAGAGAACGAAAAAAGCTATTTTATTTATTTTTAAAATAGTGCAATATAGTTTGAAAACATTTGAAGATGTGCAATCCTGAATAAGACATTTGCCCTTGAAAGTGTTATTCTAACATCAGTTAGAGGAACAGATACAAAAATGTATTCAAAAAATATTGTAGAAGGAAAGGGCGGCATATATGAAAAAAACATTCAAAAAGTTGGCAGCAATGGGACTTACTGCCACATCACTCGTAAGTCTTGTGGCTTGTGGTTCATCAGGAAATGGTACAGCATCAAACACAGAAGAAACGAAAAAAGAAGTTGCAAAACCAGAATCAATTACAGTTATGAATGATATTACATTCACAGAATCGAATGGAGCACAGGCATTTTATGATTATGTAGCGTCGTTAACAGGATTGAATATCAGATGGATTCATCCGGATCATTCAGGATATTATGATACGGTTGCAAATGCATTTACATCTGAAGAAACAATGCCGGATGTGGTATTGATGTCTTCTGATTATTATTCTGTATATGCAGCCAATGGACTGCTTTGGAATATGACAGATGCGTTTGAGCAGTCAGATTTAAAGAAGTCGGGAAGACTTGTCAGTACAGCAGATGAAGTTATTCAGGCATGTATGGTAGCAGGGGATGATGGAAAGAAAGCATTGTATGGATTCCCGACAGCACAGGGCGGTGGAAGTGTTACATATATTAAGAGTTCATGGCTCAAAGCCGCAGGCATTAATCCGCAGGATGTAGACAGAAAGCAGTTAGATTTTAATACATATTACAGTTATTTAAAGAAAATGGCAGATGCAAAAGGTCATTATGTATTATCTGCACCGGGATTTGCATCACTCAATGCACCGTATACGAATTACCTTCCGGAGTTCTATCAGAAGGCACAGTATTCATTCTATGAGAAAGCAGATGGAACATTTGCAGACGGTTTCTCAGAACAGGCGATGAAAGATGCCCTACAGAGAATTCAGACAGCCGTAACAGAAGGTGTGTTGGATAAAGAATCCGTGAATAACTCAACAGCGAACTGTCGTGAAAAGTTCTTCTCAACACAGGAAGATTCAGAATCAGGTGCATTTACGTATTGGGCAGGGGATTGGACATACAGCCTAAAGACTACACTGGAATCAAGAGGACTGGATTCAGAATTCGTTGTATTGAAGCCAATCAAAGAATTAGGTTCTTATGTCAATACTTTACCTGTAACATGGTCCATTACATCGGCATGTAAGAATCCGGAAGGTGTGTTTAAGTATTTCATCGAAGCAATGTTAGACGGTGACAAGGTACAGGAAGCGTTTACATATGGTGCAAAGGGCACACACTGGGATACAAAGGCTGAAACAGTTACGCTGCAGGATGCAGAAGGAGCAGGAACAACTTATACAGAAGGACAGTGGCATCATCTTCCTTCACCGGAGAAGCCATATTCATTAACAATGAAGAACTGTATTGATCCATTGCTTGCACTTGCAAAGTATAAGACGGAAGATCCGGGTGCAGGTCAGATTCCGGAGATTTCTAAGGAGTTAGAAGCCTTCTTCTTAGAGAATTCAACAATGGATAAGGCATTACCAGTTAACGCAACATTGTCAGAAAATATTGCAGATATTAATACAGCCAGAAATTATGTCGTATCAAAGGTCGCATTAAGTTATATGACGGTTGATGAAGGCATGGATTATTATCAGAAGACAGCCGGAGCAAAGGTAAACGAAGTATTAAAGTCATTAAACAATAAATAATTAAAACGGAGTCGTTGTGTATCTTTGTCAGAAATTACAGGGAACGCAGCGATTTCTTGATTTAGGAGAAGAAATATGAGTCATAAATATGTAAAATTACATACATTAGAACATCGTCACGCACCGGATTTTGTGACATTTGGAGTACCATATAAGAAGGGGGAAGTAACGGATAATCATGTGGCAGTATGTATCGGAGATGATGGAAATTCTCATCCGATACAGTCTTATACAACAGCATATTGGCCGGATGGAAGCGTTAAATGGGCGGGATATTGTGTAGATGCCCGCGGCGTTGAGAAAGACATTACGTTAGAAGTATCACAGGAACAGTCCACAGAGGTTCATACAAAGCAGGCAGAAACGTGGATAACAGAACGCGGTGATGCATATTTTGTGGATACAGGAATATTACAGATTCAGGTACCAAAATCCGGGGAAGAACTGTTAAGACATGGTGTCTATCAGGGAATGGAACAGCTTATTGATGCAAAACTGATTTATTTCAATGAAACACATTCCCAAGATGGTTTCCTTGGAACGAAGATGACGACACAAGCAGTAGGACAGATTACAAAGACGCAGATTGAGAGAATCGGTGCGGTAGAATGTGTCATTCGTGTAGAAGGAAGACATGTCGGAGAAGCATTTGCAGGAATTCCATTTATCGTGCGGTTTACGTTTCATAAGAATAGTAAACGTATCAATGTGACACATACATTTTTCTATGATGGAGACAAGAATACACAGTTTATGAAAGGAATCGGACTTCAGGTGCATTTTGCCAATGCAGGAGAAGGATATAACCGTCATATTAAGATTGCCGGAGATTGTGGAATTTTTCACGAAGCAATGGTGGGATTGAAGAGTTTTCATCCAAAGATTGCAGAGCATTTCTACAAAGAGCAGTATGAAGGACAGATGATTGATGCGGCAGTAGAAGGCGGCGATAAGATTATTGAAGCGATTGGAAATATTCCGTTTTGGGATTCCTATTCGATTGCACAATTAAGTCCAAACTCTTATGAAATCCGAAAGAGCATGGCAAAGAAAGGCTGTTGTTCGATTTGGGCAGGTTTTGGAAAGAGAGCGAAAGGTCTTGTTTATGCAGGAAATAAGCAGGGTGGTATCTCTGTAGCAATGCGTGATTTCTGGCAGAAGTTCCCTTCTTCTTTGTGGATTGAGGGGATGCGACAGGATGTAGGAACAATGACGGCGTGGTTCTGGTCGCCGGAAAGTGCGGCGTGTGATTTCCGTCACTATGATGATGAGGGACACGCAGATGGAACGTATGAGGGATTTAATGAAGTGAAAAATGATCCGGTAGGCATTGCCAATACCAACGAGCTGGCAATTGAGGTCTATGGGGCAGGAATTGTGGATGATGATACATTATTAGATGCCGCAGATGCAGTATCAAAGCCGGCATTATTTGTGGCAGCACCGGAATACTATCATGAGACAAAGGCATTTGGGGAATGGGCACTGATTGACCGTTCTACACCATTAAAAAAGTGGCTGGAGGATGAGTTGGACCGTGCGGTTGATTTCTATATTAAAGAAGTGGATTTAAGAAATTGGTACGGTTTGTTTAACTATGGCGATGTGATGCACACGTATGACCGTTACAGACATATGTGGATGTATGATATGGGCGGTAGGGCATGGCAGAATACAGAATTAGCTCCGACTTTGTGGCTGTGGTATGCATTTATGCGTTCCGGCAGAGAAGACATTTTTACGATGATTGAGGCGATGAGCCGTCATGCTTCAGAAGTGGATATGTATCATTTTGGAATCTATAAAGGAATTGGTTCAAGACACAATGTCATTCATTGGGGAGATTCCTGCAAAGAACCAAGAATCGGCATGGCAGCGCATCACAGACCGTTCTATTACCTGCGTGGTGGAGAACTTCGTATGGGCGATGTTTTAACAGATACGAAAGATGCAGATTATGCGACACTCAATATTGATCCATTGCGCCATTTCTATAAGAAAGAAGAGATGGTTTATCCGACACATGCCAGGAGCGGACCGGACTGGACTGCATTTGTCAGTAATTGGATGACACAGTGGGAGCGGACACAGGATACTTTCTACAAAGATAAGATTGAGACGGGACTTGCGGATATTTTTGCTACGCCATTGGGATTTGTATCAGGACCGGAATTTGAATACGATCCACATACAGGACATTTGCGTTATCTTGAACATGATGAGAACTGTATTTCCCATATGTCTGTGAGTATGGGCGGACCGCAGGTTATGATTGAATTGAGTGAAAGTCTGGATAATCCACAGTTAAAAGAACAGCTTGCAATTTATGGCAGTTATTATTTTCTTCCATTAGAGGAGAAGCAGAAGAAGGCAAATGGTTACTATGGCAGTGTCAATTGTGTCTATCCGTATATGGGTGCGACAATGGCAGCATATGCAGCGCACTACTACAAGGATGAACACCTTGCATATCAGGTATGGCAGGTTTTGGTTCATTCTCTTGCCGGCAAAGATAAGTCGGAAGGTTTTGACAGCAATCAGGTAGAGCGGACATTTAATTATGAAGATTTGACAGAGATGTTTTGGATTTCTACAAACTTTACGGCACAGTGGTGTTTAAATACGATTGTTGCGTTGGAACTGACAAAAGATATGATGCCAGAAACAAAAGAGGAGATTACCTGGGAAGACTGGGTAAAGTAAGAAAAATTATAGAAAAATACTCCGCAAGGAAAATCCCTGCGGAGTAACATATGTTTTATTTATTTATTTTTCTTAAAGAACTTCTTTAAGCCTTTTGCCTTCGGCTCTTCTACAACAATCTTGCCGCCACGTACAGACTTGATGCCTGTAATATAGATACCACTGACTTCGGCCTTAATTTCAGCCTTAACAGGAATCTGTTCAAATACCTTCGGATCAGCCATAAGTGTCATTACTCTAGGACCGATCTTTGCTTTCACGATTGGCATCTTGCTTCCACGAAGATACTTTGGTGTCTGGTCTAATACCATCTTTGGAAGACCTGCGTCTTTTAATTTCATTTTTTTCTTGTCAATGACAAGCATCGACATGACCTGCTTTGCAGCATCAATCTGTGCCTGCTGTTCATCCTGTCGTTTACGAAGTTTATTACCGAAGATCGCTAATGCGATAAAAGCAACAACAAGGACAGCTAAAATAACCAATAATACAATCAACCATACTGGCATTGGTATATCCTCCTACTTGTGTAAATATAATATGAGCAAAAATCTTCATTTCTGCCGGCATCTAGTTTGTTTTATATCACTGGGGATTCATACTAGATGCAAAATATAAGATATTATAACATAATCCGTTTCGTTTGAAAACAAAAATGTTTAAACGAGTTTCTGATTCTTTTCATATGTTTCAAGCATAATTGCATGCGTGTATTCATGAATTGATTTCAAATCCTCACTAGAGAGTGTCTTTGGATCAATTGGCTTTCCGAATTCAATTACTGTATGTGCACGGCAGATGCGTGGCTTCTGGCGTTCAAATACGGCTTCAGTATTATTTTGTGTAACTGGAATAATCTTACATTTTGTCTTGACTGCAGGCTTGAAACTTCCTGCGTGAAAACGCTGGATTCCCTCTCCCTTATTTCTTGTGCCTTCCGGAAAGATGAAAACACTCACGCCCTCTTTGATATAGTCAATGCTCTTTAGAATTGTTTTCAATCCTTCCTTTGGATTCTCACGGTCTAAGAACAGACAGCGGATATTATTCATCCAGCGACGAATGTAGAGAACTTTATTCATCTCCTTTTTGGCAATATATCCGGTCGGACGTTTCATGTATACATAAGAAACAAGAATATCAAAGAATCCACGGTGATTTCCAATAAATAATACCGGTTCATCTGTTGGAATATTTTCTGCACCGATGACGGTTGTTTTCACACCACATATAAATAGAATACAGCGGAATGTAAACTGAATAATGGCAAGGGACATTTTATCTTTTGCCTGTGGGTTGCATTTGCCAACCAGCCAGCACAGCGGCAGCAGAATAATGCCGCATACTGCATGCAGTAAAACAAAAATAATAACAAGTAATGTACGTATCATAGCAGTTCCTTTCTGAAAATATTGTTAAATATATGTCAATGTATAGAGGCGAAGATCTGCATCCCTCCATTGAAAAATGTATAGCTTCGTATATTTTCTACATATGCAGAATTGGTTCATACATATGCGGACGGCGGTCACGGAATAATCCCCAGTCATTGCGCATATCAGAAACAGCATCTAAGTCAAGTTCCTGAACAAGAACCGTTTCACTGACTTTGTCAGCCTGTGTGAGAATTTCACCTGTTTCATTTGTTATAAAGGAAGAACCGTAGAATGTCAGGCTGGAATTCTGACCGCCATTGGCATCACTTGCAGTAACGACTTCTGTTCCGATGCGGTTTGCAGCAATCACAGGCACAATATTTGCTGCGGAGTGTCCCTGCATCACCCTTCTCCAATGTGCAGAACTGTCGCAGTCAAGAATTGGCTCAGAACCGATGGCAGTTGGATAGAGTAATACTTCTGCTCCCATCAGTGTCATACAGCGTGCCGTTTCCGGGAACCACTGATCCCAGCAGATGCCAACGCCAATTTTGCCATACGTCGTATTCCACACTTTAAATCCGGTATCTCCAGGGGAAAAGTAGAATTTCTCCTGATAATAATGGTCATCCGGAATGTGCGTTTTGCGATATGTTCCAAGAATACTTCCGTCGGCATCAATCATAGCGATTGAGTTGAAATACACGTTATTGCTTTTTTCATAGAAGCTAATCGGCATAACGATATGCAGTTCGGCACAGATTTTCTGGAAATGTGCGACTGCCGGATTTTCTTCTAATGTTGTTGCAAGATGATAATAATCATAGTTGCGTTCCTGACAGAAGTAACGTGTTTCAAATAATTCAGGGAGCAGGATGACATTTGCACCATCTCTAGCTGCATTGCGGACAAAATGCTCAGCCTGTGCGATATTTTCTGTAACAGAGCCCTGACAGGACATCTGTACAGCTGCGACTTTTATTTTTCTCATAAATGAAATTCCTTTCTGTTGTTGATTATTTATATTGTAAGATAGAAAATGAGAGATTATTTCAGCTTATTATAACAAATTTTTCTTCGGATTGCATAAGATATTCACATATTTGATTGGAAGTATGTGGATATATGCAGCAAATGGATTCGTTTGTGTGGACAATCACTTACAGGCAGGCTGGAACCTGCTGTGTCATACAGTGAATATTACCGCCGCCGACTAAAATATCTCTTGCGTAAATCTGAATGACTTCACGTTCAGGAAACAGTTTCGCAAGAATCTCTTTTGCAGTCTTATCGGATGCGGCATAGCGCAGATTGGCTTCATCCGTAGCACCCGGTTTTGCAAATCCCGGCATCACGATAGCACCATTTGCAATATAGAAGTTTACATAAGAGGCGGCAAGACGCTCTCCCGGTGTTCTGGTCGGTTCAAAATCCATATTGTCAAGACCTTCACAATCCTCCTTCGTAATGCAGACCGGATTAGGAATTGGCAGTTTGTGAATGGTAATCGGACGGCCTTTGGCATCTGTTTCTTTCGATAAGAGGTCATAACAGTGCTTTGACATCGCATACTGTGGATCGTCTTCATTATCAGTCCATGCGAGTACAACATTGGCAGGAGAAGTAAATGCGCAGATATTATCCACATGTTCATTGGTTTCATCATTGTAAATGCCATATTTGAGCCAGATGACCTTTGTAACACCGAGATAATCTTTTAATTTCTGTTCAATCTCTTCTTTTGACATGGAAGGATTACGCCCTTTACTTAACAGACAGTTCTCTGTGACCATGGCAGTGCCTTCGCCGTCAACGTGAATCGAACCGCCTTCTAATACGAAGTCAGAAGCGTCGTATACATCTGCAAAGAACAAGTCACACAGCTTATTTGCCATGGCATTATCTTTATCCCATGGAAAATACAAGCCGTCAACAAGACCGCCCCATGCGTTGAAATACCAGTTGATGCCACGCAGTCCATTTGCGGCAGAATTTTTATTCTTTGGAACAACAAAAGTTGGTGCATAATCTCTTGCCCATGCGTCATTATTCGACATTTCAACGACACGGATATGTGCCGGAAGTGCCTGTCTTGCGTTGTTATACTGTGCATAGCTGGCACAGACGGTTACCTGTTCAGAGCGTGCAATCGCAGCAGCCATTTGTACAAATGCGCGTCTTGCCGGATAAGCACCGTAAGTCCACGAATCCGACCGTTCCGGCCAGATTAAGATGCAGCCGCTGTGTTTTTCAAATTCTGCCGGCATATAATATCCGTCAGCAGTTGGGGTTGTGTGTAAAATATTCATAGAAATCTCCTTTTATATCGTAAAAGTTAGAAGTTATAGGGTGTATGTAATTTATTTCACCACACACTTCGTTATTATATTTGGGTGTTGAAAACGTTTGTATGTCTGGAATTTAACGAATGAGGTTTGCTATATTTTTGATGAAGGTTTTTATTTAAATTTAATTTGCCTCATAGGAAGCCCAGCCACTAGATGTAACCTGCGTGCCGTCTGCCGTGATAAACAATGCTTCAACTCCCTGCGTATCTTCAATCAGCGCAAGTCCTTTTTCCAGACCAAGTGCAAAGCAGGTGGTGCTTAAACAGTCGCCGGTCACCGATTCATCTGAAAGAATGGTAACGCCGGTCAGGTTATTATTATAAGGATATCCGGTTGCAGGATTTAAAATGTGATGATAGAAGTTGCCGTTTTGCTCAAAATATCGTTCATATGTGCCGGAAGATACAGAAGATTTGTTTTTCAGTCCCAGATACGTAAGGGATTCTTCTGTTTTGCTAAATGGCTTGCGAATTCCAATTGTAAAAGCAGCATCGTGCTGTTTGCTGCCAACGCATAATACATTTCCGCCGAGATTAATGACAGCACTTGTAATCCCACGTTCTAAGAGTGCATCTTTGATACGGTCGGCAATGTAGCCTTTTGCAATTGCCCCTAAATCAATCATAGTATGTTCAGGCATAGTTATGCGGTAGGAACCGTCAGTATCGTTAGTAGGTGTCAGTGTAATTGCTGTATAATCTACATACTGTAAAGCGTCTGCGATGGCAGAAGCCTCCGGAACCTGAGGGTGTTCTGCGGTAAAATCCCACAGACTTGAGACGCTTCCGATCGTAATGTCAAATGCACCGTCGGATAATTTGCCATAGTCTATGCCGTATTGAATCAGCGTGGCAAGTTCTGCCGGAATCATATCTGTTTGTCTGTGATTGACCTGATAGAGGGTACTTTCCGGTAATGTTCTTGAAAACAGATGCTCATAGGTATCGCACAGATTCAGACATTCTTTTAAGGCGGCAGTTGTGGCATTGCTTGTATATCCGCTAATGGATACATAAGTATTTAATTTGAAATCGCTGACGGTTACCGGGTCTGCAATTTTTGTGACGGGGCGTGTGCATCCGCTTGTGAAAAAAATCACAAACACACATAAGATTGCAGAAGCATTGCGGAAATACTTACCGACGTATAATAATCGAAATAAAATCGCAGTAAATCCACACATTTTTGGAGGAAAATAATGCTTTTGTGTGGATATTTGTGAATGATTCATAAAAACGAACACTCCTTTGTTTTCGTGAAAAATATGTGAAATAGCTTTTCATTTTTTATTGATTATGATATAACAATATAGTCGCCTGCCTTTGGGTTAGGGCATGCAAATGGAATTTGTACATCGAATCATATTCTCACGGTCTTGGCAGTAAATGCTTCGACCTGTTCTGAATAATTACGACGTAACAATAATAACAGATAACCCAATGCATATTCAATAATGAAAGGATATATTATGAGAAAAAAAGTATTTGGAGTAATTATGGCAGCTTCACTTGTTGTTTCATTAGCAGGTTGTGGCGCATCTAATAATAAGAACAGTGACACACAGAACGCAGTATCTTCGAATCAGGATATTTCAGCAGCACAGTACGCAGACAGTATTAAGGCAGATGCAGAGAACTACAAGAAGTTTCTTACAATGCCGGAGTATAAGAATTTGACAGTTGCATTAGATGCGAAGTTAGAAGCTGTAACAGATGCAGATGTTGAAGATTATATTAAGAATCTGATTTCACAGTATGGTACAACAGAATCCTTAACAGAAGGTGTTACGGCAAATGGTGATACAATTACATTAGATTACAGCGGTTTATTAGATGGTACAGCTTTCTCAGGCGGTACGGCAACAGATGTATCTTATACAATCGGTTCAGGAAAGTTTATTGATGATCTTGATAAGGGACTTGCAGGTCTTACAGTAGGTCAGCAGACAGATATTCCTTGTCGTTTCCCAGACAACTATTCATCATCAGATCTTGCAGGTAAGGATGTTATTTTCCAGGTAACAGTCAACAGCATTGAAAAGACAACACTTCCGGAACTTACAGATGAATGGGTTGCAAATAATGCAGCAGATCTTCAGGTAGAAGCAAAGACGGTAGAAGAACTTCGTAAGTATGTAAGAGAATACTTAGAGACACAGGCAAAGTCAACATATGACAGCAGTAAGTATCAGGCAGCATGGCAGAAGATTTCAGAAGGAATCCAGTCAACAGGATATCCGGAAGAAGAATTAAACAAGCTTATTGATACATTGAAGTCAAATGTACAGTCAGAATATAACCAGTATGGTTCATATTATGGTATTTCAGATTTCCAGGGCTATTTATCACAGGTATATGGCTTTGAAACAGAGGATGCATTCAATGATTATGCAAAGGAATATGCACAGTCTTACTTATTAGAGAAGATGGGTGTTACAATTATTGCAAACAATGAAAATATCACAGTAACAGAAGATGAAATCAATGATATGGGCGCACAGCTCGCTTCTTATTATGGATACAATGATTATGCAGAAATCGTTTCAACATACGGTAACCAGATGAATTCAGAAGTAGGTTATGAAGTTCTTTATCAGAAGGTTCAGGAATACATTAACAGCCAGACAACCGTGCAGTAAGTTGTTTGACAGCATTTTATAAAATGATTACTCCTTATATATTATGAATGAAATTTCACAGTATATAAGGAGTTTTTTATATTATAGGCTTCGGGTGTCAAAAGATGTATTTTATGTTTCAATATGTCAAATTGCACGTATTTTCTCAGAAGGGGTTGCAAAATTTTCTATATATGCTATAATGCTTTAAAGTTTAACGCTTTAAAGTGACAAAAATAAAGCGAAATATTACAAGGCAACTGCTTGTTGAGACAGATTGCGGAATGGAGATTAAGATGGGTAAAAAAGGTGAATTGGTTTCATACAGACCAGATATTAAGGTTGTTGACTGTACATTAAGAGATGGAGGAATTGTCAATGACTTTCGATTTGATGACCAGTTTGTAAAGGATTTATATGCAGCAAATATCGCAGCAGGCGTTGATTATATGGAATTTGGTTATAAGGCTTCAAAGGACATTTTCCCGGAGGAAGATTTCGGTAAGTGGAAGTTCTGTAAGGAAGAAGATATTCGTGCAATCGTGGGTGAAAATGATACGGATTTAAAGATTGCGGTTATGGCGGATGTCGGCAGAACAGATTATAAGAGAGATATTATTCCAAAGAAGGACAGTGTCATTGATATGATTCGTATTGCAACATATGTCAATACGATTCCGGCAGCGATTGAGATGATTAATTACTGTGCAGATTTGGGATATGAAGTGACAATTAATATTATGGCAGTATCGACAGCACATGAGAAGGATTTAGACCTTGCACTGGATATGTTAGGTCAGAGCAAGGCAGATGCGATTTACTTAGTAGATAGTTACGGTTCGTTATATCCGGAACAGATTCGTGAATATGCAAAGAAATATTTAAAGGTTGCAGATAAATATAATAAGTCGATTGGTATTCATGCACACAACAATCAGCAGCTCGCATTTGCGAATACCATTGAAGCATGTTCTATGGGTGTAAGCTACTTAGATGCAACAATGAGCGGTATGGGACGTGGTGCCGGCAACTGTTATATGGAATTGCTGATGGGATTTTTAAGAAATCCAAAATACAGCATCAGTCCGGTATTAAAGTTTGTTGAAAATCATATGCTTCCAATCAAGGCAGCAGGTGTTGTATGGGGATGTGATGTGCAGTATATGCTGACGGGACAGCAGAACCAGCATCCAAGAAGTGCAATGGCATTTACGGCAGATAAGCGGACAGATTATTTCAATTTCTATCAGACATTGCTTGACAGAGAATAATCTTGTATTGACTTTAACAAGTCATAGCAGTAAAATATGGATTAAGCGTTGCGTGGGAAATGAACATACTTCTCGAAACAAGCGAATCTAACAATGGAAGGAAGTAATTACAGATGGAAAAGAAGAATCTTGACTGGGCAAACTTAAGTTTTGGTTATATCAAGACAGATAAGAGATTTGTCGCAAATTATAAAGACGGAGCATGGGATGAAGGTGTCATTACAGAAGACGATAAGGTTGTCCTTAGTGAGTGTGCCGGTGTATTGCAGTATGCACAGACTTGTTTTGAAGGAATGAAGGCATACGAGACAAAAGATGGCAAGGTTGTAATCTTCCGTCCGGATTTAAATGCACAGAGAATGGAAGATTCTGCAAAGAGACTTGAAATGCCTGTATTTCCACAGGATAAGTTCATCAAGGCTGTAGCAGATGTTGTTAAGGCAAATGAGAGCTGGGTACCACCATATGGTTCAGGTGCAACACTCTACATTCGTCCATATATGTTTGGCAGCAACCCTGTTATCGGTGTTAAGCCGGCAGATGAATATCAGTTCAGAATTTTGGTTACACCGGTAGGTCCTTACTTTAAGGGTGGTGCAAAGCCAATCACAATTAAGGTTTCAGACTTTGATCGAGCAGCACCTCATGGTACTGGTCATATCAAGGCAGGTTTAAATTATGCGATGAGCTTACATCCAATCGTTACAGCACATGAAGAAGGTTATGCAGAGAATATGTACTTAGATGCTGCAACAAGAACAAAGGTTGAAGAAACAGGTGGCGCAAACTTCATCTTCATCACAAAGGATGCTACATTAGTAACACCAAAGTCAGACAGTATCTTACCTTCAATCACACGTCGTTCTCTTACATATGTAGCAGAACATTATCTTGGAATGAAGGTTGAACATAGAGAAGTATTATTTGATGAAGTGAAAGATTTCGCAGAATGTGGTCTGTGTGGTACAGCAGCAGTTATCTCACCGGTTGGTAAGATTGTTGACCATGGCAAGGAAATCTGCTTCCCTAGCGGAATGGAGAAGATGGGACCTACAATTCAGAAGCTTTATGATACATTAACAGGTATCCAGCAGGGTACAATTGAAGCTCCGGAAGGATGGATTTACGAAATCAAATAGTTTCGTATAAGAAGTAGTCTTTTACAGAATGTATTTTCTGTAAGTAATAAAAATGTACCAAAGAGAAAACAATACAATACATATAGAAAAAGTGCAGCGACGAAATACGGCGGGGTAATACATTTCGTTTGATGGAATTGTTGCAGGAGAAACAGACGCTGGCAATTCATTGAGTTGCCAGCGTCTGTTTCTCATAATTTCCGAATGTAGGAGGAAGGATATAACTGTTTTATAGGATTTTGATGTGATAAAAATATACGCAGATATTAAATTGTAAAATCAATAAACAAACCTCGTTCGTGTTTAAATGTTACACAGTTGCGTCTTATAAATAAGCATATTTATGACATTGAAATCCTCAAAAGAGAAGTACGAGGAAGAAAGAAGATGTTATTTAGCAGGAAAGATTTACGAAAGTTAATTATCCCACTGATGTTTGAACAGCTCTTAGCAGTCAGCGTCGGTATGGTCGATACATTAATGGTATCGCAGGCAGGAGAAGCAGCAATCTCCGGCGTGGCATTGGTTGATAATATCAATCGCCTTATTATTCAGGTAATGGCAGCACTTGCAACAGGCGGTGCAGTTGTATGCAGTCAGTATATTGGCAAGCGGGAAGAAGGACAGGCACAGAAATCCGGTGCACAGTTAGAAACAGTACTTGTTATTTTTGCGGTTACGATGATGATGATTTCACTGACTTGTACCAGACCGGTATTGCGGTTTGTATTTGGAAGTGTGGATGAGTCCGTTATGGAGAGTGCGATTCTCTATTTCATGGTAACGAGTATTTCATTTCCATTTCTTGGAATCTATAATGCAGGTGCAGCGATTTTTCGCAGCACGGGAAACAGTTCGGTCAGCATGAAAATCAGTGTACTGATGAATATTGTCAATGTGTTAGGCAATGCAGTATTTGTATTTGGATTTCATTGGAGTGTATTTGGCGTGGCATTTGCGACGCTGCTTAGCCGTGTCGTGGCAGGAATTGCGATGACGATTTTAGTGCTTGGAAAGAGCAATCCGATTCGAATTCGACACATTTCTGAATTTATCCCGGATGGCAGTATTATTGGTAAAATCTTAACAATCGGTATTCCGAGTGGAATTGAAAATGGAATGTTTCAGATAGGAAAACTGTCGGTAACAAGTATGGTATCTACATTCGGAACAGCTTCGATTGCGGCGAATTCAGTCGGATATACGATTATTGATTTTGCAAATATTCCGGCTGCATCGATGGGACTTGCCTTAATTACGATTGTTGGACAGTGCGTGGGAGCAGGAGAAAAAGAACAGGCAGTATCTTATACAAAGCGTATTTTAAAATATGCTTACATTGGAGACTGGATTTGTAATATTATATTATTTATGATGGCAGGTGTATTTTCATCTATATTCAACCTGTCAGCAGAGGCACATGGAATTGCAACACTGATTCTTCGCTGCTTTAGTGTTACATCGTTATTTATATGGCCATTGTCATTTACGTTGTCGAATGCGCTGCGTGCATCCGGTGATGCGACATTTACAATGATTGTCAGCATTGCATCAATGTGGATATTCCGTGTGGGAAGCAGCTATTTCTTTGGTGTTGTTTTAGGACTTGGCGTACTTGGTGTATGGATTGGAATGTTTGTCGATTGGGCAGCAAGATCTGTCATGTTCGTATGGCGTTTTCGTTCAGGACGCTGGCTTGAGAGAAAAGCACTTACATAAGATGAGAAAGTTATATATATGTAAATGGAGGCAGTATGGCAGAATTTGGAACAAAGGAACGTTTGTTGTGTTCCGCAGTAACATTAGAAGAATGTAAGAAGATTGAAAAGATTTTACAAGAGCATAATATTTCTTATTTTGAACAGTGGAATCGCCACAAGGGAATTTTGCGGTTGTTAAGTAATCGTAAGAATGACAAGTGTGATATCTTAGTGCATATGGATTCCTTTGAACGTGCAAAAAATGTAATTGGATAAGACAGATATGGAGTATGAATACAAGATAGCGAAACTTGCCTAAGAATATTGCTTGTGAAATCAAAGCAGATATAGTATACTTAGAAAGCTATTGTTGTGATAGCGTGATAAAGCGATAAAGAATAGAACATCCATTGGGATACGTAAGAAAGAGGTAAGGTTCGTATGTGGAAGAATAGAGCCGGTAAGATTGTTAAAAATTATACAATTAAGCATCTGATTGTATTGTTATTATTAGGAAGTATGTTTGCAGGAGTGGCAGCAGGATGTACATCTAAACAAAAGAGCAGAGAAAATGATGCCACCTTTACAGTGGGATTTGATGCGGAGTTTCCGCCATATGGATATAAGGATGAGAACGGAGAATATGTTGGTTTTGATTTGGAACTGGCACAGGAAGTCTGTAACCGCAATGGCTGGACACTTGTAAAGCAGCCGATTGACTGGGATTCAAAGGATATGGAGTTGAATTCGGGGACGATTGACTGTATTTGGAATGGATTTACAATGAATGGCAGGGAAAAGGATTATACCTGGTCATCTGCATATATTGATAATTCACAGGTCGTCGTAGTAAAGTCAGAGACGAATATTACAAAGTTAAATGACCTTGCAGGCAAAGTCGTAGCAGTACAGGCAGATTCTTCTGCGCTTGCAGCACTGACAGGTGAAGATGCGACAGAAGACAATTTAAAATTGGCAGCATCGTTTGCATCATTACAGCAGATGGGGGATTATAACAGTGCATTTATGAATTTGCAGTCAGGTTCCGTTGATGCCATTTGTATGGATATTGGCGTGGCAAGTTATGAATTAAAAGCACGCGGCAATTCATTCCGTTTGTTAAATGACCATATTTCTTCAGAGGAATATGGAATTGGTTTTAAGAAGGGCAATACAACGCTTCGTAATCAGGTGCAGGAAGCGTTGAATGAAATGTTAGCGGATGGAACATTTGAAGAGATTGCAAAGAAATGGGAAGTAGATGAGAGTATTTGTCTTGGTCAGGAAGGCAAAGATGCTGTGATGAAACAGGAGGAGTCTGATGGTGGAAAGAATAGCAGCGTAAGCGGATTCTTTGATATCTTAGGACAGCTTGCAGCAGGTATGGCAGCTACGCTTGTGATTTTTGTGCTTACGTTAATTTTTTCACAGCCATTAGGTTTGCTCGTTACATTTATCAGACGCTCTAAATTTACCGTGTTAAGATGGATTGCGAAGATTTATATTTCAATTATGCGTGGAACACCATTGATGTTACAGCTTTTGGTTGTATTCTTTGGGCCATATTATGTATTTGGTATTTCATTGTCATCATCGTATCGTTTTTATGCGGTAATTATTGGATTTTCGCTGAATTATGCAGCATATTTTGCAGAAATTTATCGTGCAGGAATTGAAGCAGTTCCAATCGGACAGTATGAAGCAGCTGAAGTATTGGGATATTCAAGAAGTCAGACATTTACAAAGATTGTATTTCCACAGATGGTAAAGGCGGTATTGCCGCCGGTAACGAATGAGGTTATTACGCTGGTTAAGGATACTTCCCTTGCGTTTGCACTTGCATATACGGAAATGTTTACATTAGCGAAGCAGGTTGCAGCAACACAGGCAAGTATCATGCCATTATTTGTGGCTGGATTGTTCTATTATATTTTCAATTTTGTTGTTGCATATGTGATGGAACGAATCGAAAAGAAAATGCAGTATTACAGATAAATACACTGGTTTCTGCGATGAGAGGCAGATTCCGCTGGAACGGAGAATTATATGAAGTTATTAGAAATGCAGCATGTCAAGAAAAGTTTTGACAATCTGGAAGTATTAAAGGACATATCAATCGAAGTAGAAGAAGGCGAAGTAGTTGCCATTATTGGACCGTCAGGTTCAGGAAAGTCCACATTGTTGCGCTGTGCAACCCTGTTAGAGACGATGGACGGTGGTACATTGGCGTATGATGGAAAATACGCAACATCGAATCAGGCAGATGCGCCAACACAGTATGTGGGAAAGCAGGAACTCAAAGAAGTAAAGAGTTGTTTTGGACTGGTATTTCAGAGCTTTAATTTGTTTCCGCATTACTCTGTCTTAAAAAATATCACGGATGCACCGATACATGTGCAGAAGAAGGACAAGGCGGCAGTAGAACAGGAAGCAAAAGAACTGCTGGAAAAGGTTGGATTGTTAGAAAAGGCAGACAATTATCCGTGTCAGTTATCGGGCGGACAGCAGCAGAGAGTTGCCATTGCAAGAGCATTGGCAATGCATCCGAAGATGTTATTTTTCGATGAGCCGACTTCTGCGCTCGATCCTGAGATTACAGCAGGAATTTTAAATGTTTTAAAAGAACTTGCAAAAGAAAAAATGACCATGGTTATTGTTACACATGAGATTGATTTTGCAAGAAAGGTTGCTGACAGAGTTATTTTTATGGATGGCGGCGTGATTGTTGAGCAGGGACGTCCGGAAGATGTAATTGATCACCCGGATAATGAGCGTACCAAGGCATTTTTACAAAAACTTACGGATTAATGGAATAAGAATAAAATTATTGGATTGCACAGGAATGAAATGTAGAAATTAGACTTTCATTTTTGTGCAATTTGTCGTAAAATAAAATGTTGTAAGTGGGTTATACAGATATAAGGAGAAAATGATGAATAAGAAGATGATTGCATGTGCATTAGGACTTATTGTTGCTGCATCGGTTGCAGGATGCGGACAGGAAGAACAGACTGCACAGGTTGTACAGAATACGACACAGGAACAGCAGGCAGTGGCTGCTAATGCAACTGTAGCAAGCAGTACAGCTGCGAATGTATTGCAGAATACGACACAGACAGAAACACAGACACAGGTGACAACACAGGCAGGAAATGTTACGTCAAAGGGATATAAGATTGAGGAAATTGATGGAATTACGTATGTTGACGGTGTTTTGATTGTAAACAAAACATATTCATTGCCGGCAGGTTATGGTCCGGGAAAGATATTAGATGAAGTGCAGGCGGCATTTAATCAGATGCAGCAGGCAGCAGCCAGAGAAGGATTAAATATTTATATTTCTTCAGGATTCCGTTCTTATAATACACAGAATGCATTATATAATCGTTATGTCAGTCAGGATGGACAGGCAAAAGCAGATACATATTCAGCAAGACCGGGACATTCCGAACATCAGAGTGGATGGTGCTTTGATTTGAATACGATTGATGATTCATTTTCACTGACACCGGAAAGTGCATGGCTTGAAAAGCACGCACAGGAATATGGTTTTATTATCCGTTATCCAAAGGGAAAAGAAGCCATTACAGGTTATCAGTATGAATCATGGCATCTTCGTTATTTAGGCGTTGATTTGGCGACAAAGATTTATCAGTCAGGGCTTACAATGGAAGAATATTACGGAATTACATCGCAATATGCAGACTAAACAATTAGAATTAGAGGTTATATGAGCAAAAAAGAAAAACTTACATTATTTTTACCATGCTATTTTGCTTTTTTTGTAAATGGTGCAATGGTGCTGTTAGTAGGAGCAATTCTGCCGTATCTGATAGAGGAGGCAGGGGTTAATTTTAGTATTGCAGGAGGTTTTTTATCAGCATTTGCGATTGGAAATCTGCTTGCAAGTTTTATCAATCCATTTCTTGCAGCAAGAATCGGAAGAAAGGCGACAACGGTTGGAATGTCAGTGATGATTCCAATATCATTTTTGCTAATGACGCTGATTCCGCCGGTACCGGTGATATATCTGCTGTTTACATGTGCCGGAATAGGGCGTGGTGCAGTAAGTATTATAAATAATGCAGTGGTCAATGATAATTCGGATGGCAGACCGGCAGCGTTAAATTTGCTTCATATGGTATTTGCAGTTGGTGCATTTTTAGCTCCCTTTTTAACATCCGTCTATATCAATGCAGGTCTGAACTGGCGTGCAATTGTATACACGATAGCGGCAGGTTCGACATTGGCATGTATTGGATATGCCACAATGAAAATTGATTATAACTGGCCAAAGGATTCAAAGAAAGGAAAACGATACGAACAGAATTCGGACGCAGAAGAAGAAAGAAAATCGTTCTATTTGAATCCCACATTTTATGTAATGGGGCTGTTGTTATTTTTGTATCTGGGACTTGAGAATTGTGTGAATGGCTGGTTTGTAACATACTTTAAGGAAACAGGGATTATGGACGATACGTATGCGACGAATCTTGTCTCTATTACATGGATTATGGTCATGCTTGGAAGACTGATGACTGCGAAGATTTCTGCTGCTGTTGATAAGAATAAACTGATTTTAACATATTGTGTTGCAACAGCTGTATTTTTCCTGTTGCTGATATCGACAAAGAATCTGACAGTCATTACAATAGCCATTGCTGGACTCGGTTTCTTCTTTGCAGGAATTTATCCGACGAGTGTATCAAGTGTGGGGAATATTATCAAAGGTTCTACAACAGGAATGTCGATGTTTCTTGCAATAGCGGCACTCGGAGGCATTGTTACACCACAGATTGTCGGTGTTGTAGCTGACGGACAGGGAATGCCAGCAGCCATTGGTGTGCTTTTAATTAATGTCATTGGGATGTTTATTTTGTCAATGGCAAATGTAATTCAGTCAAAAAAGACAGAACGTATGGACAACTGTTAAGCAGGTATGAATATGAAGCTGCTTACGATTTAGAAGAATCATTTAGAAATTATAAAAATTATCGTATAAAAATCTCCAAATTACAGATACTACCAGCAAAGTAGAACTGTGATTTGGAGGTTTTTTCATGAAAGCGACAGGAATTGTGCGTAGAATAGATGATTTAGGGAGAGTAGTAATTCCAAAGGAAATCCGCAGAACGATGCGAATTCGTGTAACAGATCCGTTAGAAATATTTACAAATGAAATGGGCGAAATCGTCCTGCATAAATATTCGCCGATCGGAGAAATGGAACATTTTGCAAAAGAGTATGCAGAATCGCTTGCACAGACAACCGGGCAGATGGTATGTATCTGTGATAAAGAACGATTTATTGCGGCGACAGGCAATGCAAAACGACTCCTGATTGGCAAAAATATCAGTGAGCAGTTAGAACATTTTTTAGAGGACAGGATGCCGCTATGTGCGCATCCTACAGAGGCGGATTACATTCTTGTAAGCAATGAATCGGATATGGTATACTATGCACAGGCAATTTGTCCGATTATCTGCGCTGGAGATGTGTTAGGCGCAGTGCTGATGCTTGCAAAGGATACGAAGACAAAATATTCAGAAGCACAAAAAATGTTAGTAAGTGTGGCAGCTGATTTTTTAGCAAAGCAGATGGAAAATGAATAGAATGATAAAATATTAACAATATACGGCTGCGATAAAATGAGAAGTAATCTGTAAAATTGAAAGTGAAAGGAGTATAAAGTGAACGAAGGATATATCAAAGAGAGATACACATATGAAGATGTTTGTCAGATCGTGCATTTATTAAGACAGCCGGAAGGGTGTCCGTGGGATTCTGCGCAGACATATGAGTCGATGAAGACATGCGTATCAGAAGAAGCAGGTGAAGTCGTAGCAGCGATAGATGCGAAAGATCCGATTAATTTAAAAGAAGAATTGGGGGATCTGATGCTGCAGGTACTGATGTATGCGGAAATTGCAGCAGAAAAGAACGATTTTACGCTTGAGGATGTTGTTGATGAATTGGGAAAGAAACTCGTTCGCAGACATCCGGCTATTTTTACGCAGCCGGCGTTAAATGAACAGATTGAACAGTTGCAGCAGCAGGAAAATACAGCAGAAAATGCATTGTCTTTATGGAAAGCCGTGAAAAAAATTGAAAAAAGAGAGAAACTTGCAGCGTATGAAATGGCATACAAAGCAGGCAAAATTAGCAAAGAACTGCTCGAAAGCAAGAAAAACAGCTTATAAGCTAATAAAAACGGCTCTTTGTATTGACAAAAGGAAGAAAAAAGTTTATAAATGGATTATTGGGGATTTCCAATAATATACATGTTGAGGAGAGATTTACATGAATAAGACAGAATTAGTAGCAGCTATGGCTGAAAAGGCTGAATTATCAAAGAAGGACAGCGAAAAGGCATTAAAGGCATTCGTTGATGTTGTAACAGAAGAATTAAAGAAGGGTGAAAAGATTCAGTTAGTTGGATTCGGTACATTCGAAGTTAGCGAAAGAGCAGCTAGAACAGGTAAGAACCCACAGACAGGTAAGGAAATTCAGATTCCTGCTTCAAAGGCTCCTAAGTTTAAGGCTGGTAAGGCATTAAAGGATACAGTAAACGCTTAATTTTAAGAAACTTTTGTAATGATTCAGTAAGGCATTGTAAGTATATTCGATGCGTATAGGAACGATTGCGATATTTTGAAAAATAACGTTTCGTAAACAACCCGGTGTCATATGACATCGGGTTTTGTTATACTTTATGGGAAATTTCATTCTATAAAGTACAAATGCCTGAAAAAGGATGCGCACCTTGTGAAGAGGTTTTACTGCGATAAACCAACGAAACGATGCAATTATGCAGATATGGAGAGAATTTATGAGATTAGATAAGTATTTAAAGGTATCACGTCTGATTAAACGACGCACAGTTGCCAATGATGCGTGTGATGCGGGACGTGTAAAAATCAACGACAGAGTGGCAAAAGCATCGGTAGATGTTAAGGCCGGTGATATTATTGAAATCGAATTTGGAAACAGAACAGTAAAGGTTCGTGTAACGGATGTAAAGGATACAGTAAAGAAAGAAGAAGCGGCAGATATGTTTGAATATCTATAAGAGATATTTCGGTATTTATAAGAAATATTCTAGGATAAGAAGCAGGTTCTATTTACTGACAGCGTGCATATAGTATACTAAAAACATCTGATGCTTATTTTAAGACTGTCGGAAATGTTTAGGAGTGTTGTATGGAAGATGCACATAGACAAAAAAAATCACAGAAAGTAAGTTTAGAAGACCGAAATCGGATGGGACTTACAGGAATCAATAGTGTTATAGCATTTGATGAGAACAAAGTGATATTAGAATCGGAATTTGGAAATATTGTGATTAAAGGAAATGGTCTGCATGTGAATCATTTGTCAGTTGAACAGGGAGAATTAGAGATTCATGGAAGAGTAGATTCATTTGTTTATACACAGGATCACTCCTATGCAGGAAAAAAGTCATCATTTCTTGGAAGGTTGTTGCAATGATTGCGGTACAGATTGGTCAGGAGGTCTGGCATTTTGTGATAACCCTGTACTGGGGAATGATATTTTCTGCGATTTATGACAGTATCCGTCTGGCAAGGCGTGTCGTCAGAAAGTTTCATACGGGCATGATGGCGGCAGAGGATATTGTCTATTGGATATGCATTTCATTGTGGACATTTCGGATTCTGTATGAATTAAATGACGGAAAGCTCAGGGCGTTTCTGATTGTGGGCTTTTTTGCAGGAGCAAAATTATACCATGATGCAATTGGAACGTACTTTTTGCGTTATGGTACACGTTTCCTGAACTTTTTGAGAAAATTATTGAAAAAATGGATAAAGCCGATTACAATAAAACACAGAAACGATAGAAATGAGAGGAAATAGACAATGAAGTATGAAACCAGGAGAGAACAGGCGTTGCGAATGAAGCGCAACAGACGTTCAAGAAATGTTGGTCTGTTTTTGGCATTTATACTGATTCTTATCGTAGGAATAGTTGCATTTACAGGCAAGAAGTCATTAGAAGCAAAGAATACAGAATATGAAGTGACAAAGGCAAGCCTGCAGGCGCAGATTGAAGAACAGCAGACACGCAAAGCACAGATAGAAGAATATCAGAAATATATTCAGACAAAGAAGTTCGTTGAAGAGATGGCTAAGGACAAATTTGGACTCATTTATCCGGATGAACTTGTATTTCGTGCAAAAGATAAATAAATTTCAATGAAATTAGTTGTATCGACAAAATTTTCACAAATACTGCATTATACTCTGTCTTGAAAGAAAAGCAGAGTGAGATATTTGCAAATGCGCCAGAAGTGGTACAAGCCATTGATGCAGAAATGGAGTCGATATGAAACAACAGGAATGGGAAAATGCGAGAGCATATTCAAGTACAAAGCTGGCAGAAACCGCACAGACTTTCCGGTGTTTAGCACAAGCATATGAGCAGACTGCGACAACCAGGGAGAAGGGGGCGTTTTCTAGACAGCTTTTTTTAGTTGCAAACGTATTAGAAGAGTGTGTCAATGTACAATCAAAGAAAAAAGAAATTCAGATTTTTAGCCGAAAACAGATAAAGGGATGTATTCGAACCTGTTTCAAAGAGGGGATTCGTATCCGTAATTTTGAAACCATACAGAATGAAGACGGGA
This sequence comes from Lachnospira sp. UBA4346, assembly GCA_002394205.1. Classification (GTDB taxonomy): domain Bacteria; phylum Bacillota; class Clostridia; order Lachnospirales; family Lachnospiraceae; genus Lachnospira. Next base: position 25,465 of record DGTC01000006.1, on the reverse strand, counting down.
AGATACAGATTTATGTGCAGGCAAAATCAATTGGGGCACAGTGCATTTCCACGAGAAGAATGATACAAATCTTTCAGCGGGTATTTCAGGTTATGATGTGTGCGGACAGCAAAAGTGAACCAATTATTTATGAGAAATTTCATCAATATATATTTACACAGGCAGACAGATTTCAGGTGCTAAGCGGAATTGCGAGAATGAATCAGGTACATCAGGAGATCAGTGGGGATAACTTTTTGTTACAGCAGCAGTCTTGTGGAAAAGTTGTCGCTGCGATTGCAGATGGGATGGGGAGTGGCCGCAAGGCATTTGCAGAAAGCAGACGGGTTATAGAATTATTAGAGCAGTGTATGGATGCAAGGATGCAGGAAAGACAGGCACTTGAACTGGTAAATTTAACCTATATTCAGGCAGGAAAGATGGGAAATCCGGTTACGGTTGATTTTAGTGTGATTGACTGTCAGACAGGCTATCTGCAATGTATGAAGTTAGGAGCTGTAGCGACATTTATCAAACGCAATACAGGTGTAGAGTTTGTAAGGTCAACCACGCTGCCAATGGGAGTGCTCGAACAGATTGATGTGGATTATATGACAAAGAAGCTCTATGACGGGGATTATGTCATTATGATGAGCGACGGAATTTTAGAAAATCTCCCTGTTTTAGAGAAAGAAGCCTTTATGGCAGATATTATTGAACAGATTGATGTAAGAGAGCCACATGCAATGGCGTCACGGATTTTAAAGATGTCGGTGCTGCATCATAATATGGAGCCGTCAGATGACTGTACCGTGCTGGTGCTGGGAGTGTTTGACACTTATGATAAATGATAATATAATCGGAGTATGGTCGAAAAAGTATATCAGTTTATAAAACAGAATAATATGTTAAAAAAATGTCATACAATTGTGACAGGTGTGTCCGGCGGTGCAGATTCTGTATGTCTGTTGCGCATACTTTGTGAGATTCGCACGAAGTATAATTTGCCGGTGCAGATTGTTGCAGTGCATGTCAATCATGGAATTCGTGGAGCGGAGGCAGCACGTGATGCATCCTTTGTTCAGAAATTGTGTATGCATTTAGAGGTGCCGTGTAGGGAGGTCTGCGTGGATGTTCCGATACTTGCAAAACAGGAGCATCTTTCGGAAGAAGAAGCAGGAAGACTTGCCCGCTACGAGGCGTTTGAACAGATTGCGGCACAATATGGAAATGCGCAGGAAGTATGCATTGCAGTGGCACATCACCGTGAGGATCAGGCAGAGACAGTGTTGATGAATCTGTTTCGGGGAAGCAGTATGAAAGGGGCTGCAGGGATGCAGCCGGTACGGGAGCAGATTATCAGACCGCTGCTTACAGTGAGCAGAAAAGAAATTGAACAGTATTTAGCGCAGATAGACCAGAATTATATTACGGACAGCACGAATTTGACGGATATATATTTACGGAATCGTCTGCGTAACCAGATATTGCCGGAGATTACAGAGCTTGTAAATGAGCATGCAATTTCACATATCTGTGCATTTGCACAAACTGCATCTGACGCAGAGCGATTCTTAGACAAACTGACACAACGTGTATATGCACAATGCGTGGAAACACAGGAAGATGTTATGCGGATTGCAATTGAACGATTGATACAGGAAGACATATTCCTGCAGGAACGGGTAATTTATCAGGTGTTGATTGATTATGCAGGCAAAAAGAAGGATATTTACCGGGTACATATCGAGGCAATTGCTGCGTTGTTGTCACAGCAGGTAGGCTGCCGGGTTGATTTGCCATATGGCATTGTTGTGATTCGGACATATACGCATTTAGAATTCAGACACCGCCTTGTAAAAAAGGATATACAGGAACAGACACCGCCTTTGGCAAGCATTGATATACAGAGGTTACGCAGCCTGCAAATAGGACAAATATATGACGTTGTATTGAGAAAAAATGTCTATATTGAAAACAAATTAAAAAAAATTGATAAAATTTCTTTTCAACGCGTGCAGATGCTTGAAAAAGATGTAGAAAATCGGTATACTATTTATTTCAATCCATACTTTTTACAAAGTGATATTATTATTCGGTCAAGACAGGTTCAGGACCATTTCTTTGTGAAAGGACAATATGGACAACAGAATACAAAAAAATTAAAAAAAGAACTGATTGATCAAAAGGTACCGGCACAGTATCGGGATGATGTGCTGTTATTTGCACAGGATAAGCAGATATTTTGGATTGTTGGGATTCGTAAATGTGTGGATTTGCCGACAATACAGTACTCAGGCAGCCTTATACGGGCAACGGTAACTTTTATGTAAAAATCAAAGTACATTTTATGGAGGAAAATATGAACGAGAAAGTTTTAGAAAAACATGATATTCGTGTGATGATACCGGAAGAGGACTTACAGGAAAAGATTAATGAATTGGCAGCACAGATTAGTAAGGACCACGAAGGCGGATACGTAAAGCTGATTTGTATTTTAAAGGGAAGTATTTTCTTTTGCTGCGAGCTTGCCAAAAGAATTACAGTGCCAGTAATGCTTGATTTCATTCAGGTATCCAGCTACGGCAGCGGAACATCTTCAAGTGGAAATGTTAAGATTAAAAAAGATCTTGATGAGAGTATCGAAGGCGAAGATGTTATTATTGTTGAGGATATTATTGATTCCGGTAATACATTATCAAAATTGGTGCCAATGTTACAGGAACGGAATCCAAAGAGTTTAAAGATTTGTACAATGTTAAGCAAGCCGGACAGAAGAGAAGTAGATATTGACGTAAAATATAATGGCTTTGTAATTCCGGATGAATTCGTTGTAGGATTTGGATTGGATTATGATCAGAGATATAGAAATCTGCCATATATTGGTGTATTAAAGCTCTAATAAACAAAATAAAAAAACGAGGAGGAACAGATGAACACAAGCAAGAACAGATTTGGTGGAAGCAGCATTTTTGTTATATTGCTGATTGCACTTGCCATTGTATATTATGTCATGGCAAGAATGACATCACAGACATCATCTTATAATTATCAGGATTTTAAGAATGATGTAGCACAGGCAAAAGTAGAAGATGTTGTTATTAAGCAGAATGCAGAGGTGCCGACAGGCGTACTTACGGTAAAGCTGAAAAATAACAGCAATAAGCAGGTATTGAATGTATCTGATATTCAGGAAGTGCAGGAATTATTAGATGCACAGAAGATTCGTTATGAATTAAGAGATGTTTCAAGACAGAGTGGCTGGATAACAATTGGTATGCCATTGATGATGTGTGCTGTTATGATTGTTGTAGTGATGATTATTACAACAAGACAGGGCACAGGTGGCGGCGGAGCCAAGATGATGAATTTTGGAAAGAGTCGTGCCAAGATGGTTAATGATATGGGAAAGCAGGTTACATTTGCGAATGTTGCCGGTTTACATGAGGAAAAGGAAGAGTTAGAAGAAATTGTTGATTTCTTAAAGAATCCTGCCAAGTATACAGAGTTGGGCGCAAGAATCCCAAAGGGTGTTATTTTAACAGGCCCTCCGGGAACAGGTAAGACACTTCTTGCAAAGGCGGTTGCCGGTGAAGCAGGTGTTCCATTCTTTAGTATATCCGGCTCTGATTTCGTAGAAATGTTTGTCGGTGTCGGTGCTTCCCGTGTCAGAGATTTATTTGAAGATGCGAAGCAGAATGCACCTTGTATCGTGTTTATTGATGAAATTGATGCAGTTGCAAGAAGACGTGGTACCGGAATGGGCGGCGGCCATGATGAAAGAGAACAGACATTGAACCAAATGCTTGTAGAGATGGATGGTTTTGGTGTCAATGAAGGAATCATTGTAATGGCAGCTACGAACCGAATTGATATTTTGGATCCTGCGATTTTAAGACCGGGACGTTTTGACCGTAAGGTTGTTGTCGGCGCTCCGGATGTCCAGGGCAGATTGGAGATTTTAAATGTTCATGCTGCGAAGAAGCCATTAGGAGATGATGTGGATTTTGATGCATTATCAAGAACGACAGCCGGATTTACAGGTGCTGATTTGGAAAATCTGTTAAATGAAGCAGCAATCAACGCAGCAAAACAGAAAAAGAAATATATTACCAACGCAGATATTGAATATGCCTTTGTTAAGGTGGGCATTGGTGTTGAAAAGAAGAGTAAGATTATTTCTGAAAAAGAAAAGAAGATTACGGCTTATCATGAATCAGGTCATGCGATTCTGTTCCATGTATTGCCGGATGTAGGACCGGTTCATACCATTTCTATTATTCCGACAGGGATGGGCGCAGCAGGTTATACAATGCCGCTTCCGGAACGTGATGAGATGTTTAATACGAGAGGCAAGATGCTTCAGAATATTATTGTCAGTCTTGGTGGACGTATCGCAGAAGAACTTATTTTTGATGATATTACAACAGGTGCTTCGCAGGATATTAAGCAGGCGACAGAGACGGCCAGAGCGATGGTTACAAAATATGGATTCTCGTCAAAGCTCGGATTGATTAATTATGATAATAGCAATGATGAAGTATTTATCGGAAGAGATTTGGCACATTCAAGACCATATGGAGAGAATGTGGCAAGTAAGATTGATGAAGAAGTGAAGTGTATTATTGACGACTGTTATGCACAGGCTAGAAAGATTATCGAGGAACATATGGATATCTTAGAGCAGAGTGCAAATCTTTTGTTAGAAAAAGAAAAAGTTACAAGAGAAGAGTTTGAAGCATTGTTTGCTGCAAAGACAGATGCAGAAGTGTAATATGATATGAATTGTAATGGATTTCACAAGGGATAGGATTCGACAAAATAGATATTTATTCGATTGTATACGACAAGACTACTGTTGATTGTAAGAAGTGCACAAAAAAATATATAAAAAATTGTCATATTTGTGAACACTTCTTGCGGGGGAAGTGCTATTATAATTCTTGTAAAAACCCCCCAATACATTATATATATATTTTTTGCTACACCCCATAATAAGTGAAATACCTTCTCCAAAAAGGACAGCCTTCCCCGGCTGTCCTTTTTACTGCTTATAAGACCTTTGCAGAATATTTTGGGGTTTCATGATGTCTTATTTTGGTGTAATACAAGATGTTAAATATTTCTAAAAAAGTATAAATATAGAATAAAAAATTGGAACATCTAACAATTGTTTTATTTGTGAAAATGGATTACAATATTGAGTATTCGTTTATTAGCAGCTGGTAATTCTATGGATATAAACGATATAAAATGATGATAAATTTAGCCTTTTTGTACAGTGTATTATAGGAAAAGAAACTGTATAAAAAGGCTTATTGTTTGTGCAAATGTCAGAACCTGCTCTTAAATTTTAGAACAGAAGCAAAGTTGGAGAATATATGAAATACAAAATATATTGGATTGTTGGTGCTATATTCGTTATAGCGGGCACAATGATAGTTGGTTTTCCGGTTTTAAAACAGAAGCGAGAAGACAATATACAACAGCAAATGCTAAAAGACTGGTATACGGCATTTGCTTATAATATAGATGATACACAAGATAATATGCAGCGTGAAGAAGCAGAGGAGGTGTCACATAAACATACGTCTGATTCGGATGGAGTGATTGCCGTGATGCGTATTCCGAAGATTGATTTGGAACAGCCGGTATTAGACCGTGCAACAGTGCAGAATCTGAATGTTTCATTGGCAGCCATTGCACCGACAGGAGCAGTGGGAGAAGTTGGCAACTTTGCGGTTGCAGGACATTTTAGCCGTAAATATGGCAGACATTTTAACCGCCTGCAGGAATTAGAAGAAGGCGATGAAATTATTGTTGATACGGAAAAGACAAGTTGTACATATATTGTGACAGGGACGTTTGTGGTTGAAAAAGAGGATATATGGGTATTAGAACCCACAACAGACAAAGCTGAAATTACATTGGTGACGTGTTATTACACAACACCGAAAACGCCGCAGAGATATGTGGTAAAAGGAGTAAAAAAATAGGGAGAAAATGATGAAGAACAGCGGAAACAAATTCAACAAAAATATAAGAAAAGTAATGGCACTATTTCTTGCTGTATGTTGTGTCATCGGGGCAGTGAATCCATATCATATGTTGGATTGTGTGTTTGATGGGATGGGAATTCGAACATTTGCCGCCTCTGGCGTGGACAGAACAAATGATACAGATGAGCTGGAAATTTCGATTGAACAGTTTGGTGTGTTAAAAAACGGAACGCAGATTAGCAATTTAACTGAAACAGAGACGGAAACGGAGCATATTTATGATGCCGGAAAAAATGGTTTCTATGATATTTCAGGAATAAAAATGCAGCTTTATTTTACAGTTAAAAAGAAGCCGAGTGAAGGAAGACAAATCCATGAGGGAGATTATGTTATATACAAAATACCTGATGGATTTGTTGGAAAAGGCGAGACAGCCGGACAGATTTCAGATACGGTGTCCGGAAAAGTTATTGCAAATTATACAGCGAATGACGGAACTTTGAAAATTACATTTACAGATGCAGTAAATGCGGAAGAGGGCTTTAATAAAGTTGCAGGCGGTCTGTATTTTGAAATGACAATGAATCATAAACAGCTGGTAGGAAAGGAAAAAGTAGTTCAGGTACTTCCGGCATACGGCAGTAATAAAGCAGTCGTTTTAAAGTTACCGGAGGAAGCAAAGAAAGTTGATGGTATTCAAGAAACTGCCACGTATAACGATGCAGATAATACAATTGATTGGGAAATTACATTAGGAACGAATTCAACGAATGTGAACTTAGCTGGTTTAAAGATTCAGGATACATTAGGCGAAGGACAGATTTTTACAGGCGTTGATGTAGCGGTTCATGGTTATGAAGATACAACGGGCAGTGCACAATTTGATGCTGCAACAGGGATGATTTCGATTGATGGAGCAGTTAAGGCACCGGCAACTGTCAAAGTTCATTCAGCAATTACAAAAGATAAATTAGATGAAATGGCAGCTCAATCCCGCTTAGAGCGTACGAAGGTAAGTGAAGAATTTTCGAATGGCGTACAGATGCTTGAAAGTGATGCTGTTGAGCTTGGAGAAAATAGTCAAACGACGGCAGATACGACTGTATGGTTTGGAACAAGTCTTGTAAAAAATGGTGTTCAGGTAGATAGTAATACGATTCATTGGACAATTGTGGTAAATGAAGAAAATACCCATGTATACAGAGGTGTAGTTCAGGATATATTAGAAGAAGGCTTTTCTTATATTGATGGTTCATTGAAATATGGAGCGGTACAGGCAGATCAGACACCGGCAATCCATGCTTCAGACTGGACGGATAATTCCATTTCTTATGATATGGCAAGTAGAACATTGAAGTTCTATATGAAACAGGACACGAAAGATAAGTATGTTATCGAGTTTGATACAAGCATAGACGGTTCCGTTATCAAAGATGAGGTTACTAATGCGGCTACAGTATCGGCGGAATTTCCATATTGGGAAAACGGAGTACACTATGCACCATGGGATTATGGAATTCCGGGAATCAATGTTCATATTGATACAAATATGGTTCAGAAAACAGTTGAAGCGAATCATGCAACCGGAATATTAACCTGGACGATTCATCCGTCAAGCCGTGTTACAAGTTATGAAAATGCTGTTATAGAAGATGTAATTGCAAGTGATCAGGAGTATGTTCAAAACAGTGTTACGGTAACGAAAAATGCAGATGGCACGGTCGTTCCATTTGGTACATATGAAGACAGCAATAAAACCTTGACGGTTACGATACCATTTGCAGATGGAAAGCCACAGGATTATACAATCACATATCAGACAAAAGCACTGAATTATTTTCATGAAAATAATGTGGCGCATGCGTATAATAACACGGCAAAGTTAATTGTTGATGGGGCAGATAATGGTGTGGGAAAAGCACGAATTTCCATGACAAATCCATTTTTTGGAATGTCATCTTCATTTATGCGTGATACAGACGGAACAAGTATGTTTCATTATACGATTACGGTTAATAAGAATAAATTGTCAGTGAATCATCTGGTCTTAGAAGATCCGCTTACAAATTGTATATTTAAAGATGAAACAGGTCATTTCCTTCCATTAGAGTATTGGCAGTTTGATGAAAGTAAAGGGACGGTACGCTCAGATTCCGGAGCTGCAGTACCGGTTATTCAGTATCAGGAGGAAGCCGTAGATGGGAAGACGTATAAGAAAGCATTAGTGGATTTTGGAAGCGTCAGTGATTCGTATGTTGTTGATTTGTATGTCAAATTAACAGAAGCAGGAAAGAGGGCACTGTTAGATATGAGCGGTGCACAAGACAGTCTTGCAAATAAGAAGATTTATTCTGAGAATACGGCAAAAGTAAAATCAGACGAAGTAAAGCCACAAAATACAGAGTGGTTTGAAAAGAAAGCAGCAAATGCAAACAGCTATATGGACAATCAGTTGGTAAAAAAGACTGTATCCAAAGTTGAAACGCAGCGTGCAAATATTACATGGCGTGTTGTAATCAATCCAAATGGCGGAAATATGGGAACGGTAGATATTACAGATACAATCCCAAAAACACAAAAATATGTAGATGGAACCGTGGAACTGTATGAAGCAAATTATATAAATGGAAAGATTGAAAAAGGTACGCACAGCAGTAAACAATTTGACAGCTTTAGATATGATTTTGATACAGAAAAACGATATTTTTATGCAAAATTATCAGATGTAACGAAAACATATATATTAGAATATCAGACAGCGGTTCTTGATATGAAAGTTTCACCGGTTGAAAATAATATCAAGGTTGCAGCAGAAGATATTGAATATGCAAGGGAAACAGGCTCGTATGAAATTAAGGGTTCAAACTGGGGAACATTGGAATCTGTCGGAGGTCTGATTGTCAAAGCATATGATGCGACCGTGGAAAATGATGTTAATAAACCACTTGTACCGGTAAAGGATGCAGTATATCGTTTATATAAGGATGAAGAATGTACCATTCCAGTTGATGAAGGCAAGACAGATGAAAATGGTAATATTCGTTTTCTGGGTGTAGATGTGCCTGCGACAGGACCGAAACAGGTAACATACTGGCTTAAGGAGACGAAAACGCCGGAAGGATATATTATAGAAGATAATGATAATAAAACGCCTGTCGTAATAACAAGAGGTGTTGATACAACAGCAACTCCGATGGGAAATAGACGTACCGAAGCTACAGGAAGTACGAACAGTGTTACAATTCAGAAGAAATACCGGTATACAGATGAAAATAATGTAAGCAGAGAAGAAAATGATTACGTTTCTTCATTTGCATTATATTTTTATCCATATGGAGCTGACAATAAGCAGACAAAACGTCGTGTGTATTTACAAAAAACAGCAGATGGTGTGTATCGTTATAGCAATTCAGATGCAGCAGACAGTATAAAAACAGTGAATAATAGCACAGATGGAATTACATTTAACGGACTGCCATGGGGCTATTATGGCTTAGAGGAAACAAAAACAGCAGATGGATTTGCATTGTATACAGGAAAAATCGAATTTGAGATTACGAATGATATGCATGGTTCGTTTGGAATTAAGTACTATATTTCCGATGATGAGTCTGATAATGTCATTATCAATAAGGCGACAGAAATATATGTGAAGAAGCTGCTTATGGGAACATCAGATTATATATCCGGTGCGAAACTTCAGATTTGTAAAAAAGAAGCAGATGGAAGCCTTGTGGTTGTACATGATCCACGAACGTCACAGGCATATGAATGGACAACCGTTGAACAGGAAGCTGCAGATGGACATAAAGTGAATAACCTCCCGGCAGGGACCTATGTGCTTCATGAAGTTGCAGATGGAACAGACCGTCAGTATAAGATTGCGGAGGATGTACCATTTACAGTAAATCCAAATGGCACGGTCAAACAGGGAAAGAACGGACAGCGAGTGAAAGCTGTGACCATGTATGATGAGAAAATAAGTCTGCAGGTTAAAAAGTCCGATCAGTATGGTGCCGCTGTTGCAGGTGCAGAACTGACACTAACGGGTATGGACGGTTATACGTCAGCAAAGACAACGACGGAAGCTGCGAATGGAAATATTGTTACTTATGAGAATCTTCTGCGTGGTAGCGAATATGTGCTGACAGAGACAGTTACGCCAACAGGATATCAGACAGCGAAACCAATCACGGTCAGTGTCGATGAGAAGGGTGTCATATCAGCTGTTTCAGAAGGTAAGACAATAGAACTGGTAAATGGTGTATTGGGTATGGAAGACCATAAGTATATGGTTTCTTTGAATGTACAGAAGAAATCTGCATATACAGATGAGCCGCTTACAGGAGCAATGTTTGAACTGTATCGTGTAACAGATGACCATGCCGCAGAAAAGCTGACAGACGCAGTAATAACAGCAGTGCAGGATGATGATTTTACAGGTTGGAGAATTGCGTCATTAGATGATACCGTTCAGAATATCTATACGGGACAGGCATTAAATAAGGGACTTGGAACAGGAACGTATTATCTTGTTGAAACGCAGGCTCCATTTGGATATAAATTGGCAGAAAACAGACGTCAGTATACATTTAGCGTTGATAATAATGGTGAATTAAAAACACAGGATGCCGATGTTTCAATAGAAGGAACGACGGTGACAGTGAAAGATATGCCGCTTACGCTTCGTATTTTGCCATATGAAGAAGGAAAAACAGAAATTCTTACAGGGGCAGAGTATGAAGTAACCGGTATTTTTGCAGAGGATACCCATGAAAAGACAGTTACAATTGCAGAGACAGACAGTATTCAAAAGGAAAATGCGCTGCGTGGAAAACTTGTTGCAGGAAATGTATACAAGATTGAAGAGACAACAGCACCGACAGGATTTGTTGCGGCAGAAACAACATATATTAAACTTGATTCGAGTGGAAAGGTAACACTTACGGATGAAACAGGTACAGAGATTACACAGGCTAGAACGGACGTAAAGAATTCACAGGCGACTACAGGTTATGACGGTGAAGTGGATTTGTATCATAAGCCGATGGAAATCGCTGTAAAGAAATTTTTAAAAGGTACAAATACATATCTTTCAGGTGTAACATTGCAGATTTGTACAGTAAAGAGTGATGGAACATTAGAGATTGTGAAAAATCCTACAAATAATGCTGCTTATGAATGGATTACCACAGATGCGGAAGCATCAGATGGTCACAAAGTGGTATATCTTGTTGCAGGTGACTATGTGCTTCATGAAGTTTCACAGGGAACGGATAAGAAGTATAAAATTGCAGAAGATGTACCGTTTACAGTCAAGGAAGACAGCAGTGTTGAGCAGGCTGGAACAAAGGTTGACAGTGTTGTTATGTATAATGAAAATATCCAAATCGGCGTAAAAAAGACGGATCAGTTTGCAGTTGCAGTTACAGGAGCAGAATTTACACTGTCTGGAAATGACAATGACTACAAAGAGGTTCTGACAACGAATGAAACGGGTTCGGCACTTATTTTCACGAATCTGAATCGGGATTGTGTTTATACATTAGAAGAAACAAAAGTACCGTATGGATACCGGAAAGCTGCAAAGACGGTCATTCGCGTAGATGAAAAAGGTGTTGTATCAGCATTTACGGATGGAGAAGAAATGACCATTACAGATGGTGTGATTACTGTGCAAAATCATAAAAATCTGGTGGCAGTGAATATTCAGAAGAAAGCAGCAGATACACAGGAAATACTTACGGATGCAGTCTTTTCATTGTATCGGAAGGCACAGCAGGAGGGAGAACATGATACACTTCTTGCAGAAAATATTACGATGCATCAGCTTACGGAAGCGTTTACGGGATGGAGCATTTCTTCTTTAGAGGAATCCCTTGTAAATACTTCAACCAATCGTGCTTTAAAAGAAGGATTAGGAACCGGTAAGTATTATCTTACGGAGACGAAGGAACCTGTTGGATATAAAAAGATTTCTGCTCCGCTTGCATTTTCGGTAGATGAAAATGAAATGCTGGTATCTGAAAGCGACTATATTACAATAGAAGATAAAACAATCATTGTTACGGATGAGCCGTTGACATTACGTATTCTTCCATTTGAAGCTGGTAAGACAGAAGTACTTTCAGGAGCGACTTATAAGATTACAGGCCTGTTTGCAAAGGACAGTGAGGAAAAATCCATTACGATTGCAGAGACAGACAGTATTCAAAAGGAAAATGCACTGCGTGGAAAACTTGTGGCAGGGAATGTATACAAGGTAGAAGAGATTACGGCACCGGCAGGATTTATAGCACCGAAAGAGGCTTATGTAAAGGTTACAAACGATGGAGTGGTTACGCTGGTTGATGCATTAGGCACCGTGCTTGATACACGGGAGGATGCAAAGACAACAAATACAGCAGGGATATCAGGCTATGATGGAGAATTGGATCTTTATCATGAAAGAACACATATGGATATTGTCAAGCGTTCTGATATAGACAATCGTCCATTAAAAGATGTTACATTTATGGTAACAGGAATGTTTGCAGATACGCAGGATGAAAGTAGGTCATTTGTTACGGATGATGACGGACGTATTCATATGAAGGGCGTTTTGGTTGACGGAAATTCATACACATTAGAAGAGAAGAGTCTGCCGGGATATGTGCCATTAAAGGAGCAGATTACATTTACATATGATTCGCAGGAGGGTATTACACTTGTAGAAAATACAAATGTTGGTGTTACTGCATACAATACCGCAGATGAAAAGAGTACATATCAGGAGCCTACATTAGAAATTGTAAATTATTCTGCACAGAATACAACACTGCAGCTCATAAAATCTGATGCAAAAGATGACAGTGGACTGGCAGGAACAGTATTTACACTGGATTATACATCTGTTGATAATCAGACAACCTGGACAAAGGAGGTTGTAACGGATGCCGCCGGAAAGGTCTATTCATATGAGACAGCAGGTCAGGAAAAAACAAAAACAACAGTCGATGGGGAGTTATTCTTAAAAGGCTTACTTGCAGGTACGTATACTTTGACTGAAAAGACGGTTCCATATGGATATGAACTTGGAGATAATCCATTTTCATGTCAGTTTACAGTTGATGAAAATACGAAAAATACGACAATAGTAATTAACCGTACCAATGCAGAGAATCATGCATGGAATCTTAATGTAACGTCGGGAATAGAATTACTCACGGCAAAAGGACTTTCTAATAACAGAGTTTCCGGAACAGTTGAACTTGTAAAGACAGATTCAGCTGATTTAGAACAGAAGTTAAATGGTGTTACATTTGCGATATACCGTTATAAAGAAAGTAATTCGATGTTTGAATATATCAGAAATCTGATTACAGGAAAAGCATATAAGGTATCAGAAGCGGCGTGGACAGAACAGGCAGCATCAGATGGTGTGTTAAAGATTACAGGTCTGGAGTGGGGTAAATATTATATTGCAGAAACCAAAGCACTAGACAATTATGTACTTGATGACAAGAAGTATTCATTTGAAATTGGAAAAGACCAGCAGACACAGGTATTGAACTGGACACCAGGTAAGACGATTACAAATGCACGTGTACAGCTTACAATTCAGCAGTTGACTACAACGAAAAATGTTACAATTGGAAATGAGATGCGTTTGGAAGGAAATTTCTTAGATGAGAATGTAAAGACACTTCAATGGAAAGTTACGGAAAAGCCATATGTAGTGGCCGGTATGTTAAAATCCGGTGAGGTATATACACTTGAAGAAATATCAAAACAGCCATATCATGGTTACGTTATTGGACAACGCATACAGTTCTCATATAAAGAAAACAATGAAATTGAATTTGTTGAAACACCAGCGGGTGTAACGATGGAAATAGATAACGATGGGAATATTGCGATTGTTCAGGAGATTCCTCCAACAAAGGTTTCAATTGCCGTATATAATGAAAATAAGTCAGCATTGCCGGGGGCAAAACTTGTACTTGAACAGGTGAAAGAAGGTCAGAAACCGGAAGTTATAAAGACCTGGACATCAGAAGAAGAACCGAAGACAATGATAGGTGAATTACTGGCAGGGGATACATATATTGTGCGAGAGGAAGAAGCACCAAAAGATTATAAACTCGTAGAACCTGTGACATTTACAGTAGAAGAAACGCCAGATTGGCAGTATGTTGAACTTGTACATGAAAAGGTACTGCCAACAGAACCGCCGACGAAGCCAAGTGAAACAAAATCGCAGGCAGAACCGACAAAGCCAAACGAAACAAAATCGCAGGCAGAACCGACAAAGCCAAACGAAACAAAATCGCAGGCAGAACCGACAAAGCCGAGCGAAACAAAATCACAGGCAGAGCCGATAAAGCCAAGCGAAACAAAATCGCAGGCAGAGCCGACCAAGCCAAGCGAAACAAAATCACAGGCAGAACCGACAAAGCCAAGTAAAACAAAATCACAGGCAGAGCCGACCAAGCCAAGCGAAACAAAATCACAGGCAGAGCCGATAAAGCCAAGCGAAACAAAATCACAGACAGAGCCGACAAAGCCGGACGAAATAGAATTGACAACGGGTTCAAACAGAATTGAATTAAAACCGTCAGTTCCTCCAATACAGACCATTGAAGTGACAACGGATACAGAGATAGAAACACAGAATGTACTTCCGGATACGCACAGGGAAGAAAATGGAGTATTCTATCTGACTGGTATAAGTATGATGGCATTTGGCTGCGTACTTCTTGTGATTGGCAGAAGACAAAGAAAAAGAAATAAATAATAAGAATGTGCATACGTAAGTATATTATTGTATAAATTTATTTATCGTGTGTATGGAATCAGTTCCGTGGCAACCGTATCATGCAGATGAGATATGGTTGCCATTTTTGAATGATAGGAAGGGGTTATTTATGGTAAAACAAATGGTTTATTCGTTGCGAAAAGCACAGTTTTGGTATACAATAGAATAGGGTATATGACTGATATTGGTAAAAGGAGTCAGCACATGAAGATTGTTAGAACAGTAGAGAATCTTACAACAGATGAAAAAAAGTTGTTATATATGTGTAATGCAAGACCTGCACTAAATACGAGAGCGCTGTTCAGTGATGTGACAGAGCGATATCGGACACCGAGTGAACCAAAGCCGGGTGATTTGGTAACGCTGAGGTTGCGTACAGGAAGATATAACATTGATCGTGCTTATGTTTATATAAATAATTGTGAGCATCAAATGACGAAAGTCCGCAGTGATTACAAGTTTGATTACTATGAGGCGCAGATTCAGGTGGATGAAAATAAGATATATTATTATTTTAAAGTAAAGTCTGGAGCTGCAATTTGTTATTATAACCAGATTGGTGCAATTGAAGAATTAAATCCATATTATAACTTTGAGTTAATTCCGGGATTTACCACACCTGAATGGGCGAAAGGTGCTATAATGTATCAGATATTTGTGGATCGTTTCTGTGACGGAGACAGTACCAACAATGTATTAGATCATGAGTATAGCTATATTGGTGAACATGTTGTCAGGGTACAGGATTGGGGAAAATATCCCGCACAGATGGGAATCCGTGAATTCTATGGCGGAGACTTGCAGGGCATTTTGAATCAGTTGGATTATTTGCAGGATTTAGGTGTGGATGTTTTGTATCTGAATCCGATTTTTGTTTCACCGTCAAATCATAAATATGATATTCAGGATTATGATTATGTTGATCCACATTTTGGTAAGATTGTTTCTGATGAAGGAGAATTATTACCGGAGGGAGATCAGGATAATGTGCATGCGACACGTTTTATTGATCGTGTGACAAATAAAGAGAATCTTGAGGCGAGCAATGCATTTTTTGCAAAATTTATGGAAGAAGTACACCGTAGAGGAATGAAAGTTATTATAGATGGTGTCTTTAATCATTGTGGATCTTTTAACAAATGGCTGGATAAAGAACACATTTACAGTACGAGTGCAGAACATTATGAGCCGGGGGCATATGAAAATTATAGCAGCCCATATCATGATTTCTTTAAATTTTATGGAGATCACTGGCCGGATAATAATTCTTATGATGGCTGGTGGGGACATGATACACTGCCAAAACTCAATTATGAGGAGTCACAAGAGTTAGAGAATTACATTTTGCGTATTGCAAAAAAATGGGTATCAGCTCCATACAATGTAGATGGTTGGAGACTTGATGTGGCAGCAGATTTAGGACACAGTGAAGAATATAATCATAATTTCTGGAAAAAGTTCCGCACGGCAGTCAAAGAGGCCAATCCCAATGCAGTTATTTTAGCTGAGCATTATGGAGACGCATATAATTGGCTGCATGGTGGAGAATGGGATACCATTATGAATTATGATGCCTTTATGGAACCAATTACATGGTTTTTGACAGGTATGGAAAAGCATAGCGATGAGTTTCGTCAGGATAAATTAGGAAATGCAGATTATTTCTTTGGTGCGATGCATCATAATATGTCACGTATGGGTGGTCAGGCATACGCAATTTCTATGAATGAATTGTCGAATCATGACCATTCGAGATTTTTAACAAGAACCAATAAGACGGTTGGTCGTGTTGCATATGCCGGTTCAGAATCAGCATCCTGGAATATTAATAAATATGTGTTTATGCAGGCAGTTGTCATTCAGATGACCTGGCCGGGAGCTCCAACCATTTACTATGGAGATGAAGCAGGCGTATGTGGCTGGACAGATCCGGATAATAGAAGAACTTACCCATGGGGCAAGGAAGATCACATGCTCATTGATTTTCATAAAGCGGTTATTCGGATGCACAAGGATAGTCCGGCGTTGATGCATGGTTCTTATAAGAGTCTGCTTGCACAGCCGAATTTGATTGCATATGGACGATTTACAGAAGATGACGCAGTAATTGTAATTGTAAATAATGCAGAAGAGGAACGCAGAGTACGTATTCAGGCGTGGGAAATTGGTCTGACAGATAAGGACGATTTAGAGCAGGTACTGGTTACGTATGAAGGTGGCTACGGAACGGAACGGCTTGGATATAGCCTTCCTGGAGGATTCTTAGATATTGGTATCCGTAAGACATCGGCAGTTGTATTGCGTAAGATGAAGTGGTAAAATAAGCAGAAAATCAGATATAGAAAGGCACAAAGAATGGGTGAAAAGTCAGAAATTAAATTAAATAAAAGGATGCGCAAATGGAATAAATACAAAAAATTGTGTTATACATGTGCAGGAATTGTTGTAGCAGTTGTCATTTGTGCAGTTGCGTATAACAGTGTTGGCAAAAAGAACAGTGGTAAGGCAACAGAAGTTACACAGACGGTTACTTCAACACAGGCAGTTACACAGCCAATAACGCAACAGCAGATACAGACAACTGCTGTGCAGCAGACAACAGCCGCACAGCAGGCAACGGCTGCACCGGTTAATCCTGCATTATCAGGACTCGCATTGGCAGCCCCTGCTGTGGAGCAGGAATTTACGGCAAGAGATTATTATAATGGTTCTATTTTCATCGGGGATTCGATTGTAAATGGTATTTCTTATTATAATTATCTGGATGCGTCGCAGGTAATGTCAGACGGTAATAATACAACATCAAGAGCAGCAGAATATATTGGCGGTGTGATTAATGCAAATCCTTCCCGTGTATTTATTATGGTGGGGTTAAATGATGTCAATTACGGAACGCTTGCCGGTCAGACAATTGCAGATAATATCATGTCAATTGCAACACAGCTCAAAGCAGATCTTCCCAATACCAATGTTTGCGTGTTATCGTTGCTTCCGGTTACACAGGAATTTGAGGCGAAGCCTTCGACAAATGTAACACAGGCTGCGATTGATGAGGTAAATACAATTGTTCAGGCATCAGCACCGGCTCAGAATATTACTTATGTCGATGTTGCAACAGCATTTAAGGATGAAACAGGATATATGGCACCGGAATTTACGGGAAATGGAAGCAATATTTATAACCAGTATTATCCATATTTACTGAATGGAATTGCAGGAGTTGTAAAGTAATGAATTTTCATGTTTTAACATTATTTCCACAGATGATTTTAGACGGATTAAATACGAGTATTACCGGAAGAGCAATTGATAAAGGAATTCTGTCAGTAGAGGCAGTGGATATTCGTGACTTCTCGACAAATAAGCACATGAAAGTGGATGATTATCCATATGGAGGTGGTGCCGGAATGGTCATGCAGGCTGAACCGGTACAGGCAGCGTATGAGCATGTGGCAGAGCGTTTATCAAAGAAACCGAGAGTCATTTATATGACACCGCAGGGACATACATTTAATCAGCAGATGGCGCATGATTTTGCAAAGGAAGAAGACCTTGTGATTTTATGCGGACATTATGAAGGAATTGATGAACGTGTGCTTGAAAATATTGTTACAGACTATGTTTCTATTGGAGATTACGTATTGACCGGTGGAGAACTCGCAGCGATGGTTGTGATAGATTCTGTATCCAGACTGGTCCCGGGTGTCCTTAACAATACAGAGTCCGCAGAGACGGAAAGTTTTGAGAATGGTTTGTTAGAATATCCACAATATACACGACCGGTTGAATTTATGGGAAAAAGGGTTCCGGATGTGTTGTTATCCGGGAATCATGCCAAAGTCGATGCCTGGAGGTTTGAAAAGTCTTTAGAGCGTACGAAAAAGTATCGTCCCGATTTATATGAGGAATATATGCAGTCACATTCGGAAATGCATCAATAAAAGGAACAGGTTTGATAAGATTTTGTAGAATTAGAATTCATGTATTCAATTTATGCATAACGAAATATACTGTATAAGTATTAGCAATTATTTCATTTTAAAAGTATAATAGATGTATCAAAGGAGAGAAATCGAATTTGGTACATCTTTTTATATTATAGAAAACTTTGTTCCTATAATATAAAAATGCTCCGCAGGATGCGCACTCTCGCAAATGGAAAATGTCACGTTCTTTGTTCTTTTATAAGAAATTGTATCAGATGTATCAGATAATGTTGTTAAAATGGTTATGCATATAACAGATGCAAAGATGGAAAAGGTTGGTCGTAAGTAGAGATATAGTCATTGTATATGACGAATTGGAGGGTATATGAACGTTAAACAGATGGAAATGGTACTGGAATTATCAAAAACTTTAAATTTTAATAAGGCGGCACAAAAGCTGTATATCACACAGCCGGCATTATCTTATCAGATTAAGTCATTAGAGACAGAAGTCGGGTTTCGTATATTTGAGCGTAGAAATGGTGTAGAAATGACACCGGCAGGAAAGTTATTTTGTGCAAGACTTCAGCAAATACACAGTCAGATTCAGCTTGCGGTAGAAGAAGGACAGAATTACAGTGCAAGCATGGCACATAATGTTGTTCCATATCAGAGAAATATATATCAATGTGTATAAATGTAAAAATTATAGCTCTATTCTATTATTATAGAGATACGGATGAATAACAAAGACAGATAATAAAAGATAAAATAATAAAAAAGCAAATACACAAAAAGCTGCATGAAAAGAGAACACAGGCAGGATGTATCCCTTGTTATCTTTCATGCAGCCTTTTTTAATATTATAGGAAACTTTATACTGTTTCCGGTGCGTCATAATCAACGCCAAATGTTTCTACAGTTACGCTTTTCATAACCTGTGGAGTTCTTGGACGGTCACTCCAGTCAGTTTCCGTAGAAGCGATGGCATCTAATACTTCAAAACCTTCTGTTAATTTACCAAATGAAGCATATTCTCCGTCAAGATGCGGTGCATCAGCGTGCATAATGAAGAACTGAGAACCTGCGGAATCAGGAATCTGAGTACGAGCCATTGATAATACGCCTCTTGAATGTTTTAAATCGTTGTTAAATCCGTTGTGAGAGAATTCTCCCTTAATAGAATAACCAGGACCACCCATACCGGTACCGTCAGGATCGCCACCCTGAATCATAAAACCAGGGATGATTCTATGGAAGATAACACCGTCATAGAAGCCTTTCTGGATTAAGTTGATAAAGTTATTTACCGTATTTGGTGCAATTTCAGGATATAATTCAGCCTTCATTACATCGCCGTTTTCCATTGTAATTGTAACAATAGGATTCTGATTTGCCATAATAAAATCTCCATTCTTTAATAAATTGGCATATTGCCTATATGGATTTATTGTATAGTTGCACTGAAAAAAAGTCAATGAAAATCATTAGAAACAGAAAGAAGCGGTCAAATAAAATGACATGAAAGTATATAAATAACAGAAAAATGATAACGGAAATGAAAATTGTTAAAATTAATTGTGAAAAATATATCATAGACAGAAATGGTTGAGGAAATGATAGGGAATGATGTATAATATAAACAAACCATTTTATAAGTTAATCGGATATTAGCAACATAATATCAGAAAGGAGAACATATGAATTTAGTATTACTGTTACAAAGAATTGCATTAGAAGTGGACTTTAATGATAGTGAATCATATCAGGGGGACTCATTTCTTCCTTTTTTAGGTTTTATGTGCTTTCTAATAGGACTTGTGGTTACATTTGTTGGAATTGTGAAAATTACGAATTCCAGACATCAATGGAATCTGTTCTATGATCACAGAGATAAGAAAGATTTTACAGAACCGAGTGTAAGAAAAGACGGAAAAATAGGAATTGTGATGACAATTATCGGTGCTATCATGATGGTTGTCTCTTTTTTCATTTTCTAATATCTGTGTGATACAGTTTGAACACAATGTGTTTACAGAAGGAGTATATGATTGTAAATCAATAAGAGATTGTCATAGTTGTAGTTTGTATATTGATTTTTACAAAAAAATATCGCTCACAAATGTGAGCGATGAAAAAAGAGGGAGGATAGTTGTTTATCACAACTAATCTATAAAAGTATAATGAAAAAATCATTTTTTGGTTTCTTTCATTGTATAGAGAAAAAGTGAAGAATTCGTGTGCGCTTTGTTAAAGATTATAAAACGAAATATGAACAAAAAATGAATAACTACCAAGGAAAAGGTCGATAAGTTAATCGGCAGAAGGAGGGACAATGCCAATTACATATAAATGCCCAGCGTGTGGCGCGGCAATGGAATTTGATGGAAAGACACAGCAGCTCGTATGTGCGCACTGTGGAAATCAGATGGAAGTTCATGAATATGAAGAACAGTATGGAAAGCATATGCATCAGCAGGAGAGGGATTCTGCGCAGGAACAGGGAAATGCAGCGACAAATCAACAGATGAAGATTTATCATTGTCAAAGTTGTGGAGCAGAGCTTGTGACGGATGAGTATACGTCAGCAACAATCTGTTCATTTTGTGGAAATCCATCGTTGGTTCAAGACCGCTTAGATGGCACCTTTGAGCCACAGTCCGTTATTCCATTCCGTATTACAAAGGAGCAGGCGAAAGATATTTATAAAGGATGGTTAAAGAAAGGACCATTGACACCGAAGACATTACGCAGTCAGAGTACGATTGAGAAAATGTCTGGAGTTTACGTACCATTTTGGCTCTATGATTTTGAGGGAGAGTCGGATATGCATGCCAGTGCAGAACGTGTACGCAAAGAGCGTCATGGTGATACAGAATATATTTATACGGATCACTATCAGGTGTATCGTAATGTGTCAGCACAGTTTGAAAAGATTCCGGCAGATGCCTCAGAGAAGATGGAAGATGATGCTATGGATAAGTTAGAGCCATTTGAATATCAGGATCTGGTTCCATTTGAAATGCCGTATCTGTCCGGATATTTATCAGAACGGTACAACTTTACGGATCAGGATATGATGGAGCGTGTACAGTCGAGAGTTCGTAATTATATTACAGAAATTACGAGAAATACGATAACAGGGTATTCGAGTGTTCATGTGCTGGATAACCAGATTTCCTTAGATAATAAGTCAAATCAGTATGCGTTACTCCCTGTATGGATGTTAAATTGCAGATATCAGGGAAAAGATTTTCAGTTTATGTTAAATGGTCAGACAGGGAAAATTGTTGCAAATCGTCCAATTAGTAAAGGGCGTGCAGCAGCATGGTGGATTGGAATCTTCATTGTAACATTTCTTGTCACATTATTTTTCTAAGTAATTATTACGGAAATTAGAACTGTTTGGATGTCAAGATGTTTATTATAGATTACAAAGAGACGAATAAATGTTGCATTTACACAGTAATTTAATAAAATAGACGTTATTGTAGTAGAACAATATAACAAAATGAGAAAGGGAAAAAGAATGGAAAAGAATATGGGGAAGAAAATTCTGCGTTCGGGTGTGAACCGTTTACTTGCAGGTGTTGGTTTATTGGTTGTTATGATTTTAACAATTAGCATAACCAATTTGGTTGTAACATATGCATCGGATGCAAATACAAAGTTTGTTACAGATGATGCATCACTTTTTACGGAGAGTGAAGCAAAGAAATTAGAGACGAATTGCAGAAAGGCATCGGATGCCTGTAAAACAGATATTTTTATTGTTACTTTATATGATGGAAAGACGGAATCTCAGTTAAATGATTATTTAAAGCAGTTAATGGCTGCAAACGGATATGGTTATGATGATACATCTGCGACATTGTCACCGAATGCAATCGGGCTGGCAGTCGATATGAAGTCCCGTAAATATCGTATTACTGCAACAGGTAATGCAAAAAGTGATATTTCGCAGTCAGATATGGACGATATGTTATCATCTGTTCAGAAAAAACTGACCAATGGATCATATTATAAGGCAGGAACTGTATTTATTGATTCGATATCTTCATCAATGAATAAGAGCCTGACTTATCGAATGACAAAGAATCTTCCGATTAAGCTCGCAATTGCAGCAGGTGTGGCAACGGTAGTCGTTATTATTATGATGTTACAGGCGAGAGCAAAGATGACAGTAGACAGTAGAACCTATACAAAGGATCATGGTTACAATATCCACAGAAAAGAAGATCATTTTATTAATACAACAGTTGTAAAACGTCATATTGAGCGTAGTAGCAGCAGCAGTGGCGGAGGTCATAGCAGTGGCGGAAATTCCGGCGGAGGCGGCGGAAGTTTTTAGCTTTATAAGAGATTATTTTGCAGTTTGTATAAGAGTTCGTATGAGAGTTTGTATTAAGAAGTAAACAATCATAAAAATATATATTTGAAAAAGGATGTCAGAATGTAAGATTTTAAGCGTTCTAAAGTTAGAATGTTTAAAATCAAGAAATCGTTGCTGACATCCTTTTTGTCTTTGTTTTATCTTGGGCATTTTTATGCAGATTTTAATAGGGGAAATATAGATTATAGATTTTCATAAGGCAGTTCCCTGATTTTGTGTACAATGAAACGCCCCAATGAGGGAGGTACAGGTATAAGGTGTGTGATGCCAGATAGGAAGAAGATAGAAGGGAAATTTGGCGGCTGTATGTATTGTGTGCGTAGTATTGTGGGATAAAAAATCCACTGTGGCAATACATAAATACCACAGTGGATGTAATATTGTTGAAATTAGTTCATCAATCTAATTGTATAAGTATGTTTTAGACTTCAAACATCAAATCACCATATGATGGGAACGGCCAGAATTCTTTATCAACAATCATTTCAAGTGCATCAGCAGGTCTTCTTAAATCTGCCATAACCGTTGTAACTGTATCTTTGAAGTATGTAGCGAGTTCAGCTGTGTCATCAATAGTAGCAGCTTCAGCAACTACACCGATTAACTTTGCATGTGCAGACTTCATATCCTTTAAGTAACCTGTAACACTGTCTAACATTTCTTTCTGGACAGATGCATCGACACCGGCTTCTGTGACAGCAAGAATAGAGTTTGCAAGTTCTGTTGTATAAGAAACCACTGCTGGGATAATCTGCTTGCCGGCAATATCAATCATGGCCTTTGCTTCGATATTGATAGCCTTAGAATATGCTTCATATTTAATTTCGGCTCTTGAGCGTAATTCTGCCTCTGTAAATACACCAAATGACTGGAAGAGATCAATAGCCTTTGGAGTTGTAAGAGCAGGAATTGCATCTACCATTGTAGGAATGTTTGGTAATCCGCGTCTTGCAGCTTCATCAATCCATGCGTCCGTATAACCATTGCCGTTAAATACAATTCTATGATGTTCTGTAAATAACTTCTTAATCATATCATGACAAGCCATTTCAAAGTTTTCAGCCTGTTCTAATTCATCAGCAATTTCTTTGAAGCTCTGAGCAACGATTGTATTTAATACAACATTGGCAGGAGCGATAGAATCAGAAGAACCAACCATACGGAATTCGAATTTGTTACCTGTGAATGCAAATGGAGAAGTTCTGTTACGGTCTGTTGCATCTTTATTCAAATCAGGAAGCGTAGAAGCACCCGTCTTTAACTTACCTTTTTGGATAGAGCTTGTAGCATCCCCCTTATCAATCAACTGCATAACAACGTCTTCAAGCTGTTCGCCAAGGAACATAGAAATAACAGCTGGAGGAGCTTCATTCGCACCAAGTCTGTGGTCGTTACCAACACAAGAAGCAGATTCACGAAGAAGGTCTGCGTGTGTATCGACAGCTTTCATAATTGCACCAAGTACTAATAAGAACTGGATATTTTCATGAGGTGTTTTACCAGGCTCTAATAAATTGATGCCATCATTTGTAGTAATTGACCAATTGTTATGCTTACCGGAACCATTTACACCTGCAAATGGCTTCTCATGAAGAAGACATACGAGGTTATGGCGATATGCAACTTTCTTTAAGACTTCCATTGTAAGCTGGTTATTATCTGTTGCGATATTGCACTGTGCATAAATAGGAGCTAACTCATGCTGAGCCGGAGCAACTTCATTGTGCTGTGTTTTTGCAGATACGCCGAGCTTCCATAATTCTTTGTTGACATCATTCATGAAGGAACCAATACGTTCTCTGATGATACCGAAGTAGTGGTCATCTAATTCCTGACCCTTAGGAGGCATTGCACCGAATAATGTACGGCCGGAGAAAATTAAATCTTTTCTCTGTAAATATTTATCTCTGTCTACGATGAAATATTCCTGCTCTGCGCCAACAGAAGGTGTAACCTTCTTAGAAGTTGTGTTGCCAAATAATCTTAAAATACGAAGTGCCTGCGCATTAATGGCATCCATAGAACGAAGCAGTGGAGTCTTCTGATCGAGTGCTTCGCCTGTGTAAGAACAGAAAGCAGTTGGAATACAAAGTGTTGCGCCGGCAGCACCTTCGCGAACGAATGCAGGAGATGTACAATCCCATGCTGTATATCCTCTTGCCTCGAATGTTGCTCTTAATCCACCTGAAGGGAAAGAAGAAGCATCCGGTTCACCTTTGATTAATTCTTTGCCGGAGAACTCCATAAGAACCTTTCCGTTTTCTTTTGGTGCTGAAATAAATGAATCATGTTTTTCAGCAGTTGTTCCTGTTAATGGCTGGAACCAATGTGTGTAATGTGTTGCTCCTTTTTCGATTGCCCAGTCTTTCAT